>NZ_AUKO01000031.1:0-123943 GCF_000424785.1 Streptomyces sp. CNT360 | reverse complement strand
AAAGCAGTCCCGGGCAATCGCCACCCGCTACGACAAACGCGGGTACGTCTTCCTCGGCACCGCCACAGCAGCAGCCCTGGTCATCTGGCTGCGCACTTGATCGCCCGGACAAGTCCTAGCCGCGGCCCTCCGGGCCCGGGGCCCGGGCCGGGGCGGAGACGTTGGGCAACGCCACGCGGGGACTGCGCGGCGTGCGCGGCCGAGGCGGGTGAGCGGCGGCGGGTGGTGGCGAGCGGTGGTGAGTGGTGGCGAGTGGTGGCGCGGAAAACCGGTGCCCCTCGGCCACTTCCATCGGACAGGATCGGCCGATGGACACACCCCGACGTGATCTGCTGCGCTTCCAGTTCGACCTGACCTGGTCCCTGTTCGCGTACCACTTGGAGCGGCTTGCGCCCGGCGACCTGCTGTGGGAGCCGGGCCCGCGCTGCTGGACGGTCCGCCTCGGGCCCGAGGGCGGCTGGGTGCCGGACTTCGCCGAGACGGAGCCCGACCCGGTGCCCGCCCCGACCATGGGGTGGCTGAGCTGGCACCTGGGCTGGTGGTGGAGCGTCACGCTCGACCACGCGCGGGGCCGCCCACCGCGGGACCGCACCGAGATCGGCCTTCCCGGCGACGAGGCGGCCACCGTGGCCTGGCTGCGCGGTCTGCGGGAGGAGTGGCTGGGGGTACTGGACGGGCTGACCGACGCGGAGCTGGACGCGACGGCGCCCTTCCCCTGGGACCGCGACCCGGCACACACCGTCGCGCACATGGTGGCGTGGGTGAACGCGGAGCTGATGAAGAACGCCGCCGAGATCGGTCAACTCCGTCTGCTGCGCGCCTCGTCGGCGACGGAGGCCCGCTGACCGGCCGGACGGGGCCGGGCAGCCGCGCGAGACCAGGGCGGCCGCCCGGGAACCGGGGGGCTCAGCGCCCCGCGAGGCGGTCGAGTTCGGGCCGGTCGAGCCCGGAGACCTTCCGGACCTCGGCGGTGTCCAACGCACCGCAGTCCAGGCCGCGCAGCAGGTAGCCGCTGAGCGCGCGTGCGGTCGCCGGCTCGTCCATGACGTCGCCTCCGGACTGCCCCACGTAGGCCGCCAGCCGCTCACCCGCGCGGCGCATGCCCTCGCGGTAGAAGGCGTAGACGGCGGCGTAGCGGGTGGGCAGGTGGCCGGGGTGCATGTCCCAGCCCTGGTAGTAGGCACGGGCCAGCGAGCGGCGCACCAGCCCGTGGTGCAGCCGCCAGGCGTGGTGGACCTGGGCGCGGTCGCCCACCGGCAGGATGTTGGTGGAGCCGTCCGAGAGCCGGACGCCGGTCCCGGCGGCGGCCACCTGCATGACGGCCTTGGCGTGGTCGGCGGCCGGGTGGTCCATCGCCTGGTGGGCGGCGGAGACTCCGCAGGAGGCGCTGTAGTCGAAGGTGCCGTAGTGCAGCGAGGTCGCCCGGCCCTGGGCCGCGTCGATCATGCGGGCCACGGTGGCGCGGCCGTCGGGGCCCAGGATCGACTGGGTGGTCTCGATCTGGATCTCGAAGCCGATGCGGCCGGGCTCCAGCCCGCGGGCCTTCTCGAACTCCTCGCAGAGCCGGACCATCGCGGTGACCTGCTCCGCGTAGGTCACCTTCGGCAGGGTCAGCACCAGCCCGTCGGGCAGCCTGCCGGCCTCCATCAGGCCGGTGAGGAACAGGTCGAGGGTGCGGATACCGCGGTCGCGGACGGCGGCTTCCATGCACTTCATGCGGATACCGGCGTACGCCGGGGTCGGGCCCTCGGCCCCTTCGGCGAAGGCGTCGGCGACGAGCTCGGCGGCGCGGACCGCGGCGGCGTCCTCCTCGGCGTCGGGGCGGACCCCGTATCCGTCCTCGAAGTCGATCCGCAGGTCCTCGACGGGCTCCCGGCGCAGCTTGTCGCGTATGCGGTCGTGGACGGGGCCGGCCAGGTCCGCGTCGAGACCCAGGACCTCGGCGAGCGTGTCGGCGTCGGGCGCGTGGGCGTCCAGCAGCGCGAGCGCCGCCTCGCCCCACTCGCGGAGTGTGCTCGGGGTGACGGTGTCGGCGGGCACATAGACCGTGTGCACCGGTTGCCGCGTCCCCGCATCCCCCGGGTACCGCCGTGCGAGCTCGGCGTCCACCGGCGCCAGCGACTCGGTCACCTGAGCCACGACACCGGCGTCCAAGCTGGTACCGACCGTCCCACCCTGCGACATCTACGCTCCCTCTCCCTGACGACTCACGACCGTAATCAACAAAACGTTGAAGCTGGTTGCGGCGACCGTATGGTCCGCTGACCAGCCAGTCAAGGGGTCCCCGCACGCCACGGACCGCCACAGGCGGCCCCCTCAGGGCGGGGCGCCGTTACCGCCTCCCTCGGGGGCAGCGCCCGGAATCCGGCCGTTGTACAGGGGTGGGATCCGGCCAGTGCGGCTGAACGGGAGGCGAACAGCGGGGTGTTGCCGCAGGGGATACGGTCCGCGGGGAGTAACTTTGCGCCACTGATTCAATGCACAACGTTACCGAAACGCGTGGTGGCGATGTGCTTTCGGTGGCCGGACTCGGCAGACTCGAGCTCGCCGATCCGGCACTTACCCTCAAAGCGGAAGGAAGCACACAATGCGGAAGACCGCGCCCCGGAGAGCCGCCCTCGCCCTGGCGGCCGTGATCACCGGGACCGCCGGCGCGCTCGCCCTCACGGCAGCGCCCACCCAGGCCGCCCCCGCCCGGCCCACCTCGCTGTACGCGCCCTCGGCGCTCGTCCTGACCGTCACCACCGGGACCGACGCCGCCGCCACCCCCCAGCGGGCCGTCACACTGAGCTGCACACCCACCGCGTCCGGCACGCACCCCGCCCCCGACCGGGCCTGCGCCCAGCTCCGCGCCGCGCAGGGCGACTTCGCCGCACTGTCCGGCGGAGCCGAGCAGCTGTGCACGCGCGAGTGGCAGCCGGTCACCGTCACCGCGCAGGGCGTGTGGGAGGGCGAGCGTGTCGACTTCGCGCACACCTACGCCAACCCCTGCGTGCGAGGCACCGAAGGCGCCTCCGTCTTCTCCTTCTGACCAGAGGAGAACCGGCGCCGCACGCCGAGGGCCCCGCACCACGACCTGGTGCGGGGCCCTTCGGGTGGACGGCAGCGGCCTCGTCAGCCCTTGCGGGTCCTGATCTCCTCGGTGAGCTGCGGGACGACCTCGAACAGGTCGCCCACCACGCCGTAGTCGACCAGCTCGAAGATCGGGGCCTCGGAGTCCTTGTTGACGGCCACGATCGTCTTGGACGTCTGCATGCCGGCCCGGTGCTGGATGGCGCCGGAGATGCCGGTGGCGATGTAGAGCTGCGGCGAGACGCTCTTACCGGTCTGGCCGACCTGGTGGGAGTGCGGGTACCAGCCGGCGTCCACCGCGGCGCGCGAGGCACCGACAGCGGCGCCCAGCGAGTCGGCCAGGCCCTCGATCAGCGGGAAGTTCTCGGCACCGTTGACGCCGCGGCCGCCGGAGACCACGATCGCGGCCTCGGTCAGCTCGGGGCGGCCGGTGGACTCGCGCGGGGTGCGCGAGGTGACCTTCGTGCCGGTGGCGGTCTCGCCGAAGCCGACCGACAGCTCCTCGACGGTACCGGCCGCGGCGGCCGCCTCCGGCGTGGCCGAGTTCGGCTTGACGGTGATGACCGGGGTGCCCGTGGTGATCCGGGACCTGGTGGTGTACGCGGCGGCGAAGACCGACTGGGTGGCGACCGGGCCCTCGTCGGAGGACTCCAGGTCCACGGCGTCGGTGATGATGCCGGAGCCGATGCGCACGGCGAGCCGCGCGGCGATCTCCTTGCCCTCGGCGGACGAGGGCACCAGCACGGCGGCGGGCGAGACGGAGTCGTAGGCGGCCTGGAGCGCGTCCACCTTCGGCACGACGAGGTAGTCGGCGAACTCGGGCGCGTCCGCGGCCAGCACACGCGCGGCGCCGTACTCGGCGAGCGTGCCCGCTGCCTCGGCCGCGTTCGGACCCAGGTGCACGGCGACCGGGTCGCCCAGCTTGCGGGCCAGGGTCAGCAGTTCGAGGGTGGGCTTGCGGACGGCGCCGTCCACGTGGTCGACGTAGACAAGGACTTCAGCCATGGGATTGCTCTCCTGCGCGGGTTCGGAAAGGGAGGTCGGGGAAGAAGCAGCGGCTCGGACGCACTACCGGCTCGCCGGGCTGCTTCAGACGAATTTGCGCTCCGCGAGGAAGCCCGCGAGCTGCTTGCCGCCGTCGCCCTCGTCCTTGACGACGGTGCCCGCGGTCCGCGGCGGGCGCTCGGTCACGTCCTCGACCTTGGTCCAGGCGCCGTCCAGCCCCACCTCGTCGGCCTCGATGTCCAGGTCGTCCAGGTCCAGCGACTCGACGGGCTTCTTCTTGGCGGCCATGATCCCCTTGAAGGAGGGGTAACGCGCCTCGCCCGACTGGTCGGTGACGGAGACGACGGCGGGGAGCTGCGCCTCCAGCTGCTCGGTGGCAGCGTCGCCGTCGCGCCGTCCGGTCACCTTGCCGTCCTGGACGGAGACCTCGGACAGGAGCGTCACCTGCGGCACGCCCAGCCGCTCGGCGAGCATCGCGGGCAGCACACCCATGGTGCCGTCGGTGGAGGCCATACCGCAGACGACCAGGTCGTAGCCGGTCTTCTCGATGGCCTTGGCGATCACGTACGAGCTGCCCAGCGCGTCGGTGCCGTGCAGGTCGTCGTCCTCGACGTGGACGGCCTTGTCCGCACCCATGGACAGCGCCTTGCGCAGGGCGTCCTTGGCGTCCTCGGGGCCGACGGTCAGCACGGTGATCTCCGCGTCCTCGACACCGTCGGACTCCCCGATCTGCAGCGCCTGCTCGACCGCGTACTCGTCCAGCTCGGAGAGCAGGCCGTCGACCGACTCGCGATCGGTGGTCAGGTCCTCCGCGAAGTGCCGGTCACCGGTGGCGTCGGGCACGTACTTCACACAGACAACGATCCTCAAGCTCACGCCGGCTCTCCTACTGCTTCGACTTACGGTTCCGGCCCTCATGGGGCCGGCGGTCCGTCCACAATATTACTCGTCAGTACACCCAGCACGTTCCCCGTTCTCAAGACCGCCGAACTGTGACGTTGCCAACGGAGAGAGTGACGGCCCAACTCCATCACGCGGGGCGGTGCGAAGCGAGTGTCCCGGGAGGGGATCTGGGTCACGCCCCGGGCCGGACCGCGCCCTGGCCAGAGGGGGTTTCAGGCGAGGGCGGAGCCCAGCGCGGCGATGACGTCGGCCTTCCGCGGCTGCCCGGTGGCCCGCTTGACGAGGCGCCCCGCGCCGTCCAGCACGAGCACGGTGGGCGTACCGGTGACCTCCAGTTCCCGGACCAGCCCCAGGTGCTCCTCCGCGTCGATCTCGACGTGCACCACACCGTCGACCATGGCGGCCACCTCCCCCAGGACACGGCGGGTCGCATGGCAGGGCCGGCAGAAGGCGCTGGAGAACTGCACGAGCGTCGCCCGCTCCCCCAGCTCCCGCACGCCGAGCAGCTCGGCGTTCACCCGCTCCACCACGAAAGGCCTCCAATCCGGCGCCGATGCGGAATTCCCGCTCGATTCCCACGCCCTTACGGACAAGTCTGCCGCGAGGCTAGCCAGGAGCAACGCTTTGGGGAACGATCTGCCGATGCCGGAAGTTACGCACCCGTAAGTACGGGACCGCGGCAGACCGGGTTCCGGCACCGCTCGGCCTGCTGGAGACCGCTTGCAGGCCTCCGAGACGAAGGGTCCCCACATGGCCGATCTCCTCTACCCACCCGTGATCGGTGCGGCACGGGCGTGGTTCAAGGCGCTCGACCTGCGCTTCGACGTCCGCGGCGCCGAGCACGTGCCCCACCGCGGCGGGGCCGTCCTGGTGAGCAACCACATCAGCTACCTGGACTTCATCTTCACCGGGCTGGCCGCCCGCCCCGCCAAGCGGCTGGTGCGGTTCATGGCCAAGGAGTCGGTCTTCCGGCACAAGGTCTCCGGGCCGCTGATGCGCGCCATGAAGCACATCCCTGTCGACCGCTCCCGCGGGGAGCACGCCTACACGCACGCCCTGGCGGCCCTGCGCGCGGGCGAGGTCATCGGGGTCTTCCCGGAGGCGACGATCTCCCGGTCGTTCACCCTCAAGGACTTCAAGTCCGGCGCGGCACGGCTGGCCCAGGAGGCGCGGGTCCCGCTCGTCCCGATGGCCCTGTGGGGCACCCAGCGGCTGTGGACCAAGGGCCACAAGCGCGACTTCGGCCGCCATCACCTGCCCATCAGCATCCGGGTCGGCACCCCCGTGGAGACGGACCCGGACGAGCCGGCCACGGGCGTCACCGACCGGCTGCGCGAGCGGGTCGGTGAGCTGCTGGAAGCCGCCCAGCGGGCCTACCCGGCCTCGCCCGCGGACTCCGCCGGCGCCTGGTGGCAGCCGGCTCACCTGGGCGGTGCGGCCCCGACACCGGCCCAGGCACGCACCCTGTAGGCGGCGCTGCTGCGGAGCCACGCGGAGCTACCGGCCCGCCTCCGCGAGTCTCCGCAGCAGCGGCGCCGTAGCCAGCACCCTGGCCACCTCGTCCTCGGGGAGCGAGCCGAGGCGCTCCAGCAGCTCCTCGGCCTCGCCGTGCGCCACGTCCCGCAGCGCCCTGGTCCCCAGGGCGGTGACGGCCACGCGGGTGGCGCGGCCGTCGGTGGGGTCGGGCTCCCGGCGGGCGAAGCCGAGCGCTTCCAGCTCCGCCACGACGGCGGTGGCGGTCGGCTGGGAGCAGGGGACCCGCTCGGCGATCTGGCCGACCCTGCTGGGCCCCGCCTGGGTCAGCAGGGACAGGACGATCAACTGGGTCGGCTGCAGCCCTCCCGTGGTGCTCGCCCTGCGCAGTGAGCGCAGCAGCCGGTGCAGGGCGATCACCATGTCGAAGGCCGCGTCCTCGTTCTGACGGGTCCCCATCGCTCCCCCCGTGGGCTCGTCCTGATCGGATCAGGCGAGTGTAATCGTGGGGGCGTACATATCCATCCACAGCGCCAGGTCGAGCACGCGCTCAAGGCCCCGCCGGGAGGCCTGGCTGTGCTGCGGAGTGTCGATCGTGACCGCCCGCTCCAGCCACTCCCGCTCGACGAGGTCGAAGACCTGGTGGGAGGGCTTGGCGAGCAGGTCCTTGACGTTCTCCTGCAGGGCGGTGAAGTACTTCGGGTCCTGCGTGGAGGGGTAGGGGCTCTTGACCCGGTCGTACACCGAGCGGGGCAGCACGTCGGCGGTCGCCTCGCGAAGCAGGCTCTTCTCCCGCCCGTCGAAGGACTTCAGCGACCAGGGCGTGTTGTAGACGTACTCCACCAGCCGGTGGTCGCAGAACGGCACGCGGACCTCCAGTCCGACGGCCATGCTGGCGCGGTCCTTGCGGTCCAGCAGGATGCGGACGAAGCGGGTCAGGTGCAGATAGCAGATGACCCGCATCCGGTACTCGAAGTCGCTCTCGCCCTCCAGCCGCTGGATGCCGTTCACCGCCGAGGCGTAGCTGTCCCGGGTGTAGCCGGGCAGGTCCAGGGCACGGTTCAGCGGGGCGTTGAGGATGTTGTCGTCCTCGCCGATGGTCCGGGCGAACTGCACCAGCCACGGGAAGGTCTCGCCCTTGCGGGCCTCCTCGTCGAAGAAGTGCTTGTAGCCGCCGAAGACCTCGTCCGCGGACTCGCCGGAGAGGGCGACCGTCGAGTGCTGCCGGATGGCCTTGAACAGCAGGTAGAGGGAGGCGTCCATGTCGCCGAGGCCCATGGGGATGTCGCGGGCCCGGATGACGCGGGAGCGCACCTCGGGGTCGGCCAGGTCGTCGGAGCTGAGGACGATGTCCTGGTGGTCGGTGGCGGACTCGCGGGCCACGTCGTGGACGAACGGGGTGTCCGGGGTGCCGCGCAGTTCGTCGGCGACGAAGTTCTCGGTCTGCCCGACGAAGTCGACGGCGAAGCTGCGGACGGTCTCGCCGGTCTCCTGGAGCTGACGGGCCGCCAGTGCCGTCATGGCGGAGGAGTCGAGGCCGCCGGAGAGCAGGGTGCAGCGCGGCACGTCGGAGACGAGCTGGCGGCGCACGATGTCGTCCATCAGCTCGCGCACGTGCGCGATGCTCTCGTCCTTGTCGTCGGTGTGTGCCCGGGTCTCCAACTGCCAGTAGACGTGGGTGCGCACCCCGTTCGTGTCCACGGTGACCACGGTGCCGGGCTCGACCTCGCGCATGCCCTCCCACACGGCGTGGCCGGGGGTCTTGACGAAGGAGAACAGCTCACGCAGCCCGTCGAGGGTGACCTCGCGGCGGGCCAGCGGGTTGGCGAGGATCGCCTTGGGCTCGGACCCGAAGAGCACGCCGTCGGACGTCTCGGCGTAGTAGAACGGCTTGATGCCCATGCGGTCGCGCACCATGACGAGCTGCTTGCTGCGGCTGTCCCAGATGGCGAACGCGTACATGCCGTTCAGCCGCTCGGCGAGCGCCGGACCCCACTCCAGGTAGGCGCGGAGGACGACCTCGGTGTCGGAGTCGGTGGTGAACCGGTGGCCGCGGCCGGTCAACTCACGGCGCAGCTCGGTGTAGTTGTAGGTCTCCCCCGAGTAGACCATGGCGACGCTGCCCTCGGGCGTCTCGACGGTCATCGGCTGCCTGCCGCCGGGCAGGTCGATGATGGCGAGCCTGCGGTGACCCAGTGCGGCGGGGCCGGCTATCCAGGTGCCGGCGTCGTCCGGGCCGCGGCAGGACATGGTCTCCGTCATGGCGTCGACGGTCGCCCTCTCGGATGCCAGGTTCCTGTCGTAGGAGACCCACCCGGTGATTCCGCACATGTGTTTCCTCCGGCTTCGACCTTCGGTGCGCGTGACCGACGTGCAACGACCCCCCGTAGTAATAGGTTCACCGAAGGTCATATGTATCGGCCACCTATATAACTGGCACTCTTTCACACCTCCGGGGTCTTCAAACACCAGGGCGCGGACGGAGGGCGCGAAACACGCCACGACCGGGAGCGCCGCCCTGGCAGCGCCCCCGGCTCGCCCGCACGGCCGCGCTAGAGCGCCACGTCCAGCAGTCGCCACAGGTGGGCGCGGTCCTCGGCCTCACGCAGCGCCCGGAGCACGACGGGATGGGGCCCGGCGTAGAGCACCGGATAGTCGCACTCCCCCTTCAGCGGCCGGACGGCGTAGCCGAGTTGCTCCCGGCCGAGGCTGAACCGGGCCTGGACCCCGGGCTTGTTGCCGCGCGGATCCTGCCGCACCCAGCGGGCGGATCCGGGCAGGCGCAGCGCGATCAGCCCGTGGAGGACGTCGAGCTTCTGGTAGCAGAACCCGGCCGGCACCCCTTCGGCGCGCAACAGGGCGACCAGCGCGTGCGACTTGGTGTGGCAGATACCGACCCCCTGTGCGAGCACGTCCGAGGCCCGCCAGGGCAGACGCCAGTCGCCCACGTCGGCCGAGTGCGGGACGGTGTCGCGGACGAACTCGTAGGCGGCGCGCGCGTAGGCGGCCAGGTCTCCGTCGACGCCGGTCAGCAGGCGGGCGGCCGTCTCACGGACCAGGGGGTGGGCGTGGTCGACGGCCTCGTCCGCGGCGAGGTAGGCGGATTCGTCTGCGGTGACGGGAGTGAGCATCATGCCGCGTGAGCGTACGAAGCGACCCACCGTAATTCAATGGAGTTGCAGTGGGCCGCATATGTATTCAGTTGGTGGCGTCCACTGCGCCGGGACCGGACACCGTCAGCGGCCCATCTCCTCGCGCAGTGCGGCCACGAAGCCGTCCACGTCCTGCTCCGCGGTGTCGAAGGAGCACATCCAGCGCACGTCGCCTGCCGCCTCGTCCCAGAAGTAGAACCGGTAGCGCTTCTGGAGGCGCTCGCTCACGTCGTGCGGGAGGCGGGCGAAGACGGCGTTGGCCTGGACGGGGTGGAGGAGCTGGACACCCTCCACCTCCCGGACCCCCGCGGCCAGCCGCTGGGCCATCGCGTTGGAGTGCCGCGCGTTGCGCAGCCACAGGTCGCCGGCGAGCAGCGCCTCCAACTGCACGGCGATGAAACGCATCTTGGAGGCGAGCTGCATCGACAGCTTGCGCAGGTGCTTCATGTGACGGACCGCGTCCGGGTTCAGGACCACGACCGCCTCACCGAACAGCATGCCGTTCTTGGTGCCGCCCAGGGAGAGGATGTCGACCCCGGCGGCGTTGGTGAAGGCGCGCATGGGCACGTCCAGGGCGGCTGCGGCATTGGCGATCCGCGCGCCGTCGAGGTGGACCAGCATGCCGCGCTCGTGCGCGTGCTCGCACAGCGCGCGTATCTCCTCGACCGTGTAGAGCGTGCCGAGCTCGGTGTTCTGCGCCAGCGAGACCACCTGCGGCATCGCACGGTGCTCGTCGTCCCAGCCGTACGCCTCCCGGTCGATCAGCTCGGGCGTCAGCTTGCCGTCCGGGGTGGGTACGGTGAGCAGCTTCAGACCGCCGACCCGCTCAGGCGCACCGCACTCGTCGACGTGTATGTGTGCGGAGTCGGCGCAGATCACCGCACCCCACCGGTCGGTCACCGCCTGGAGGGCGACGACGTTGGCCCCGGTGCCGTTGAAGACCGGGAAGGCCTCGGCGCGCTGCCCGAAGTGACTGCGCACCACCGTCTGGAGGTGTGCGGTGTAGTCGTCCGCGCCGTAGGCGGACTGGTGGCCTCCGTTGGCCAGCGCCAGCGCCGCCAGGATCTCCGGGTGGGCGCCGGCGTAGTTGTCGCTGGCGAAGCCGCGTACCTCCGGGTCGTGGTGACGCTTGGCGTCGGTGGCACAGGACTGCGGGGTCAGGGGTTGGGCGTCAGCCACAGGCGGGTTCCGTTCAGCTCTTCTGCGGGCTTGTTCCAGGTGTCGGCGACGGCCTCGGCGAGGTCCCCCACGTCCGTGAAGCCCGCGAACTTCGCGTTCGGCCGGTCGGCCCGCATCTGGTCGTTCACCAGCGCCTTCACCACCAGGATGACAGCGGCCGCGGGCGGCGGGCTCTCACCCCCTGCCTTGCGGAAAGCGTCACCGAGCGCCAGCGTCCATGCCTCGGCCGCGGCCTTGGACGCCGCGTAGGCGGCGTTGCCCGCGGTGGGCTTGCTCGCACCCAGCGCGCTGATCAGGACGAACCGGCCGTCTCCGGCGCGCTTGAGCGGGGCCTCGAAGGCGAGGGAGGTGTGCTGAAGAGTGCGGACGAGGAGTTCGTGGAGCGTGTCCCAGTCGGCGAGGTCGGTCTCGGCGAACGAGGCCGAACCGCGCCAGCCGCCCACCAGGTGGACGAGCCCGTCGACGCGGCCGTACTCCTTCTCGGTCTTGGCCGCCCAGGCGCGGGTCTGCGCCAGGTCGAGCAGGTCGACGGTGTCGCCGGTGACCGTCGCACCACCGTGCGCGAACCGCGCGGCGTCCACCGCCTGGGCCAGCCGCCCGGCGTCCGCGTCGCAGGCCACCACCGTGGCGCCCTCCTCGGCGAGCCGCAGCACGGTGGCCTGTCCGGCCGGTCCCGCCGCTCCGGCGACCGCGATCACCCGCCCCTGCAGGCTGCCCTCCCCGTTGCCCTCGTAGCCGCGCCGTGTCGTCTCGTCCGTCATCCGTGTCGTCTCCTCGCTCGCCTGACCCTCGACCAAGCCGCCCGCCCGCGCTGTGACCCGCCGCTCACGCCGCGGCGGCCTGGACCGGGCTGTCGGCAGTGATGCCCTGGGTCGATGCGATCACACCCCGCAGCTTCTTCGCGAGGGCCTCGTAGAACATGCTGAGCGGAAACTCGTCGGGCAGCACCTCGTCCACCAGCTTGCGCGGCGGCAGGCTCACGTCCAGCGCGTCGGGGCCCTTGGCCCAGGTGGAGCCGGGGTGCGGGGCGAGGTAGGTGGAGACCAGCTCGTACGCCTTGAACCAGTGCACCAGCTTGGGGCGGTCGATACCGGCGCGGTAGAGGGTCTCGATCTCCTCACGGAGGGCGACGGTGACCTGGCGGGCCCGGTCCCAGTCGATGGCCAGCTTGTTGTCGGTCCAGCGCAGCGCGTCGTGCTGGTGCAGGTAGGCGAACAGGAGCTGACCGCCGAGGCCGTCGTAGTTGCGCTTGCGCTCACCGGTCACGGGGAAGCGGAAGAGCCGCTCCAGGATCATGGCGTACTGCACGTCGCGGCCCTGCGGAAGGCCGTCCGCCTCCAGCTTGACGCCCTCGTGGAAGGCGGTCAGATCGCAGCGCAGCTCTTCGAGGCCGTACATCCAGAACGGCTGCCGCTGCTTGATCATGAAGGGGTCGAACGGCAGGTCGCCGTGGCTGTGGGTGCGGTCGTGGACCATGTCCCACAGTACGAACGTCTGCTGACAGCGCTCCTGGTCGGCCAGCAGTTCCCGTGCCTCCTCGGGGAGTTCCAGGCTGGTGACCTCGCAGGCCGCCTGGACGACGCGGCGGAAGCGGGCGGCCTCGCGGTCGCAGAAGATGCCGCCCCAGGTGAAGCGCTCGGGGGCCTCCCGTACGGCGATGGTCTCCGGGAAGAGCACGGCGGAGTGGGTGTCGTAGCCGGAGGTGAAGTCCTCGAAGGTGATGCCGCAGAACAGCGGGTTGTCGTAGCGGGTGCGCTCCAGCTCGGCCAGCCAGTCGGGCCACACCATGCGCAGCACGACGGCCTCCAGGTTGCGGTCGGGGTTGCCGTTCTGCGTGTACATGGGGAAGACGACCAGGTGCTGGAGGCCGTCGGCACGGTCCTGCGCGGGCTGGAAGGCGAGCAGCGAGTCGAGGAAGTCGGGCACACCGAAGCCGCCGTCGGCCCAGCGGCGCAGGTCGGCGACCAGGGCGCGGTGGTAGGCGATGTCGTGCGGCAGCAGCGGCGAGAGCTCCTGGACGGCACTCAGGACGCGTTCGAGTTCCGCCCGCACGGACTCCGGGGAGGGGGCGCCCTCGGCGTCGAAGTCGATGGAGCCGTCCTTCGACTGGGCAGGGCGGATCGCTTCCACCGCCGCCTTCAGCGCGGCCCAGGCGGGGTGTGCGGCCACGCTCCCGGCAGCAGCCCCCTCGGACGGCGAAACGCCACCCCGGCCGGGCGCGGGCGAAAGGATTTCCGTCATGTTGACCCCTCCACAGGAGAAACTCGCGTAAGGAAACCGTATACGCGACGCCACCCCCTCTCAAGAGGAGGGGGCAGAAGATTATCCTGTGCACATCGGGGTACCGCCGTCATTCTTCCGGCCAATGACGGTTTCGGCGCACACGTTTCCCAGCGCGCCCGATGTCTCGGCGGCCCCGGCAGCTACTCGTAGGTGCGGGCCACCCAGCCCCACCCAGCCCCACCGAGCCCACCGCCACCCTGGTGGCCCCACCCTCCGAGTCCCGGCCCGGGGCGCCGTTCCGGACTCCGGGCGGGCCGCTAGTCTGGCCCGCGCCACCGATCGACCCCGCGCGAAAGCGAGACCGCACCGTGCCGCTGCTCACCGTCGGACACCGCGGAGTGATGGGCGTCGAGCCCGAGAACACCCTGCGCTCCTTCGTCCGCGCCGAACGCGAAGGGCTCGACGTCATCGAGCTGGACCTGCACCTGAGCAAGGACGGCGCCCTGGTGGTGATGCACGACGCCGATGTGGCCCGCACGACGGACGGGTCGGGCCCCATCGGCGGACTCACCCTCGCGGAGCTGCGTGCACTGGACGCGGGCGAGGGCGAGCGGGTACCGGTCTTCGAGGAGGTGGTGGACGCGGTCCGCCGCCCGCTCCAGGCCGAGATCAAGGACCGGGCGGCCGCACGGGTGCTCGCCGAGACCATCGAGCGGCGCAAGCTGCACGACCGCGTCACCGTGATCTCCTTCCACGCCGAGGCGCTGCGCGAGACCCGGGAGCACCTGCCGGACATCCCGATCGTGCTGGTGGCGGGCCGCTCCTCGCCCAGCGCGCCCGAGCGCGCCCGGGAACTGGGCGCGGGCATGGTGTCGCTGGAGCTCCAGCACCTGGACGCGGACATCGTGGCGCGTGCACACGCCGCCGGGATCGAGGTCATCAGTTGGACCGTCAACACCGACGAGGACCTGGCCCGCGTCCGGGAGCTGGGGCTCGACGGTGTCGTCACGGACATGCCCGCCGTCCGCCGGGCGGTCGTCGCCATGCCGTAGGGCGTTCCGTCCGGACCGGCAGGCCGCCGGTCCGGACGGAACCCCGGCCGCCGCTGTCGCTCAACCTCCCGGATTCCCCCCTCCGGAATCCGGAAGCCCCCTGGGGTGCGGTGCGGCCGACACCGCGGGGCGCCCGGCAGAGCGCCCCGCGCATGACCCGGGTCGGTCCGGGATCAGGGGCGGTAGATCCAGATGGTGTAGAAGTCGGGGCCGGTCCCGGGATCGGCCACACAGTCCACGTCCGTGAAACCCTGCGGGAAGTAGTCCTCCCTGGCCTCCTGTTCGCAGAACGCCTCCCCCTGCGGATAACTCCAGCCGCCGGCTATCTCCCACCCCGAGGCGGTGTGTGCGGTGCCTGTGGACGCCGTGTCGGCGAGAGCACCGGTGGCGGTCAGCGGAACGGTGACCGCCGCGGCACCTGCGGCGAGGCCGACAGCGAGGCGAGTACGCCATGACTTCATAAGTCCTCCGAACGGTAGAGCCGTGCCCACGATTGCCCGCGCGGCTCCTGCGGGCTGCGCCGGCCGGCAGGCGGTTCCGCACGCAGCGTTCACGGAATGCGGAGTGGGCTCCGGGGGGGGTCCTCGACATGGCGAGGATTCGCGTGAGGCCGGCGGCCCCTCCTTGGCGGGGGTCCGGTGCTCACGGTCATCGACGCTACGGCCGCCTCACCGCGCCCACATCGACCTTTCGGCCGACACACCGGCGCCCGGCGGAGCGAGCGGATCGGCCGAAGGGCTGACCTCAACCACCCCGCGTTGCGGCATAGTTGTGCTGGTCGGCATGCTCATGGTCGTGATGGATGCACACAACTTCGCCGAGGCCACCATCGGCCTGCCCGTCAGCGTGCGCGACCTTACGCCGCACGACCTGCCCGCCTGCACCTGGTCGGGCTCGGCCACCCACCTGCGCCACGTCGAGCGGGAGCTGGCGCGCGCCGCGTCGGGCGAGGTGGACTACCTGGCCGTGTGCACCCCGGTGGACCTACCCGTGGCGATCGGCGGCGTCGACTATCACGTGTCCGAGGGAGCCGGAACCGTGTGGCAACTCGCCGTGCTCCCCGCGCTCCGGTCCCGCGGGCTGGGAACGCTGCTGATCCGAGCGGCCGAACAGCGGATCAGGGGCCGCGGCCTGCACAGGGCCGAACTCGCCGTGGAGGAGGACAACCCCCGGGCCCGCGCCCTGTACGAGCGTCTCGGTTACACCGCGTACGGTCGTGAGCCCGACGCCTGGGACGAGGAAGGGCCCGACGGGTCGATCCGTCGCCACGAGACGATGTGCGTCCTCATGCGAAAGGGCCTGTGAGTCCCGCCCGGGCCCCGCCACGAGGCATCTCTCCCGCTCGGCGGCACTACACGTAGCGCATGGCGCCCCAGTAGTCGGCGTCGAAGCGGACCGGGTCGATGCGGACGGGCTTCGAGCCGTGTGCCTCGATCATCCTGCCGTCTCCGACGTACAGGGCGACGTGGTAGATGGACCCGGCTCCCTCCTCATGGGCGTAGAAGAGCAGGTCGCCGGGTTCGAGGTCGTCCCGCGCCACCTTGTGGCCGCCGCCCTGCACGGCCTGCGCGTCGGCGTCCCGCGGCAGTTCGATGCCGTGTGCCTGGTACACGGTGGAGGTGAACCCGGAGCAGTCGACGCCGAATCCGGAGCGCCCGCCCCACAGATAGGGCAGGCGCCGGAACTTCTTCGCGAAGCGCACCAGGTCGGCCCCGGTGGGGCGGGGTATGTCGGTGGCGTGCCGGTACACCGTGACGTCTTTGGCGGCCAGCCACTCGGCGCCGTGGTCCGGGGTGTCCACCAGAACGGACCCGGACGTCCGGGCCAGCACCGGCAGCCGCGTGTTCACACCGATCCGCAGGTCCGCGGAGCGCAGCTGCGGGTCGTCGTAGAGCCGGGCCCGCAGGTGCTTGTCGACCAGGGCGAAGGGCCGGTGTGCGGCGACGGCGCCGTACCCGGCGTTGCGGGTGAGCTGGGTCGTGGGTATCCAACCCGGGTAGCCGAGGGGGTTCTTCGGGGTGGACTGGTCGGGGACGGCGACCTTGCTCCACTCGCCCTTCCGCTCCAGGACGTGCACGGGGCGCCCGTACAGCACCTGGGTCTGCGTCAGCCCCTGGGAGATCAGAGCGCGCTTCTGCTCGGCGGTCATGGCCCGCAGCCACGCGTCCGGGCGTGCCGGGTCACCGAGGGCGGGCGCATCGACGGGGCGGGCGCTGTGCGGGCTGGTCCACACGGTGGCCACGGAGACGTCCACGTACGCCGTGGGCGGCTTCCGGGAGGGGTCCGCACCCGGCTGTGCGGCGGCGTGTGCTGCGGCGGACGGAAGGGTCAGGGCCATGGCGGAGGCCAGTACCGTCAGTCCGGCAGTCGCCCGTCGGCGGCCGGAGCGGCGGGTGGTGACGCGCATGAGGCGGTGCCTCCTCGATCGGGAGTGTGCGGGGGCTCGGGGGTACGGAGAGCTGGGACGCGTCCGTCAGGCGTCGTACCGGCGAGGTCGCAGGTGCGGGCCGGGCCGGGCCGCAAGGGGACGTGGGGAGGGCGTGGGGAGACTGGGGGACATGGCGAAAAATGGTCAGCCGGGGCCGTGCGGGGTGCCCGGCTCGGGGGTGGGGGCCTCCAGCCGGGCGCGGTCGGTCCAACTGGCGCGGGTGACCGCGTGGATCACCGCGCGGGCGGCCGTCTGTGCCATCCCGCTGGTGCACACGGCCAGGACGTACGGGGGCGCGTCCGTCGGCTCGATCAGGGCGACGTCGTGCAGCACGCCGTCGACCCAGCCGTTCTTGTTGGCGACGCGGGTGCCGGGTGGCAGGGCCGCGGGGATCTCCTCGCGGTGGAGCTGCCGGCGCATCGGCTCCA
The DNA here is from genome assembly GCF_000424785.1 of Streptomyces sp. CNT360. Classification (NCBI taxonomy): domain Bacteria; kingdom Bacillati; phylum Actinomycetota; class Actinomycetes; order Kitasatosporales; family Streptomycetaceae; genus Streptomyces; species Streptomyces sp. CNT360. Next base: position 107,028 of record NZ_AUKO01000031.1, on the reverse strand, counting down.
GCAGTCGGCCGTGCCGCTCCGTGGCCAGCGCGGCCACCAGCTCGGCCGCGGCGCGGGCGGTGACGGTGTTGGTCAGCCCCGCCGCGCGTGCGGCATGGTCGCCGATCGGCCGGGTGAGGGTCATTCCGGCCGGTGCCTCGGCGGCCGCGGCTGCCACCCCGACCTGCTCCAGGACCACATCGGTGGCCAGGTTGCTGCTGGCACACACCATCCGCTCCAGCAGCCAGCCCAGCGAGGCGGTACCGCCCAGGCGCCGCCACGGCTCGATGTCGTTGTCGTAGGAGCGGTCGGTGCGGTAGGTGCCGGAGTGCGCCGAACGGAACTCCTGGTGCACCGCCACCGAGGTGGCCGGATCGAGTCTCCGCGCGGCGGCCCGCGCGGCGGCCAGCTTCATCAGGCTTGCCGCGTAGTGCGGCTCGTCCGCGCGGACGTGGAAGGCGGCGGGCCGCCCGGGCCGGCCGCACCACACCGAGACCGCGGCCTGGCCGGAAGGCAGGTGCAGGGCGGCCAGCGCGGCCGCCGTGCTGCTCATTCCGGCTGGGTCAGCGTGATCGGGCGCCCGGTGGCCTGGCGTACCGCGATCACCGCCAACCCGACGACGATCCAGATGCCCCCCGCGATCTGCGCCTTGGCGTCCGCGTTGCAGAGCACGTACGCGATGACGGCGAAGCCGATCAGCGGGACCACCAGGTGCAGGCCCCAGGTCCGCTGCCGCCGTTTGACCAGGTAGTAGGACACCACCGAGACGTGCAGCAGCAGAAAGGAGAAGAGCGCCCCGAAGTTGACCATGCTGGAGAGCAGGCCGATCTGCCCGACGAAGAACACGCCCAGCACCAGGCTGAGTCCGCCCACCAGGAGCACGGCGCGCTGCGGCACCCGGCGGACGGGATGGACGCGGGCGAGGAAGGTGGGGAGCTGTCGGTCACGGGCCATGGAGTACAGCAGGCGCGAGGTGGCGCCCTGCGCTGCCAGGGAGTTCGCCAGCGCCGCGGACAGGGCGACGGTCAGGGCCACGACCGCCTTGAACCAGCCCCCTCCGACGAGGTCGGCGACGGTGTAGAAGGCCTCGTTGGTGGCGGTGTCGCCGTGGAACTGCGTCTTCCCCGGGAGCAGCAGGCCCGACAGGAAGGTCTGCACGACGAACAGCGAACCCACCAGGGCCAGGGACAGCACGGTGGCCCGGCCGACCAGCTTCGAGCCGCCCTTGACCTCCTCGGACAGCGTGGAGATGGCGTCGAAGCCCAGGAAGGACAGCGCCGCGACGGACAGTGCGCCGAAGACCATGCCGACGTGGAAGTGCTCCGGGTCGAACAGCGGATCGAGGCTGAGGTGGGCGCCGTTGACCCCGCGGGCCACCGCGACGGCACCCAGCACGAGGAACAGCAGCAGCACCAGGCTCTCGCCGATGAGGAACACCCGGGTCGCCCACGCGAAGAGCTCCACCCCGGCGAGGTTGACCACCGTGTTGATCAGCACGAAGACGACCACCCACAGCCACTGCGGCACGCCGGGCACGATCGCGTGCAGCGCGGCGGCCCCGGTGACGTACAGCAGGGTCGGGATGAGCAGGTAGTCGAGCAACACACCCCAGCCCGCCAGGAATCCGACCGGGGCGCCCACCCCGCGTCCGGCGTAGGAGTAGACGGATCCGGCCAGGGGGAAGGCCCGGGACATCTCGCGGTAGCTGAACGCCGTGAAGACCATCGCGACGCAGCCGATGGCGTAGGTCAGCGCCACCATGCCCTTGGAGAAGTTGAACACCGACCCGTAGATGGCGAAGGGCGCCGTGGGGACCATGAAGACGAGCCCGTAGACCAGCAGGTCCTTCAGCCCCAGGGAGCGCTTCAGCTCCTGCTGGTAGCCGAGCCGGTTGAGCTCCTGTTGCTGCTCGCGCACCTGTTGCTGCTCGCGCGTCAGCCGTTGCCCGGGGCCGCTCCGCTGCTCGCTCCCGGGCTGTCGTTCGTTCCCCTGCGGCTGCTGTGCGCCGTGGGTCTCAGGGCCTGCCATCGGCACTCGTCCCCTCTGCCGGCGACGGGATGCCTGCCGTGGCTGCGCGTGTTCTGCCGGCCATGGGTCGCTCTCCTCCTCGGCGTGCGGACGGCAGCCATCGTGGGACGGAAAAGGTCGGAAAACAAGACCTTAAAAGCCGGACTTCTGTCCGGCGGCCACCTGCACCGGCCGCGCAGCACGCTTCCGGGTGACCTCGGAGTGACCTGGGGCACACGCGCGGCCACTTCGCGTGACCGTGGTGGCGCCGTCGCCCGGCGTGGCGCAGGATCGGGCAGCGACGGGCAGGAGCGGCGGGCGTATGCGCCCGGAGGGAGAGTCACCCATGGAGCAGGCCGAGGAGCCGACCACGACGCCCCGGCCCCAGCCGTCACAGGGCGCCGGCGCGGACGGCCGGGCGCCGGGCGGGCTGGGCCCCCTGCAGGTGCCCAGCGCCGTGGACTTCGTCACCGACCGGCTGCTCACCGCCATCGCGCTGGGTGAGTTCAGCGTCGGGGAACGCCTGCCCACCGAGCGTGAGCTGGCGGACATCCTGGCCGTGGGGCGGCCCACGGTGCGCGCCGCGACGGCCCGGCTGCGCGAGATCGGCTGCCTGGAGGTCGTCCGGGGGCGCAGCGGCGGCCACTACGTGCGCTCGGGGTGGCAGCGCGAGTCGGGGCCCGCGGTACGCCGCACCCTGTTGCCGCGCTGGGAGCGCACCAAGTCGCTGCTGGACGCCCGCTGTCTGCTGGAGTCGCTGATCGCCAGAACCGCGGCGGAGCGCCGTGACGAGGAGGACGGCGAGCGCATCCGTCAGGCGCTGGAGGAGTACACCGAGGCCGCCGCCTGCGGGGACAGCGCCCGCATCCGTACCTCCGACGCGAGGCTGCACCGCGCCGTCACCCGGGCGGCGAAGAACGAGCCGCTGGCCGTGTACGGCCACACGCTGCTCCAGGAGATCAACGACGGTTTCCCCATCGAGCCGTACCAGGGCGATCTCACCGAGCGCGCGCTGGCCGAGCACCGTGCTCTGGTCCGAGCGGTGCTGGCGGGCGACCAGGAAGAGGCGGGCCGGGTGGCGGCGCACCACTTCACCATCACCGAACAGACCCTGAGCGCGGTGCTGGAGCGCAGCACGGAGGCCTGACGGCGGGGCGGCTCGCCGTGGCAGGAACGCGTTACAGGGGCTTGACCAGCAGCTCGAAGGCGAGGTCCGACCGCCGGGGGATGCCGAACCGCTCGTCCCCGTACGGGAAGGGGGACAGCTCGCCGGTGCGGGTGTAGCCGCGCCGCTCGTACCAGGCGATCAGGGACTCCCGCTGCCGGATGACCTGCATCCGCATCTGCGTCGCACCCCAGTGCTCCCGCACGGTCCGCTCCGCCTCCGCGAGCACGGCCCGGCCCACGCCCCCGCCCTGCAGGCCAGGAGCGACCGCGAACATCCCGAAGTACGCCTCGGTGCCCCGGTGTTCCAGCTGGCAGCAGGCGACCAGGCCGCCGCCGTCCCGCTCGACCACCAGCATGATGCTCTTCGGGTCCCGGACGACGGCACCGACACCCTCCGGGTCGGTGCGCTGGCCCTCCAGCAGGTCGGCCTCGGTGGTCCAGCCCGCACGGCTGGCCTCGCCGCGATAGGCCGACTCCACGAGAGCCGTCAGCGCGGGGATGTCGGCCTCGACGGCGTGGCGGAAGGTGAGGGGCAGCTCGCCCCGCTGTGCGGTCTCGCTCATGTCGGCCGACCCTATCCGGCGCCGCGGGCGGAAAGCGGAACCGGCCCGGGACGCCTGAGGGCCTGCGGAAACGAGGGGCGGAGCCGACGTGCACCAGCCCGCTCGGAACTAGAGTGCGGAGGCATGGTGCATGTACTGAGCAACCGCATCCTGCTGCGGCCCACGGACCCAGACCGGTCGCGGACCTTCTACGGTGAGACGCTCGGCCTGGAGATCTCCCGGGAGTTCGGCACGGGCCCCGAGCGGGGCACCGTCTACTTCCTCGGCGGCGGTTTCCTGGAGGTCTCCGGGCGCAGCGAAGGACCCGCGGGAGAGACGCTCCGACTGTGGCTCCAGGTGGCCGATGCGCAGGCGGCGCACGAGGAGCTGCGGGCCGCCGGGGCCGAGATCCTCCGCGCTCCGCAGCGGGAGCCCTGGGGGCTGATCGAGATGTGGATCGCGGATCCGGACGGTCACCGCCTCGTGCTGGTGCAGGTCCCGGACGACCATCCGCTGCGCTACCGGCCCGGCATCTGAGCTCCGAGCACCGCCACGCCCTCCGCGACGGCGGTGGCGGCGGCGGTGGCCGCCGCGTACCCGAGGACGAGCCCGGGGCAGTCGGGGCGCCGGGTACGGGCTGGCGGCGGCGCGGATGCGCGCCCATGTGCTCTCGCGCCCGCGGGTGGTGCGGTGGATGCACCGTCTGTTCGCCGGGGCCTTCGCCGCGCTCGGTGCCCGCCTCGCGTTCTTCTGAAGACGTCACCCCTCACCCCGTCGCCCCTCGCCCCCGAGACACAGCGGCGGGCCGCCGCAGTACCGCTGTGCCGCCGAGTCGCTGCTGCAGCGGTTGGTCCGCCGCCCTCACCGCGGCGGCGCCTGGTTCCCGGTGGCTGCGGGGGCGGAGGGCCGGGTCTCAGCGGATCGGCATCCCGGAGAGGGTACGGGCGATGACCAGGCGCTGGATCTCGCTGGTGCCCTCGAAGATGGAGTAGATCGCGGCGTCGCGGTGCATCCGCTCGACCGGGTACTCGCGGGTGTAGCCGTTGCCGCCGAGGATCTGGATGGCCTGCGCGGTGACCTTCTTGGCCGTCTCGCTGGCGAACAGCTTGGACATGGAGCCCTCGGCCGACTCGAACTTGCGGCCGGTCACCCCCATCCACGAGGCGCGCCACACCAGCAGGCGGGCGGCGTCGATGCTGGTGCGCATGTCGGCGAGCTGGAAGGCGACGCCCTGGTTGTCGATGATCGGGCGGCCGAACTGCTCGCGGGTCCTGGCGTAGTCGAGCGCCACCTCGTACGCGGCCCGCGCGGTGCCGACCGCCATCGCGCCGACGGCCGGGCGGGAGGCCTCGAAGGTCGCCATGGCCGCGTTCTTGACCCTCTCCCCGCCGGGGTTCTTGGCCCGCTCACGGGCGCGGGCGAGGCGCTCGTCCAGCTTCTCCTTGCCACCGAGCAGGCAGTGCCCGGGTACCCGCACCTCGTCCAGTACGACCTCGGCGGTGTGCGAGGCGCGGATGCCGTGCTTGAGGAACTTCTGCCCCTGGGAGAGGCCGGGGGTGCCGGGCGGGACGATGAAGGAGGCGTGTCCCTTGGAGCCGAGTTCGGGGTCGACGCAGGCCACCACGACGTGGACGTCCGCGATGCCGCCGTTGGTGGCCCAGGTCTTGGTGCCGTTGAGCACCCACTCGTCCTTGGCCTCGTCGTAGACGGCGCGGGTGCGCAGGGAGGCGACGTCGGAGCCGGCGTCCGGTTCGGAGGAGCAGAAGGCGGCAACCTTCACGTCGTTGGCGTCGCCGTACATCTGGGGCACCCAGGTACCGATCTGCTCCTCGGTGCCGTTGGCCAGCACACCGACAGCGGCCAGTCCGGTCCCGACGATGGACAGGGCGATGCCCGCGTCGCCCCAGAACAGCTCCTCCATGGTCATGGGGATGCCGAGGCCGGTGGGGTCGAAGTACTGCTGGGCGTAGAAGTCGAGGGAGTAGAGACCGATCTTGGCGGCCTCCTGGATGATCGGCCAGGGGGTCTCCTCGCGCTCGTCCCACTCCGCGGCCGCGGGGCGTATCACGTCGGCGGCGAAGCCGTGGAGCCAGTCGCGGACTTCCTTCTGGTCGTCGTTGAGGTCCAGTGCGAACTCGGTCTCGGCCATCGTCGGTCCTCCGCCTGTCTCAGAGCTCGTTCGGAAGCTCGTTACCTTCGGTAATCCGCAGTCTGTTACCCGCCAGTAGCCGGTGTCAACTCCCGCTCACCGCCCGTGCAGCGCCCGCTCACCAGCAGATCCCCGCACGTGAGCGCGACAGCGGGGTGCTACGTTGCGGCCGGTGGAAGACGCATGAGGGGGCGGGAAAGCACATGGAGACCACACGCCAGGACGGCCGCACCGGCAGTAGCGCACAGCGGCGCAGGGAGCTGCTGGAAGCCGCCGAACGGGTCGTGCTCCGGGAGGGGCCCGGGGCCTCCATGAACGCGATCGCCGCGGAGGCCGGCATCACCAAGCCCATCCTCTACCGGCACTTCGGCGACAAGGGCGGCCTCTACCGCGCGCTCGCCGTCCGGCACACCGACGCGCTGCTGGCCTCCCTGCGCGCCGCCCTGGACGCGCCCCGCGAACGGCGCGAGCGCGTCGAGGCCACCCTGGAGACCTACCTGGCCGCCATCGAGGCCCACCCCCAGGTCTACCGCTTCCTGATGCACCCTGCGGAGGACTCCTCCAGCAGCGAGCGGGGCTTCGACGTGGGACAGCACGCGGCGCCGCTGCTGCGGCGGTTGGGCGAGGAGCTGGCCACGGTGATCGCCGAGCGGCTCGACCTGGGCCCCGACAGCGAGGAGCTGGCACGGGTGTGGGGCCACGGCATCGTCGGAATGATGCACGCGGCCGGCGACTGGTGGCTGCGCGAGAAGCCGTGCGAGCGCAGCCGGTTGGTGCAGCATCTCGCGGACCTGCTGTGGGGCAGGCTCGCCGCGGCCGGTGACCGCGTGGGCGGCCCGCGCTTCTGAGCAGCTCCCCCGCCGCAGCGACCGCGCGCTCCTGCGGGCTCTTTGCCCGGGAAGCGGATGCGGGAAGCGGTCACGCCTCCCTCGGCGGACGGCGGAACCACTCCGCCTTGCGTACGGCGCGCAGGGTGCGCCACCGGGCGGGCCCGGTGAGCCGGTCGACGTAGAGGCCGCCCTCCAGATGGTCGTACTCGTGCTGGAGGCAGCGGGCGAAGAAGCCGGTGCCCTCGACCCGTACCGGTTCTCCGTGCACGTCCTCCCCCTCGACGACGGCCACGTCGAAGCGGGGCGTACCGGCCTCCAGCCCAGGGAGCGACAGACAGCCCTCGGGGCCGCGGACCCGCGGCCCCTCGGTGTGCACCAGGCGCGGATCGACCACGTGACCGCGGTGGCGGCGGTCCTCGTCGTCGGGGCAGTCGTAGACGAACACCCGCAGTGGTACGCCGACCTGACAGGCCGCCAGCCCCACCCCGTGAGCCGCGTACATGGAGGCGAACAGGTCCTCCACCAGCGCGCCCAGCGGACGGTCCGCCTCGGTGACCGGGCGGCTCGGCGCATGCAGCACGGGGTCGCCGTACGTCCGCACAGGGCGTGCGGTGCCGGCTGAGCCCGGAATACGGCCACGTCGCATGGCCGTCAGCCTACGCGGAGGGCCGAGCCGGTGATCTTCGCAGGGTGGCGCGGTCAGCACAGCCGCCGGATCTCGGTAGGCTGCTCCTCTACGCGAGGGGCAAGGAGGTTCGGACAGATGGCAGGCAATGCGGAGCCACTGTCGCCGCGGTCCAAGCTGGCCGTGACGGCGGGCAAGGCGGCCGCGGCGGTGTCGCGGGCGGCGGGCCGCGGCAGCGGGTCGGTGATCGGCGGCAAGGTGGCGCTCAGGCTCGACCCGGACCTGCTGCAGCGGCTGGCGCAGCACCTGGACGTGGTCCTGGTGTCCGCCACCAACGGCAAGACGACGACCACCCGGCTGATCGCCGAGGCGCTGCGGGCCAACGGCGAGGTGGTCTCCAACGCGCTGGGCGCCAACATGCCTGCCGGTATCACCTCGGCTCTGGCCGGTGGTTCCAGCGCGCGGTACGGCGTCATCGAGGTGGACGAGAAGTACCTGTCCACGGTGGCCCGTGACGTGACGCCCAAGGCCATAGCGCTGCTGAACCTCTCGCGTGACCAGCTCGACCGCGCCGCCGAGACCCGGATGCTGGCCGAGCGGTGGCGCGAGGGCCTCTCGGGCCAGAAGGCCGTCATCGTCGCCAACGCCGACGACCCGCTGGTGGTCTGGGCCGCCTCCTCCTCCCCCAACGTGGTCTGGGTGGCCGCGGGCCAGGAGTGGAAGGACGACGCCTGGTCCTGCCCGGCGTGCGGCGGCGTGATGCAGCGCCCCGGCGACGACTGGTTCTGCGCCGAGTGCGGCTTCCGCCGCCCCACGCCGACCTGGGCGCTCTCCGGCGACCACGTGCTCGACCCGCACGGCTCCGCCTGGCCGATCCACCTCCAGCTCCCCGGCCGCGCCAACCGGGCCAACGCCGCGACCTCGGCAGCCGTCGCCGCCGCCTTCGGCGTGCCGCCGCAGACCGCGCTGGAGCGGATGTACGCGGTCAAGGCCGTCGCCGGCCGGTACGACGTCGTGCAGTTCCAGGACCGCGACCTGCGGCTGCTGCTGGCCAAGAACCCCGCAGGATGGCTGGAGACCTTCTCCCTGATCGACCAGCCGCCCACGCCGGTGATCCTCTCGGTGAACGCCCGCAGCGCGGACGGCACCGACACCTCCTGGCTGTGGGACGTGGACTACGGGCGGCTGGCCGGGCACCCGATCTGCGTGATCGGCGACCGCAAGCTGGACCTGGCGGTGCGGCTGGAGGTCGCGGGCGTGCAGTTCCAGGTGTGCGAGGACGCCGCGGACGCGGTACGCAGGTGCCCGCCCGGCCGGATCGAGGCCATCGCGAACTACACCGCCTTCCAGGACCTGCGCCGCGCCGTCGGCAACTGATCACCCGTATGGTGGGAATCCGGGCGGTCGGTCACGCCGACCGCGCGACCGCCCGGCCCAGCGATCCGCTCAAGGAGAAGTGGCGGCATGAGTGACACGAGTCTGCGTCTGGTGTGGGTCTACCCCGACCTGCTGAGCACGTACGGCGACCAGGGCAACGCGCTCGTGGTGGAGCGACGGGCACGGCAGCGGGGACTGGACGTCCAGCGCCTGGACGTCCGCTCCGACCAGCCGATCCCCACGTCCGGGGACATCTACCTGATCGGCGGCGGCGAGGACCGGCCGCAGCGGCTGGCGGCCGAACGGCTGCTGCGCGACGGCGGGCTGAACCGCGCGGTGGACAACGGCGCCATCGTCTTCGCCGTGTGCGCCGGGTACCAGATCATGGGCCACGAGTTCGTCAACGACCTCGGCGAGCGCTCGGCCGGGCTGGGGCTGCTCGATGTGACCAGCACCCGCGGCGAGGCCGCCCGCTGCGTGGGCGACGTCCTCGGCGACGCCGACGAGTACCTGGGCCTGCCCCACCTGACCGGCTTCGAGAACCACCAGGGCATCACGCACCTGGGCCCGGGGGTACGCCCGCTGGCCCGGGTGCGGCTCGGCCACGGCAACGGGACGGGTGACGGCACCGAGGGTGCCTGGCGCGACACGGTCTTCGGCACGTACCTGCACGGCCCGGTACTGGCCCGCAACCCGCTCATCGCGGACATGCTGATCAAGCTGTCGCTGGACGTGAACGCGCTGACGCCCGTGGACGACACCTGGTACGAGGCGCTGCGGCAGGAGCGGATCGCCGCGGCGACCCAGCCTGTCTGAGCCCCCGCCTTCCCGCCCGGCCGGGTCGGCCGACACCGCCCGTGGCGGGCGCCCCGCCGAGGGTGTCCGCCACGGGCGGTTCTAGTCTGGTGCGGGCGTATCGGTCGGTTGCGGGAGAGTTCGGATGGATCACGGCGGGCACGGCACGATGATGGATCTGCCGCCGTTCACGGTCGCGCGGGGCCTGGAGTTCACGGGTGAGCCGTTCTTCCTGGTGGGGTGTCTGCTGGCGCTGGCGCTCTACGGCTGGGGAGTGGCGCGCCTGCGCAGACGGGGCGACGTGTGGCCGGTGGGCCGCACCGTGGGGTTCGTCCTCGGTGTGCTGACCGTGGGCCTGGTGATGTGCACGGGGCTCAACGACTACGGCATGGTCCTCTTCAGCGTGCACATGGTGCAGCACATGGTCATCAGCATGCTGTCGCCGATCCTCCTGCTGCTGGGCGCCCCGGTGACGCTCGCACTGCGGGCGCTGCCGTCGGCGAGCCGGAGCCGGGGGGCGCGCAAGGGGCCGCGGGAGCTGCTGGTGGCCCTGCTGCACAGCCGCTACATGCGCGTGATCACGCACCCCGCGTTCACCATTCCACTGTTCATCGCGAGCCTGTACGCGCTGTACTTCACCCCGCTGTTCGACTTCCTGATGGGCTCCATGGTGGGGCACCTGGCGATGATGGTGCACTTCCTCGCCGTGGGCCTGGTCTTCTTCTGGCCGATCATGGGCGTGGACCCGGGCCCGCACCGGCCCGGGTACGTGATGCGGATGCTGGAGCTGTTCGCGGGCATGCCGTTCCACGCCTTCTTCGGGATCGCGCTGATGATGGGCTCCGAACCGATGGTGGAGACCTACGCCCATCCGTCCGCCTCCCTCGCGGTCAGCGCCCTCTCGGACCAGTCCGCTGCGGGCGGTATCGCCTGGGCGTTCAGCGAGATCCCGTCGGTGATCGTGCTGGTGGCCCTGGTGTTCCAGTGGTACGTGACCGAGCAGCGGCATGCCCGGCGCCGGGACCGCAGGGCGGACCGGGACGGCGACCAGGAGCTGGCGGCGTACAACGCCTACCTGGCGTCCCTCCGGACCGGGGAGCAGTGACGGGCACGGGAGCCCCTTCCGGGCAGGCTTCCACGGGGGCGCGCGGGGCAGGTACGCAGGCGCCTTGAGGTGCACAGTGGCGCACGGGGCCGCACGCGGGTGACCATGGTGACTTGGCCGCGGCCCCGGCGCGTGCGCAACCCGTACTCCGCGGGGCTGCCGGGAGGAGGCTGTGCAGTGATGGCTGGACTGACACGGGTGCCTGGCTCCGCGAAGGCGATGACCGTGTGCACGGTGGCGGGCCTGGTGACGGTCACGGGGTACACCGTGGCTCTGGGAAGCAGTGGGTGGCTGTGGTTCTGCTGGGTCGTCCTGGCGCTGGTCACCCTCGGAGTGTTCGCCACCCGCACCTGAGAAAGCGTACGGGCACGGCGACAGGAGCGGACACGCAGGACGCCGGGTCCCGGTACCCGCCCGGAAAGGGGCGGGTACCGGGACCCGGCGCTGTGCGGCGCGCGCCGCCCGGTGCAGCCGTCAGCTACCGGGCACGGAGCTGTCAGGTACCGGCGGGACCGTCAGCTGCGGGCGCCGAACTCGGCCAGGAAAGCCTTGTCGAACGCCTTGAGATCGTCCGGCTTCCGGCTGGTGATCAGCTTGTTGTTCCCGCCCTCGCACACCTTGACCTGCTCGTCGACCCAGTTGCCGCCCGCGTTGCGGATGTCGGTACGCAGGCTCGGGTACGAGGTCAGCGTCCGGCCGCGTACCACATCGGCCTCGATCAGCGTCCAGGGCGCGTGGCAGATCGCGGCGACCGGCAGGCCCGCTTCGAAGAACCCCTTCACGAACGCGACAGCCTTCCCGTCGGTACGCAGGAAGTCCGGGTTGGCCACTCCGCCTGGCAGCACCAGCCCGTCGAAATCGGCAGGATCCGCCTGAGCGACGAGCTGGTCGACGGGGAAGGTGTCGCCCCGGTCCAGGTGCTGGAACGCCTGCACGGGCCCGGCGCTGGTGGAGAGCAGGATGGGCGTGCCACCCGCCTCCTCGACCGCGTGCCACGGGTCGGTCAGCTCGATCTGTTCGGCGCCCTCGGGCGTGACGAGAAAGGCAACACGCACGAAGCCTCACGTCCTTTCCGTCGTCTCGCGTGCATTTTGCCGGGTCCCCGCTGCGGGGAGAGGTATGCGTACGTGAGGCAGGCAGTTGCGCGGCGCGAGAGAGACCGAGGGAGGGGGGAAGGGCGGACGGGCGGAGGGCCGAACGCCGAGCCGCGGAGTGCTGCGCGGGTGGACGGCCCCCGGTGCCCGGTCAGCCCGGCGTGCGGCTCGTCCGCCGGAAGAGCCGGGTGGCTCCCGCCAGGCACAGGGCGGCGAAGGCGACGGTGACCGCGGCGCCCACACCGACCGTCCCGGTGGCGAGGTCACCGCGGAAGGCGTCGCGGACGGCCTCCACGGTGTAGCGGAACGGAACCGCGCGGGAGACGGTGTCCAGCCAGCCGGGGGCCAGATCCATGGGGAGCAGCAGACCGGACAGCAGCATCAGCGGAAGCACGGCGGTGTTGGCGATGGCGGCGAACTCGGGCGTGGTGCGCACCCGCATGCCCAGCCCGTGCGAGAGGGCGGCGAGTGCGGCGGACAGCACGGCGACGAAGGCGAGGCCCACGAGGACCCCCCACACCGACACGCGCAGCCCGAACACGAGGCCGAGGAGGACCAGCAGCACGGACTGGGCCACCAGTTGCACGACGTCCCGCAGGGTGCGCCCGACCAGCAGGGCGAGCGGACTGACGGGCGTGACCCGCATCCGGTCGACGACGCCGGTGGTGCGCTCGACCAGTTGACCCATGCCTACGTAGGCGCCGCCCAGCAGCGTGAGCTGGACGAGTACGCCGGGCACCAGAACCTGCCATGACGAGCCGTCCTGTCCCAGGTCGAGGCGGGTCAGCAGCGGCCCGAACAGGCCGAGGAAGAGCAGTGGCTGGAGCATCCCGAAGTACATGCTGGTCTTCGAGCGCAGCGTCGCCCGCATGCAGCGGCCGAAAACGAGTGCCGTATCGGCCCAGAAGTGTCCGCGGGCGCGTACCGCGGCGTCGGTGGAGGGCGTGGTGGTGGCTGGGGCGGTGCTGGTGGTCATGGCGATGACGTTTCCGTGAGAGAGGTTCCGGGAAGGGCGGGCAGGGCCGGCCGGGGTCAGACGGCGACCGGAGCGCGGTCGGCGTCCCGGCCGGTGACGGCGAGGAAGGCGTCCTGGAGGGTGGCTCCAGGGCCAGGACCGTGCTCCCGCTTGAGGGCTTCGGGTGTCCCCTCGGCGACGGTGCGGCCGCCGTCCACGACGACGACGCGGTCGGCCAGGGCGTCGGCCTCGTCCAGGTAGTGGGTGGTCAGGAAGACGGTCGTGCCGTGGTCCTCGCGGATGCGGCGGACCAGCTCCCACAGTTCGGCGCGGCTGCCCGGATCGAGCCCGGTGGTCGGCTCGTCGAGGAAGAGCACCTCCGGTTGGTTGACCAGACCCAGAGCGATCTCCAGCTTGCGCCGCTGGCCTCCGGAGAGAGCCGCCGTCGGCCGCTCCAGCAGGGCGGTGAGGCCCAGGTCCTGGGCGATGTCGGCGGCACGGCGGCTGGCCTCTTGCTTGGCCATACGGTGCAGCCGTGCCTGGGTGACCAGCTCCTCGCGGACGCTGCAGCCCGGGTCGAGCCCGCCGGACTGGGCGACGTAGCCGATCCGGGACCGCACGCGCGACGGTTCGGCCAGCAGGTCGTGTCCGGCGATCCGGGCCGTGCCGCCGGTGGGCCTCAGCAAGGTGGTGAGCATGCGCAGCGTGCTGGTCTTGCCCGCGCCGTTGGGGCCGAGGAAGCCGAGGATCTCGCCGCGTGGCACCACGAGGTCGATGCCGCGGACAGCTTGCACGGGGCCCGCGGCCAGAGCGTAGGTGAGGGCGAGCCCCCGGATGTCGAGGGCGGGCCGTTCGGAGGGGGAGGTTGCCATACGGCGATGGAAGCACATCGGAATGCAAAAATGCAATGCGATTCAGTTTTGCAGCCCACTCCTCCTCGTGCGCTAGGCTGCCCTCATGAGCGAGGGGCTGCGGGAACGCAAGAAGCGGCAGACGCGCCGACGCATCCGCGAGGTCGCCATGCGGCTGTTCGTGGAGCGGGGCTTCGAGAAGGTGACGATCGCGGAGGTCGCGGCGGAGGCCGAGGTCTCCGTGAACACCCTCTACAACTACTTCGAGGCCAAGGAAGACCTCGTCCTCCCGCCCGACGAGGCCTCGCCCCAACGCCTCGCCGAGATCGTCCGCGACCGGGCACCCGGCGAGTCGCCGGCCCGTGCGGTGCTCACCCGCCTGAGACAGGAAGTGCGCGGACGTGAGCGGCAACTGGGCCTCACGGAGGGCTTCGGGCCGGTCTTCGAGATGATGCGGGCCGCACCCACTCTCACAGCCCGCCTGGAGGACCTCGGACACGGGATGACCGATGCGCTGGCCGTACAGCTCGCCGCGGAGACCGGCACCGGGCGGGACGACCCCGCGCTGTGCGCGGCGGCCGGACAGATCGGGTGGTTCCACTCGATGGTGTTCGCCGAGATCGGCCGCCGCCTGGTCGCCGGGCGTACGCCTGACGAGATCGCCGCCGACGTGCTCCGGCTCCTCGACGCCGTCGAAGAACTGCTGGGCGAGCGCGCTTTCACCTACGCCGTACGCGGCGACACCCCACGAGAGGACGCACCATGTTCCGGGTGACCATCCGGGGAACTTTCGGCGCACTCGACGAGACCTCCCGCGCCGCACTGCGGGACGGCTCCGGGAGCGTCGGCGCCGCCTTCACCGAGGCCGGCACCTTCACGTGTGACAGCAGCCTGTCGGCCTTCACCTTCCGCTGCCAGGTGCCGCCCCCGCCCGAAGGCGAGGAACCCGACGAACAGGCGTGGGCCGCCCTCCGCGCCACCGAGGCGCTGGAGGCGCACGGCCACCCGCACCGCGTCCTGCGCCTCGCCGTCACGGACATGCGTGACATCAGGATCCGGCGGAAGAGCCGCGGAGGTTCGCACCGCACCGGCGGACCCACCGCGTGACATGACAAGCCGTCAGCCCCGGCGCGCGCGCAAGAACGCGGAAGGCAGGGCTGACGGCTTGCTCCGCCTGCTGGACCGGTGACCGTACGCCCCGTACGGTTCACCGGTCCTCTTCCGTGTCCGCGTCAGCGCTGGTACCGGCCGACGAGCGTGCCGCTGGCGAGCTGCTCGCGTGCGGCGGCCTCCCGTACCTGGTCGGCTCCCGCGTCCGCGGGCAGCTCCAGCGGTCCGGGCAGCGCGTAGAGCCGGAAGAAGTACCGGTGCGCCGAGTCGCCGACCGGCGGTTGCGGGCCGCCCCAGCCCGGTTCGCCGAAGCCGTTGGTGTGCGCGACACCGCCCGCGGGCGTCTCACCGCTCCCGACCCCCGTGCCGGCCGGGTCGATGCCCGTGACCAGCCAGTGCAGGAAGGTTCCGGTCGGCGCGTCGGGGTCCTCGCACAGCAGAACCAGCTCTGCCGCACCGTCCGGAACGCCCGCCCAGCTCAGCGGCGGGGAGACGTTCTCGCCCGCCTTCGCGTAGCGGTCGGGCACATACGCGTGGTCGTCGAACGCCGCGCTTCGCAACTCGATACCAGCCATGCGCTCGGCGTTACCCGCGCGGCTCGCCCCGCTACCCCGCTGACGGCGTGGCCCACCGCAACAGCCTCACGCGCTCACCGCGCCGGTCCGACCGCCCCCGGGTCTCGTGCGCCGCGTTCCGCGCACCCCCGGCCGGGTTCTGCCTGCGGCGTCCGTCGCCCGGCTGCGGATCCGATGCGGCCCCGGAACAGGTCGGCGCAGGGCGCGGCGCTGCCATATGGCTGCCATGTGGAAGGGCCACCGGCGACCGGTTGCCGTCGTCGGGCAGCCGACGGCGGCACGCGTCAGGCTCCGACGTAGGCCGCCAGGTGCTGCCCGGTGAGGGTGGAGCGGTCGGCGACGAGGCCGGCCGGGGGCCCCTCGAAGACGATCCGGCCGCCGTCGTGGCCGGCGCCGGGGCCGAGGTCGATGATCCAGTCGGCGTGCGCCATGACCGCCTGATGGTGCTCGACGACGATCACCGACTTGCCGGAGTCGACGAGCTGGTCGAGCAGGCCCAGCAACTGCTCGACGTCGGCGAGGTGGAGGCCCGTGGTGGGCTCGTCGAGGATGTAGACGCCGCCCTTCTCCGCCATGTGGGTCGCCAGCTTCAGCCGCTGCCGTTCGCCGCCGGACAGTGTCGTGAGCGGCTGCCCGAGGGTGAGGTAGCCGAGTCCCACGTCGGCGAGCCGGCTGAGGATGCGCTGCGCGGCGGGTACCCGGGCCTCGCCCGCGCCGAAGAACTCCCCCGCTTCGGCGACCGTCATCGCGAGCACCTCGCTGATGTCACGGCCACCGAAGTGGTACTCCAGCACCGACGTCTGGAACCGCCGCCCCTCGCACTCCTCGCAGGTGGTGGCGACGCCGGCCATCATCGCGAGGTCGGTGTAGACGACCCCGGCCCCGTTGCACTCGGGGCAGGCGCCTTCCGAGTTGGCGCTGAACAGTGCCGGTTTGACGCCGTTGGCCTTCGCGAACGCATTGCGGATCGGGTCGAGCAGCCCGGTGTACGTGGCCGGGTTGCTCCGCCGTGAACCGCGGATCGCGCCCTGGTCGATGGACACCACGCGCCCTGCCATGCTTTCCGTCCCGGACCCGTCCTGCCCGGCAGCCTCGGCCCGGTCAGGCAACGACCCGTGCACGAGCGAGCTCTTGCCGGAGCCCGCGACGCCGGTGACGACGGCGAGCACCCCGAGTGGGATGTCGACGTCCACGTCGCGCAGGTTGTGCGTCGCCGCGCCCCGGATCTGCAACGCGCCGGTCGGCTCACGCACCGCCTTCTTCAGTTCGGCCCGGTCGTCGAAGTGGCGGCCGGTGAGGGTGCCGCCGGTCCGCAGCCCCTCGACGGTCCCCTCGAAACAGACGGTTCCGCCTGCGGTACCGGCGCCGGGGCCGAGATCGACGACGTGGTCGGCGATCGCGATCGTCTCCGGCTTGTGCTCCACGACCAGCACCGTGTTGCCCTTGTCCCGCAGCCTCAGCAGCAAATCGTTCATGCGCTGGATGTCGTGAGGGTGCAGGCCCGCGGTGGGCTCGTCGAAGACGTAGGTGACGTCGGTGAGCGAGGAGCCGAGGTGACGGACCATCTTGACGCGCTGCGCCTCGCCGCCCGACAGCGTGCCCGACGGCCGGTCGAGCGTGAGGTAGCCCAGGCCGATCTCCACGAGCGAGTCGAGCGTGCGCAGCAGCGCGTCGAGCAGCGGGGCCACCGTCGGTTGCCCTGTGCCGGACGTACCGTCGGCGGGGGCGTCGAACTCGCGGACCCGGTCGGCCAGGTCGCTGATCTGCATCGCGCACGCACCGGCGATGGAGAGCGCGCCGATCTTCGAGGACCGGGCCGCCTCGCTGAGCCGGGTGCCCTCGCATTCCGGACAGTCGGTGAAGGTGACCGCCCGGTCCACGAACTCCCTGATGTGCGGCTGCATCGCCTCCCTGTCCTTGCTCAGCATCGACTTGCGGATCCGGGGGATCAGCCCCTCGTACGTCATGTTGATGCCCGCGATCCTCATCCTGGTCGGCTCGCGGTGCAGGAAGTCGTGCAGCTCGGTCCCGGTGTAGTCGCGGATCGGCTTGTCCGGGTCGACGAGGCCGGACGCGCTGTAGAGCCGGTGGTTCCAGCCGCCCGCCTTGTAGCCGGGGACGGAGAGGGCGCCCCCGGAAAGCGATGTGGAGTCGTCGTAGAGCTGGGTCAGGTCGAGGTCGGAGACGGTGCCCCGGCCCTCGCAGCGCGGACACATGCCGCCGGCGCGGGAGTAGTTCGCCCGCACGGTTCGGCCGCCGCCGCGTTCGACGGTGATCGCGCCCTTCGCCCGGACCGAGGGGACGTTGAAGGAGTACGCGTTGGGCGGCCCGGCGGACGGCCGGCCGAGCCGGCTGAAGAGGATGCGCAGCATCGCGTTGGCGTCGGTGGCGGTGCCGACCGTGGAGCGGGCGTCGGCCCCCATCGGCTCCTGGTCGACGATGATCGCCGTGGTCAGTCCGTCGAGCACATCGACGTCGGGCCGGGCCAGGGCGGGCAGGAAACCCTGCACGAAGGCGCTGTAGGTCTCGTTGATCAGCCGCTGGGACTCCGCGGCGATCGTGTCGAAGACCAGAGAGCTCTTGCCCGACCCCGAGACGCCCGTGAACACCGTCAGCCGGCGCTTCGGAATCTCGACATGGACGTTCCGCAGGTTGTTCTCGCGCGCTCCGTGCACGCGGATCAGGGCATGGCTGTCGGCGCGGTGGGAAGGCCGTGCGGGCGACTGCCCGGCGGGATCGTCGGCGGCGGTGGAGCCCTGCGACAGCGTGTTGTCCATGGGGCTCACGCTACGGCCGGGCGGGGGCGGCCCGCTTCTCGATTCCTGACCGGTCACACGGCCCGGTACGACGCGGCTGCGCCGGAGCGCGCAGCCGCGTTGCCGGACCGTGTGAGGGCGTTCACTGGTCGGAGTAGCTCAGCTCCCCCATCGTCCAGGCGCTCACGTCCTTGATGGCGATCCGGTACATCCCGCCGGTCTCGGGAATGCCGACGGAGCCCTGGAGGATCCGGGCCACGTGGAAGTGCAGATAGTCGGGCGGGCCGGTCCGCCGGGGTACGGTCTCCTCGCCGGGACCCATGAATGTGGCAGCGAACGGTCCGAGCCGCTGGGAGTCCCGCAGCACCTCGGCCACTCGCTGCCGCCACATCCTCTCCGGTGCGAGGCGGCCCGTGATGACGGCACCGGGCACCACGACGGTGAGGGACATCTGATTGGTGTGCTCGGTCTCGACCTTCGCCGCGATGTCGGCGAGCAGCTCATCAGCGTGCGCCATGGTCGTCGATGATAAAGGGCGGGGCGCAGCTCCGCATGAGGGGGAGACGATCTCGTCGTGCTGCTGGTGCTGCTCACGCTGTCCCGCGAGGAGCAGCGGCCGCGCCGGACCGGCCCGCGGGAGCGGGGGGCGCCCTCATCGGTCGCTCGCCGTGCGGTGGCGGAAGACGGTGACGTTGGCGGCCAGCGTCGCGGCGGTCGCCAGCCCCATGCCCAGCACCGCTCCGCCGACGCCGAGCACGGGAGCGCTGAAGCCGAGCGCCAGGACGACGAGCGCGCCCGCCGCCACCAGCAGTCCGTGCCCGACGGCGCCGGTCCGGGTCACCCGGTGCAGCACACCGACCAGCAGCAGCACGATCACCACGGGCACGGCCACGGCGAGGCCCGCGGCCTGCTCGGTGAGGTGGGCGTGGTGCTCCGTGACGCCCAGGGCGGCCTCCAGCCCCGCACCCAGCGCGGCGAGGGCGGCGAAGACGACGTAGTGCCCGTACCCCCAGGTCAGTGCGGTGTGCAGGCTGCCCAGAGTGACGTCGGCCCCGGAGAAGTAGATCCACCACAGGGCGAACACCAGCAGCAGGCCGCCCACGGCGATCAGCAGGACATGGGCGGACAGGCCGCGTTCGGTGACGGCGGACTGGACGGCCGTGAGGCTGGCCAGGATGACCTCGCCGAGCACGATGATGGTGAACAACCCGTACCGTTCGGCGATGTGCCCGGGGTGCCAGCTGGTGCGGAATCCCCGTGCCTCCGCCCAGGCCGGTACGGCGAGCTCCGCGACGACGAGCACCACGAAGGTCACCGGCGCCCACACGCCGGAGGCCCACAGCCGGGCGACCCAGCCGATCTGCACCACAGCGATCCCCGCGGCGTACCGCAGCGCGCCGCTACGCCCCTGGGCGTGCTGCGCCGCGGCCCGCAGCCACTGCGCGATCATCGCCAGCCGCATCAGGACGTAGCCGGCCACGACGAGGGTGAAGTCGCCGCCGAACGCGTCCGGCACGCCGGCGGCCAGCACCAGCACGCCCGCCATCTGCAGAAGCGTCAGCACGCGGTAGGGCACGTCGTCGGTGTCGTAGGCGGAGGCGAACCAGGTGAAGTTCATCCACGCCCACCAGATGGCGAAGAAGACGGCGGCGTACCCGGCAAGTCCCGAGCCGACATGCCCTTCGGCGAGCGCGTGGTGCAGTTCGGCCGCCGCCTGCGAGACGGCGACCACGAAGGTCAGGTCGAACAGCAACTCCAGCGGCGTGGAGGCCCGGTGCTCCTCCCCCGGGTCCCGTCCGCGCATCGCCCGGCGCAGCGCGCCGGTCCGGGAAGTCACCTCGTCCTGACCACTCATCGTCTCGCTCCTGGACGGTCTGCCGTACGCGCGCCCCATCCTCCCCCATGATCCGGTCCGGGGACATTCCCCTGCGCCGTCACGAGCCGCCGCACCCGGTCGGTGCGCCCGGCAGAACGTACCGGACGGGACGCGGTGGAGGAGCGGGAACGCCGGGAGGCCGTCGTGCGACGGACCCCGGCGACGCGGACGCGGGCGTCGGCCGCGGTGGGCTGCTCAGGCCGCCGCGGTGACCGTGCCGACCGCCGTGGCCCGCCTCACTCGTCCTCGGGAGCCTCCTGCATCGGTTCCCGTGCGTCGGGTGTGTCCTCGGGCGCGGGTTGCTCCTGCTGCCGGGAGGCCACCGCTGCGGTGGCGGCGGCCGCCGCGACCGCGAGGGCCAGGGGAGCCATCCAGCCGCGATTCAGGCGGTGGCCGCTCGCGTGGTCCAGCGAGAACCGTCCCGGTCCCGCCACCGCGAGGCCGGCACCGACCAGGCCGTACAGCGCAGGCAGCTCGTAGCCGCCGGAGGTGTTGAAGAACCCGTTGGGGGCGTGCACGGCGGCCGCGCCTGTCATACCGCCCACGACCGCCGCGCCTGCGGCGGGGGTGGCGAGCCCGAGAGCGAGCAGGGCACCGCCTCCGGCCTCGGCCAGTCCGGAGGCGAGAGCGCTTCGCCTGCCCGGCCGGTAGCCGAGCGACTCCATGAACTGGGCAGTGCCCTGGAGACCGTGGCCTCCGAACCACCCGAAGAGTTTCTGGGCGCCATGGGCGAACAGCGCGCCGCCTGTTCCCAGCCGCAGCGTCAGCAATCCGAGATCGCGACGGACGAAGCATGTCACGTGTCATACCTCCACGGGGGCGACGAGTGCCCTTCCACCGTCGCACGGCACCGGCTGCGGGACGCGCCCGGACAGCCGTGCGGGTGAGGGGGCGTCCAGCGGGTCGGCCGGTGGCTCACCGGTGCTCGTTCCACCGGCCGGGGTCGGTCTCCAGGGCGGGGCGGTCCCAGCCGCCCCGCTCGGCGGCCGCCTCGTAGGTGCTCTGGAGGAAGGCCAGCAGCGTGCGGTCCGGGTCCTGCGCGGTGCGCACCGCCTCGTACGGCAGCAGGTACTGGCCGTTCTCCGCGCTGTAGAACGCCTCGGCCGGCCGGACCGGGTGGTCGGGGAATCCGTCGGGCTCGGGATACGCGTACGCGTAGAACGCCCCCTCCTCTCCCCCGCCGGGCCAGAAGCCGCAGCTGCTCAGCTCGCGGGAGTAGCCCTCGACCATGACCCAGTCACCGCAGTGCGGCGCGCCACCGGGGTGCCGGGGCGCGGGGCGCCCGGAGAACCGGGTGCAGGCCAGGTCCATGGCGCCCCAGAAGAAGTGGACGGGACTGACCTTGCCGATGTAGCGCGCGCGGAACTCGCCCATGACCCGGTCCGCCTGGAGGAGCTGCTGCCAGAACAGCTGGGCGGCCTCGGGGTCGTAGGAGGCGTGTTGCACGTCCTCGGCGAAGGGGATCGCCGGCTCGACCTCGTTCGGGTGGGACTGGATCGGCGCCTCGATGCCCAGCTCGCCCAGCGCGTGCAGGGTCCGCTCGTGGAAGAGGGCCACCGGTTGCGGCTCCAGGGGCACGTGGCGCGTTTCCCCGGTGCTGCTGCGCAGGTGCAACCGGTGATCGACGAAGTCGAACTCGATGTCGAAGGCGCCGGTGCCGTAGGGGATGCCCGAGGTGGTCAGTCCCCGCGGGCTGACGTACAGCGTGACCTGCCACCAGTGGTTGACCAGCGGTGCGTGTGCGAGCCGGACCTTGCCGACGATCTGCGTCCACAGGTGCAGGGTGTCCCGGGTGTCGGTCCAGTCGGCCACCCGGAGCCGGGGCCACGCTCCGGCTGCCGGCTGTGTACGGGGGATCTGCTGGGTCACGTCGCACCTCCCGGCTCGGCGTCGCGCCTCGCACCGAGGCACGGGCGCTCCCCGCTGCCTCCTCCAGGTTCGGCGCCCCGCCCGGACACGGCAACTCGGTCGGTGGTGGCGAGGGCGAGCCCGGCCACGGGCGGTCCCGCGCGGCCGGGCACACCGGATCCGTGCCTGTTACGGACTGCGGACAGAATCCGGTGAACAAGTCCTGCCGGCATGCCATCTCACGGGGTGCAACGGAAAGCAGATGCGGCCGGGCACCCTGCGGAGCAGGCGGAGCGGCCGCATCGTGAGACCCCTGGGGGACTTTCATCATGACCGCACGCCGTACTCGCCGTACCGTTCGTTCCGCCGGCCTCGTGGCCGTGGCCGCCGCTGCGGCGTTCTCGCTGACCGCCTGCCAGGGCGGGGACAAGGACTCCGCCGCCGACCCGCCGAAGTCGCAAGCCGTCTCCGAGTCGCAGTCCGCCGGTAGCGGTGACGGTGACTCGGGCAGCGACGCCAAGGCCAAGGGGCGGACCGAGGCGCCCGCAGCGCACCCCACCTCCACGCCCTCCACCTCGGCCAAGGCGGCGTCCTCGGACCACACTCAGAAGCTGGCGGACGGCAGCACAGCCAAGATCTCCGAGCTCGGTCCGCAGCGCTACCGCGCCGAGATCATCGCCCATGGCGACGTGCTGGCCACGCTGGAGACGAACGGCCACGACGCCGGGCTCGACGCCAACGACATGTTCGTCGTGCTCACGCCGGACGGCCAGGTCCACTCCTGGATGGGCGGCGGTCAGACCGGACCGGGCACGTTCGAGCTCGACGGCGGGTGGACGGCCAAGGTCACGAAGACCGGCGAAGGGCGGTACCGCGCGCAGATCATCGGCCACGACGGGGTGGCGGGCACGCTGAACGCGAACCAGCGCGATGCCGGGCTCGCCGCCAACGGCGTGTACATCGTGCTGACCGCCGGAGGCGAGATCAGCGCCCACGAGTAGGCACCGGCCCGGCTGCGGCGGTGGAGCCGTCTGCACGGCCTCCACCGCCGGGCGCCGGCCCACAGGTCGCCGAGCAGGGTGCACATCTGCTGTGGGGGAGAGCTCGGGCCGTTCGCGCATTACGATCGCTGCCTGAGCGCGACAGCAGGCGCTGACGCCACGTCAGCGAACTCGGCAAGGAGTCAGCATGCATCCGATGAGGCCCTCTCACGTCCGGTCGTACCGAAGGGGCGCACCGACGGCCCTCACGCAGGCCCTTGCCTGCGAAGAATTCCTTGCTGGGCCGATACGGCACGGCCAGAGGTGACCCGTGTTCTACTACGTACTGAAATACGTCTTCCTGGGGCCGCTGCTGCGGCTCGTCTTCCGGCCCCGCATCGAGGGGTTGGAGAACGTCCCGGACGAGGGCGCCGCGATCGTGGCGGGCAACCATCTGTCCTTCTCCGACCACTTCGTGATGCCGGCGATCCTCAAGCGCCGCATCACCTTCCTCGCCAAGGCCGAGTACTTCACGGGACCGGGCCTCAAGGGGCGGCTGACGGCGGCCTTCTTCCACAGCGTGGGGCAGATCCCCGTCGACCGTTCGGGGAAGGGCGCGGGGCAGGCCGCGATCGAGGAGGGCCTGGGGGTGTTGCGCAAGGGCGAGTTGCTCGGCATCTACCCGGAGGGCACCCGGTCCCACGACGGGCGGCTCTACAAGGGCCGGGTCGGAGTGGCGGCGATGGCCCTGGGCGCGGGGGTCCGGGTGGTCCCCTGTGCGATGGTCGGCACGTTCGAACTCCAGCCGCCGGGACGCAAACTGCCCCGCATGGGGCGGGTCACCATCCGGTTCGGCGAGCCGCTGGACTTCTCCCGGTTCGCGGGCATGGAGAACGAGCGGACGGTGCTGCGGGCCGTCACCGACGAGATCATCCACGAGATCATGCGGCTGTCCGGCCAGGAGTACGTGGACCTGTACGCGCCCGACGCGAAGGCCGCCCAGGAAGAGGAGCGGTCCCGGCAGAAGCAGGCGCGGGGCCGGACGAAGGGGCCCGTGGGGCGGCGGACGACGCGCCGCTGACACCGCTCGGCGAGGACGGGCACGCCGCCGACGCCGCCGGGCGGTACGCACTCGGTGAGCTCCGGGCGCTACGCCGTCAGCGTACTCGTCAGCAGCGAAATCACCTGTCCGCCTTGGTGTCGGGCGCCTTAGCGTGCCGCCATGGTGAACGGAGCACGCGCCCTGGTGCTGGGTGCGACGGGACAGATCGGGCGGGCCACGGTGCGCGCGCTGGCCGAGCACGGGTGGGAGGTGACGGCGGCGTCCCGCGGGCGGACCGTGGAGGTGCGGTGGCCCGCCGGGGTGCAGACGGTCACCGTGGACCGCGACGAGCCGGGTGCGCTGGCGGCGGCCGTCGGTGACGGGTACGACCTGCTGGTGGACGTGACGGCGATGACCGTCGGGCACGCCCGTCAGATCGCCGGGCTGGCCGGCCGCCTCGGGTCCGCGGTGGTGCTTTCCAGCGGCGCGGTGTACGAGGACGAGGCGGGGCGCAGCTTCGCCACGCAGAGCGAACCGGACGGCTGGCCGCGCTATCCGGTGCCGATCCCGGAGACGTACCGCACCATGGGCCCCGGCGAGGACTACGGCGCGCGCAAGGTGCTCGTCGAGAACGAACTGACGGCGCTGGGCGACCGGTTGCCGGTCACGATGCTGCGGGCGGGCGCGGTCCACGGGCCGCACTGCCGCACACCGCGTGAGCTGTACTTCGTCAAGCGGTGGCTGGACGGGCGCCGGGTGCGGATGCTGGCGTACAACGGGGAGAGCCGGTTCCATCCGGTGCACGTGGACAACGTCGCGGAGCTGGTGCGGCTGGCCGCGCGCACGCCGGGGTCGCGGACGCTCAACGCGGCCGATCCCGAGGCGCCGACCGTCGCGCGGATCGCCGAGCTGCACGCTCAGGTGCTGGGCTGGGACTGCGAGACGGTGCTGCTGGAGGGGGCGCCGCCCGCCGAGGAGCCGATGCTGGGCAGCACTCCGTGGTCGCTGCCCTCTCCCCTCGTGCTGGACATGACCGCGGCCGAGCGCGAGTTGGGCTACCGGCCCGTGACCACGTACGAGCAGGCACTGCCCGGGACGCTGGAGTGGCTGGTCGGCCACGTCGAGGACCGGGACTGGCGCGAGGCGTTGCCGGGGATGGCCGCGGCCTACGACCCGATGGGCGAGCTGTTCGACTATGCCGCCGAGGACCGCTGGCTGGCCGCCCGGGGGAGGTGAGCGGCGGAACGGGGGAGGGGCGGGCCGGAGTCGTCCGGCCCGCCCCTCACGCCGCGCGCTGTGGCCCTCAGTGAGCGGTCGGTTCCGCGCTCACGGAGTGGTCGCGGGCACGTCCGCGGCCTTGGCCTTCGCCTTGGCCGCGGACTTCTCCGGCTGCGGCTCGGCGTGCGGTGCGCAGGTCACGTCCTTGGCGTCCACCTTGCCCTGCAGCAGGTAGGCGTCGACGCGCTTGTTGATGCAGGCGTTCTCCAGGTTGGTGATGCCGTGCGAGCCCGCGTCCTTCTCGGTGATCAGGCGGGAGCCCTTGAGCCGCTTGTGCAGCTCGACACCGCCCGGGTACGGGGTGGCCGCGTCGCGGGTGCCCTGGACCATCAGCACCGGGTGGGAGGTCTTGGCGTGGATGTCCAGCGCCTTGTGCTGCTTGAGCGGCCAGACGCCGCACGGGTAGTTCATCCAGGTGTTGGACCAGGTGAGGAACGGGTACTTCTCGTGCAGCCTGCTGCTGTCCCGGTCCCAGGTCTTCCAGTTGCGCGGCCACTGGGCGTCGTTGCACTCGACGGCGGTGTAGACGGCGTTGCTGTTCTCGCTCGCCTCGTTGCCCGCGACGTCGGACATGTCCGGGCCCGCCGCCTCGACCAGCGGCTTCTCGTCGCCGTTGAGGTAGGACGACCACACCGCGGCGACCTGGGCCCAGGAGGAGTCGTAGTACGGAGCGTTCTGGAAGAGACCCAGCAGTTCGGACGGGCCGACGACGCCGCCGACGGGGTCTTTCTTCGCGGTGGCCCGCAGCTCACGCCACTTGGCCTCGACCTTGTCGGGGGTCGTGCCGATGCCGTAGACGTCGTCGTGCTTGGCGACCCACTTCTTCCAGTCCTCCCAGCGCGTCTGGAAGGCGATGTTCTGGTCGAGGTTGACGTCGTACCAGATCTTCTCGGGCGAGGGGTTGACGATGCTGTCCGTGATCATCCGCCGGATGTGGCCGGGGAACAGCTCCGCGTAGACCGCGCCCATGTAGGTGCCGTAGGAGACACCGAGGTAGTTGAGCTTCTTGTCGCCGAGCGCGGCGCGGATGACGTCGAGGTCGCGGGCCGCGTTGGGCGTGGTCAACTGGGCGAGGAGGGGACCGCTGCGCTCCTTGCAGCCGTCCGCGTACTCCTTGGCGAGCTTGCGCTGAGCGCGCTTGTCGGCCTCGCTGTCGGGCACCGGGTCCGCCTTGGGGGCCTTGACCCACTCCTGGGGGTCGGCGCAGGAGACCGGCGCGGAGTGGCCGACACCGCGCGGGTCGAAGCCGACGAAGTCGTAGGCGGAGGCGGCGTTGGCCCACAGCGGGTTCTTGTCGGGGATCCGGTTGGGGAAGGCGAGGCCGGAGCCGCCCGGGCCGCCCGGGTTGTAGACGAGGGAGCCCTGCCGCTTCTTCTTGCCGCCGGTGCTGCGCGCCCGGTCCACGGCGAGCTTGATCTTCTTGCCGTTCGGCTTGGCGTAGTCGACCGGAACGGTGACCCAGCCGCACTGGACGCCGTCCTTGGCGCCCCAGTCCGCGGGGCAGTCCTTCCAGTCGATACCGGCGCGGGCGGCGCGGGCGGCCGCCTGCTGCGTCCCGCGGGCCTCGGCGGAGCCGTGCCGCCCGGTGGCCCGGGCGTCGTTGCCGCTCCCGTCCGCGAACGCGGTCGGCGTGGAGATGAGACCTGCCGTGAGGGCCGAGGCGGCGAGAGCGCCGGCGGCGGCTATCGCCGCCTTCCGTCTGGTCACGTGTGCGTATCCCCCTTCGGATGCTGCCGCTTGTGTGACGGCGGTGGTCGGTGACCACGGTGGTGGTGTCAGGGGGATCCTTGTCCCTCACAGGCAGTAAGGGACAGGGTAGAGATCTGTTCTTTACCAAGACGTATCTTTGCGCCGGACACCCGCCCGGCCCGGCCGTGCGGAGCACCCACCGTCACCAGGAAGTGAAGGTCAGCGCCGCGTCCAGTGCCCGCCGCAGGCGCAGCGCGTCGGGCGCCGCGGCCGTCACCAGTACCGCCGGGCCAACCAGCGGGAGGACGGCGGCCCCCTCCCCCACCTGGCGCGGCTCCTCCGGCTTGTCGGCCAGCTCCGGGTCGACGAGGAGCAGTTGCCCCACCGCGCGGTGCCCGCCCAGCACGGCGCCGCCGTCCCAGCCGGGCACGCCGGGACCGAAGTCGAGCCGCTGGTCGAGCAGCGGCCGCCCCGCGTAGTGGACCGACAGCCGACCGGCGAGCCGTCCCGGCTCCTCCCCCGCCCGGCCCAGCACCTGCTCGTCCCGCAGGACGAGGCGGGCCCCCTGCGCGAGATCGGCGCGGACGGTCTGGTGCAGCTCGCTCCCGCGCACGGAGATCAGCGGTTCGGGCAGCCAGTGCAGGCGGCCCCCGGCGCCGACGTCGAGCCGCACGTCCCAGTGGGCGGGGTCGCCGGTGCGGCCCGGCAGGGCGAGGGTGGCGGCGCTGCCGTCCACCCGCAGCGCGGCGCCCGCTTCGACCCGGGTCTCGATGGCGAGCCGGTCCCCGCCCAACGGGGCGCTCATCGCTCCGACGAGCGTGACGCGGGCCCGGGAGGGGTCGGCCGAGCGGGTACGGCGTACCGCGAACGGTCCCTCGCCGCTGCGCAGCGGCAGCGCCGTGCCGCCGCGCCCGTCGGGTGCCGCGGTGATCCGGGCGAGGGCCCGGACCCCGGTGGCGGGCAGGGCTGTCGCCGTCGTCATGCGGGGTGCCCTGCGGGGGCCGCGGCTTCCGGCTCGGCGGCCGCCCGGGACGTCCAGTCGGCGAGCCGGTCGCGCACCCAGCCGGCCACCGGTGCGACGCCGGGCTCGCCGCGCAACGACTGGAGGATCACCGGCAGTTCGCCGCGCTGCTCCCTGGCGTCCCGCTCCATGCCCGCCAGGTCGGAGCCGACGTAGGGGGCCAGATCGGTCTTGTTGACGACCAGCAGGTCGGCGGTGGAGACACCCGGGCCGCCCTTGCGGGGGATGTCGTCGCCGCCGGCGACGTCGATGACGAAGATCTGCGCGTCGACCAGGCCCTTGGAGAATGTCGCGGTCAGGTTGTCGCCGCCGGACTCGACCAGCACCAGGTCGAGCGGGCCGACCTCGTCCTCAAGGTCCTCGACGGCCTCCAGGTTGGCGGAGATGTCGTCCCGGATAGCGGTGTGCGGGCACGCGCCCGTCTCCACCGCGGTGATCCGCTCGGGCGGCAGCACGGCCTCGCGGAGCAGGAAGGCGGCGTCCTCGCGGGTGTAGATGTCGTTGGTGACCACGGCGAGGGAGAGCTGGTCGCGCAGCGCCCGGCACAGCGCCGCCACGGTCGCCGTCTTGCCGGAGCCGACGGGCCCGCCCAGGCCGATGCGGAGCGCCCTGCGGCTGCCGTCGTCCCGGATCGCGGAGGCGCTGTGCCGCTCGGGGTAGGTGGTGGAGTGGTCGAGGTGCATGGGGCACTCCTCGGGATGCGGGGTGTACGAGGTGTACGAGGTATCGGTGCGGCGCAAGCAGCGGGACAAGGCGCCCTGGAGCGGGAGCGTGCGGAGGGGGGTCAGGAGGCGAAGAGGCGTACGGGCCAGGCCGCGTGCTGCTCCGCGGTGATCTCCAGCAGCGGCGCCGCGGCGGCCGGCAGGTCCACCACGGGCCCCCGGCCCGCCGTCTCGGCCCGCCGCGCCACCTCCTCCATGGCGGGGGCGAGCCGGGCCAGCACCGCGGTGGCGTCGAACGGGTCGAGACCGAGCAGCCGGACCGCCGCCGTCGCCGGTCCGCTCACGTTCTCGTACGCGGCGGCCCGGGCGGCGTCCGCCGGGGTCAGGCCCGCCGAGCGCGCCGCCAGGCCCAGCACCACCGGCTGGTGCGCCCCCTTGGGCCGGGCCGCCGCCAGCACGTCGAGCTCGGGGCCCGGCCAGGTGGCGCGGGCGGCGCGCATCATCTGGCGCCCCAGCTTGCGTGCCGTGCGGCGCAGCGCCGGGGAGGGGGTGCGCGCATCGGCGGCCTCGTCCAGGGCGAGGGGGTCGGTCCCCGCTGCGGCCGCTGCCGCGAGGGCCGCCGCCACCAGTCCTGCCGTGTGCAGCCGGCCCGCGCAGAACCGGTGCAGGCTCGCCGCGTCCTGAATCCGGCCCGCCTTCACGGCCGCCTCCGCGCCCCCGGAGTGGGCGTGCCCTCCGGCGGGGAACCTGCCGTCGGCGAGCACCATCAACGCGGCGGTGCCGCTCATGCTGGGACCTCCAATGGTTTCCCTCCGCTTCGTGCCGCGGGGAAAAGGGTGTTGCTCAGGCGGTGCTCAGAACAGGAAGTACCGCTGCGCCATCGGCAAGGTCTTCGCCGGCGCGGGGTCTACCGGGGTGCCGTCGATCGTGACGGTGAAGGTGTCGGGGTCGACCCGCACGTCGGGGCGGGCGTCGTTCCGGCGCATGTCGGCCTTGGTGACGGGGCGGGTGTCGCGGATGGCGACGAACCGCTTGCCGAGGCCGAGCCGTTCGGGCAGGCCGTCGTCGAGCGCGGACCGGGTGACGAAGTTGACGGAGTTGGCGCCGGGAGCGCGCCCCGTGGCCCCGAACATGGGGCGCGGCAGCACCGGCTGCGGGGTGGGGATGGAGGCGTTGGCGTCACCGACCTGCGCGTAGGCGATCTGTCCGCCCTTGATGACGAGTTGCGGCTTGACCCCGAAGAACGCCGGGTCCCACAGCACCAGGTCGGCGAGTTTCCCCTGCTCGATGGAGCCGATCTCGTCGTCCATCCCCTGCGCGACGGCCGGGTTGATGGTGTATTTGGCGACATAGCGACGGGCCCGTAGGTTGTCGGCACGCCCGTCGCCTGACAGGGCACCGTACCGCTCCTTGTTCACGTGCGCGGTCTGCCACGTGCGGAGCACCACCTCGCCGATGCGGCCCATGGCCTGCGAGTCGGAGGAGATGATCGAGATGGCGCCCAGGTCGTGCAGCACGTCCTCGGCGGCGATGGTGCTGGGCCGGATCCGGGACTCGGCGAAGGCGAGGTCCTCGGGAACGGCCGGGTTGAGGTGGTGGCAGACCATCAGCATGTCGAGGTGTTCCTCGATGGTGTTGACGGTGTGCGGCCGCGTCGGGTTGGTGGAGGACGGGAGGACGTTGGCCTCGCCGACGACGGTGATGATGTCCGGCGCGTGCCCGCCGCCTGCCCCTTCGGTGTGGTACGCGTGGATGCCGCGTCCGGCGATCGCGGCGAGGGTGTCGCCGACGAACCCGGCCTCGTTGAGGGTGTCGGTGTGGATGGCGACCTGGGCTCCGGTCTCGTCGCAGGCGGAGAGGGCCGCGTCGATGGCGGCCGGAGTGGCCCCCCAGTCCTCGTGGATCTTGAGACCGACGGCACCGGCGCGCAGTTGGGCCAGGAGCGCGTCCCGCGAGACGGTGTTGCCCTTGCCCAGCAGGCCGACGTTGACCGGCATGCCGTCCATGCCCTCCAGCGTGCGGGCGGTGTGCCAGGCGCCGGGGGTGACGGTGGTGGCCTTGGAACCCTCGGCGGGCCCGGTGCCGCCACCCACCAGGGTGGTGATCCCGGAGGCCAGCGCCTCGTCGACGAGGTCGGGGCAGATGAAGTGGACGTGCGCGTCGATCGCCCCGGCGGTGAGTATCTTGCCGTTGCCCGCGATGATCTCGGTCTCGGGCCCGATGACCAGATCGGGGTGGACGCCGTCCATGGTGTCGGGGTTGCCGGCCTTGCCCAGCGCGACGACGCGTCCGTCACGGATGCCGACGTCGGCCTTGACGATGCCCCAGTGGTCGAGCACCAGGGCCCCGGTGATCACCGTGTCGGGGGCGCCGTCGGCACGCGTGACCAGCGACTGGCCCATGGATTCGCGGATGACCTTGCCGCCGCCGAAGACGGCCTCGTCACCGGAGCGCCCGGGGCCGCCGGACAGGTCGTCCTCGATCTCGACGACGAGCGAGGTGTCGGCGAGCCGTACGCGGTCGCCGGTGGTGGGGCCGAACAGGTCGGCGTAGGCGGCGCGGGACAGCTCAAGCATCGAGGGGGCCTCCTGTGGCGGAACGCAGTCCGGCGACGAGGCGCCGGCCGCCGATGGGCACGAGGGCGACATCGACGGGGATGCCGGGCTCGAAGCGGACGGCGGTTCCGGCCGCGATGTCGAGACGCCTGCCCCGCGCGGACTCGCGGTCGAAGTCCAGTCCGGGGTTGGCCTCGGCGAAGTGGTAGTGGGAGCCGACCTGGACGGGGCGGTCGGCGGAGTTCAAAACGGTCAGCCGGGTCACCTCGGCGCCCTCGTTGACCGGAACCGGTTCCTCGGCGAAGAGGATCTCTCCGGGGATCATGGCCTGCGACTCTCCTCCGTGCGCGCGGTCAGACGATCGGCTCGTGGACGGTGACGAGCTTGGTGCCGTCGGGGAACGTCGCCTCGACCTGGACGTCGTGGAGCATCTCCGGAATACCCTCCATGACGTCGTCGCGGGTGAGGACGGTGCGGCCGGACTCCATCAACTGGGCAACGGTGCGCCCGTCGCGGGCGCCTTCCAGCACGTGCGCGGTGATCAGGGCGACCGCCTCGGGATGGTTCAGCCGCAGACCGCGGTCCTTGCGCCGCTGCGCCACGTCGGCCGCGACGTGGACGAGCAGCCGCTCCTGCTCGTGCGGGGTCAATTGCATACGTTCCACCTCACCGTCGTCGCCGAGCCCGGGAACGCCCAGGTCACCGCGGCAACGACACACGCCGGTAGATGTATCACACATGAGACAGTACGACCTCAAGTGCCCCGGAGATTACGGCAGCACTGTTTCGGTGGCATTAACATCTCTTTGCCTGGGGCGACTCGCGGGGCCGCGGCTCCCGGAGCGCGGTCAGGCGGTCGGACCCGGGGCCGAGCGCGGCGGTACCGACATCGAGACCAGCGCCCGCAGCCCCTGCGCGAACTCCTCAGGGGCGATGCCGCCCCACAGCGCCTGCTGGACGAAGTAGCCCTGCACCGCGCCGATCAGGGTGCGGGCCACATGAACGGTGTTGGCCTGCGGGTCCACCCAGCCGCACGCCTGGTACTCCTCGACCAGGCGCGCCCACTGGACGGACAGCCGGGCGTACGCCTCGTTGACCGTCTCGGCCAGCTCGGGGTTGCGCAGCCCCTCGCTCCAGACCTGAACCAGCAGGCGGGGCAGCTCCCTTGAGTCCGTCTGCGCCCCCATGGACTCACCGAGCCTGCCGAAGACCTCGCAGAACAACTCGTCGGGGGTGGGCGGCACCTCGGCGGCGGCGACCCGTTCGAAGGAGGCGCCGATGGTCTCCAGTGCCTCACCGGCCACGGCCGCGATGATCTCCTCCTTGCTGCGGAAGTACCGGTAGACGGCCCCGGCGGACAGCCCGCTCTCCTTGAGGACGTCCTGCATGGAGGCGGCGTGGAAGCCGTTGCGCAGGAAGCAGCGGCGGGCGCCGTCGAGGATCTGCCGACGGCGGGCTTCCAGGTGTTCGGACGAGACGCGGGCCATGCCTGAACAGTAAAACGAACGTTCATTCTTGACTACCGTGCCCCGGAGCAGCGCGGTGTGTGCCGACGAAAAAACGAACGATCCTTCTCTTTGCTTCGCACGCCACCGCCGGACCGGTGGCCGCACGCCTCTCTTGCCGAAGGGACCACGCCATGACCGCCTCCGAAGCTCCCGCCCACGCGGCCTCCGCCCCCGCCGAGGCGCAGGCCGCTCGGCCCGCTGGCGGTGCTGATCGCCGTACCGCTGATCGCGGCGTTCGCCCTGTGGGCCTTCGCCTGGCCCGCGGCACGTACCGCGCCTCACGACCTGCCGCTCGGGGTCGCCGGGCCCGCCTCCGCCGTCGAGAAGGCGGCAGCCCGGTTGGAGAGCCACCAGGGCGCCTTCGAGGTGCACCGGTACGCCGACGAGGCCGCCGCCCGCGAGGCGATACGCGACCGCGAGGTCTACGGCGCCCTCGTCGTCACCCCGGGCGGCCCGAAGATGCTGACGGCCGGCGCGGCAGGGCCGGTGGTGGCCCAGCTTCTGACCGGGACCGCGCACCGGATGGCCCCCGAGGGCACGCAGGTGCGCACGGAGGACGTCGTCCCTGCGCCGCCTGGCGACCCACGGGGCGCTGCACTCAACGCCGCCGCGCTGCCGCTGGCCCTCGCCGGAGTGGCATCCGGGGCGCTGGTCGTCGTGCTGCGGCTGCGCGGCACACGGGGCGTGCTCGCGCTGCTGGGTGCCGCCTGTCTGGTCGGTGCCGTGGCGGCCGCCGTCGCCGGAAGCTGGCTCGGCGTCCTGACCGGCGGCTGGTGGGCGCAGGCCGCCGCGCTCGGACTGACCGCGCTGGCGGTCGGCGCTGCCGTGGCGGGCCTGGGCAGCCTGCTGGGGCCCAAAGGCATCGCCGCGGGCGCCGTGCTGGCGGTACTGCTGGGCAACCCGTGGTCGGGGGTGCCGTCGGCCCCCGAGCTGCTGCCCGAACCGGTCGGAACGCTGGGGCAGTTGCTCCCTCCCGGCGCCGGGGGCACGTTGCTGCGCGGGGTCGGCTTCTTCGACGGGCGGGGCGTGGACACCCCCGTGCTGGTGCTGACCGTCTGGGCGGTGCTGGGCCTGCTCGCGGTGACCGTCGCCGGGGTGCGCGGCGAGCGCGGGCGCCCCGCGTCGGACGCCGCTACGCACAACATCCCGTCCGCTGTGCGGTCTTGACGGGGCCGGCTCTCCACCCTCAGCCTCATGTCCGCGTCCATTCCTCGCCGCTCCGGGCGACCACCGCCGTCCTCGGCGCACCTCACCCCCACACCAGCATCGGAGCCCAGCAGTGACACGCGGACACGTACGCAGACGCACGACCGGCACTCTTCGCGGGAACCCCCGCCGTGCCGTCCTTGCGACCGTCACCGGCGCGGCCCTCGCGCTCACCTGCCTCGGCAGCACGGGGGCGCAGGCCGACCCGGGGCACGCTGCTGCCGGGCACGGCAGCCACGCGGCCGCCGAGGCGCCGGACATCCCCGTCGCCGCCGTCCAGGAGGATCTCCAGCAGCTCCAGTCGATTGCCGAGGCCAACGGCGGCAACCGGGCGCACGGCAACCCTGGTTACCGGGCCTCCCTCGACCATCTCAAGGAGAAGCTGGACGCCGCGGGCTACAAGACCACCGTCCAGGAGTTCACCGACGGCGGCGAGACCGGCTACAACCTCGTCGCCGACTGGCCCGGCGGCGACACCGGTTCGACCCTCATGACCGGTGCCCACCTCGACTCGGTCCCCGCGGGCCCCGGTATCAACGACAACGGCTCCGGCTCCGCCGGGGTCCTGGAGACCGCGCTCGCCGTCGCCAAGGCGGACCTCAAGCCCTCCAAGCACCTGCGGTTCGCCTGGTGGGACGCCGAGGAGAGGGGCATGGTCGGCTCCAGTCAGTACGTCGAGAGCCTCGGCACCGACCAGCGCGGGGACATCGCCGCCTACCTGAACTTCGACATGATCGGCTCGCCCAACGCCGGGCACTTCGTCTACGACGACGACCCCGCCGTCGAGTCCGTCTTCACCGACTGGTTCGCGGCCAAGGGCGTGCAGACCGAGGTCTCCGAGGAGACCGACGGGCGCAGCGACCACGCCTCGTTCAAGGACGCCGGCATCCCCGTCGGTGGCAGCTCCACCGGAGCCGGAGAGACCAAGACCCAGGCACAGGCCGACAAATGGGGCGGCGCGGCGGGCGAACCGTACGACGCCTGCTACCACTCCGCCTGCGACGACACCTCGAACGTCGGCGAGAAGGCGCTCGACCTGCACAGCGACGCCATCGCCCACGCGGTGTGGGCGCTCGGCTCGTGAGGTCGCCCCACTGGTGATCCTCCGTCCGCGCGCGGGCCCGGCCCGCGAGCGGACTCAGCTCTCCTGGCCCGGCCGCCGGTCACCGGCGGCCGGGCCCGGGTGTTCGGCGGCGATGCCGAACCGGTGCGGTTCGGCCCGCGCGGCGGCACCGCCGACCTCCCGGAAACCGGAGACGGTGCTGATGATCTCCTCCGGTTCCCCCTCCGGCTCCGGCGCCTCCGCGGCCTGAAGCCGCTCCAGATCCGCGGCCGGGACGAGCCCCACGAGCGGCTTTCCGTGCCGGGTCACGACGACGCGCTCGTTGCCGTACACCACCCGGTTGATCAGCTCGGCCAGCTCGGCCCGCGCCTGCGTCACCGGAATCTCGTAAGCCATGCCGCCCATTCTAAGGGTCACGCAAAACGCCTGGTCAGAGCCGTGTTTCCAGTCGCTGCAACTCTTCTAGGAGGGCCGTGACCTGCTTCGCCTTCAGCGGAATCCGCGCCGCAGGGCGGGACGCCGGCGCCAGTTCGTGGTGGGATGCTCGGCGTACGTTCTGTACAACCTGTACGTTTCCCACGCGACGACAGCGGAGTGCGACGCCATGCGGAACCAGTTGACAGCCCGATACGTCCTGCCGGAGTTCACCGAGCGCAACAGCGCCGGCCTGCGGAGGATGGACCCGTACTCGAAGCTGATGGAGGAGCGGATCGTCTTCCTCGGGACGCAGATCGACGACACCTCGGCCAACGACGTGATGGCCCAGTTCATCCACCTCGAACACGCCGCGCCCGATCAGGACATCTCGCTGTACATCAACTCCCCGGGCGGCTCCTTCACGGCGATGACCGCGATCTACGACACGATGCGCTTCGTGACCTGCGACATCGAGACCGTCTGCCTGGGGCAGGCCGCCTCGGCCGCCTCCGTCCTGCTGGCCGCCGGTGCCCCCGGCAAGCGGCTCGCCCTGCCGGGGGCCCGCATCCTCATCCACCAGCCGGCCCTGCACGAGCCCGCCCAGGGGCAGATCGCCGACCTGGAGATCCAGGCACAGGAGATGCTGCGCACCCGGGAACTGCTGGAGGAGCTGTACGAACGCCACACCGGGCAGCCCCGCAACAAGATCAGCACGGACCTCGAACGCGACAAGATCTTCACCGCCGAGGAGGCCGTCGACTACGGGCTCATCGACCGGCTCACCACCAGCCGCAAGACCAGCCCCCTCCACCCGGTACGGAGGTGAGGGGGCGATGGGGGACCGCGGGTGGCCACCGGACCTGCCCCCGCTGCCGGCGCTGACCCGCGCGGAGTGCGACGTGGTGGACGCCTACCTGGAGGTGCTCGACCTCGTCGGAAGGATCAATCCGGCGCGCGGATACGACACCTACCGCGCTCTGCGCGCCGCACAGGGGCTGGTCAGCAAGGCGGCGTTGCTCCGTGACGCCCTGACACTCATGCACGAGCGCGGGGAGAGCGGGCTGCACGCCGCAACCCTGGAGAGGGCGCTGCGCGTGCTCGACGGGGAACGGCGCGCAGCCCTGGTCGGACCGCCACCCGCACCGGGGCGGGACGGCGGCCGATGACGGTGTCCACCGGGTGGACGGCCCGTGGTGCACGGGAGCGAGCACGGTTACAGTGCCGAGCATGAAGCTGGCTTTCGGCACCGTCTCCCCGCCCGCCGCGTAAGGCGGGCGGCCACCCAGCACTGCCGCAGCGGACGAGCGTCCGCCGCGGAGACCGGTGGTGCCCGCGCACGGGACACCATCCGATCTCCTTGACGCGGAGCGCCTTCGTGCCGACTTCTGAATCCTCTGAATCCTGCGCCTCCCCGGCCGGCTCCACCGGCTCCTCTCCGCACCACCTCGGTGCTTCCCACCAGCCCGGCTCGCCCCACCCCTCCGGTGTTCCCCGGCCCGCCGCTGCCGGCCGCACGGCGGGGCGGGGGCTCTGCTTCCTGGCCGTCGCCGGTGCCAGTTGGGGCACCACCGGGGCGGCCGTCGATCTTCTGTACGCGGCAGGCGACACGGGGCCCTTCGCGGTGTCCTTCTGGCGCTACGTGACCGGGCTGACGCTGCTGCTCGCAGGCCGCGCCGTGGCGCGGGCGCGGCGGCCGCGGAAGGGGGCCGGTCCCCTTCCGCGACGCCGGCCCGCACCGACCTGGTCGCGGCTGGCGCTGCGGGTGACGACCGGGCTGTTGCTGGCCGTCTTCCAGACGGCCTACTTCGCCGCCGTGCCCGCCACCGGCGTCGCCGTCGCGACCGTCGTGACGTTGGGAGCCGCCCCGCTGTTCGTCGCGCTGAGCGCCCGGCTGCTGCTGCGCGAACGGCTCGGCCGCGGCGGCGCATCGGCGGTGGCCGCCGCGGTGGCCGGGCTCGCCGTCCTGGTGCTCGGCGGCCGGGAGGCGGGGGCGGACGGTGCCGGAGTGGCCCTCGCGCTGCTGGCGGCGGCCGCCTTCACCGGCTCGGTGGTGCTGGCCCGCTGGATGGGCAGCGCGGGCGGTGGAGAGAGCCCCTTCACCCTGACCGCCTGGTCCTTCGCCGTGGGCGCCCTCGTTCTGACGCCGTTCGCCCTCGCGGAGGGCGCGGTGCCGCACTCGGACGCGCTGCTGCGGATGGTGCTGCTGATGCTGTACATCGCGGCGGTGCCGACGGCGCTGGCGTACCCGCTGTACTTCGCGGGCGCGGCCGTCGTCCGCGCGGCCACCGCCTCGGTCGTCATGCTGATCGAACCGGTCAGCGCGGCCGTACTCGCCGTGCTGCTCCTCGGTGAACGGCTGACCGGTCCGATGCTGTGGGGAACGGCGGTGCTGCTGAGCGCGGTGGTCGGCCTGACCCGGGCGGAAAGCGGGCGGACACCGGACGGCGGACGCGCCTGGACTGCCGCGCACCTTGAAGGAGGCCCGCCGCACGCCGGTCCGCCCGGCGCGGCGGGTCATCCGGCGGAGGGCGGGGTCACCCGGCGGGTAGGGGCAGCCACGGCAGCTCTACCCAGACGGTCTTGCCGCCGCCCTGGGCGGGGGCGACGGTCATGCGGCCTCCGGACTCGGCAGTCAGGGTGCGGATGATGACGAGCCCCCGCCCGTTGTCCTGCTGGACGGCGGCGGGGAGCCGGCGCGGCATGCGGGGGTGGCTGTCGGTGACGCCCAGCCGCAGCCACTCGGCCCCTTCCCGCCGCAGGTCGACGGTGAAGGTCGGGGACCGCCCGAAGGTGTGCTGGACGGCGTTGGTGGCGAGCTCGGAGACGATGAGCCGTACCGACTCCAGCACGTCGGCGTGCTCCCCCATTCCCCAGGCGAGCAGGGTTTCTGTGACATGCCTGCGGGCTGCGGTGACCGAGGCGGGCTCGCTCGGCAGCGTGAGCGTCGCGTCCTGGTTGTCTGCCATGGCGAGGGCGTCCCTTTCCCAAAGACCGTTGGCTCCGAGCCGACTCCCCCGTCGAGTGGCGGCGGCTCGTTACGGGCGGCGAGACGGCCCGGAACGACCGCCGCGAGCGACAGCGTGCCATCCTGCGGCCCACCGCGTCGCCGAACCCCCTGGTTGCCGCGTCCACGATCCCTCGATGCGGTGAACTCTCGGGTCTGCGCCCGCTCTTGCCCGCCGCACCGTCGTAGCGCGGCGACGGCACGGAGGTGGGACGCGGCGGCGACCCGCACCGCACTCCGCCGCCCCGTCGCTGCTGCGTCGCCGCTCCTTCGCCGCTGAGGTGCTGCCGCCCCGTGCCGGTGTCAGGCGCGGTGGCGGGCGGCGGGTGCTGTGGCGAGCACGGCGTCCACCGCCCGAGCGACAGCGGGACCGTCCAGGTCGGCCCGCACGGTCAGCCGCAGCCGCGAGACGCCGTCGGGGGTGGACGGCGGGCGGAAGCAGCCGACGTGGACCCCCGCACCGCGCAGCTCGGCCGCCCAGTCCACCGCGGACTGCGGGGAGGGGGCGCGGACGGAGACGACGGCGGCGTCGGACGGCGTCCAGTCTCGCGCCGGTGAGCCGTGCGTGCAGGCCGACGGCGACCGCACGCGCGCGTGCGGCCCGCTCGGGCTCGCGGCGCAGCAGGCGCAGCGCACCGAGGGCTCCCCCGACGGCCGCCGGAGCCGGCCCGGTGTCGAAGATGAACGTCCGGGCCGTGTTGACCAGGTGGGCGATGACGTGGGCGGGGCCGAGGACGGCGCCGCCCTGGCTGCCCAGGGACTTGGAGAGGGCGACGGTGGCGACCGTACCGGGTCCACCGGCAAGCCCGGCGGCGTACGGCGCGCCCCTCCCCTCGCCCAGCACGCCGAGGCGTGTGCGTCGTCGACCAGCAGCCCGGCTCCCGCCTCGGCGCACACGGCAGCGAGTTCGGGCAGCGGTGCCGCGTTCCCGTCGACGCAGAAGACCGCGTCGGTGACCACGAGCGCGGGCGCACCCGGCGGGCGACCGGTGAGGGCCTCGGCCACGGCGTCCGGGTCCGCGTGCCGGGCCACGGCGGTGCGGGCGCGGGAGAGACGGCAGCCGTCGATCAGCGAGGCGTGGTTGCGGGCGTCGGAGACGAGGAGCCCCGGGCCGGCGGTGCGGCCGGTGAGCGCGGTGACGGCGGCGAGGTTCGCGGCGTACCCGGACGAGAGGACGAGCGCCGCCTCGAAGCCGCGGAAGTCGGCCAGCTCCGCCTCCAGTGCGGCGTGGAGTTCGGTGGAGCCGGTCACCAGCCGTAAGCCCCCGTACCGGCTCCCCAGCGCCTGGCCGCGGCGGCTGCCGCGGAGGTGACGGCGGGATGCCGGGAGGCCCAGGTAGTCGTTGCCCGCCGGATCCAGCAGTGGGGAGTCGGCGGGACGCGGCGTCAGGGTGCGCAGCAGACCGGCGGCACGGCGCGCCGTCAGCGCGTCGGCCGTCCACGTGAAGGGGTCGGGCGACGCCTTCCGGCTCCCCCGGCTCACCACGCGGTTCGCCGCACGCGGCGCGTCCCGGCGGGCGGCTCGGGGATGTCCGCGGACGGGGCCTGGGACGGCTGCGTGGACATGGGCTCTCTTTGTCGCGCTACCGGGCATGTGCAGGCAGCCGATGGCATGCGACTTCGACCGGCGACGGTGCACGAGCCTACGAGCGCCTTGCCCTCCGGACAAACCGACCCCTGACCCTGGGCAACGGAACCCCCGGTGACGCAGGGCAGTTTCGCCGTACCCGTTTGTCGCACCCGCCACCCCGCCACCATGAGGCCCCAGGAACAGGATGCTCGATGCTCGCTTTCCGGCGGGCACCCTACGAGGAGAGGCTGCGATGAATACGGAATGCATCGCTGTGACGAGTCCGGCGTCGATACCGTTGATTCGCGCAAACTTTCCCGGCGTCGCCGCGAACCGTCTTCACGTGTGCCATGAGGCCCGCCCCCGACAGACCATCGGGGCGGGCCCTAGCGGAACTCAGGAAGTCGGGACAGGCGTGCCGTTGGCGGGTACACCTGCGGTGTCCAGCGCGTCCTTGACGCGCCGACGCAGCTCCCGGGTGACGCCCCACTGCTTCAGCGGGACCGTCTTGACGGCAATGCGGACGACGACCCCGCTGGTCTCCAACGACTGGATGCCCCACACCGACAGGTCCTCAAGGAGGACGCCGGCGAACTCGGGGTCCTCGCGCAGTTCCCGGCCGGTCCTCTCCAGCACGCTGTAGACCGTGTCCAGGTTGGCCTCGTAGGCGACGGAGACATCCAGAACTGCTCGGGACCAGTCCTGGCCGTCGTTCCGCACCCGAGCAATCTCCCCGTTGCGGATGTGCCACAGGGATCCGTTGAGGTCGCGGATCTGAGTCAACCGCAGCCCGACATGCTCGACTTCGCCGACCGCTTCGCCCAGGTCCACGGAGTCTCCGACGCCGTACTGGTCCTCCAGCATGATCAGCATGCCGGACAGGTAGTCCCTCACGAGGCTCTGGGCCCCGAAGCCGATCGCCAGCCCGACGACACCGGCGCTGGCGAGCAGCGGGCCCAGGGCGATCCCGAGCTGGTCGAGGACCATCGCGACACCCATCAGCCCGATGACGACCGAGGCGATGCTGCTGAGCACCGACCCGATCGTCCTGGCTCGCTGCTCCCGTCGTTCGTTCGCGCGGGCACGGTCCCGATGCAGTACTGCCGGTCCGCGGCTGGTGCGGCGCGGCTCGCCGTCTCCGTCGCTCTGGTCCAGGACGCGCCTGACGACGCGGGTGACGGCCTTCTTCGCCAACGCACGAAGGACGGCGACTCCGATGACGATGAGCAGGATGCGCAGCGGCACCCCTACGAGGGTGTCCACGTTGTCACGCAACCAGTCGGGGGCGGACACGGCCTGCGCCTGCACGCCGCCACTGCTCATTGCGTATGACGCCGACGCGTCGGTAGGTGACACGGAGCTGCTCCATTGTTCATCGAGGTCATCTACACCGGTCGCACCGGAACGTAACCGGCGCCGCGGAAAGCGGTCAAAAGCGTGAAGGTTACGAGCTGAAGATGTAGACGAAGTGCGATGACGACGTGACGGAGGGCGACTCTTCGCGGCCCCGAAAACATCCATTTCTTCTTCGGTTCGGCGTTCGCATGCGGGGCGGGTTCGCGTCATGCAGTTCGGTTCCGGGGTGCGGATATCCGCGAACCGGCGTCGATACCGAGGGGCAGGATTCCGGGATTTCTGGATTTCTGGATTCCGCACAGGCTCGTGTCGCCCTGCCTCCGCCTCGCGGCCGTCCCGAGCACGTGAAGACCAGTGGGCCTGCGGAGGAGCCAGTGGGTCTGCGGAGGAGGCGGCCGGGCCGCGCGGCGCTCGCTCGATACCGCCCGGTTGGACACCTCGCACAAACGCGGTGCAGCGCGCTTCGCCGACGGCCCCGCCCTGCCGCGCGGCTTCCCCGCCGCCGCAGACACCTCCAAGTCGCATGCTAATCACTCTTCGTAGTAAAAACAGGGCACCCCCGTGACTTCATATACGCCATGACCTGGACATAAGCCGTCATTCGCGCGTAAGAAAGCGAGAGAACGTAACCTCTCCTCCCAGACCTCCAGGTGCGGCAACATCCACACCTCGGTCAGATGGTCTTGTGGGCTTCCTCCATTACCCGGCCCG
Source organism: Streptomyces sp. CNT360 (assembly GCF_000424785.1). Classification (NCBI taxonomy): domain Bacteria; kingdom Bacillati; phylum Actinomycetota; class Actinomycetes; order Kitasatosporales; family Streptomycetaceae; genus Streptomyces; species Streptomyces sp. CNT360. The sequence goes on along the minus strand of NZ_AUKO01000031.1, from coordinate 65,326 downwards.
GCACCTTCGGCGAGGATCGTCCGCATGGACGACCTGCTGAACTCACTGGTGGACAAGGGCCTGGAGGGCCGGACGCCCACACGGGACGAGGCACTGGCGGTGCTGAGGACGAGCGATGACGAACTGCTCGACGTGGTGGCGGCCGCAGGCAAGGTGCGCCGCGCGTGGTTCGGGCGGCGGGTGAAGCTCAACTACCTGGTGAACCTGAAGTCCGGGCTGTGCCCCGAGGACTGCTCGTACTGTTCCCAGCGGCTCGGCTCCCGGGCCGGCATCCTCAAGTACACCTGGCTGGGGCCCGAGGAGGCGGCCGAGGCCGCGGCGGCGGGCGTGGCCGGAGGGGCCAAGCGGGTCTGCGTGGTCGCGAGCGGGCGCGGGCCCACGGACCGGGACGTCTCCCGGGTCTCGAGGACGATCGAGGCCATCAAGGAGCGCAATGCGGGGGTGGAGGTGTGCGCCTGCCTGGGGCTGCTCGCCGACGGTCAGGCCGAGCAGTTGCGGAAGGCGGGCGCGGACGCCTACAACCACAACCTCAACACCTCGCAGGCCACCTACGCCGACATCTGCACCACGCACACCTACCAGGACCGGGTGACGACCGTCGAGCAGGCCCGGGGCGCCGGGCTCTCACCGTGCTCCGGCCTGATCGCAGGCATGGGCGAGACGGACGAGGACCTGGTGGACGTCGTCCTCACCCTGCGCGAACTGGACGCGGACTCGGTGCCCGTCAACTTCCTCCTCCCCTTCGAGGGCACGCCGCTGGCCGACGAGTGGAACATGACGCCGCAGCGGGCGCTGCGCATCCTGGCCATGGTGCGGTTCGTCTGCCCGGACGTGGAGGTGCGGCTCGCGGCCGGCCGCGAGGTGCACCTGCGCTCGCTGCAGCCGCTGGCGCTCCACCTGGCCAACTCCCTCTTCCTGGGCGACTACCTCACCAGTGAGGGGCAGGCGGGGAAGGCCGACCTCGACATGATCGAGGACGCCGGTTTCGTGGTGGAGGACAAGCAGACCAGCACCCTGCCCGGCCACCGGCGGAACGGGACCGCGCCGACCGGCCGGCAGCCGGAGGCCACGGGCGGGCAGCCGACGGAGAACCGGGCAGCCGCACGTGGACCGGCGGACGGCTCAGGTCGTCCGCACCCGCGCGTGGCCGTACGGATGCGGGGCGCGGGGACGGAGCTGCCGCCCAATGCCTGAGCGCACATGCGTGACCTCACCCACGGCCCGGGAGCAGTCCGCGCCCGGGGCGCGCCGCTCCGCCCTGACCACCGGCGACCTGCTGGCGCTCGACAGGCGGCACGTGTGGCACCCGTACGCGCCCATGCCGCCGGCCACCGAGCCGCTGGTCGTGGAGTCGGCCTCGGGGGTACGGCTGCGCCTGGCCGAACCGGCGCAGGGGCAGCGCGAGCTGGTGGACGGGATGTCCTCGTGGTGGTCGGCCGTCCACGGCTACAACCACCCGGTGCTCAACGAGGCCGCCCGCGGCCAGCTGGAGAAGGTGAGCCACGTGATGTTCGGCGGGCTCACGCACGAGCCCGCGGTACTGCTCGCCGAACGGCTGGCCCGCATCACGCCCGGCGACCTCGACCATGTCTTCCTGTCCGACTCCGGTTCCGTGGCGGTCGAGGTCGCGGTCAAGATGTGCCTGCAGTACTGGCGTTCCCTGGGCAGGCCCGAGAAGCGGCGCCTGCTGACCTGGCGGGGCGGCTACCACGGCGACACCTGGCATCCGATGTCGGTGTGCGACCCGGACGGCGGGATGCACCACCTGTGGTCGGGGGCGCTGCCCGTGCAGGTGTTCGCCGCAGCGCCGCCGTCCGGCTTCGACGCCGAGCCGGACCAGGAGTACCTCGCCGGGCTGCACGAGCTGGTGGGGCGCCACGCCCACGAGTTGGCCGCCGTCGTCGTCGAGCCGGTGGTGCAGGGCGCGGGCGGCATGCGGTTCCACTCCCCCGCGTACGTGCGGGCGCTGCGCGAGGCGTGCGACGCGCACGGCGTGCTGCTCGTACTCGACGAGATCGCCACCGGCTTCGGCCGTACCGGCGCGCTCTTCGCCGCCGAGCACGCCGGGGTGGCGCCGGATGTGATGTGCCTCGGCAAGGCGCTGACCGGCGGCTGTCTGTCCATGGCAGCGACACTGTGCACCCCGCGCGTGGCGGAGGGGATCGCGCACGGCCCGGTTCCGGTGCTGGCACACGGACCGACGTTCATGGGCAACCCGCTGGCATCCGCCGTCGCCGTCGCCTCCGTCGATCTGCTGCTGTCGCAGGACTGGCGGACGCGGGTGCGGCGGGTCGGCGACGGCCTGCGCGCCGGGCTCGCCGAAGCGGCCGGGCTGCCGGGCGTGCGGGAGGTGAGCGTGCTGGGCGCCATCGGGGTCGTCCGGCTCGACCACGAGGTGGATCTGACGGCCGCCACCCGTGCGGCCGTACAGGCCGGCGTGTGGCTGCGGCCGTTCCGCGACACGGTGTACGCGATGCCGCCGTACGTGGCCACGGACGAGGACGTGGCACGGATCGCCGCCGCGATGTGCGCGGCGGCGCGGGAAGGGTGAACGGCACCGTGAACGAGATCGTCCACCCCGTGGGCAACGGAAGCGCCGACCCGGCGGGCGGAGCAGCGCGCGGTGTGCTGTGCGTGTCCGGAACGGGAACGGACATCGGCAAAACGGTCACCACGGCCGCGGTGGCGGTCTGCGCACTGCGCGCGGGACGGTCGGTCGCCGTGCTGAAGCCCGCACAGACGGGTGTGGCACCGGGCGAGCCCGGCGACGTGGCCGAGGTGCGACGCCTGGTGGGCGAGGACCGGGTGACCGGCGTCGAACTGGTCCGGTATCCGGAGCCCTTGGCACCCGAGACGGCCGCCCGGCGCGCGGGCACGGCCTACCTGTCGGCGGGCGAGGTCGCCGAGGCCGCGGAGAAACTGGCCGCCTCGCACGACCTGGTGCTGGTGGAGGGCGCGGGCGGGCTGCTGGTGCGGTTCGACGCCCAGGGCTCGACCCTGGCGGACGCGGCCAGGCTGCTGGCGGCGCCCGTGCTCGTCGTCGTCCAGGCGGGGCTGGGCACGCTGAACACGGCCGCGCTGACCGCCGAGGCGCTGCGGGCCCGGCGGGTGGAGGCGGCCGGCACGGTGATCGGTGCGGTGCCCGCGCAGCCCGGAACTGCGGAGCGCTGCAACGTGGCCGACCTCCCCCGCTATACGGGGCTCCCGCTGCTGGGCGCGGTCCCGCAGGGGGCGGGCGGTCTGGCGCCGGACCGGTTCAGGGCCGAGGCGCCCGGGTGGCTCGCGCCCTCCCTGGGCGGCACCGCCCCTCACCAGCCGTAGGTGTCAGGAGCCGCGGAGCCGGGCAGGGTGACCGTCCCACGCCCGGACCGCTGCGGCCTGTGCCGCAGCATTCGAAAGGGAGACCCGCACCATGCCGCTCGCCCCGGCCCGTGACGCTGTACGGCACCCGCTGTTCACACGGTTCTACGCGCGGCTCAGCGCCCTCTCGGACGAGCGGGGCGCGGCAGCACACCGTGAGGCTCTGCTGCGGGGGTTGACGGGACACGTCCTGGAGGTCGGGGCGGGCAACGGACGCAACTTCGCGCGGTACCCCGCCACCGTGCGCCAGGTGACGGCCGTCGAACCGGAGCGCCACATGCGGCGGTTGGCGGCCGCAGCAGGTCTCGATGCTCCAGTGCCGGTCGACGTCCTCCCCGGCACAGGTGAGGCGCTCCCGGCCGAGAACGCGTCCTTCGACGCCGCGGTGGTCTCGCTCGTGCTGTGCTCGCTGGCCGACGTCGGGCAGGCGCTGGCGGAGATCCGACGGGTGCTGCGGCCCGGAGGCGAGCTGCGGTTCTACGAACACGGTGCGGCCGAGGGGCGGCCGGTGCTGGCGTCGGTGCAGCGGGCGCTGGACCGCACGGTGTGGCCGCGCCTGTTCGGCGGCTGCCACACCGCGCGGGACCCGCTGGCGGCGATCGAGGAGGCCGGCTTCGTGTCCCTGCGCACCAGGCGGCTGCGGGTCCCGGAGCGCGGACCCGCACTGCCGTCCTCGTTCCATGTGCTGGGCTCCGCACGGCGACCGTGAGGGCAACCGTCGCCGGGTCCCGGGGAGACCGGGCCGGGGCGGGTGACGGAGGGGCCGCGCGGGTCTGTCGGCCTGCGCCCTTCCGTCTCTAGGATCGGCACAGCGCAGGATCCCGTTCGCTCACCGCCTCGACGGGCGGCCGTCCATGGAGGCCAGGTGCCCACTTCCCCGCAGGGTTCGGCGCGTCCGTTCCGCTTCGGCGTCAACATCCTGGAATTCAGCTCGGGCGAGGAGTTCCGGCAGCGCTGCCGCCGCGCCGAGGAGCAGGGGTACGACATCCTCCACGTCCCCGACCACCTGGGCTGGTGCGCGCCGTTCCCCGCCCTGGTGGCGGCCGCACAGGTGACCGAGCGGCCACGGCTGGGCACCTTCGTGCTGAACGCCGGATTCTGGAACCCCGCGCTGCTGGCCCGCGAGGTGGCCACCCTCGACCAACTCTCGAACGGGCGGTTCGAGCTGGGTCTGGGTGCCGGTTACGTGAAGGCGGAGCACGACGCGGCCGGGCTGCCGTTCGCCTCGCCCGGCGGCCGGGTGGACCACCTGGAGCACACGGTCACGGAGGTGACGCGGTTGCTCGCGGACCCGGAGCAGACACCGCGCCCCCAGCAGGAGCAGGTACCGCTGCTGATCGGGGGCAACGGCGACCGGGTGCTGCGGCTGGCGGCCCGCACCGCGGCCGTGGCGGCCTTCACCGGGGGCCGGCAGGTGCGCGGCAAGCCGGAGGGCACGATCGAACTGATCCCGCCGGGCGAGCTGGAGGGCCGGATCGCGGCGCTGCACGGCTTCGCCCAGGGCCGGGCCGAGCCGCCCGAGCTGAACTACCTCGTCCAGCACCTGGCGGGGACCGGCGACCGCCGTACGGCGCTGGAGCGTCTGCGCCCCTACGGCCCGCGGATGAGCGACGAGGAGCTGCTGTCCCACCCGGCGCTCCTGGTGGGCTCCGCCAAGGAGATGGCCGAACAGCTCCGCGCGCACCGGGAGCGGTTCGGGTTGTCGTACTTCACCGTGCTGGACCCGCACATGGACGCGTTCGCCCCGGTGATCGAGGAGTTGCACGGCAACTGAGCACCTCGCGGCCCGTCTCACCAGGAAAAACGCGATGGCGGTCGGTCGTCCATCGTGGAGGTGTGCGCCGCATGAGTGAACTGATCATCCGATCCGCGGGCGCGGAGGACATCGACCAGGTGCTGGCCTACTGGCGGCAGGCCGCCGAGGGCACCGGCGTCAGCGACGACCGGGAGGGGATCGCGAGGCTGATCGCCCGCGCCCCGGCGGGCCTGCTGCTGGCGGAGCGGGACGGCGCACTCGTCGCTACGGTGATCGCGGGCTGTGGGGGTACCTCCCGGCCGGAGGCTGGGGAAGGGTGGCGTTGCTCCCTCTACCGGCTGGCCGTCCACCCCTCCCACCGGCGGCAGGGCGTGGCGCGGTCGCTGCTGACGGCCGCCGAGGAACGGTTCGTCGCGCTGGGCGGGCGGCGCGCGGGGACGCGAGAGTGCTGGACGGGAACGAGCGGGCGCACCAGGCGTGTGAAGCCGCCGGTTACGCACCGCAACCCTGGTGGAGCCGCTGGGTGAAAACCCTCACCGCCTGACTGCCGAGGGGGAAACCCCCGGTCAGCGCGGGGAACCCGGGGGCCACCCTGCCCGTTTACGATGGACAGCACCGCCGGGCCCGCACGTCTGAGGCCCGGCGTGGTTCTCACAACGGAAAACGAACGAAAGGTGTGAGCGTCCGTCCATGGGCGACCCTCCTAGTTGCATCCGCCTCGCTTCCGCTGCTTCCTCCGGGCGGCACCCCGCGGGACACCGCGCAGGCCCGCGCCTCCTGCCCCACCATGGGAAGGAGGTGAAGGAGCGTTGATGGAAGTCCTTCTGCTGCTCGTGGCGCTGCTGCTGGCGCTGGCCTGTGGTGGTTTCGTCGCGGCGGAGTTCTCCCTCACGACGGTCGAGCGCAGCGAGCTGGAGCGGGCGGAGCAGCGCGGTGAGCGCGGCGCCCGGAGTGCCCTGGCCGCGGTGCGGTCCCTCACCTTCCAGCTCTCGGGCGCGCAGCTCGGCATCACCGTCACCAACCTGGTGGTCGGCATGCTCTCCGAGCCGTCCATCGCGGCGCTGATCGCCGGGCCGCTGCGGTCGATGGGCGTACCGTCCTCCGCCTCCTCGTCACTCGCCCTGGTCATCGGTACCGCGCTCTCCACCGTCGTGCTGATGGTGATCGGTGAGCTGGTGCCCAAGAACTGGGCGATCTCCAAGCCGCTGCCGGTCGCGAAGAAGGTGGCCACGCCCCAGCGGGTCTTCTCGGCGGCGTTCCGCCCACTGATCCGCCATCTGAACAACACCGCCAACCGCATCCTGGTGCGGATGGGCCTGGAACCCACCGAGGAGCTGGCCTCGGCCCGCTCCCCGCAGGAGCTGGTGGCCCTCGCGCGGCACTCCGCGAAGGAGGGCGCGCTGGAGGAGGACACGGCCGACCTGTTCGTGCGGACCCTGCACCTGGCCGAGCTGACCGCGGAGAACGTCATGACGCCCCGGGTGCAGGTCACCTCGTTGGAGGTGTCGGCCACGGCGGAGGACGTCGCCAACGCGACCCGCGCCACCGGGCTGTCCCGCTTCCCCGTCTACCGGGGCAATCTGGACACCGTCGTCGGCATCGTACGGATCAAGGACGTGCTGGCCGTGCCCGCCCAGGAGCGGCGGCTGCGCCCGGTGACGGACCTGATGCGCGAGGCGCTGCTGGTGCCCGAGTCGCTGACGGTCGACCGGCTGCTGGACCAGCTCTCGGGCGGGGACCGCTCCATCGCGGTGGTCATCGACGAGTACGGCGGCACCGCGGGTGTCGTCACCCTGGAGGACATCATCGAGGAGGTCGTCGGCGAGGTCCGCGACGAGCACGACCCGCTGGAGACGCCCGACCTGGCCCCCGCGGGCGAGGATGCGGACGGCCGGCCGGTCTACGACGCGGACGGCGCGGCCCGCACCGACCAGCTCGAAGCCATCGGGCTGCGCGCCCCGGAGGGCCCCTTCGAGACGCTGGCCGGCCTGATGGCGACCGAGCTCGGCCGCATCCCGGCCGTCGGTGACACGGCCACGGTCGCCGGCTGGCGGATCGAGGTGACGGACGCCTCCGGCAGGCGCGCCGCCCAGGTGAGGCTGTACGGGCCGAAGCCGGGTGACGCCGTGGTCGACGAGGACGAGACGCGGACGGAGGCATGGCGATGACCGCCGTCCAGCTCTTCGTCGGACTGCTGACCCTGGTGGTCAACGCGTTCTTCGTCGGCGCCGAGTTCGCGATGATCTCGGTACGGCGCGCCCAGATCGAGCCGCTGGCCGAGGACGGGGACAAGAAGGCACGCAAGGTGCTGTGGGGCCTGGAGCACGTGGCGCAGATGCTGGCCGCGGCCCAGCTCGGCATCACGCTGTGCACGCTGGTGCTCGGTGTCGTCGCCGAGCCCGCGATCGCCCATCTGCTGGAGCCGGTCTTCCACGCGGCAGGGGTCCCGGACGGGGTGGCGCACGGCGTCTCGTTCGCGATCGCCCTGTCGCTGGCGACCTACCTGCACATGCTGCTGGGCGAGATGGTGCCGAAGAACATCGCGCTGGCCGGACCCGAGCGGGCCGCGCTGCTGCTGGGGCCGCCGCTGGTGGCGCTCTCGCGGGCACTGCGGCCGGTGATCTTCACGGTGAACTCGTTCGCGAACGGGCTGCTCAAGCTGATCCGGGTGGAGCCCAGGAGCGAGGTCGAGGCGGCGTTCTCGGACGACGACCTGGCGCAGATGGTGGCCGACTCCAGCGAGGCCGGGCTGCTGGACGACCGGTCCACCGAACGGCTGCGGGACGCGCTGGAGCTGGGCAGGCGGCCGGTGGGTGACGTGGCGCAGCCGCTGCCCAAGGTGGTGATCGCCAGGCGCGGGGTGACGCCAGAGAGCCTGGAGCGGCTGTCGGCCGAGTCCGGGTTCTCGCGCTTCCCCGTGGTGGACGACGACGGGCGGGTGCTGGGCTATCTGCACGTCAAGGACGCGCTGGACGCCTCGCCGCGGGAGGCTCCCTTCGCGCTCTCGGCGATGCGGCCCATCGCACGGGTGAGGGCCTCGCTGCCGTTGGACGACGTGCTGGGCGCCATGCGTTCCAGCGGCACCCACCTGGCGGCGGTGACGGGCCCCGACGGGCGCGCCACCGGCGTGGTCACCATGGAGGACGTGCTGCGGGAACTGGTCGGCCGGCCCTAGCTCCGCCGTCCACCGGGGCCCACCGCCGAGGCGGGCCCCGGCGGCGGCCCGTTGCCCCGAGGGCGAGAAATCGTTGCTCGGGGCAACGGGCTACGATGGACGACCGTGACCAGCACAGCCGCCACCCCGCCCGCCCGTACCCCGCAACCTCCCGCCGCGTTCCGCTCGTTCGTCGCGCTGGGTGACTCCTTCACCGAGGGCATGTCGGACCTGCTGCCGGGCGGCGGCTACCGCGGCTGGGCCGATCTGCTGGCGGCCCGGCTCGCCGCGCTGGAGCCGGACTTCCGGTACGCGAACCTCGCGGTGCGCGGCAAGCTCATCGGGCAGATCGCCGCCGACCAGGTCGCCCCGGCCGCCGCGATGCAGGCCGACCTGGTGACGCTGGTGGGCGGCCTCAACGACGTCCTGCGGCCCGGTTGCGACACCGCACGGGTGTGCGCGCTGCTGGAGAAGGCGGTGGCCGCGCTCGCCCCGTCCTGCGGCACGCTGGTGCTGATGCGCAGCCCCGGTCGGCGCGGTCCGGTGCTGGAGCGGTACCGGGCCCGGATGGAGGAGCTGTTCGCCTTCATCGACACCCTGGCCGCGCGGTACGACGCGGTGGTCGTCGACCTGTTCGGCTCGCAGGCGCTGGGCGACCCCCGGATGTGGGCCGACGACCGGCTGCACCTGTCGGCCGAGGGACACCGCCGGGTGGCCGAGGCCGTCTGGCAGCGGCTCGGGCTGCCCGCGGAGGCCGACTGGGACGCCCCGCTGCCGCCCGCCGCCCCGCCCTCCTGGTTCGCCCGCCGCGCCGCCGACGCCCGGTTCACCCGCGTCCATCTGCTCCCGTGGATAGGGCGGCGGCTGACCGGCCGCTCCTCCGGCGACGGACGCGCGCCCAAGCGTCCCGAGCTCACCCCGCTGGCCTGCGGCGACGCCCGGTAGAGCGGCCCCGTAGACTCGGGCGGCGTGAGTGACAAGCCGCGCATCCCGAACGTCCTGGCAGCCCGCTACGCCTCCCCCGAGCTGGTCCGCATCTGGTCCCCCGAGTCGAAGATCGTGCTGGAGCGGCGGCTCTGGCTCGCCGTGCTCAAGGCCCAGCGGGACCTGGGCGTCGCCGTGCCCGAGGAGGCGCTGGGCGACTACGAGCGGGTGCTGGAGACCGTGGACCTGGCCTCCATCGCGGAGCGCGAGAAGGTCACCCGGCACGATGTGAAGGCCCGCATCGAGGAGTTCAACGCGCTCGCCGGGCACGAGCACGTCCACAAGGGCATGACCTCCCGCGACCTGACGGAGAACGTCGAGCAGCTCCAGATCAGACTCTCCCTGGAACTGGTCCGCGACCGCACGGTGGCGGCGCTGCACCGGCTGGGCGTGCTGGCGGGCGAGCACGCGGCGCTGGTGATGGCGGGCCGCTCGCACAACGTCGCCGCGCAGGCCACCACCCTGGGCAAGCGGTTCGCAACCGGCGCCGACGAACTGCTGGTCGCCTTCGAACGGCTGGAGGAGCTGCTGCGGCGCTACCCGCTGCGCGGCATCAAGGGGCCGGTCGGTACCGCGCAGGACATGCTGGACCTGCTGGACGGTGACGCGGGCAAGCTCGCGGACCTGGAGCGCCGGGTCGCCGAGCACCTGGGCTTCGGGCGGGTGCTCACCTCCGTCGGGCAGGTCTACCCGCGCTCCCTGGACCACGAGGTGGTCGGCACCCTGGTGCAGCTCGCCGGTGCACCCTCCTCGCTGGCCAAGACGATCCGCCTGATGGCCGGACAGGAGCTGGTGACCGAGGGCTTCAAGGAGGGCCAGGTCGGGTCCTCCGCGATGCCGCACAAGATGAACACCCGCTCGTGCGAGCGCGTGAACGGCCTCATGGTGATCCTGCGCGGCTACGCCTCGATGGCGGGCGAGCTGGCGGGTGACCAGTGGAACGAGGGTGACGTCTCCTGCTCCGTGGTGCGGCGCGTGGCGCTGCCGGACGCGTTCTTCGCCTTCGACGGCATGATCGAGACGTTCTTGACGGTGCTGGAGGAGTTCGGTGCCTTCCCGGCCGTGATCGCCCGGGAACTGGACCGCTACCTGCCCTTCCTGGCGACCACGAAGGTACTGATGGCGGCTGTGCGCGCCGGGGTGGGCCGCGAGCTGGCGCACGAGGCCATCAAGGAGCACGCGGTGGCGTCGGCACTGGCCCTGCGCGAGGGCGCCGAGCACAACCAGTTGCTGGAGCGGCTGGCCGGCGACACCCGCATCCCGCTGGACCGCGCCGCGCTGGACGAGCTGATGGCCGACCGGCTCTCCTTCACGGGCGCGGCGGCAGCACAGGCGGCGGAGGTCGTCTCCCGCGTCGAGGAGGTCGCCGCCCTGCACCCGGAGGCGGCCGCCTACCGGCCGGGGGCGATCCTCTGAGTCCCCGTCCCGCCAAGGAGGAGCTGGAGGCCGCCCGCGACAGTCCCCCGGACCTCATCCGGGAGCTGCCCCCGGTGCCGGACGTGACCGCCGAAGGGCTGCGTGTGCTGTTCTGCGGCATCAACCCGGGCCTGCTCTCGGCCGCCACGGGGCACCACTTCGCCCGGCCGGGCAACCGGTTCTGGCCCGCGCTGCACGCCTCCGGCTTCACTCCGCGCCGGCTCCAGCCGCAGGAGGAGGCCGAACTGCTCGGTTACGGGCTCGGCATCACCAACGTGGTAGCCCGCGCCACCGCGCGCGCCGACGAGCTGGCCCGCGAGGAGTTCGCCGAGGGCGGGCGGTTGCTGGAGGAGAAGGTCGCCCGGTTGCGGCCGCACTGGCTGGCCGTCCTCGGCGTCACCGCCTACCGGGCCGCCTTCGACGCCCCCAAGGCCGCCATGGGCCCGCAGGAGCGGCTGATCGGCGGCGTCCCGGTGTGGGTGCTGCCCAACCCCAGTGGGCTCAACGCCCACTACACGCCGCCCGCGTTGGCCGAGGAGTTCCGCAAGCTGCGCCTGGCCGCCTCACCCGAGGACTGAGGGCGCGGGCGGCAGCACAGGGGTGCCCTGCTCCCCCACGGCGGCGAGCAGGCGCAGCGGGACCGCCTCGCTCCGGCGGGCCGGCCCGAGACCGGCACAGCGGCCCTCCACCGTCCAGACGGCCACCCTGGCGAGGTGCCCGCACAAGGTGGCCTCGGGTTCGGAGAGCACGGCACCGTCCGCGGCGGCCGGCAGGTGCGGCTCCGAACCGAACCACCGCGGCTCGCCCCACTGCCCGGACAGCAGCACGAGGAGGGCCTCGTGTTCACCGCACACCTCCCGTCCGGCTTCCGGGAGTTCGGCCGGATCGGCGTCGGAACCGCACTCTGCGGCGCGTAGGACGGCGGCCCGGGCGCCGGGTCCAGCCCGCAGGGGGGCCAGGGCGGCGAGGTGCTGCGAAGGGTGCACGGGACCAGTCGACCTCCTGGCACCAACAGCGGATCGGCCCCCTGTTCCGTTCCCGTACGGGCGCCGTGGGCGGGCGGAGTACCCGCGCCACTCGCCGGGATCCCGGGGAGCGGTTACGATCCGCCCACGCGGCACAGGCAGGAGGCGGAGCGTGAGCAGGCTGAGCGGACGGGACCCGTCCCTGCTGCGGCGGATCAATTCCACGGTCGTCCTGCGGGAGCTGCGCGGATCGGCCACGCCGCACATTCTGACCCTCACCGAACTGGTCCGCGCCACCGAGCTGTCCCGCCCCACGGTCGAGGGGGTGGTGGAGGACCTCATCGAGGCCGGTCTGGTCGCCGAGGCCGAGGAGGAGCCCACGCAGGCGGGCGCCGCCCGCCGGGGCCGCCCCGCACGCCGGTTCCGCTTCCGCGCCGAGGCGGGCCATCTGCTGGGTTTGGAGATCGGCCCGCACCGGGTGGCCGCGGTCCTCTCCGACCTGACGGGCCGCATCACCGGCTCCCTCGCCCGGGACGTGGCGGAGACGGCGCCGGCCGACACGCGGCTGGAGAAGTGCCGCAGCGCCGTGGCCGAACTGCTGCGCCGCACCGGTACCGCGCGGGACACGCTGCGGGCGGTCGGCGTGGGCACCCCCGGCATCGTGGAAGCCGACGGGACGGTGCACCTGGGCACGGCTCTCCCGGGGTGGACGGGGCTCGCGCTGGGTGAGCGGCTGCGGCGCTCGTTCCGCTGTCCGGTTCTGGTGGAGAACGACGCCAACGCGGCGGCGCTGGCCGAGCACTGGAAGGGCGCGGCCCGCGGCGTGGACGACGTGGTGATGGTGCTGGCGGGGCTGAGTCCCGGAGCCGGCTCGCTGATCGGCGGACGGCTGCACCGGGGCTTCGGCGGCGCCGCCGGGGAGATCGGGGCGCTGCACCTGCTGGGCCGGGAGGCCCGCCCCGAGCGGCTGCTGTCCACCACGGACGAGCCGCTGCACCCCCTCGACGAGGCCGCCGTGGCGCGGGTGTTCGCCCGGGCCAAGGGCGGCGACGAGCAGGCGCGACGCGCCATGGACCGGTTCATCGCCCGGCTCGTGCACGACGTGGCGGCGCTCGTGCTGGCGCTCGACCCGGAGCTGCTGGTGGTCGGCGGTTGGGCGTCCGGGCTGGACGGCGTACTGGAGCCGCTGCGCGCGGAGTTGGCCCGCTACTGTCTGCGCCCGCCGCGCGTGGCACTCTCCCGCCTGGGCGAGACGGCGGTGGCAACGGGCGCGCTGCGCGTCGCCCTGGACCAGGTGGAGAACGAACTGTTCACCCTCCAGGAGACCGAGCCGGCCTTCTAGCCCCGTCGGTCTCCCTCAGCTCGCCCCGAGGCGGGAGGCGTTCTTCAGCTCGCCATGAGGGAGACGGCATCGCCGTCGCTGAAGGAGAGCCGGCAGGTGTCGGCCCGGTACGTCGCGAGGGAGACGGCGGCGGTACGGGCGTCGGCCAGGTAGCGCGTCGTGACGACGAGGACCGGGGCGCCGGGCAGCCGGTCCAGTCGGCGCGCGTCGTCCGCCCGGGCCGAGCCGAGCTCGACGGTACGGTCCTGGCCGCCGAGCTCCAGCTCGTGCAGCTCGCGCAGGACGGCCCGCCCCCGGGCCGTCCCGTTCGCGGTGGTGCCGGCGGAAGCGGTGTCGGCATCGGCGTCCACCGGGACGGCGGGCACCGAGGCGGCGGGCACGTAGAGGAGGTCGGAGGCGACCTGCTGGCCGCCGGACATCCGGCTGCGCCGCACCGCGTGCACGGGGGTCTCCCCGGCCACGCCCAGCATCCGGGCGACGGCTGCGGGGGCCGCCACGTACCCGTACTCCTCCGTGTGCCAGGCGTCGCCCGGCGCGCCGGGCCAGGTGTGCGGGCCGCTCTCGGAGCCGACGTCCACACCGACGCGAGGCGGTGCCACGGTCGTGCCCACGCCGCGGCGGCGCTGGAGGCGGCCTTCCAGTTCGAGCTGTTCCAGGGCCTGGCGGAGCGTCGCGCGGGCGACGCCGAAGCGGGCGGCCAGCTCCCGCTCGTTGGGCAGGATCTCGCCCACCGCGAATTCGGAGTCGAGCGCTTCGGAGAGCACCGACTTCAGGTGCCAGTACTTCGGCTCCGGCACGGTTTCGAGCTGCGTGGTCCCCACCCTTGCCTCCGCAATCCCCGTACGCCCAGCGGGCGGTGTGTGGCGGTGTTTATGTGTCCTTGTTTTTTAAAGGCCCTTGCGTATGTCCCTGACCATAGGACGGCCCCCACCCTTGGTCAAGACCAATCAGCAGCGGCTGCCGCCGCGTGACGCGGGCCGGGCCTTGCCGCGTCGCCACGGTACTGGGATGATCGATCATCGATCAAAAGCCTTCGCGGCTCGCCCTCGTGCTTCTCCCCGCACTGCAACTGTCCGGAGGTCCCCATGCCCCGCCCCGTCACACCCGCCTCCCTCCAGCGCGTCACCGTCGTCACCGGCGGCAGCCGCGGTATCGGCGCGGCCACGGCGCTGCGGCTCGCCCGGGACGGGCACCACGTGGGAATCGGCTACGAGCGCGACGAGGAGGCGGCGGACCGCACGGCGGAGGCGGTGCGGGCGGCGGGCGGCGAGGCGGTCACCGTGCAGGTGGACACCAGCGACGCCGAGGCCGTCGACCGCCTCTTCGAGACGGTGCGCGCCGCACTCGGGCCGGTCACCGGACTGGTCAACAACGCGGGCGTCTCCGGGCCGCTGGGACGGTTCACCGAGACGTCGCCCGAGGTGATGCGGCGCGTGGTGGACGTCAACGTGACCGGCGCCCTGCTGTGCGCCCGCCGCGCACTGCGCGAGATGTCCACCGCGCACGGCGGCCGCGGCGGCGCCGTCGTCAGCATCTCCTCCTCCGCGGCCACGCTGGGCTCCCCCGGCGAGTACGTGCACTACGCCGCCTCGAAGGCCGCGGTGGACGCCATGACGGTGGGCCTCGCCAAGGAGTTCACCGGCGAGGGGGTGCGGATCAACTGCGTCCAGCCGGGCTCCGTGCTCACCGAGATGCACGCGGCGATGGGGGACCCCGACCGGGCGTGGAAGAAGGCGGAGATCACCCCCGCACGCCGGCCCGGTGAGCCCGAGGAGATCGCCGACGCGGTGGCCTGGCTGCTCTCGGACGAGGCCTCCTACGCCTCGGGCGCCGTGCTGCGGGTCGCCGGCGGCCTGTGAGGCGGCGCCCCGGGGCGGGGCGCGACGACGGGACTACTCCCGCGCCTCGTCCGGCCCCGCAGGGCTCTCGTGCGTGTCGTCCAGATGCGCGATCTTGTCCGGGTTGCGGATCAGGTAGACCGCCTGGATCAGCCCGCCGGCCACGTCCACCGCGAACACCGTGTCCGCGCGGCCCTCGTGCGTGGCCACCAGCGCGTGGCCGCCGTTGAGCTCCACGAAGCGGTAGCCGACCGCGGCGTCCTGTCCCTGCGGGCCGACTGCCGCCAGGAACCGGCCGACCTTGTCGGCGCCGTCGATCACCCGGCGGGGCGCCTTGGCCTTGCCGGCGCTGTCGGAGACCAGCCGCACATCGGGCGCCAGCACGGCCATCAGGCCCTGCAGATCGCCGTCGACGGCCGCCTTCAGGAACCGCTCGGTCAGGTCCCGTTGCAGCCCGGGGTCCACCTCGAAGCGCGGCTTGCGCTCCGCCACGTGCCGTCGGGCCCGCCCCGCCAACTGCCGCACAGCGGCCTCGCTGCGCTCCAGCGTCCCGGCGATCTCGGCGAACGGGAAGCCGAACGCCTCCCGCAGCACGAAGACCGCGCGCTCCAGTGGCGTGAGGGATTCCAGCACGACGAGCACGGCCAGCGAGACCGACTCGGCCAGCACCACGCGCTCGGCGCCGTCCTGCCGGTCGCGGGCCGCGCCCGTCGCGAAGTCGGTGACCACGGGTTCGGGCAGCCAGGTGCCGACATAGGCCTCGCGTCGCGACTGCGCCTGGCGCAGCCGGTCGATGGCCAGCCGGGTGGTGATGCGGACGAGGTAGCCGCGGGGCTCGCGCACCTGGTCGCGGTCGGCGGCCGACCAGCGCAGCCACGCCTCCTGCACCACGTCCTCGGCGTCGGCCACCCGCCCGAGCATGCGATAGGCCACCCCGTCGAGTACGGGACGGTGCTCCTCGAAGACCTCGGTCGCGTCAGCGGTCACGCCGCCATGATGCCACCGGCCGCGCCGGGCGCGGCCCGCGTGGGGGTTCCTGCCGCGGCCCCTTGCTGACATTCTGTCAACGAGCGCGGTGCCCCCGCCTCGCGCACACCTGGGAACCGTAGGAGTGGTCATGTCCGCCGTCTTCACCCCACAGACGCCCGCCCGCGTCACCTCCTCCGTCGTCCGGGTCTCCCCGCCCGCGCACACCGCCTTCGACCTTTCCTACGAGCGGCGCGGGCAGGGCGAGCCGATGCTGTTGCTGCACGGCATCGGCCACCACTGGCAGGCGTGGGAGCCGGTGTTGACCGTGCTGGCCGGGAGCTACGACGTGATCGCCGTCGACCTGCCCGGGTTCGGTGCCTCGCCCCGGCTGCCGGACGGCGTCCCGTACGAGCGCGAGGTGGTCGCGGAGCTGCTCGCGCATGCGTGCCGGGCGCTGGGCATCGAACGTCCGCACGTGGCGGGCAACTCCCTGGGAGGTCTGCTGGCCCTGGAGATGGGTCTGCGGGGGAACGCCAGGTCGGTCACGGCGCTGGCACCCGGCGGCTTCTACACCACGCCGGAGCGCCTGTGGGCCTTCGGAGTGCTGCGGGCGATGCGGGCCGGAGCACGGGCGCTGCCGGACCCGCTGCTGCAGCTGACGGCCCGGTCGGCCGCCGGACGCGCCGCCCTGACGAGCACCATCTACGCACGGCCCGGGCGCCGCGCGGCCGAGGCCGTGGTCGCCGAGACCCGCGCGCTCCGCCGGGCACCGGGCTTCGCGCCGGTGCTGGCCGAGGGGCGGCGTTCCGGCGCGCTGTTCGACGCCGATGTCCCGGACGTGCCGGTGACCCTCGCCTGGGGCGACCGGGACCGGCTGCTGCTGCGCCGTCAGGGCGTACGGGCCCGGCTCACCGTGCCCGGGGCGCGTCTGGTCCGGCTGCGCGGATGCGGACACGTCCCGATGAACGACGACCCCGCGACCGTGGCCCGCGTCATCGCCGACACGGCCCGGTCGGCAACCCGCCCGGCGGACCGGCCCGCCGGCTGACTGCCGAGGCCCGGCGGCACGGGCCGGCCCGCCGGTTCAGCGCGCTTCCGCCGCGTACGCGCTCTCGATGCGCACCTCCAACGCGCCTGCCTCGCTCATGCGTTCGGCGATGGTGCCCTGCGGGTCGGGGGCGCCCTCCGGGTAGGTGGCGCGCACCCGGGTCAGCCGGGCGACGGCCTCGTCGTAGCGGCCCAGGTCGGCCTCCAGCCCGGCGGCCCGCAACTCCGCACCCGTCGCCTCGTGCAGCCCGGCCTCACCGCAGGTCCGGAAGGCCGCCACCGCACGATCCGCGTACGCGATCCCCCGCTCGTAGCGCTCCCGGGCCGCCTCGCCCTGCTCACCCGGCACCGGCACGGCCACCGGTTCGATGAGCAGTTCGGCCGTCTGCCGCCAGGTGTGGCCGGTCTCCAGGCGCAGGCGGAGCTCCTGCTCCTCGTCCAGCTCCGCGTCCGCGCCGTGCAGCAGCGTGTTGATCTCCTCCTGCGCCGCCGCCATGTACCGCAGCGACTCGGTCACTTCGTCCCCCGCCTCCATGGCGAGCCAGGCGCGGGCGTGCAGGGTACGGATGAGCGCGTGCGGGTCGTCCAGGGCCCGCCACAGCTCGGCCGCCTGCTCGTACAGCTCCGCCGCCGCCGCGTACCGGTGGCCGGCGCGCTGGGTGTCGGCGGCGAGATGGGTGACGACGGCACGCCCGTGCCGGTCCTGCCACGGGTGCGGGTGGGCAGCGGCGCGGTGCAGCAACCGGGCGGCCTGCCTCATCTGTTCCGGCCGCCCGCAGGCGTGGCCGAGCCAGACGCAGGCCTGCACGATGCCGGTTTCGTCGGCCACCCCCAGCAGCCCCTCAAGGGCGGACACGAGGACGGCCGCGGCCTCGTCGGTCTGTTCCAGAGCCAGCAGGCAGCCACCGAGCCGGAGCCTGGCACGGGCGGCGTCGCCCTCCTTGGCGGAGCTGTGCGGTTCCTGCCCGGTGAGGAGCTCCGCGATCGCGCACCGCAGGGACGCGGCCTCGTCGGCGAGCAGCCCCTGGGCGGCGTGCGCGTCGGCGTGCAGCAGGTGCAGTCGGACCAGGTCGTGCGGGGTGCGGGCCGCGAGCCGTTCCGGGTGATCCTCGCCCAGCGCCTCGCGGAGCACCTCGTCGGCGCGCTTGTGGTCGCCGGTCTCCATCAGCAGGCGCGCCAGGGCGAGTTCGGGGCCGGTCGCCGCCCACGGGCGCCCCGCCTCGTGGAAGAGGTCCACGGCCCCGGCCAGCAGCTCGGCGGCCCGCGCGGGCGCGCCCCGCTGCACCGCCAGGCGTCCGCGGGTCTCGGTGGCCTCGGCGATGCGGGCCCGCACCTGCGGCTCGTCGCGGTCCGGCTCCGCCAGGGCGATCAGGTCCGCCAGCTCGGCGTCGAGCGCGTCGGCGGCCGGGCCCAGCGCGTCGGGCGCGCCCCGCGCGGCGTCGAACGGCGTACCGTCCTCCTCGCCGTCGTCCGCCGCGACGCCCAGTTCGTGCGCGCGCATCCGGGCCCGGGTCAGCAGAACAGCGGTGGCGTGCCGGGTGCCGACGCGCCCCTCGGCGTGCGCCCCCCGCGCCTCGTCGCACAGCCCGTCGATCGACGTGCCTGCGGACGCCGCCGGTACGGCCTCGTCCCGGGGTGCCAGGAAGGCCGCGTGCGCCGCGCGGGCCCGGCAGGCAAGGGCCTCGCCCGGCAGGCCCGCCGCGGCGAAGAGACCGGCCGCCTCGGTGAACTCCGAGGCAGCAGCGGCCGGGTCGTCGAGGACCAGCCGCATGGCGTGGTGGTCGAGGAGCTCGGCCCGCTCACCCGCACCGGGCGCAGCGCCCTCGCGGGTGACGGCGTCCTCGGCAGCGGCCCACCGCCCCGCCGCTTGCGGGTGGCCGAGCGCACTCAGCCGGCGCGCTTCGGCCAGCAGTCGGTGCCCTTCCCCGGCGGCCGGTTCGACCGGGGCGGCGGTGGCCACCCCGGGCGGGGCAGCGGTGGCCGTCCCGCCCAGGGTGCCCGGCGGGACCGGGGTGGGGGCTGCGGCGTCCGGCGGCGGCAGCGTGACGGCTCCCACACCGAGGGGGAGGCGAGCCGCCTGCGGGCGGGGCGACCACACGGTGTGCAGAGCCGCGGTGTGGTGGGTGGAACCGGCGCGCGCGTCGAAGCGCTCGGCGACGGCGCGGGCCTGCCCGGCGGCGTGTTCCGCCAGCGACGCGGCCGTCCAGCCGCGGTCCGGGGGTCCGGGCACGGCCAGGTTCCCGTGGCCGAGCTCCGTCAATCGCCGTGCCAGCAGGGCGACGGCTGCGGTCCAGGCGCCGTGGCCCACCGCGTCGCCGTGCGGCTGCCACCACGTCACGTCCCGGTCCGCGAGGATCTCCAGCCCGCGCGGTTCGTTCCCGGTACGGGCACAGAAGCTCAGGTGCCGGGCGAGGGCGAGGCGTGCGGCGGGCGCGTCCCGCACCAACAGCTGGCCCGCGACGTGCCGGGAGCGTGCCTCGTCGAGTCGGCCGAGCCGCAGCAGCGGGGCCAGCGAGGCGGCCAGCAGGTCGGGTTGGCAGTCCCGGCACGGGTAGTCGCCGCGCAGTACCGGCTCCCACAGCCGCAGCGCCGCCTCGTCGTCCGAGGTGCCCGAGCCGGGCTCGGCGGCGTCCGCCTCCCGGGCCTGCTCGGCGTGCGCCTGTCCGCGCCTGACGAGTTCGCAGCCCGCACAGTCGGCGCTCCCGTCCCGCTCCGCCGCCAGCCAGGCGTCATGGGCACGGGCGGCCCGCGTACGGTCACCGAAGCTGCGTGCCGCCAGGAATTCCCGGGCGTGCACGGCGCGTTGCGAGAGGCCGGCACCGGCGTAGCGGCGCCCCATGGCCGCCAGCCGTTCCTCGATCCGGGACGCCGGGACGGCCGGGTCGGCGATCTGTTCCTCGACCGCCCAGCGCAGCGACCACAGCAGCGCTGACCCCGCCTCCTCGTCGAAGGCCTCGGGGTGTGCCTCGCGCAGCCGCACAGCGCGGTCGACGGCCTCGGCCGCGCCCTGGTGCCCGGGTTCCGTGGCCCGGCTCGCGGCCAGGTGCAGCAGCGCTTCGGCCAGTGCCGCGCGCCCCTCGCGTGCGGGGGCGTCCGCGAGCTTCTCGGCGTCGGCGACCAGCCCCTCGGCCCGTGCGACACGTTCTGGCCCGTGCGGGTCCAGTCCCCGCGCCCGGATCTCCTCGCGCAGCTCTGCGGACGTTCGGCTGGTGGTCATCGGGCCTCCTGGGCCGGGCTTCGGCATGCGTGCGGCGTGCGGTCGGAGTTGTCCGTGAAGCGGCATCCTAGGGTGCTCGGAGCGGTCGACCGGTACCGGTCGGGCCGGACCCCTTCTGCCGAGTGTGACGCCGGGTGTTCACTGAGACGTCGGGTGCGGTGCACCCGGGCGGGCTACAACCGGCACGGCACGCCGGGCCGGTCCCCCTCCGGTGACCCGCGCCGTCACGAGAGTGGACACGTCCTGGCGAGAACGTTCGTTTGAGGTCTCACCGCATCGAGGAGCTCCGTTCATGGCACAAGGCGATCCGACCACCGGCGAAACGCCCGCCCGCCGCACCGTACTGCGCGGCACGGCGGCCACGGGAGCGGCGCTGTCCCTGCCGCTGCTGGGAGCTGCGGCGCCCGCTCAGGCCCGGCGCGGGCGCCCCGCGGCGGAGTGGGGCGTGCAGGCCGGCGACGTCACCTCCTCCTCGGGGCTGGTGTGGGTGCGCTCCGACCGCCGGGCACGCATGGTGGTGGAGACGGCGGCGACCGAGGCGTTCCGCAACCCGAAGCGGTGGCACGGCCCCGTGGTCGGCCCGGGGACGGACTTCACCGGCCGTACCGCCCTGCACGGGCTGCGCGCGGGGGAAGAGGTCCACTATCGGGTGACCCTGACCGACCCGGACGACCCCCGGCGGGCGGGCGAACCGGTGCACGGCACCTTCCGTACGGCGCCCGACCGGCGGCGCGACGTACGGTTCCTGTGGTCGGGCGACCTGGCGGGGCAGGGGTGGGGCATCAACCCGGACCGGGGCGGCTATCCGATCTTCGCCGAGATGCGGCGGCTCGACCCGGACTTCTTCCTCAACAGCGGCGACGCCATCTACGCCGACTCCCCCATCCAGGAGCGCGTCGAGCTGCCGGACGGCGGCGTATGGCGCAACGTCACCACCGAGGAGAAGTCGAAGGTCGCCGAGACGCTGGCGGAGTTCCGCGGCAACTTCCGCTACAACCTGCTGGAGCAGAAGCTGCGCGCCTTCAACGCCCAGGTGCCCTGGATCGTGCAGTGGGACGACCACGAGGTGCTCAACAACTGGTATCCCGGCGAGATCCTCGACGACGACCGGTACACCGTCAAGGACGTCTCCACCCTCGCCGCACGCTCCCTGCGGGCCTTCAGCGAGTACTTCCCCGTCAGCACACTGCCGCCCGGGGACGAGGAGGGGCGCGTCTACCGCGTGGTGCGGCACGGTCCGCTGCTGGACGTCTTCGTGCTGGACATGCGCGCCTACCGCAACGTCAACTCGCCGGGCCGGCAGCCGGACGACACCCAGGGCATCCTCGGTCGGCGGCAGTTGGAGTGGCTCAAACGGGAGCTGTCGCGGTCGCGTGCCACCTGGAAGGTCATCGCCTCGGACATGCCGCTGGGGCTGGTCGTCCCGGACGGCGAGACCGACTTCGAGGCGGTCGCCCAGGGCGACCCGGGCGCTCCGCTCGGCCGGGAGTTGCAGATCGCCGACCTCCTGCGGCACATCAAGCACCGCAGGGTCACCGGAACGGTGTGGTTCACCACGGACGTGCACTACACCTCCGCCCAGCGGTACGACCCCGGCCGGGCGGCCTTCAAGGACTTCGCGCCGTTCTGGGAGTTCGTCTCCGGGCCGATGAACGCGGGCGGCTTCGCGGCACTGGAGCTGGACGGCACGTTCGGCCCCGACCAGAAGTTCGTGAAGGCACCGACCCGGGCCAACACACCGCCGACGGAAGGCGGGCAGTACTTCGGCCAGGTCGACATCGACGGCTCCACCGGCGAGCTGACGGTGCGGCTCCGCGAGGAAGGCGGCGCGGTGCTGTTCACCAAGGTGCTCCAGCCGGGCCGGGTGGGGCAGTAACCGTCGGGCGGCGTGCGGCAGACTCCGGGCATGAGCTCTGCGCCTTCCTTCACCTACGCCCCCGTCGGCGAGACGGCGCGCGAGGTGACTCCGCCCGGCTTCAACGGTCTGTGCGTGCGCACGCTGCTGGGCAGTGGCGGGGCCGTCTTCGCGGCCGCCGCGCCGGCTCTCGCGGAGTGGCGGATGCACCGGGCGATGGGCGTACGGGTGCGGACGGACGCCGAACAGGCCGCTCCCGGTGTGCGGGTGACGGTGGGGCTGGGCGTGGGGCCGCTGCGGGTGAACGGGCCCTGCCGGGTGGTGTGGACGGTCGCGGAGGAGCGGCGGGCCGGATGGGCGTACGGGACGCTGCCCGGACATCCGGAGTGCGGCGAGGAGGCGTTCCTGGTCGAGCACGCCCCGGACGGCCGGGTCTGGCTGACCGTCCGGGCCTACAGCCGGCCCGCGACCTGGTGGACGCGGACCGCAGGGCCGCTGGTGCCGGTGCTGCAACGGCTCTACGCCCACCGGTGCGGGCAGGTGCTGCGGCGGCTGGCCCGGCGGGGAGCCACCGGGGGATCCACGAGACCTTCGGGGCCTGGCCGGAAAAGGGGCTTTTGAGGGCCCGGTACTCCTTTTACGCACCTGTGACAGCTCGTTCGCAGCCTGGCAACGCCCGTCCTCCAGGGTGGTGGCATGGCTGATGACTCCGCCGCGAAGACGACCGGCCGCAAGGCAACCGCGACCCGCCCCTGGCACCGCGCGGCACGGGCCGCCCGCGAAGGATGGCGGGCGTGGTGCGATCCGGCGGCTCGGGCAGCCTCGGCGGCCCGCGACGGCGGGACGGGACGGGTGCAGGCCACCGGGACGGCTCCGCAGGAAGTTCGTGCCCCGGACGTCTCCGCAGCCACCGGAGGTGCCGCCCCCGGCGGGGCGACCGCGCTGTGGCGGGCGCGTACCACCGTGCGCGAGGAGCCGGGCTCCCTCGCGCAGGTGTGCGGAGCGCTGGCGGCCGGGCGTGTCGACATCCTGGCGCTCCAGACGCATCCGCTGGGCGACCGCACCGTCGACGAGTTCCTGCTGCGCGCGCCCGTCTCGCTGGAGCGGCAGGCGCTGGCCCGGCTGCTGTCCGAGGCGGGCGGCACGGACACCTGGACCGAACGCGCCGACACCCACGACCTGGTGGACACCCCCGCGCGGGTGCTCGGTCTCGCCACCCGCACCGCCCTCGACAGCGCGGAACTGCCGCTGGCGCTGCGCCGGCTGCTGGGGCGCTGCCACATCCGTTCGATACCCGGCGAGACCCCCGCGGAAGGCACACTGGAGGGCACATCGGTACGCCTGCCCGACCCTGCCGGAGGAGAGATCGTCGTGGAACGGCCCCACGTGCCCTTCACCCCCACCGAGTACGCGCGTGCCCACGCGCTGGTGGAGCTGGACGCGCGGCTGGGCCGCCGCACCCCACGCCACAGCGACGCGCTGACGCTTCCCGCGGGCCGCTCCGTCACCGTCCGCCGCGCCGACGAGGGAGACCTGGAAGCCGCGCTCGCGATGCACGCCCGCTGCTCGGAGCAGACCCTCGACCGCCGCTACCACGGACCCGTCAAGGACGCCGACAGCTACCTGCGCCATCTGCTCTCGCCCCGGTTCGGCCGCACCCTCGCGGTGGAGTCGGCGGCCGGTGCACTCGTCGCCCTCGGTCATCTGATGTGGGACGGCGACGAGACCGAGGCGGCATTGCTCGTCGAGGACGCCTGGCAGCAGCGGGGCGTCGGCTCCGAGCTGCTGCGGCGGCTGACGCGGATGGCGCGCGAGGCCCACTGCGAGAGCGTCTACGCCGTCATGCAGGCCTCCAACACCGGGATGGTCGCCACGATGCGGGGGCTCGGGCTGCCGCTGGACTACCAGGTGGAGGAGGGCACTCTCGTGGTGACCGCCGCCCTGGAGACGGCCGCCGTCGCACCGCGCTGACCGGCGCTGACCGGCGCTGACCGGCGGCTGGGCCGCCCCGCCGCGCGGCCCGTTCGCGGGCCGCGTGATCGGGGGAGCTGACGCCGCGGGCCCGCCCGTACGAGGATGGGCCCATGTCCGATGCGAACACCTCAGCGTCCACCGCCCCCCTGCCGCGCCAGGTGGCCGACACCTACGTCGACGCGCTCGTCGACCTCGACCCGATCTCCGGTACCTACCTCGGGGTGCCCGAGAGCCACGGAAAGCTGCCCGACTTCTCCCCCGCAGGACAGGAGGCGATGGCCACCCTCTGTCGCACCACGCTCGACGAACTCGCGGCAGCCGAGTCGCGGCCCGGCGGCGACAGCGACAAGGAGCGGCGCTGCGCGCGGCTGCTGCGCGAGCGGCTCACGGCGGAACTGGCCGTCCACGAGGCGGGCGAGGGCCTGCGCGCGGTCAGCAACCTCAGCTCGCCCGTGCACTCGGTGCGCGGAATCTTCACCGTGATGCCCTCCGAGACCGAGGACGACTGGCGGAACATCGCCGCGCGGCTGCGGGCGATGCCCGTCGCGCTCGACGGCTACCGCGCTTCCCTGGCCGAGGGTCTTGCGCGCGGCCTCCTCGCCGGGCCGCGCCAGGTGACCACGGTACTGGGCCAGCTCGCGGAGTGGCTCGGCGAGACGGAGGGCGCCGACGAGCGCGGCTGGTTCGCCCAGTTCGCCGGGGAGGGCCCCCAGTCGCTGCGGGCCGAGCTGGACGGGGCGGCGGCCGAGGCCACCCGCGCCATCCGCGAACTGCGCGACTGGCTGCGCTACGTGTACGCGCCCGGCGTCGCGGGTGCCCCCGAGACCGTCGGCCGCGAGCGCTACGCCCGCTGGGCCCGTTACTGGAACGGCGCCGACCTCGATCTGGAGGAGGCCTACCGGTACGGCTGGCAGGAGTTCCACCGGCTGCTGGCCGAGATGCGCACCGAGGCCGAGAAGATCCTGCCCGGCGCGCAGACGCCCTGGGAGGCGCTGCGCCATCTGGACACCCACGGCGAGGCCGTCGAGGGCGTCGACGAGGTCCGCGAGTGGCTGCAAGGTCTGATGGACCAGGCGATCGCGGAGCTGGACGGCACCCACTTCGAGCTGTCGGAGAAGGTCCGCCGCGTGGAGTCCCGCATCGCCCCGCCCGGTAGTGCGGCGGCCCCGTACTACACCCAGCCCTCGCTGGACTTCTCCCGTCCGGGACGCACCTGGCTGCCCACCATGGGCGAGACCCGGTTCCCCGTCTACGATCTGGTCAGCACCTGGTACCACGAGGGCGTTCCCGGCCACCACCTCCAGTTGGCGCAGTGGACGTACGTCGCCGACCGGCTCTCCCGCTACCAGACGACCGTCGGCATGGTCAGCGCCAACGCCGAGGGCTGGGCCCTGTACGCGGAGCGGCTCATGGACGAGCTGGGCTTCCTGACGACGGCCGAGCGGCGGCTGGGCTACCTGGACGCGCAGATGATGCGCTCGACCCGGGTGATCGTCGACATCGGCATGCACCTGGAGCTGGAGATCCCCGCCGACTCCCCCTTCCACCCCGGTGAGCGGTGGACCCCGGAGCTTGCCCAGGAGTTCTTCGGCATGCACAGCGGCCGCCCTGCCGATTTCGTGGAGAGCGAACTGGTGCGCTACCTGGGCATGCCGGGGCAGGCCATCGGCTACAAGCTGGGCGAGCGCGCCTGGCTGCGGGGCCGTGCCGCGGCGCAGCGCGCCCACGGCGACGCCTTCGACGCCAAGTCCTGGCACATGGCCGCCCTTTCGCTGGGCTCGCTGGGCCTCGACGACCTGGAGACGGAGCTCTCCGCGCTCTGACAGCGTCCCTTCTTCCCCGGGTCGGCGAACGAGGGACGGTGCAACTCCGGGTCGGACCGGACGGGAGAAGCGGGTGGGAGGGCGTCGCGCCGGCGTGCCCTCCCACCCGCCGCTCCGGGGTGGTGGCGGTCTCAGCCCGCCGCGGGCGCCGTGTGGTGGCGCAGTACGGAGCCCGCGCGGGACTTGACGACCTCCAGCTGGGCCGGCACCCGCTGCCGCAGGTCGGCCACGTGGCTGACGATGCCCACACAGCGGTCCCGTTCGCGCAGCGAGTCGAGCACGTCCAGCACCTCGTCCAGCGTCTGTTCGTCGAGGCTGCCGAAGCCCTCGTCGATGAACAGGGTCTCCAGGCGGGTGCCGCCCGCCTCCTCGGTCACCACGTCGGCCAGGCCGAGGGCGAGGGCGAGTGAGGCGAAGAAGGTCTCTCCGCCCGAGAGGGTGGCGGTGTCGCGTTCGGCCCCGGTCCAGGCGTCCACCACGTGCAGTCCCAGCCCGGACCGGCCGCGCCCACCGGCTCTCTCGTCGGAGTGCACGAGCGTGTAGCGGCCGCCCGACATCCGGCCGAGGCGGGCCGAGGCCGCGGCGGCGACCTGTTCGAGCCGGGCTGCCAGCACGTACGACTCCAGTCGCATCCGGCGTTCGTTCTCGGCGGAGGTGCCCGCCGTCAGCCCGGCGAGCCGCGCCACCTGATCGTAGGCCGTGCGCAGCGGGGCGACGCGGCGGGCGCCCGCCACCGCCCGGCCGCTCAGCTCGTCGAGCGCCTCGACGCGGCTGCGCGCCGTGTGCTGTGCGGCCTCGGCGGCGCGCCCGAGCTCCTCCGCCCTCTCGGCCGCTTCGCGGGCAGCCTCCGGGTCGGCGGCAGGGCGGGCGGCCGCGGCGGTCAGTGCCGGATCGGAGAGCTCCTCGCGCACGGCGGCCTCCTCGGCCTGCCGGCGCTCCCAGCGCTCCCGCAGGTCGCGCTGTTCCGTCTCGGGCAGCACGGCCTCCGCCGCTTCGTCCACCGTGCCGAATCCGGCCCGGCGTGCGGCGCCGGCGAGTTGGTCCGCCGTCTCGGCGAGGCGCGCGGCGGCCGCGTCGGCCGCCTGTGCGGCCTGTGCGGCGTGGGAGAGCGCCGCCGTGCGCCGCTCCAGTTCGCTGTAGCGCGCCGCCACGCTGGGGGCCGGGCCCCGGGCGCGGTCCAACCGCGCGGTCAGGGCGGTCAGCTCCCGCTGGAGGGCGTCCCGGGTGGAGGCCCGGCCCGCGGCACGGCGTTCGGCCTCCTGCTGCGCGCCGCGCCGTTCGTCGTGCTCACGTTCGGCGGCGGCGAGTGCTTCGCGGGCCTGGTGCGCGGTGGCGGCCTGCGCGTGGGCGCACTCGTGTTCGCTCTCCAACCCCGCCACTGCGGCGGCCAGTTCGTCGGTGGCGATCTCCTGCGGCGGACCGGCGCCCGTGTCCGCCCCCGGTGCGGCCTCCCCCGCCTCCTGAGCGGCCCGGGCGCTCTCGGTCCCCCGCGCGGCCGTGCTCCCGGCCTCGGCTTCTGCCGCCCCGTCCCCGACTGGCGGACCCTGCCCCTGCGCGGTGGTACCGGCGGCTTCCGCCCGGGCGGTGGCGAAGCCGTCACGGAGGGCGGCGAGGCGGTGGTGGGCGGACTCGCGGCGCTCGCCCGCACGTTGGGAGGCGGCCAGGGCGGCCTCCTCGGCGGCCCGGTCCACGTGGCCCGGCTCCTCGCGGGCGGGTTCGGGGTGGGAGCGGGAGCCGCACACGGCGCAGGGTTCGCCGTCCGTCAGGTTCCCCGCGAGCTCTGCGGCGACACCGCGCAGCCGCCGCTCGCGCAGGGCCAGCCACTGCTCCTTCGCCTCGGCGGCCTCCTCGCGGGCGCGGCGGAGCTCCTCCGCGGCGACCTCCACGTCCTCGGCGAGCCGGTCGCGGCGGCGGGCCGCTTCGAGGCGGGCGCGCGCGGGGTGCAGGCGGCCCGCGAGGCGTTCGGCGCGGGTGGCGGCCTCCTGGGCGTCATCCACCCGGCGCTGGAGGGCGTCCCGTCGGGCCTCCCACCCGGCGAGCCACTCCGCGGTCTCGCTCAACAGCTCCTCGTCGGCCCGGGACTCCGCCTCCAGCCTGCGCAGTTCGGCTTCGGCACCGGCGACCCGCGGCTCCTCCTCGCGTGCGCTGCGCAGGGCGCCGAGCTCCTGGCCCGTCTCCCTCTCCAGCTCCGCGAGCCGTTCGGTTCCGGCGTGGGCCACGGCGTCCGGCAGGAGGGACCGTGCGTGCTGCGCGGCGGCCTGGGCCCGGGTGTGCTCCTCGCGGGCCGCCTGGTGCAGGCGCAGCGCGGGGGCGACGGTCTCCGCGGCGTGTGCGGCCTCCAGACGTCGCCGCAGCGTGTCGCGCTCCCCGGTCGCGGCCGCGAGCTCGTCGGCGCGCTGCCTGGCCCGTGCGAACCTGGCCTGGTCCCGGGCGAGTTCGCGCACCTCCTCGAACCGCTGGGCGGCGGCAGCGTGCCGCTCACGGGCCGTGCCGGCGGCCAGTGTGGTGGCGGTGAGACGTTCGCGGGCGTGGGAGCGGGCCTGGGCCGCCCAGGCCAGGACCGCGTCGGCGAGTCCGGCGTCGCCGGGAGCGAGCGGCGTCGGTTCGGTGTCCTTTGCGGCGCTCGCGCCCCGGTTGCGCCTGGGCGCGGTGCGCCGCCCGCCGGGTGCCGTGCCCGAGCGCGGGGAGGGCACGGTGTCGGTGTCCGGTCGGGCCCCGGATGCCGTGCCCGGGGTGGTGCCGGGGCCCTCGCCCAGCTCGGCCGGGTCACCGACCGCCTGACGCATCCGGTGGGCGAGGGCCAGCAGTTCCTCGTCCGCCGTGACGACGTCCTGCTGTGCGGTTCTGCGCATACGCGCCAGCTCCTCCTCGACGGCGGCGTACCGTGAGGTGTCGAAGAGACGGCCCAGCAGCTTGGCCCGGTCCTCGGCGCCGGCGCGCAGGAACCGCGCGAAATCGCCCTGCGGGAGCAGGACGACCTGGCAGAACTGGTCCTTGCTCATACCGAGGGCCTGGCCGATCTCCTCACCGATCTCCTGGTGGGAGCGGCTGAGGCCGTGCCATCGGCCGGTGGCGGGATCGAAGGCGCGCAGCTCGCAGCGGGCACGCTCGCGGGTGAGCCCGGTGCCGCGTGCCTTGGGCCGCAACTGCTCGGGGGCACGGGTGAGTTCCAGTCGGCGTCCGGCGACGGTCAGGTCGAGCACGACCTCGGTGCGGGTGTGTGCGTCGGCGTGGTCACTGCGCAGAGTGCCGCCGGGCTGCTGCCGGGCGCCGGGGACGCCGCCGTACAGGGCGAAGCAGACGGCATCCAGCACGGAGGTCTTGCCCGCACCGGTGGCACCGTGCAGCAGGAAGAGCCCTGCCGAGGAGAGCGCGTCGAAGTCGACGGTGTGGGTACGGCTGAAGGGGCCGAAGGCGGTCAGCGTGAGCTGGTGCAGCCTCATCGTGCCCCCTCCCGGCCGGGCGTGCGGGAGGCGGCGGGTTCGGCGTGCTCGGTCTCCGCGACGCGGACGGCCTCCAATGCCCGGCCGAGCATTCTGCGTTCCTCGGGGGCTGCGGCCCGCCCGGGGCGTACGTGCCCGACGAAGTCCTCGGCGATCTGCCGTTCGGTGCGGCCCTTGAGCCGTACGGCGTAGGAGCGTGCGTCCTCCGCCTCCTCCCGTTCCGGTGCGAAGACGAGGCTGACCGTGTGCGGGAACCGCTTCTCCAGCCGCGCCATCGGGTCGTGCGGGCGTGCCGCATCGGTCAGGGTGGCCTCCACCCACGCATCGGTGTGCCGGTCGAGGGCGGGGTCCTCCAGCAGTTCGGCGAGGGTGCCGCGGAGCCGGGCGAGGGGGCGAGGAACGGGACAGTGGAGCCGTTCGGCCGTCACCTCGCCGCCGGGCCCCAGGTCGACCAGCCACATCGACTTGGGGTGGTTCGCCTCGGAGAAGGAGTAGGCGATCGGCGTGCCGGAGTAGCGCACCCGTTCGGTGAGGGTCTGGCAGTTGTGCAGGTGGCCGAGCGCTGCGTAGTCGACGCCGTCGAAGACCGAGGCCGGTACGGAGGCGACGCCGCCGACGGTGATGTCCCGCTCGCTGTCGGAAACCTCCCCGCCGGTGACGAACGCGTGCGCCAGCACGACGGAGCGCGTCGCGGGCGGACGGCCGGCCAGGTCGGCCCGCACCCGGTCCATGGCGGCGCTCAGGACGGCGGTGTGGCTGCCCCGCTCCACGCCGAGGGTCTGCCGTACCAGAGAGGGTTCGAGGTAGGGGATCCCGTACACGGCGATCTGACCGTGCCCGTCGCGGTCCGGCAGCAGCACCGGCGTACCGCACTCCTTGGGATCGGTGCGCAGATGGATGCCCGCCTGTCCCATCAGCTTCGAGCCGACCCCCAGCCGGCGGGCCGAGTCGTGGTTGCCCGCGATCATGACGGTGGGGACGTCGCGCTCGGCGAGGCGGTGCAGGGCGTGGTCGAACATCTCGACGGCTGCCAGGGAGGGCACGGCGCGGTCGTAGACGTCGCCGGCGACGAGCACGGCGTCCACCGCGCGCTCCTCGACGGTGGCGACCAGGTGGTCGAGGAAGGCGCGCTGGGCGTCCAGGAGGCTCACGCGATGGAAGCTCCGGCCCAGGTGCCAGTCCGAGGTGTGCAGCAGACGCATGGTCAACGACCTTAAGGCCCGCCACCGACAGTCCGGTCGCCGCCCGTCACGCCGGGCCCCTACGGGATGCGCACACGGCGGCTGCCGGTCCCGCGCCGGTGCGGCTCCCCCGGTCGCGGTCCAGGTGCTGCGGGCCGACGCGGTTCACACGGTGCCGAAGGCCTCGCCGCCCACCTCGCATCGGGCTGTCCCCGCCGTGGCGTCGGCGAGCCACCCGCGAAAGGCGTCCACTTCCTGCTGGGGCAGCCCGAGTTCGATGGTGACCTCGGCTCCGTACCGGACGTCCCGTACGTCGCGGCCGGTCGCGCGCAGGTCGTTCTCCAGGCGCCCGGCCCGCTCGTGCCCCACCGTGACGGTCACCAGCCGGAAGCGTCGCCGGGTGACGGTGCCGAGCGCGTCGAGGGCCTCGCCCACCGCGCCGCCGTACGCCCGGATGAGCCCTCCGGCGCCGAGCTTGACGCCGCCGAAGTACCGGGTGACGACGGCGACCGCGAAACGCACCTCGCGGCGCAGCAGCATCTGGAGCATGGGTACGCCCGCGGTGCCGCCCGGCTCGCCGTCGTCGTCGGCCTTCTGGACGCGGGCGTCCGCGCCGATGACGTACGCCGAGCAGTTGTGGTGGGCCCCGGGGTGGTCCTTGCGGACGCGGGCGATGAACTCCCGCGCCTCGTCCTCGGTGGCGGCGGGCGCGAGGGCGCACAGGAAGCGGGAGCGGTTGACCTCGGTCTCGTGCACGCCCTCGGCGGCGACGCTCACGTACTCCTCGGGCCCCGCGGGCGGCTCCTGCTGCATCCGGTCAGCCTAGGGCCCGCCCCGCGGGAATCCGCGCGGGGTGGTCCTCGTTGGCACGCTCAGCAGGCCCTCCGGCGGCGTCCCACGAAGGAGCAGAGGAGCAGAGACGGTGTATGGCGATCCCGAGACGGTACGGCGCATCCTCACGGAGCTGGGCGACACCTGGGCGGTGGTGGGACTGTCCCAGAACACGGCGCGGCCCGCCTACGGGGTGGCCGAGGTGCTCAAGCGCTACGGCAAGCGCGTCGTCCCCGTCCATCCCAAGGCGGAGACGGTGCACGGGGAGCCCGGTTACGCGAGCCTGGCCCGGATTCCGTTCCCGGTGGACGTGGTCGACGTCTTCGTCCACTCCGCTGCGGCGGGCGAGGTCGCCGACGAGGCGGTGGCCGTCGGCGCGCGGGCCGTCTGGTTCCAGCTCGGGGTGGTGGACGAGGCGGCTTACGAGCGCACTCGGGCTGCCGGGCTGCACATGGTGATGGACCGGTGTCCGGCGATCGAGATCCCCCGGTTGGGCGCCGAGGGTCTGGGCTAGCGTCCCCCGCATGATCAGCACACGCAGGGCGGCTCCGGAAGACGCCGAGGAGATCGTGCGGTTGCGCCGCGTCATGTTCGCGGCGATGCGCGGCGCGGACGAGCCGGGGGCGTGGGAGGCGGAGGCCGTGCGGGTGGCCAGGCGGCAGCTCGCGCAAGGCCCTTCCCCGCTGTCGGCGTTCGTGGTGGACGGCGACGCCTCCGGCGGCCCGGCCCACCTGGCGGCGTGCGCGGTGGGCCGGGTCGAGGAGCGGCTGCCCGCGCCGGTGAGCCCGCTGGGCCTGTTCGGATTCGTGTTCAACGTGTGCACCGACGAGCGCTATCGCGGGCGCGGCTACGCGCGGGCGACGACGGAGGCGTTGCTGGCGGACTTCGCCCGCCGCGGGGTGACCCGGGTGGACCTGCACGCCACGCCGGACGCGGAGCGGATGTACCGCACGCTGGGCTTCGCCGAGCACTCGATCCCGCTGTCGCTGGACCTCAGCACGCGCCGTGCGGCCGGGGGCTGAGCCCTCGGCCTGCCCCGGCCCGGGCGGAAGCTGCTCCGGACCGCGGCCGGGGCGAAACGCTATCCGCGCAGCCCGAGTCCCTCGACGACCTCCGCTCCCGGCAGTGTGGCCAGCGCCTTGCCGGGGAGGATCAGCTTGCCCCGGCGGCTGCCGCTGCCGATCAGCACCCACGGGAGTGCGGCGGCCTCGGCGTCCACCAGGAGCGGCCAGCCTTCGGGCAGTCCGACGGGGGTGATTCCGCCGTACTCCATGCCGGTCTGCTCGACGGCGGTCTCGTGCGGGGCGAAGGAGACCTTGCGTGCCCCGAGCCCGCGCCGGGCCGCGCCGTTGACGTCGACACGGGTGGCGGAGAGGACCAGGCAGGCGGCGAGGGTACGTTCGCCGCCGCGCTTCGCCGCCACCACCACGCAGTTGGCCGAGGTCTCCAGCAGGTCCTCGCCGTAGGTCTCGACGAAGACGGCCGTGTCCGCCTTCTCCGGTGCGGTGTCGACGTACAGCAACTGGTCGGCGGGGACCGGGCCCTGCCATCCCCGGACGGCCGCGGCGACGGGCGCGGTCAGCCGGTCCAGTGCGTCGGGGGCCGGGACCGCGGTGTCGAAGTTTCCGATGGGTGCGCGCATGGCACGCACTTTAGCCAGCGCGGGACAGGGAGTCAGCGCGGTTCGGGAACCGAGACGGCCATGGTCATCTCGACGGCTTCGCTGCCGTCGTTGCGGTAGCCGTGCGGGACGTGGGACTCGAAGCAGGCGGAGGTTCCGGTGGCCAGGGCGTGGTCGGTGCCGTCCACGTCGAGGGTGAGCGTTCCCGCGGTGACGTGGACGAGCTCGGTGGTTCCGACGGGGTGCGGGTCGGAGGTGCTGGCCTCGCCCGGCATCAGCCTCCAGTGCCACAGCTCCAGCGGCCCGGGGGCCTCGGTGCCGGCGAGCAGGGTGCTGTGGCTGCCGGCTTCGGTGGACCACAGGCGGATGGCCTGCTCGGGCGGCACGAGGCGGACCTGCGGCTCCTGGTCGAAGTCCAGCAGCGAAGTGATGCTCACCCCGAGGGCGTCGCCGATCTTGACGACGGTCCCGACGCTGGGATTGGTGCGGGCCTGTTCGATCTGGATGAGCATCCCGCGGCTGACGCCGGCGCGGGCCGCGAGGGCGTCGAGGGTGAAGCCACGTTCGGCCCGCTGGTGCTTGAGATTGCGGGCGAGGGCTTGCGTGAGCTGGTCGAGGTCCGTCACGGCGTTCCGCACCATCCAGAATATTCGATGACAGAGTGCAGCCTGTTGCACTACGGTGTGCTGGACTTGAGTGTTCACCACACTGTACTGCGAGGGAATCCGCCGTGACCGCTGTCTTCGCCCTGGCCACCAGCCTCCTGTCGGGGCTGGCCGACTTCGGCGGCGGACTGCTCAGCAGACGTCTGCGCGAGCTGACCGTGGTCGTCGTCTCCCAGGGCGCGGCCTGCGCGGTACTGGCCGTCGTCGTGGCGGCCACGGGTGCCTGGAGCGATCTGGACGCCCGGCTGCTGTGGTGCGCGGTGGCGGCCGGCGCGATCGGCCCGTTGGCGATGCTGTGCTTCTACCGGGCGCTGGCCATCGGCCCGATGGGGGTGGTCTCCCCTGTTGCCACCCTGGGCAGCGTCGCGGTCCCGGTGGCGGTCGGCA
Source organism: Streptomyces sp. CNT360 (assembly GCF_000424785.1). Lineage (NCBI taxonomy): Bacteria > Bacillati > Actinomycetota > Actinomycetes > Kitasatosporales > Streptomycetaceae > Streptomyces > Streptomyces sp. CNT360. Next base: position 31,498 of record NZ_AUKO01000031.1, on the reverse strand, counting down.
TGGTGCTGCACGGCGAGCGGCCCGGAATCCTCCAGGCGCTCGGCACCCTCGTCGCCGTCGCCGGTGTGGTGCTGGCCGGCGGGGTGGGTGGTGGTGGAGCCCCCGTCCAGCAGCGGACGATCCTGCTGACCCTCGTCTCCGCCTTCGGGTTCGGCGCAACGATGAGCCTGGTGGCCGAGGCCTCCACCACGGTCGCCGGGCTCTTTCTCACGCTGTTCGTGCAACGGGTCGTCAACGTCGTCGTGGGCGGTGGGGCGCTGTACGTCTCGGTGCGGCGGGGCGTCCCCGCGCTGCCGGAGGCGGGGGCGCGGGCGGTGTGGTCGTCGCTGCCCGCGCTCGCCTTCGTCGGGCTCGCGGACGTCGCCGCCAACGGCACCTACGCGGTCGCGGCGCAGAACGGGCCCGTGACCGTCGCCGCCGTGCTGGCCTCGCTCTACCCCGTGGTGACCGCGCTGGCCGCGCGGAGCGTACTGCACGAACGGCTGCGCGCACTCCAGACCGTCGGGGCCGGACTGGCCCTGCTGGGCACCGTGCTGCTCGCCTCGGGCTGACGGCTCCTCCCCCACGCCGCGGAGAGCTTCCGCAGTCCGGGGGAGAGGGTCACGGTTCCGCCTGGACCCCGGGCTGCTCGGGCAGTTCGGGCAGTTCGGCCAATGCCGCCAGCTCCTGGGAGGTGACCCCCTCGGGGACGGGCACGGGCGGCGGGGTACGCAGCGGTGGCTGCCAGCCCGCCTCCGGGTCCAGCCGGCGCACCACCCTCGCCGGGGCCCCGGCCACCACGGCGTGGTCGGGCACCTTCCCCCGCACCACCGCGCCGGCCGCCACGACGACGTTCCGGCCCAGCTTCGCGCCGGGCAGGACGACCGCCCCAGCGCCGATCCAGCTCCCGGCGCCGATCTCCACCGGTGCCGTCCGGGGCCACTGCTTGCCGACGGGCCGGGCGGGGTCGTCGTAGGAGTGGTTGGTGGAGGTGATGTAGACGTACGGGCCGCAGAACACGTCGTCCCCGATGCACACCCGGGTGTCCGCGATGACGTGGCTCCCCCGCCCCAGGACCACGCCGTTGCCCAGCCGCAGCACGGTCTGAGGGCCGAGGTCGAGATCGGGCATCATCCCTGCGGTCAGCGTCACGTCCTGGCCGACGATGCAGTGGTCGCCCAACTCGATCCACCGCGTGCCGAACAGGGTGCCCTGCGGGAAGGCCAGCCGGGTGCCGGTCCCGATCCGGCGGAACGCGTACGGCCCGGGGCGCCGCGCGGTGACGGCCCCGGCCCGCTGGGCCCGCCGCCAGAGGCCGTGCACCAGGCGGGAGGTGACGGACGAGAACATGTTCTGGATCGATGGCACGCCGTCACGGTAGCGCCCGCGCGGACCGCCGCCCCGGGTGAGGTTCCTCACGGGTAACCCTGCGGAACGGGCCACCGCGGGCGACGGACAGCCTCGTGCCGCGGACACCCCGCGCGCGTACGGCTCAGGAGTCGCCGCGTCCCTGGCCGGTGACCGCCTCCCGGTGCTGCTCGGCGAGGTCGACATAGACGGCCGCGTTGAACCGGACGCCTTCGCGCTCCTCCTCTGTCAGCTCCCGCCGCACCTTGCCCGGGACACCCGCCACCAGCGAACCGGGCGGGACGACCATCCCCTGCGGGACGAGGGTCTGGGCCGCGACCAGCGAGCCCGTACCGATGTGCGCGCCGTTGAGAACGGTCGCCCCCATGCCGATGAGGACGTCGTCCTCCACGGTGCAGCCGTGCAGGACGGCGTTGTGCCCGACAGTGACACCGGCTCCGATCGTCACGGGGAAGCCGGGATCGCCGTGGACGGTGCAGTTGTCCTGCACGTTGCTGCCCTCGCCCAGCACGATCGGCCCGGCGTCGGCCCGCAGCACGGCGCCGTACCACAGGCTCGACCCGGCGGCCATGGTGACCTCACCGGCGACCACCGAGGTGGGCGCGTGGAACGCCTTCGGGTCCAGCCGGGGCTCCCGCCCGCCGACGGTCACGGTCAGTCCTCGCTCTGCCACGGCGCTCTCCGCTTCACGTTCCGTACCGCTGCTCATCCGTCTCGTCCCCGCTTAGGCTCCGACGCCCGGGCCGCCTTTTGCGGACGTACCCCGCCACGGCTTCCCGGCACGGATCCGCCCCCGCCCGGTGACTCCGGTCCCGGCCTGGACCTGGGCCTCGGCCTCGGCCTCGGCCTCGGCGGAACCTACTCCCCCGCCGCAGCCGGGGTCGACGCCGTCGTACCGGTCGGCCCGGGCGCCGCCTCACCGGCCACACCGGCCGACTCGGCAGCCGGGTCGTCCATCCGCCCCGTAGCCGGAGCACCGTCGACGGCCGACTCCCCGCCGGTCGTGGCGGTCGCCGTGACGGTGTCCGTGGCGGCGACCGCGTCCGGGGCCGGACGTCCCGCACCCGTGCCCGGGCCGTCCGGCGTCGCACCCCCGGCCTCGGCGGCCTCGGCGGATTCCGCGGAGGCGGCGGCCGCGGCCGAGCGGCGCTTGACGACCAGCATGGAGACGACGCCGATCAGCACGGCGACGACCAGCCCCAGCCACGAGAACCGCTTGAGCCACGCCTCGGCGACGATGCCGACGTAGTAGATGACGGCCGTGGTGCCCCCGGCCCAGACCGCGCCGCCCAGCACGTTCGCCGTCAGGAACTTCCAGTACGGCATCTTCAGCACACCCGCGAGGGGCCCGGCGAAGATGCGCAGCAGGGCGATGAAGCGCCCGAAGAAGACCGCCCACATGCCCCAGCGCTGGAAGGACTGCTCGGCGGTGGCGACATGCGCGGGCCCGAAGTGCTTGGGGAATCTTCTGCCCAGCCACTCCAGCAGCGGCTTGCCGCCCTTGCGGCCGATGCCGTAGCCGATCGAGTCGCCGACGATGGCCCCGACGGTGGCGCTCAGCCCCAGGACGACCGGGTCGATGTGGCCCTGCTGCGAGGCGAGCAGCGCGGAGCTGACCAGGACGATCTCGCCCGGGAGCGGGATTCCCAGGCTCTCCAGACCGATGACGACCCCCACCAGGAGGTACACGCTGACGGCCGGGATGTGCTCCAGCCACTCCTGGACGTGCAACTAGGGCTTCCTCTCACGGCGTTCGGGCTCGTTTTCGGAAGCCTACTCGACCGGCCCGGCGAGGCGTGCGCACAGGGTCGCGTGGAACCGCGCACACTGCCGCCGGGCCGGGCAGGGAGTCAGCCGTTCGGCCGCAGCGTCCACACGATGGTCATCTCGCCGGTGACGGCGCCGTCCGCCCTGGTGATGGCCACGTGCACGGGGAACTCGGGACGCTCGCCCCGGTCGAGCTCGGCGACGACCTCGGCGACCGGGCGGCCGAGTTCCGCGGTGGCGGTGACGACACCCTTGGCCAGCTTCTTGAAGTCCATCTCCACATGGACCGGCAGCGGCACCGCCCGGGAGAGCTCGTCCGCGAAGGCCGCGAGGGTCACCGCTCCGCTCGCGGACTCGGCGAGGGTGAACATGGCACCCGCGTGCGGGCCGCCCACATGGTTGTGGAACTCGCTCTGGTCCGGCAGCGAGACGACGACCCGCTCGGGCGAGGTCTCCAGGTATGTGAGGTTCAGGGTGCGGGCCATCGGCACGGATGCCGTCATCATTGCGCCTATGTCCGGCTGTGACTCTGTCGTCATACCCGCACGTTACCACCGAGTAACCATCGGGGGTGCGGGGCTTCACCCCCGGCTCCGCGTACGGCGGGCGCCTGCCAGGTAGCAGGTCCGTACCGATCGGAGGGCGCCCGTGGCCCCCGCACCGGGCGCACCATAGGCTTACCGGCCATGTGGCCAGGACAGCAACAGCCCGGGGGCGAGCAGAACCCGGGGCAGCCGAACCCGTATCAGCAGCCGGGTTATGGACAGCCGAACCCCTATCAGCAGCCCGCGGCTCAGCCCGGGTACGGCCAGCAGCCGGGCCAGCCCGGTCAGCCGGCTCAGCCGGGCTACGGGCAGCAGCCTGCGGGCGGGTCCGGTTACGGGCAGCAGCCTGCTCAGCCGGGTTACGGGCAGCAGACCGGAGGGCAGCCCCCGTATCCGTACGGCCAGCAGCCGGGCGGCCCCGGCTCCGGCCAGTGGGGTCCGGCCAGTGCTCCGGGGAGCCCGCAGTCACCCAACGGCGGCGGGGGAAACCGGAAGAGGACGGTCGTCATCTCGATCGTCGCGGCGGTCGCCGTCATCGCGGCGGCGGTGACGGGCGTCGTGGTCTTCACGGGCGACGACGGGGACGGCAAGAAGGACGAGGCCGGCAAGTCCTCTTCACCCACCGTCAAGGAGAAGCCCGACAAGACGGGGAAGACCGACCCGGGCGGGGGCGGCGGCGCGTCCGAGGACCCCTCCGAGCCGGTGGTCCCCGGCTGGCAGACCGTCGTCAACCCCAAGTGGTACTCCGCCTTCGACGTGCCCGACAACGACGACTGGACGGTGGCGAGCCAGGGCACCATCACCGGCTTCGAGGACGACAAGGGCAAGGTCCTGGTCGCCATGTCGGCACCCGCCCACTACAAGGACAACTGGTGCGACGAGGCCACCCGCGCCTCCGTCGGCACCAAGGGCGGGCAGGGCTCGAAGAACACCAAGGAGGCCTCGAAGATAGCCGCCGAGAACTTCGCGATCGCCGGCTACGACCAGAAGCAGAAGGGGGACCTCAAGGTCTCCGGGCCCAAGGCGTTCGAGAACAAGCACGGCATCAAGGGGCACACGGCCACCGCCAAGATCACCGGCGCGCCCAAGGACGACAAGTGCACCACGAGCGCCGGCAAGGTCGTCACCGTGTCGTGGATCAACAGCAACGGCGACCTGGCCATCTTCGTGCTGTACACCGACGCGGGTGTCAAGGACGAGCTCTCGGACGCCACCATCAAGAAGATCACCGGCAGCCTCCGTACCTACGAGGCACCCGGCGGCAGACAGGAACCGCGCGGCTGAGCCGCCCCGCCTCCGCGTCTTCCGCGTCGCGGTGTCCAGGCCCCCAGGACGGCGCCCTCAGCCGATGCTGAAGGCGCCGTCCGGCGGTTCGGGTGAGGGCACGGCATCGCCGTCCTCCACCGGGCGGGCACCCGGGGCGAGCCGGGCCAGTGCCGCTCCGTGCTCCACCCGCGCGGGAAAGGGGTCGGCCGCGCAGCGCCGGGCCAGCTCGTCCAAGGGCTGCTCGGCGCGTGAGGCGAGCAGCACCAGGTTTCCGAACCGGCGCCCGCGCAGCACCGCGGGCTCCGCGAGGAGCGCGAGGTGCGGGAAGACCTCGGCGAAGGTCGCAAGTTGCGAGCCGAGGAACCGGAACGGCGTGGCGTCGGCGAGGTTGGCCACGTGGACGCCGCCGGGCCGCAGCACCCGCGCTGCCTGGCGGGCGTAGGAGAGCGTGGTGAGGTGGGCGGGCATCCGCGCGCCCCCGTACACGTCGGAGACGACGACGTCGGCGCAGGACTCGGCGCAGGACTCCAACAGCGCCCGCCCGTCGGTCGCCTCCACCCGGATGTCCGCGCCCGTCGGCAGCGGCAGGTACGCGGTGACGAAGGCCGCCAGCTCGGCGTCCGGCTCGGCCACCCGCTGGCGGGACCCTGGCCGGGTCGCGGCCAGGTAGCGCGGCAGGGTCAGGGCGCCGCCGCCCAGGTGCAGGGCGTCCAGCGGTGCTCCGGGCGGCGCCAGCACGTCCAGGAGGTGGCCGACACGGCGCGCGTACTCGAACTCCAGATGCTCGGGAGCGTCGAGGTCGACGTAGGACTGCGGGGCGCCGTCCACGGTCAGCAGCCAGGCGCGGCGCCGGTCGATGTCCGGCATCAGCTTGGCCGCGCCTCCGGCGACGGTTCGGGTGCGGGGTATCGGCTCCCCGCCGGTCTCGGTGTCCACCGCCCCATTGTGCGACGGCGCGCTCAGCGGGCTCCCGCGCAGGGCCCGGAGGACCCGCGCTCCCCGTCCGCCGCCCCGCTGCCCGGGCCGGCGCCGGGCAGCGGAACGTAGGTGTCGACGGCGTCCAGCAGGGCCTCGATCGCGCCCTGCCAGCGCGGGTCGCCCTCCAGCGCGCGGCGGGCGGAGACCCAAACGAACGGCAGCGTCTCCCCCGCGTACCCGTGCGCGCTCAGCAGGGCCCGCACCTCGCACTCCACCAGCTCGGTCAGCTCCTCCCTGCCCTCTTCCGCCATGGTGGCAGCGACGACGAGGGGCAGGCGGGCCGCGCGGCACGCACGTACGACCTGCTCGGCCGCGCCGGGCCGCGCCCCGTCCACGACGGAGACGACCAGTACGGCACCGTCCAGACGGACCGGCTCGCCTGTCGCCTCGTCGAGCACGGTGGCCGGGTCGTCGAGCACGGTGCAGCGCCGGGTGTCGGTGGCGTACCGGTAGCGGCCACGGGCCGGGTCCGCGGCATCCTGCGAGGGACAGGGCCGGGCTGCCGCCAACGCCCTGGCGAGTGTCGTCCTGCCGTGGCCGCGGGGGCCCAGTGTGCCGAGGATCAGATGCGGGAGCGGGTACGGACGGGTGTACGCGGACACGGGTGCCCTCCTGGACCGGTGCGGGACGGAAAAGCGGGACCCCTGGAGAGGACCGGCCCTGCACCCGCGGGGTCCTCGGAGCGGTCCGGGGAGGGTCAGCGTCGGCGGCCGCGAGTGCCGCACAAGGAGGGGCGGACACACACGCCCCCGGTCAGGAAGGCGGCAGCGCTCGGAGGGGCCGGGACCACGGCCTCGGGCACCACGACGAGCTGCCGGAACACCGATCGATCATCGCTGAGCCGACTGCCGCCCGTCGAACGGTTTTCGTCCGGCTTCGCGCCGAAGCGGTGCGGTAGCCGTCGGCGCAGGTGGACACGGGGGTGTACGGCAGGCGAACACCGGCCCGCAGAGGGATCTTCCGGACTTTCCAGCCCTCTTCGAACGGCGGAGGGACCGGTTCGTCGGTTACGCTCCCCACGTGCCCGTCCCCGCCACCCAGCCAGACGGACTCCCCGGCCGTCTCGCCCAGACGCTGCTGTCACCCTGGTCCCGCCTCGCCCTCCTCGCCGTACTCCTGTCCGGCGCGGCCACGGCGATGCTGCTGTACGAGCCCCAGCGCCTGCTCTCCCACGGCTGGCCGCCCCAGGTCGCGGGCGGAGCGGCCGTCGCCCTCTTCGGCGCCGCCTACGGGCTGTGCACGGCGGCGTTCGTGCCACGGCCCGTGCTCAACGTCGCGGCGGGTGTCCTCTTCGGCGCCCAGGCGGGCACCTTCTCGGCGACGGCCGGGACGGTGATCGGCGCGGGTATCGCCTTCGGGCTCGGGCGGCTGCTGGGCCAGGACGCACTGCGCACCCTGCTGCGCGGGCGCTGGATGACGGCGGCCGACCGGCAGTTGAGCAAGCACGGCTTCCGCTCCATGCTGGTGATCAGACTGCTGCCCGGGGTGCCGTTCGCGGCCTCCAACTACGGCGCGGCCGTCTCGCGGATGCGCTGGGTCGCCTTTCTGGCGGCGACCGCCGTGGGGTCCGTCCCCAACACCGCGGCGTACGTCATCGCCGGCTCCAGTGCGGCCACCCCCACCTCGCCGGTCTTCCTGGCCTCCTTCGGCTTCATCGCGCTGTCCGGGCTGGCCGGGGCCGTCTTCGCCTGGCGCAAGCGGGCCCACCTGCGCCGCTCCGCACGCCGGGCCGAAGCACCGGACCACCGCCCGGGCGCCACAGCCGACACCGACCACCACAGGGACGAGCCCCACCACAGATGTCTTGGTTTGAATCCTTCGTCCTCGGCCTCGTCCAGGGACTGACCGAGTTCCTCCCCATCTCCTCCAGCGCCCATCTGCGGCTCGTGGCCGCGTTCGCGGGCTGGCAGGACCCTGGAGCCGCGTTCACCGCCGTCACCCAGATCGGTACCGAGGCGGCGGTGCTCATCTTCTTCCGCAAGGACATCGGGCGGATCCTGGCGGCCTGGTTCCGCTCGCTGTACAGCCGCGAGGCCAGGCGCGACCACAACGCCCGGACGGGCTGGCTCGTCATCGTCGGCTCCCTGCCGATCGGCGTCCTGGGGCTGGCCTTCAAGGATCAGATCGAGGGGCCGTTCCGCGACCTGCGCCTGATCGCCACCACCCTGATCGCGCTGGGCGTCATCCTGGGCATCGCCGACCGGATGGCCGCCCGGGAAGCGGCGGGAGGCCGGCACCGGGCCCGGCGGGAGCGCAAGTCCCTCGAACAGCTCAGCGTCCGCGACGGTCTGCTCTACGGCTGCGCGCAGGCCCTGGCGCTGATTCCCGGCGTCTCCCGCTCCGGAGCCACCATCAGCGGCGGCCTGTTCATGGGGTACCGGCGGGAGGCGGCGGCCCGCTACTCGTTCCTGTTGGCGGTCCCGGCGGTGCTCGCCTCGGGCCTGTTCGAACTCGCGGACATCGGCGAGGGGCACGTCTCGTGGGGCCCCACCCTGTTCGCCACCGTGCTGGCGTTCGGGGTGGCCTACCTGGTCATCGCATGGTTCATGCGCTACATCTCGCAGCGAAGCTTCATGCCCTTCGTCATCTACCGCATCCTGCTGGGGCTTGCCCTGTTCGCCCTGATCGCGGGCGGAGTGCTCAGCCCGCACGCGGGCCAGTCGGTGGGCTGAGCCGCTGCCGGGGACGGTACGCGCACGGCACCACCCGAACGGGCCACGGGCCGCGCCGGCACCTGACAGGACCGGCCGTCAGCGCTGATCGGCGCGGGCCTGAGCGCGCCGGCGGCGCAGTACCAGCAGGTCGACGGCGGCACCGAGCGCGAGCGCCGCGCAGACGCCGGCCAGCACGCTGAGCAGCCGGTCGCTGGGCGAGCTGTGCGGACCGGAGGAGACGGCCCACCAGGCGAAGAGCGCGGCCGCCGCGGCGAAGAGCGGCACTCCGACGGAGGACAGCACCGTGCGCAGCCACAGATCGCTGCGTGCGGTCACCGGTTCCGTTCCCGAGCGGGCACGGCGGCCGGGGCGGGGAGGATCGCGCCGGTCGCGGCCGGGCTGCGGTGGCTGGGACACGGGGTTCGCCTTTCGCCAGGTCTCGGGGAAGACGCTCGCCGGGTGGCGGCCCGCACCATGATTGCCACAACGTGCGGGCGATGCCCGCGGACGCGCCCGGCCCGGGGGCCCGCCACCCGCTCACAGTCCCGGCAGGGTCTCCTGATCGACCTCGTGCCGGGGCGGTGCGGGCGCGGTGCGCACGGCCAGCTTGTGGCGGCAGTCGGGCCCCAGCCCCCAGATGCGGGAGGCGCGGTCACGCAGCGGCTGGCCGCACATCCGGCACAACACGCGCCGCCCGGGCACCGGTTCGCTGCCGGGCAGGGCGTCCGCCGGATCCTCGTCCGCGGCGGCCGGTACGGCTGTCGGGCCGACGCCCCGCTCGTCGTCCGCCGCGTTCCCGCCGGCGGCGGTGTCCGCTCCGTCCATGCGTGCCCCCTTCCCCCTGCGTCCCCGTGCCTCCCGTGCGCCTCGGCACGCACCGTACCAGCGCCGGCACTCGCCCGGAGTAGCCCGAAATGCGCTTCCCGCACCGGGGCATCCACGGTGGGTTGTGGAGACAACAGCTACCCCTTCTCTCGGGAGCGAACATGCGTATTCGTACAGCCATCGCCGCCGGCGCCCTCGGCGCCCTCGCCCTGGTCGGCTCCACCACCGGGACGGCGCTCGCCAGTGGACACGACCCGGGCCCCGTCGGGGTCACCGGCAACTCGCCCGGTGTGCTCTCCGGCGACAACGTCCAGATCCCGGTGAAGGTCGGCGCGAACGTCTGCGGCAACCCGATCCTGCTGCCGCTGCTGAGCCCGGCTGCCCAGAACGCCTGCAAGAACCAGTGACCCCACAGGCGGTCGGGTGATCCGGCACGTCGGCCGTCGGACCCCGTCGCCCGCTCACGCGGGCGGCGGGGTTCCGTCGTGCGGGGCACGGCTCACCCGTACCGCTGCGTTCCCCGGCGGCGGGGCGGTCGTCCTGCGCGCGCCGGTGACGGTTGTGCCGCATGGGGCGCCGGCTGCCACACTGGCCGCATGGAGAACTTCTACCGCGGCCCCGCGATCCTGCTGACCGGAGCCTCCGAGGTGCCTGTCGACGCCGCGCTGTTCACCGAGGCGGCCGGACCCGAGACCGCCTGGTCCGGCACCATCAGGCCGGAAGGCAGTGAGCCGCTGTGGGTCGAACTGGAGGGCGACACCGCTCGGCTGCGGCTCGCCGACGGGCGCGAGGGCCGGATCACCATTCTGGGCAGCGGCTTCGGCACGGTCCAGGTCTCGGGCGAAGGGCCCCTCCCCGCGCCCCGGCCCTGACGGAGGCTCCGGCGCGCCGACTCCGACCGGGCTCCGGCGCGGCTGCCACTGCGGACACCGCCCCGTCACCGTCCGGCCTTCCTCGAAAACCGCCCTCTCCTGCCCTTTCGCCTCATGGCCGCGTCACCTGCCAGGTGGACACGGGGCCGAGTCGTACTCCGCTGGCTGTACGTCAAGACGAGCCTGACAGGTGACGACAGGTCACCGGGTCCGAGGGATCGTTGAGGCATGAACGCGATGGGCAACCCCGGTCGGACGGGCCGGACATGAGCGCGCTGACTGCCTCCGTGCTGCTGTCCCTGGTCTCGGCGGTCAGCTATGCCCTGGCCGCGATCGTCCAGGAGCGGATCGCCTCGACGACCGCACCCGCCCGGTGGGGGCTGCTGCGCTCGGGCACCTGGTGGACGGCGGCAGCGCTCCAGGGAGCGGGCGCCCTGCTGCACGTGCTGGCGCTGGCGCTGGGCCCGTTGACGGTCGTGCAACCGCTCGGGGTCCTCACCCTCGTCCTCGCCGCGCCGATGGCCGCCCTGGTGAGCCGGCGGCCGGTCGCCCGCAGCACCTGGCGCGGCATCCTGCTGGTCTCCGCCGGGCTGGCCGGCATCCTGCTGCTGACCGGCGACCCGGGAGCCGGCGCGCTGCACGGCCCGGAGCAACTCGTGCTCGCCGGAGCCGTCCTGGGTGCGCTCGTGCTGCTGGTGGGCGTCGCCGGGGTCGTGGCACGCCGGGGCCACGGGCAGCCGGGACCCCGCGCACTGGCGCTGCGGAGCGTGGTGCTGGCGCTGGCCGCCGGGGTGGCCTACGGGGCGGCCTCCGTCTTCGTCAAGAGCCTGGCAGACCGGTGGACGTCCGCCCCGCTGGTCGTCTCGGTTCCGCTGACCGTGCTGACGGTCGCGCTGGCGGCTGCCGGGCTCGCCACCTCGCAGGCCTCCTATCGGGGCGGCGGACTGGCCACTCCCCTGGCGACGGCCACGGTCGCCAATCCGGTGGTCGCGGCGGCGGCCGGCATCGTCCTGCTGGACGAGGGCTTCCTGTACGGCACGAGCGGCGCCCTCCTGGCGGCGGCCGCCGGAGTGGTGGCCACATGGGGGCTGGCCGCGCTCACGGCCGACAGCGCGCGGCGCTCGAAGAGCTCGCCCGGTACACACTCCCCGGGCGAGCCGGAGTCCGCGGACGCGACGCCGACGGCCCCGGCCTGTGCCGTCCCGCCCCAGCCCGGCGGGGCAGAACCGTCAGGACCCCGCTTCGACGGCTCCGGTCGCTCACCGGGCACGGAGTCCGACACGGAGCGCGGCGGCCGTAAGGCGCGCCGGGGCAGGTCACGCGGGGGCGCCGGACGCGGGGTCGGCTCGCGGCGCTTCCCGGGGCCCCGCGGCTCCGTCCCGTCCGACCACCACCCGGTGCCGACGCCGTAAGAAGGGCGCCGGGGGCCGGTGCGAAGACGCGGGCGGACGAGCGCGGCGGACCGGACCGCCGGACGCGTACGGCGGAGCCACGCGAAGGACGCGCGCGGCGGGTGGCGGAGCCGAGTGCCTCGCCGGCCTCGTCATCTTCTCCCTCCTCCCGCACACTGGTGGCCTGGGCACCGGAACTGGAACTTCGGTGGCCCGAGCACCCGACGAAGGAGGCGGGGCATGCGTCCCCTCCCGGCTTCCCGCTGGGCGCGCTGGGTGTTTCCGCCGCTGGCGGGAGCCGTACCGGCACCGGCGTTCCCCGAGCCCGGGCTGTGGTGGCTGGCCTACGTGGCTCTGGTGCCGTGGCTGCTGCTCCTCCGTGCCGCCCCCTCCCCGCGGGCGGCCGCCCGCGTGGGCTGGCTGGGCGGGACGGGTTTCATGCTGGCCATGCACCACTGGCTGATGCCGAGCCTGCACGTGTTCATCGTCCTGCTCGCCGCGCTGCTGGGGCTGTTGTGGCTGCCCTGGGGCGTGCTGGTCCACCGGCTGCTCGCGGATCCGCTGCGCGGCGGCCGACTGGCGGCAGCCGTGGTGCTGGTGCCGTCCGGGTGGCTGCTGGCCGAACTGGTCCGCTCCTGGGAGTACCTGGGCGGGCCCTGGGGGCTGCTGGGGGCCAGCCAGTGGCAGGTGACGCCCGCGCTGCGGCTGGCGTCCGTGGGCGGCGTGTGGCTGGTGAGCTTCGTCGTGGTGGCGGTGAACACCGCGCTCGCCGTGCTGCTCTCGGCCCCTCGCGCCCGCCGGGCCGCGGCCGTCGCCCTGCTGGCCACGGCCGTCGTGACGGGCACGGTCTGGCTGTGGGCACCGCGCCCGCAGCCGGCGGGCGGGAGCCGGATCGCGGTGGTCCAGATCGGGGAGTCGTCCTCGCGTGCGGAGCGGCTCGCACGGGGCGAGGAGCTCACCCGCGAACTGGCCGGGCGCCGCCCCGACCTGGTGGTGTGGGGCGAGAGCAGCGTCGGCTACGACCTGTCAGGCCACCCGGGCCTGGTGCGCAGGCTCGCCGCGCTCTCCCGGCAGACGGGTGCGCCGCTGCTGGTCAACGTGGACTCGCGGCGCAGCGACCGGCCCGGCATCTTCAAGAGCGCGGTGCTTGTGGACGAGCACGGGCTGACAGGGCAGCGCTACGACAAGATGCGGCTGGTGCCCTTCGGCGAGTACGTCCCGGCGCGCTCGCTGCTGGGCTGGGCGACGTCGGTCGGGCGTGCGGCCGGGGAGGACCGGCAGCGGGGGCGGGCGCCGGTGGTGATGCGGGCCGACGGGCTGCGGTTCGGACCGCTGATCTGCTTCGAGACGGCCTTCCCCGACATGAGTCGGCACCTGGCCTCCGCGGGCGCCCGGGTCCTGGTGGCCCAGTCGTCCACGTCGACCTTCCAGCAGAGCTGGGCGCCCGAGCAGCACGCCTCCCTCGCCGCGCTGCGGGCCGCCGAGTCCGGCCGGCCCATGGTGCACGCGACGCTCACCGGGGTCAGCGCGCTCTTCGGCCCCGACGGGACACAGGCCGGGCAGCGGATGGGTACGGACGCCAGTGCGGTCACGGTCACCGACGTACCGCTTGCGCGCGGCACGACACTGTACGTGCGCCTGGGTGACTGGACGCCGAAGCTGGCGGTGACCGCGCTGGCGGGCTACCTCGCGCTGGCTGCGGCCCGTGCAGTGCGGGCACGGCGGCCCGGTGAGGGCCGCAACCGCGACGGGGACGGGCCCGGCAAGGGCGCGCCGGTCAGCCTGACTGCTCCTGTACGTCGTTGACCACCCGCTCGCACAGCTCGTGGGTACGCAGGGCGTCCTGCGCCGAAGGGGTCCGCCCGGCGCGTACGGCGTCGAGGAAGGCGAGGACGCACTGCTCGATGCCCCGCTGCCGGGCCACGGGCACCCAGTCGCCACGCCGGCGGACGCTGGGGACCCCCTTGTGGTCGAGCACGTCCGCCAGATCCCGTACCTCGCGCTTGGCGTCCCGGCCGGAGACCTCCAGCCGTTCCTCGGCCGAGCCGGAGAGCCGGTTCATGACACCCAGCGCGGTGAAACCCTCCCCGGCGAGCTGCAGCACGACATGGTGCAGCAGCCCCTCCCGTACCCGGGCCTGGACGGCGATGTGGTCGGGCTCGCCCGGCGCGAGGAAGCGGAGGGTGTCCACCACGTGGATGAAGTCGTCCAGGATCATCCGGCGCGGCTCCTCCGGAAGTCCCACCCGGTGCTTCTGCAGGAGGATCAGATCCCGCGGCAGCTCCAGGCACTGGGCGTAGCCGGGCGCCTGGCGCCTGTTGAAGCCGACGGTGAGGCCGGTACCCCGCCGTTCTGCCAGCTCGACCAGGGCGCGGGAGGTGGCCAGGTCGTAGGCGAGGGGCTTGTCGACGAAGGTGGGCACCCCCGCCTCCAGCAGCCCGCGCACCAGCGCGGGATGGGCGCTCGTGGCGGCGTGCACGAAAGCGGCGTCGGGGCGCGCGGCGAGCAACCCGTCGAGTCCGGTGTGACGTCGGGCGGCAGGCACCCGGTAGGCCCCGCCCAGCTCGTCGAGGACGGTGGCGGTCCGGGTGACCAGGTGCGGTTCCAGGCCCGGCTGGGCCATCAGCACCGGCAGGTACGCCTTCCGCGCGATGTCCCCAAGGCCGATGACACCTATCTTCACGCTTCCCCCTCGCTGCCGGTTCTCGGGCCCCCTCGCGGGGCGGGGCCGCTGTGGAGGCGGCCGTCGTGCACTGCGAGGCGGCCCCTGTTCACCGCCGTGCGGCCGATCGCGTCCGGGCAGCATACGTGCGTTCCGGTGGGCACCAGTCGGCGATCCCCGCCAGTGCGCGGAGGGCGGCCCCGGGGACCGACCGTCCTACGACGGCGAGCGCGGCGTTGCGCAGGGCGCAGGCGGGTCCGCCTGTGAGCGTCGTCATGCGGGACGCCCGCGCCGACCGCCGGACGATCTCGGTCGTCCGGGGGAGCCGCTGCCGCGTGTAGGCGGCGAGCGCCTCGCCGACCCGCCCTGCCGGGTCGGCGAGCTGCCCCAGCACGACGGCGTCCTCGACGGCCTGGTTGCCGCCCTGGCCCATGCTGGGCGTCATCGCGTGCGCCGCGTCACCGAGGAGGACGGTGCGACCCGCGTGGTGGGCGGGGAGCGGATCGATGAGGTGGTGCACGTCGTTGCGGAGCACGGCTTCCTCGGGCACCGAGGCGATGAGCCGGGGCAGCGGCTGGTGCCAGTGCGCGAACAACCGGCGCAGCTCGGCGCGTTCCCCCCGGGGCGCGGGCCGGGCGGCGGGTGCGGCGGCTGCCGCGTAGGCGTAGATCCTGCCGTCCGGAAGCGTCTGGGTGCCCCAGATCCGGCCCCTCCCCCAGGTCTCGTGCGGCTCCACGCCGCCCTGGGGGGCCTCGGTGAGGAAGCGCCAGGTCGTGAGGCCCGCGTACCGGGGGCCCGGATGGGAGGGGAAGAGGACCGGGCGGGTACGGGAGTGGATGCCGTCGGCGGCGACGACCAGGTCCGCCTGAAGGGTCCCGCCCTTCTCGGTGGTGACGACGGCGGGTCGTTCGACGCCCCCGGGGTCGGCGAGGGTCACGCCCGTGTCGGTACGCAGGACAACGGTGTCCGGCAGCCGGCTGCACAGCAGCGCGACGAGGGCCGGGCGTGCCATCAGGACGACGGGATCGCCGAAGCGGGCGGCCGTCCGATCGCCTGTGGTGGGCACCAGCCACCGGCCGGAAGGGGAACGCAGGCCGCCGCGTCCGCTCCAGCTGCGCAGTGCCCGGACGCTGTCGCCCAACCCGACGACGTCCAGGGCGCGCAGCGCGTTGGGGGCGAGGGCGATGCCGGCACCCACCGGTTCGAGGGCGGGCCTTCGTTCGAGGACGGTGACGGACCAGCCGCGGGCACCGAGCGCGACGGCCGCGGTCAGGCCGCCGATTCCGGCTCCGATGACGAGGGCACGCGAGGCGGGCACAGGAGTCCTCCAGGGGCAGGCACCGCCACGCGCGTGGGGTGCCTGCGAGTCGTCGCGCCGTGCACTACGGCTGTAGTAGTACGAGTCGAGGCTACTACACATGTAGTGGTCCGGATAGATTGCCTTCATGACCGCACGCGAGGACGGCACCCGGCTCACGCTGATCGCCGACACGGCGATCCGCCTGCTGGCCGAACGCGGCATGCGGGGGCTGACCCACCGTGCCGTGGACGAGGCGGCCGGGCTGCCGCAGGGCTCGACCTCCAACCACGCCCGCACCCGGGCCGCCCTGCTGAAGGCCGCCGTCCGGCGGCTGACCGTTCTCGAAGGCGCCGTCCTCTCCCCGGAGGAGATGAAGGACGCCACCCGGCGCCCCGGCGGCCCCGGCCCGCTCGCGGAGCTCCTCGCGGCCGCCCTCCACCGGCATCTGACCCGCAACCGCACCCTGTTGGTCGCCCGCTACGAATTGGCACTCGAAGCCACCCGGCGCCCCGAGCTGCGGACCGACTACGACAGAACGGGGATCGAGGACTTCGCCGGGCCCCTCCGCGAGCTGCTCCGCGCCGCCGGTTCCACCTCCCCCGAGCGGCACGCCCTCTCATTGCAGGCCTGGTGCGACGGCATTCTGTTCACCTGCACCGCGGGCTCCCTCCACCGCGTCCTCCCCTCGGTGGCCGAACTGCGCACCGACGCGCGGGAACTGCTGAGCGGCATGCTGGGAGACGCCGGGGACTGAACCAGCGTCCACGGCGCAGCCGCCCGCTTCGGCAGGTACCGGCCGGGCAACATCCCCGAGACATCCACCGCCCCCGGCCGAAACCGTCCCTCTCCCGGCGGGACCGCCTGTCCGCAGCGGAAAGCACTCGCCCTGGCAGGCCGCAGTCCGCAGGATGGGCCCATGACCACCGACTCGGAACAGCCGCAGAGGCCACCCACGACCACCAGTGGCGTCCCCCTCCCGGACGGCATCGGCACCGAACGGCACCTGCTGGAGCAGTGGCTCGACCTCCAGCGGGCCACGCTCGCCGCGAAGTGCGCGGACCTCGGCGACGAGGAGCTGCGCCGGGCCGCCACCCCGCCCTCCGCGCTGACCCTGCTCGGGCTGGTGCGCCACATGACCGATGTGGAGCGGCACTGGTTCCAGGCGATGTGGAGGGAGCCGGACTCCGCGCCGCTCTACCGCGCCCCCGAGCGCCCGGACGACGACTTCGCGGTCACCGAGGGCGACACCGGAGAGAACACGCTGGCCGTCTGGCGCCGCGAGATCGACCGGGCCCGGACGTCCGCCGCGCAGCGCTCCCTGGACGACGTGGCCACCCATCCCCGGCGTACCGAGTGGCGGGTGACGCTGCGCTGGATGTACGTGCACATGATCCAGGAGTACGCGCGGCACAACGGCCACGCGGACCTGCTCCGGGAGCGTCTCGACGGGAGGACCGGCTTCTGAGGCACTCGGGCTGCCGAGGCGGCCGGTTGCCGACGGGTGCGGGCCGGTGCCGAAGCCGTCGGCTTCCGACGCGGCGCAGCAGGCTGTTGATAGGCCCGCGATCAACCTCGGCGCTCGCCCGTCACCCCTGGGGGGACTTCCCACGGGGTGCGCGCGTTGGGAAAAGTTGCCGGGGTGTCACGGATGAGGATGACGAGAGCCTTGGCCGTCGCGGGAGTGGCCCTCTCGGCCGCGACGGGGTGCATGACCGTCCACGGCCATGCCGGCGCGCCGGGCGACGGTGCCTCGCCCCGCCACTCGACCGCCAGAGGGCATGGCGAGGCGTCGCCCGGCACGGGCGGATCCCCCGCGAAGGAGACGCTGTCCCGCAAGGACCGCCAGGAGGCCGACGGGCGGGAGGGCGGGGCCCCCGAAGCGAGGCAGGAGGCCCGGCTCGGCAAGGCCTCGGACGGTGCCCCCGCGGCGGGCCACTCGGACACCGGGCGCCAGCCCACGTCCCGTCCCGTGGCGCCGCCCGGCGGCTGGCGAAAGGGCTGGAACGGCGGAAGCCACGGCCGTGCCGGGGGCCACGAAGGCCCCGTGGGCCCCGGCTGGCACGGGCGCCACGGCCCCGGCCCGGGCCACGGTCGTGGCAACGCCGGGCGGGAGATGTGCGAGCTGGGCGAGGCGTACGGACGGTGGGAGGCGGACAGCGCCCAGGCCCGCATCTGCCGCTCGACCTACGGCAGGTGACCCGCCGGCCGTCCACCACGGCGGCCCCGCCGACGGCTCCACCTTCCGTCGGCGGCGTACCGCTCACGGCAGGTGGTCGGTGCCGCCGCCTCCGGGCTCGTCGACGGTGCCGTCCGTGACCTGCTGCTCCAGGCGGTCGATCGCGGCGCGGATGCCCTCCCCGTAGGCGTCGGAGGCGAGGGCGTCCAGCGTGGCGCGGGCACGCGCCAGCTCCCGCCGGGCCGCGGGCCCGTCGCCGAGCCGGGCGTGCCCCGCGGCGATGTTGAGGTGCAGGGACGGGTACAGCGAGCGGACGGCGAGCCGGTGCTCCCCCCAACTCACCTCGTCCCGGCGGAGGGCGTCGGCTGCGGCGAGCGCGCGCAGGTCCCAGCTGAGTTCGTCGGCGGGGGCGTCCTGGGTGTCCGCCATGTAGTGCGCGATGGTGCAGCGGTGGAAGAGGTCGGTGCGCGGGTCCGTCTCCTCCCACAGGGCGGCGAACCGGTTCCTGGCCTCCTCCCGGTCGCCACCGCGGTGCAGCATGACGGCCTGGCCGATCCTGACCATCCTCGCGTCCTCCGCGCCGTCTTGGGACGCGTCCTGCTGGGGCTCCGCCACGAGGGGTTCCTCCCGTTCACCGTCTGCCGTACGGCCGCCTCGGCCGGTTGTCGCTGTCGTACGCACGACTGTCGCCGTCGTACGTACGACGCTAGCGGCCTCCTCCGGCGATGGCGCTCATCACGGGCGGGGCCCGGCGCGGCTCAGCCCAGATCGGGGATACGCCAGTCGATGGGCGTATGCCCCTGGGCGGCGACCGCCTCGTCGATCCGGGTGAAGGGACGGGAGCCGAAGAACTTCTTCGCCGACAGAGGCGAAGGGTGGGCGCCCTGCACGACGGCGTGCCGTCCGGTGTCGATGAGGGGCAGCTTCTTCTTGGCGTAGTTCCCCCACAGCACGAACACCGCCGGGTCCGGACGGTCGGCCACCGCGCGGATCACGGCATCGGTGAACCTCTCCCAGCCCTTGCCCTTGTGCGAGTTGGCTTCACCCTCGCGGACGGTCAGCACCGCGTTCAGCAGGAGGACGCCCTGCTCCGCCCAGGGCATCAGATACCCGTTGTCCGGAACGGGGTGCCCCAGTTCCTCGTGCATCTCCTTGAAGATGTTCCGCAGCGAGGGCGGGGTCCTGACCCCCGGCCGCACCGAGAAGCACAGGCCGTGCCCCTGCCCCGGGCCGTGATACGGGTCCTGGCCCAGGACGAGCACCTTCACCTGCTCGTACGGCGTGGCGTCGAGGGCCGCGAACACCTCCTCGCGGGGCGGGTAGACCGGTCCGCGCTCCCGCTCCGCCTCGACGAACTCCGCCAGCTCCTTGAAGTAGGGCTGCTCGGTCTCGTCCCCGAGGACGCCCTGCCAGGACTGGGGCAGCATCTCTTTCACGCGCCGTACCTCCGCTGCGGTGGTGCTCGCCGGGCCCGTGCCCGATTTCCGCACCGAAGGTACCGTCCGCCACCGACAGTCCCGGACCGGAGTCCGGGCGGCTACCAGCTCGACTTCTTGTACAGCTCCCACACGCGCATGAGGGACGAGGCGTCGATCGTCCATTCGACACCGGCCACGTCCTTCTCCGAGGGGCGATGTGAACCTTGCCCTGCCACAGCGGCAGCAGCCGTGCGTCCTTCGCGATCAGCTGCTGGGCTCTCCCGAAGCCCTCACCGGCCGCTCCCCGGTCGCTCTGCCGTCGCGAGGAGGGCAGCACGTCCTCGGTCAGCTCCCGGTTCCGGTAGGGGGTGCCCAGCGCGTTCTCCTGCCCGACGAAGGGCGTGACGTAGTTGTCCGCGTCGGGGAAGCCGGCGGACCAACCGCGGCCGAAGACGGGGTACTCACCCTTGAGGCACCCCTTCTGGAAGGCGTCCCAGGGGCGTGACTTGAGGGTGATGCCGAAGAGGCCGGAGTCGTCGAGCCGCTGCTTCAGTTGCAGGAACTCACGCCGGGCGGAGTCCCCGTAGCGGTCCTCGGTGTACCAGAAGGTCAGCGCCACCTTCTTGTTGATGCCTGCCGCGCGCAGCGTGCGGCGTGCCGCCTTCTCGTCCGGTGGTCCGTAGCGGTCGAGGAAGGCGTTGGTGTGTCCGGTGACACCGGTGGGGACCATGGAGTACAGCGGGTCCGCGGTTCTGTCGTAGACGTCGCGCACCAGTTCCTTGCGGTCGACGAGCTGGGCTGCCGCGCGCCGCACCGCCGGGTCGCCGGCCTTCGGTTCCGCGGGGTCGAGGACCAGGAAGTGGATCTCCGAGCCGGTCACCTCACTCAGGTCGAAGGAGTCGTCACCGGCCGAGCCCGCCTCCTGGAAAGCCGTGATCTGTGCGGGGGTCAGGCCGCGGTAGGTGAGGTCGATGCGGCCGGCCTTCAGGTCGCCGACCATCCGGGCGGAGCGGGAGTAGTAGCGGATGGTGACGGTGTCGTTGTGCAGCTCCGCCGGGCCCTTGTAGCCGGGGTTCCTGGCCAGGACGGCCTGCTTGCCCGGCTGGTAGCTCTTCAGGGTGTACGGCCCCGAGCCGGTGGCCGGGGTGCCGGGGTGCAGGCCGGCACCCGGGTACACGTCGGGGTCCACGAGGGAGGTCGCGGGGGTGGTCAACAGGAACGGGAACGTCGCGTCCGGTCTCTTCAGGTGGAAGACCACCGTGCGCGCGCCCCGGGTCTCGACCTCGTCGAGGCCGGCCAGCAGCGGCGCCGGGCCGGACGGCGCCTCCAGGGACGTGGTGCAGTCGAAGGAGTGCTTGACGGGCTCGGCGTCCAGCGGCGCGCCGCTGGAGAACCTCAGCCCGGAGCGCAGCACGCAGCGGTAGACCTTGCTGGCCGCGTCGGTGAAGCCGCAGCTCTTGGCGGCGTCGGGCTCGGGTGAGGTGCCGGACTCCGAGACGGTCATCAGGGTCTGGTAGATGTTCCGGTACAGCTCCCAGGAGCCGTCCCAGGCGGCGGCAGGGTCGAGGGAACTGGGAGCGCTGGTGGTGCCCGACCACGATGCTGTGCTCTTCCTCCCTGCCGCCCGGCAGCGAGCTGCACCCGGTGACCAGTGCGAGGGGGAGGATGGTCGCTGCGGCTCTCAGCAGCCCGTTCCGGTCGCACACGTGCGCTCCTCAGTCGGCGATGCCTGTACTGGTGGTGCGGTGCCCAGGACGGCGCGCCCGCGCTCGGAGGCGCTGCCCAGAAGGGGGAGAGCGACCCGACATCACCCCGGCCCCTGCCGTATCCGGAGCCCCAAGGAACGCACGCGTTCCGGCATTTGGAGTTCCGGAACCCGGACGCCCTCGCGAGCGGCGCAGCACTCCGTCGGCCCGGACGCACCCGGCTCCCGAGCGCACCGGGGCGGTGCGCGCAGCAAAGCGGCCCGTGCCGCCGCGCGGACCACGAGGGTCAGGCGGTACGGACACGGGCCGGGCGGCGCGGATCGCATGGGGGCGGGACGCACCGACAGCTCACACGGGAGAGGTCACCCGGAGCGGAACATGCTGCTCCGCCTCACTCCACGCCGGCGTTGAGGAAGAGGCCGCCGTCCAGGGTGAGGGTCTGGCCGGTGACCCAGGCCGCGTCGTCGGAGGTGAGGAACGCGGTGGCACCCGCCACGTCCTCGGGGGCGCCCAGCCGCCCCATCGGGTAGCGTGCTGCGGCCTCCTCCTCACGGCCCTCGTAGAGCGCGACCGCGAACTTCGTCTTGACCACGGCGGGCGCCAGCGCATTCACCCGCACCTTGGGCGCGAACTCGTGAGCGAGCTGGAGGGTCAGATTGATCATCGCTGCCTTGCTCATCCCGTACGCGCCGATGAACGGCGAGGCGGAGACACCGGCGATGGAGGCGATGTTGACGATGGTGCCGCCGTGCTCGCTCTGCCAGGCGGCCCAGGTGCGCTGCGCGAAGCCGAGCGCCGAGATCACGTTCGTCTCGAACACCTTGCGCGCCACGTTCAGGTCCACTTCGGCCATCGGGCCGAAAACCGGGTTGGTACCGGCGTTGTTGACCAGGTGGTCGATGCGCCCGTAGGTCTCCATCACGCGCTCGACGACGGCGGCCTGGTGCTCCAGGTCGTGCGCCTTGCCGGGGACACCCATGGCCCGGTCGGGGCCCAGCCGCTCGACAGCTTCCTTGAGAGCGTCCTCGTTGCGTCCGGTGACGCACACCCGGTCGCCGCGCGCCACCAGCGCCTCGGCGATGCCGTAGCCGATACCGCGGCTGCCGCCGGTGACCAGGGCGACCCTGCCGCTGTCGGGCCGTCCGCCGCCCGGGCCCGCTGTCTGCTGTGTCATCTCGCTTGTTCCTCGCCTCTTCTCGCTGCCTGCCCGAACTGCTGGTAAGGAGCTGTCAGTCGAGCGGTCCGCCGGCGATGTAGAGCACCTGCCCCGAGACGAACCCGGCCTTCTCGTCCGCGAAGAAGGCGACCGCGTTGGCGATGTCGGCGGGCTCGCCCACCCGCTGGACGGGGATCTGGGTGGCGGCCGCGGCCTTGAAGTCCTCGAAGCCCATGCCGACGCGCTGGGCGGTGGCGGCGGTCATGTCGGTGGCGATGAACCCGGGCGCCACGGAGTTGGCGGTGATACCGAACTTGCCCAGCTCCTTGGCGAGGGTCTTGGTGAAGCCCTGCATGCCCGCCTTGGCCGCGGAGTAGTTGACCTGGCCGCGGTTGCCCAGCGCCGAGGAGGACGAGAGGTTCACGATGCGGCCGAAACCGGCGTCGACCATGTGCTTCTGGCAGGCCCGGGACATCAGGAAGGCGCCGCGCAGGTGCACGTTCAAGACCGTGTCCCAGTCGTCGTCGCTCATCTTGAACAGCAGGTTGTCGCGCAGCACACCGGCGTTGTTGACCAGGACGACGGGCGCTCCGAGCTCGTCGGCGACCCGCGCCACCGCGGCCTCCACCTGGGCGGAGTCGGAGACGTCGCAGCCGACGGCGAGGGCCTTGCCGCCCTCCTGGGTGATCTGCCCGACGGTCTGCGCACAGGCGGCCTCGTCGAGGTCGAGGACGGCGACGGCGTGGCCCTCGGCGGCCAGACGGACGGCGGTGGCCGCGCCGATTCCACGGGCTGCGCCCGTCACGATGGCGACTCGCTGCTCGGTGCTGGACATGCTGGTCTCTCCTCGGCCTGAGTGAGTGGGCAGTGGGTGCGCGGACGAGCTGGGTGAGCAACCGCTTAGTACCTACGGCAGTCGTGACGCTATGAGGCGGGCAACGCCCTGTCAACGCCGTCGCGGGGCGCCGGGCTCGGACCCCGTCGCCCCGCGAGGGCTCTCATCGCACCAGCAGATCCAGCAGCCGCTCGCTCTCGGCCCGCGGGTCGGCCGTCAGCCCGGTGTGCACGGGACCCGGCTGCACCACGGTGCTGCGCGGCGCCACCAGCCACCGGAAGCGGCGTCCCGCGTCGTCCCCGGCCGCCTGTCCCGCCCGTACTCCCCCGTCGCAGACGCTTTCCACGGCGTGCAGCGCCGAGCGGACCCCCTGGATGTCGGCACACGGATCGAGGGCGAACAGCCGGTCCTCGTCCAGGTGGGTGCGGGCCACCAGGAACGAGCGGGCCCGGCAGTAGACCAGGACCCCCGCGTTGATGAGCTCACCGCGCTCGATGTGGGGAACAACACGCAACAGGGCGTACTCGAACACGTCGAGATCGCCGCGCTCCGCTGCCCGCGTGCTCGGTGTCGTCGTACGCGTCACTTGGCATCGCCGTCCTTCCCGGTGAGCCACCCCGGCGCCTGCGAAGGCCGGTCCTTGCCCGGCTCGCCGACCGTGATCCGCTCATGGATCGTACGGGCGCGGGCCGCCAGCACCCGGACATACGCGGCGCGCACGTCGTCCGGACTCGCGAAACCGGGCTCGTCCTCCAACCAGACGTCGGGGATCTCGGCCGCGCACTCGGCCAGCAGCTCCTCGGTGACGCGCGGCGCCAACTCGGCCGCAGCCTCCCCGACGAGCGGGCCGACCGGGGCCAACGCATGGTCGGAGGCGTCGTACGGCCGGTCCGCGGAGCCCTGCGCCGTGGGCCAGTTGTGGTGGAAGATCAGCGTGGCTCCGTGGTCGATCAGCCACAGATCTCCGTGCCACACCAGCAGGTTCGGGTTGCGCCAGGAGCGGTCGACGTTGTTGACGAGCGCGTCGAACCAGACCACCCGCCCGGCCTCCTCGGGGCCGACCCGGAAGGCGAGCGGATCGAAACCGAGCGACCCGGGCAGGAAGTCCATGCCCAGATTGAGCCCGCCGCTCGCCTTCAGCAGCTCCTGCACCTCCTCGTCCGGCTCCGCCAGGCCGATCACCGGATCGAGCCAGAGCCCCACCAGATCGGGCACCCGCAGCCCGAGCCGCCGGGCCAGCCCGCCGCACAGAATCTCCGCCACGAGCGTCTTGCGTCCCTGGCCGGCGCCGGTGAACTTCATGACGTAGGTCCCCAGGTCGTCGGCCTCGACCAGACCGGGGAGCGAACCGCCTTCTCTGAGCGGCGTGACGTAGCGCGTGGCTGTGACTTCGGGCAGCATTTCCCCAGGCTATACGGCCGCTCACCCTTGCGATCCGTGGTGGACGGCTGAGGCAGTGCGCCCCGGCGCCCCGCCATGATCACCGCTGGGGAGAATCCGGGGAGTTCCGCGTCCTCACGAGCTGCCTCGCTCCCCCGTAGCCGGACAAGGCATCGGCGGCACCACGTCCCCGATCACCGGCCTGGGTCCGCGCCACGGGGATGCCGGTGGTCGACCCGGGCATCCTCTTCGCCGCGCCGACGTCACCCGTCTCCCGATCGAGGAGTGGACCGAGGAGGCATTCGACAGGCTCTACGCCACCGATCTCAAGTCGCCGTTTCTCCTGATCCGAGAGCTGCTGCCGCTCTTCTCGCAGCAGTCCTCGATCATTCTCCTCGGTTCGGTCTCCGTTTTCGCCGGACACGAGAACGCGACGGTCTACGGTGCGGTGCGGCCAAGGCGGGGCTGCTGTCCTGCACCCGAGGGCTGACCCACGAGTTGAAAGACCGGGGTATCCGCGTCAACGGACTGAGCCCGGGGCCGACCGTCACCAAGGGGGCGGCCGGCGGGCCGGGAAGTCTCCACCGCGGGAGACGCCCCGGCTGGGTTAGGGTGGGCTAACTTCGATCACGAGGAGCAGCACGGTGGCAGAGACTCCCGGATCCGGCACCGACCCGCGGCCGGACACGCTTCGGGCGGAGCGCCCCCCGTTCCGCAGCGAACTCGTCCGCGACGCACGCGTCCTCGCGGTGCTCGACGAGTTGTACGAGCAGGAGCGGCACATCAATTGGGACGAGTACGCCCACCACCCCGACCCCCGCCACCACGCCGGCACCGGCTTCTCACTCAGCCCCGAGCAGGGCGACCAGCTCTACCTGCTGGTGCGCTACGGACAGGCGCGCCACGTGGTGGAGTTCGCCACCTCCCTCGGCTTCTCCACCCTCTTCCTCGCCGCGGCCGTCCGGGACGGCGGCGGGGGCCGGGTGCACACCGCCGAACTGGTGCCGGAGAAGGTCGAGCAGGCGCAGGAGAATCTCGCCCGCGCCGGCCTCGCCGACCACGTGACGTTCCTGGAGGGCGACGCCCGCGAGACCCTCACGGGGGTGCCGGACGGGATCGACTTCGCACTCGTGGACGGCTGGGCACCGCAGGTCTCGCTGGAGGTGCTGCAGGTGATCGAACCGAAGCTGCGCCCCGGCGCCCTGGTCTACAACGAGAACCGGGACCGCGAGTTCCTCGACCACGTCCGCGCCCCCGGCAACGGCTACCTGCACCTGCCGCTGCTGAGCGGCTCCGCCTACAAGCCGCAGGGCGAACTGGCTCTGCGCGCCTGACACCCGCCCGGAACCCCTTGTGGCCCCGGCCCGTCCACGGCCGGCAGAGCACACCAGCACGCCGCCACTGCCCGCGAAAGGGAGCCGCGGCAACAAGGGCACGTCCGGTGGAGCCGCTGTACGGCCGCTCACGCGATCCGTGGTGGACCGTCGAGGCCACGGCCTCCCCGCTTCCAGCATGATCGAAGCGTAGGTCGCCGGTTCCCGCGGCCGTCCGTCCGCGCCGGCGCGGACGCGTGCGCGAGGGCCCCGCCCCGCGCGCCGCCCGCCGTCGTGTGCGGCGGGGCGAGCGGGGGCGGGGCCATGGTTCAGGCGCCGGCGGGGTCCGTGTCCTTGCTGAGCGCGTACACCAGGTCGACGACGTCGCCCACCGTCCGGACGTAGGACAGCTGCTCGCGCTCCACGCGCCGGCCCAGTTCCCGCTCCAGAACGGTCACCAGTTCCACGAAGTCCATCGAGTCCAGGCCGATCTCCTCGCGGAGGTTGGTCCTCGGATCGGCGATGTCCTCCCGCGGTACCACCGCGGCCTGGGAGAGGAGCGTCAGTACCCGGTCCTCGATCCGTGCACGCTCCGCCTTCTCCTCGGCGGTCAGATTCACAGCGTCACCCCCTGTGACGAGATGGGAAGTCCTGCCATGGCCAGTGCCTTCGGGGACAGCTCGTCGCGCTGCCAGCCCAGGGACGAGAACCTGCTGAGCCCGTCGCCCTCATTGTTGTGCCCCACCAGCACCGAGTACAGGTTCACCGTCCCCGGCTCCTGCAACTGCTGCGCCAGTGGTACGTCGTCGAACCGGGCGATGCGGCGGTGCCGGATCGTCAGCGGCCCGTAGGTGTGCTCGTAGTCCGGCGGGGTGAAGGTCAGCACACCGGTCTGGCCGCTGACCCCGGAGGGATCCAGCGACTCCCGGTAGGTCCTGATGACGGAGTGGCTCCCGTTGACGAACCGGAAGACGGTGAGGTTGTGTTCGAACGCCGAGCCGTCCACCGCGATCTGCTGCACCAGGCTGGGGATCACGTCCGGGACCATGGCCACCGTGCCGTCCCCGGTGAAGGAGATCACGTTCCGCTCGCGCCGGGTCACGATTCCGGGCAGCGCCATCACGCCGTCGCCCATCAGGCCCCGTCCGTACCAGCCCGAGACGCAGGGGCCCGTCCTGGGCAGGCTGTTGACCGCCGAGAGACCGGCGCGTCCGATGTCGTAGACCCCGACGTACTCGTAGCCGTCCTCCCGGATGATGCCGTCCAGGACACCGCGCAGCCTGCGGAAGAAGTGGTTCGTCGTCATGGGCAGCACCGGCAGCAGGCCGATCACGTCGCCGTCCGAGTCGGTGGTGGAGGCGATGGCCGTGCGCCGGTAGTCCAGTACCTCCGGGTCCACGTCGAGCCGCTCGTGGAGGGCGCGCAGCACCCCTTCCAGCTCCCCGACCACGCCCAGGCCGGTGAACGGCGCCTGGTCGACCTCCCTGTCGGTGATTTGTACCGGCGCCAGTTTCCGCAGTGCCGACTCCGAGAACGGTGTGTCGATCTGCGGGATCTGCGTGCCGAGGAACATCACCGTCTGCTCGTCCGCGGGTCGCATGGCCCCGTCCCGGTAGAGGTACTCGTGGACGCGGGCCGAGTAGCCGTACATGCTGAGCGTGCCGATGAACTCCTCGACCGTCCGCCCGTCGTGGTAGCGGCTGACGGTGCCCGGCTGGGCCACCGAGTCCGCGAGCGCGATGCCCGCCTTGTGTGCCAGCGAGTACATCAGTTCCTTCGCGGTCCCGCGCAGCGGCCCGACCTGGCACAGGATCCGCCGGCGTCCCGTGTTGAGCAGGGTCGCCAGCTCCTCGATCCCGTCAGAGCGTGCCGCCTCGACACGCGGGGCGGGTGGGGTGACGACCGGCGGTACCTCCTCGGCCGGCAGAGTCGTCTGCAGCACGTCCCGCGGGGCGATCACCATGACGGGACCACGGTCGGCCGAGTAGGCCTCGAACGCCTCGGCGAGCCCACGGGCTATGTCGTCGGACTTGCCGATGTGCACCACCGGGAAGCCGCGGGCCAGCAGCGAGGGGCGGCTGTCCTCGGTGCGGTGGATCGTGCCCTGGAACGGGTGCCACTGGTCCTCTCGGGAGTCGCAGCAGATGATGAAGCCCTTCGTGCGCACGGCGACGTGGTTGGCCAGGGTGCCGCGGAACTCCTCGTGCATGCCGCTCGTCGCGACGATGGCGAACGGTGCCGCATCCAGGGTCCAGCGCGCCAGTGCGGAGCAGGCGAGGCTGTGCTCACTGGGCCCGCGTACGACCGGGTTGCCACCCGCGGCGGCCCGCCGCTCGATGTCGTCGATGAACGTGGCGACTCCGGAACCCGTGTAGTAGTGCAGCCCCCAGGCGGAGCCCGCCTGGGCGGTCAGAAAGTCGGCGACGGCGTTCGCGATGGTGCTGGACTTCATTCCCGGCCGCAGCCGGCTGGTGCTGTGCAGCTGCACCGAGTCGACGAAGGCGCAGGCGATGTCGGCGGTGACCACCCACTCCTCGTCCGGGTACCAGCGGGGCGTGAATTGTTCGACGGAGTAGAAGCTCTCGATGTCCGCGTCGGTGTAGACCTGCACGGAGCACGGGCCGGGCTCGAAGGCCACCGTGTCACCGAGCGAGCGGGCCAGTTCGGCCAGCCGCGTGTTCAGGTCGTCCGGTGACGTCATCCGGTAGCGGTGCTCGGCGTGGTCGATGACCAGCAGGCTCAGCACCGCCTTGTGGTCCCCGGCCGCCTCCAGCGCCGCCTTGCCGACCTCGTCCAGTGAGGAGACCGTCAGCAGGGTGACGCGGTCCTCGGGCGCCACCAGGTCGAGGAAGCGCAGACCGCGCTCGACGACCTCCCGGTAGTCCTGCTGCGACGGCGCGGGAGCCGGGGACGCGCCCACATCGGCCTCGCGTGTCCCGGCCAGGTCGGTCAGAGCACGGCTCGCCGCGGGGCCCACCGCGTCACGGTCGGTGACCACGGCCACCAGGCGGTGGGTGGAGCTGATGGGTGGCAACTCGGACATGAATACTCCCTCATGAGATGTGGTCGGACGACGTTGCGAAGAGGCGGGCGGGGCGGTCGGGCCCGCGGGGACGGGCAGTGGGCGGACAGCGGTGGGACCCTCAGTTGCGGAGGCGGAGCACCGCGCCCCAGGGCGCGCGGCCGGGCCGCCTGGGGTCGGGCTCGGGCAGCAGGGCCAGCAGCCGCATCAGCGGGGAGAGGCGCTTCCAGCGGGCCGCGGCAGACAACTGGGTGGAGACGGACTCGACCGTCCAGCCGTCCCGTTCGAAGAAGGCGGCGCCCTCGGACGGCCCGAAGGTGACCGGGGCGTTGTTCTTCCGGCTCGCCTTGTCCGACAGGGTCACCACCGCGGGACTGACCACGTCCGTGATCCACCAGTGGGCCCCGTGGGAGCGCAACTGCGACGCCAGCTCGCGGACCTGGGCGTGCTGCAGGTACAGCAGCAGTCCTTCCGTGACGACCAGCGTCCTTGCGTCCTGCCCGAGCACCCGGGCGAGGAATGTGCCGCGTGCGTCCGCGTCGGCGAGGTCGACCGGCACGCGCTCCAGCCGGCACCGCGGGGTCTCCGAGGCGAGTGCCTTGTCCTTCTCCTCAAGGAGCGGGGGCAGATCCGCCTCGATCCACTCCAGGTCCGGCGGGAGATCCAGCCGATACGGTCTGGCGTCCAGCCCGGCGGCGAGGTTGACCACCCTGGTGCAGCCCTCCTGGAGGCACGCCGCGATCAGATCGTCGATCAGCTTCGTCCGGGCGATGAAGAACCAGCCGTTGCCGAAGGAGCGCTTGGCCTCCTCCGCGATGATCCGGCCGCGTTCGCCGGCCAGCCCGGCGGCGAACGGGTCGCGGAAGAGGGCGTCGGGCCGGGCGGACTCCCGCGCCCGGTACTCGGCCACCCAGCGCGCGGTGTCCGAGACGTTGTGCATCACCGATTTCACCATGGGTTCTCCCAAACGCCTCGCATCGAGGACGGGCGGCTGCAATGTGTGGGGCCGCTCCGGTGGGCGGCGGGGGTGCGGGTCGGGCAGTCTTCGGCTGTCGCGGTCGCGGAAGCCGGTGTCGCGCGGGAGGGTGGGGGTAGACTCCCCGAACTCCGGAGTCTCCCGCTATTTGGTGACTTGCGCTGTTCCATCCACTGTCGAAGTCCAAGCCGAAGGAGCCACTCTTCATGACCACTCCGCAAGCACGACGGGTCGACGTGCCCAAAGAACTCCTGGACAGCGAGGAGTTCACGGACGCGCACTACATGTCGGCCTACGAGGTGGCGGCCCCCGACGCCCGGTCCGTGACACCCGAGCAGTGGGGCCGGGCAACCTTCGAGGGCGCTCCCGCCGCCGTCCGCGGCTTCCTGGGGATGGGATGGACCCAGGTGCTCCGGCTGCGGCTGGGCCCCAGGTCCTCGCGTGAGCACATCCTCGGCTGGCACCTGTCCGGGCCGGTCTCCACGCAGGACGACACCTTCGACTCGCTCGTGCTCGAAGGCCACTCCGGGCTCGTGGCCACCTACAACATCGTGATGGTCAAGAGCGCCGGCGTCCTGTGGGCCACCTCGGTGCACTTCCGCCGCCCGGCCGGCCGCGTGGTCTGGCGTACGGCCCAGCCCGTCCACCAACTCACGGTGCCCACCCTGCTCAAGCGCGCCGCCGGGACGCTTTCCGTCGGTTGACGCGGGGGTGCGCCCGGCCGACCCGCCCGGTCCGGCCGGGCGCTCCCGCACGCCCGGGTGCGGGAGCACGCCGGCGATCGGGGCGGCGGGTCCCACCCTGCACCCCGCTCGTGGCGCGACCTGCCGAGTCCGTCCTGGCACGGTGTGCTCCGGCCGGACGAGCGGTACCGGCCGGAGCGCCTCTAGTGGAACTGCTCCTCCTCGGTGGAGCCGGTGAGTGCGGTGGTGGTGGAGGCGGGGTTGAGGGCGGTGGAGACGGCGTCGAAGTAGCCGGTGCCGACCTCGCGTTGGTGTTTGACGGCGGTGAAGCCGTCCTGCTGGGCGGCGAACTCCTTCTCCTGGAGGTCGACGTAGGCGGTCATGCCGCTTTCGGCGTAGCCGCGGGCGAGGTCGAACATGCCGTGGTTGAGGGAGTGGAAGCCGGCCAGGGTGATGAACTGGAAGCGGTAGCCCATCGCGCCCAGTTCGCGCTGGAACTTGGCGATCTGGTCGTCGTCGAGTGCGGCCCTCCAGTTGAAGGAGGGAGAGCAGTTGTAGGCGAGCATCTGGTCCGGGTGGCGGGCGTGGACGGCCTCGGCGAACTCGCGGGCCTGCGCCAGGTCGGGTGTGCCGGTCTCCATCCACAGCAGGTCGGCGTAGGGGGCGTAGGCCAGGCCGCGGGCGATGACCGCTTCCATGCCGCTGCGCACCCGGTAGAAGCCCTCGCTGGTGCGCTCGCCGGTGCAAAAACGCGCGTCGCGTTCGTCGACGTCGCTGGTCAGCAGGTTGGCGGCCAGCGCGTCGGTGCGGGCGACGATGAGGGTGGGCACGTCGGCGATGTCGGCGGCCAGGCGGGCGGCGTTGAGGGTGCGGATGTGCTGGGAGGTGGGGACGAGGACCTTGCCGCCCAGGTGGCCGCACTTCTTCTCGGAGGCCAGCTGGTCCTCGTAGTGGATACCGGCCGCACCCGCCGCGATCATCGCCTTGGTCAGTTCGAAGGTGTTGAGAGGGCCGCCGAAGCCGGCCTCGGCGTCGGCCACGACGGGGGCCAGGTAGTCGGTCGTGTCCCCGGCGCCCTCGGCGGTGGCGATCTGGTCGGCCCGCAGCAGCGCGTTGTTGATGCGGCGCACGACCTGCGGCACCGAGTTGGCCGGGTAGAGGCTCTGGTCGGGGTAGGTGTGCCCCGCCAGGTTGGCGTCGGCGGCCACCTGCCAGCCCGACAGATA
>NZ_AUKO01000030.1:0-133679 GCF_000424785.1 Streptomyces sp. CNT360 | reverse complement strand
CCGCAGACCCGAGGCAGGCCGCAGACCCGGGACCCGCCGCAGGCCCGTGTCAGGCCGCAGACCCGAGACCCGCCGCAGACCCGTGTCAGGCCGCAAACCCGAGACCCGCCACAACCCCAGGACCGGCCGCAGGCCCGGAACGGCCGGCGAGCGGGCCGGGCCCGGGACGGACAAGCCCCGCCCGGGGCAAGCTCCGCGGGGTCAGGAACTGGGCCGGTGGTCCGTCCCGGTGACGTCGTGCCAGGCGGCGGGCAGTGCGGCAGCGACGTCCGTCGCCGACGGTGTCGCCGGGGCGAGGCGGCCGGCGAGGCCGTGCAGGTAGGCGGCGGCGGAAGCCGCGTCGCGGGCCGGCAGGCCGGTGGCCAGGAGCCCGCCGGCGAGGCCGGTCAGCACGTCGCCGGTGCCGGCCGTGGCGAGCCGGCCGGTCCCGGTGGAGTTCACCCGCACGGGCGGGGCCTGCTCCGTGGAGCCGGACGGCGGCTGAGCGATCAGCGTCGTGGAGCCCTTGAGCAGCACGGTCGCACCGGTGCGGGACGCCAGTTCCCGTACGGCGGCCAGCCGTGCGGCCTCGACCTCCTCCCGCGCGACGCCCAGCAGCGCGGACGCCTCGCCCGCGTGCGGGGTCAGCAGGGTGGGGGCGGTGCGGGCACGCACGGTCGCCACGTCCATCAGGCGCAGCCCGTCGGCGTCCACGAGCACCGGCACGTCGGAGGCGAGCACTTCCTCGACGGCGCCCCGGGAGGCGGGCTCGTCGCCCAGCCCGGGGCCGACCGCCCAGGACTGGACCCGGCCGGCGTGTCCCGGCGGGCCCTCGGAGACAAGGGTCTCGGGGAAGCGCGCGATGACGGCGTCGCCGCCGGGGCCGACGTACCGTACGGCCCCGGCGCCGCTGTGCAGCGCGCCGGCGACGGCGAGTACGGCGGCGCCCGGGTAGCGCGCGGAGCCGGCGACGACGCCGACGACCCCGCGCCGGTACTTGTCGCTCTCGGCCTGCGGACGCGGCAGCAGGGCGGCGACGTCCGCGTGCTGAAGGGCTTCCACGTCGGGGCGGCGGGGCAGGTGGGGGCCGAGCCCGATGTCGATCAGCCGTACGGCCCCCGCACGTTCCCGGGCCGGGTCGATCAGCAGCCCGGGCTTGTAGGCGCCGAAGGTCACGGTCGCCGCGGCACCGACTGCCGCGCCGTGCACCTCGCCGGTGTCGGCGTCCACCCCGCTGGGCAGGTCCACGGCGACGACGGGCACCCGGGCCCGGGCCACCGCGTCGGCCAACTCCACGGCTGCGGGCCGCAGTCCGCCCGTGCCGCCGATGCCCACGATGCCGTCGACCACCAGTTCGGCCCGCGCGAGGAGGCCATCGACCGGCTCGGTGGCGCCCTCCACCACTGCGCCGGGCGCCACCGCGGTGCGCCCTCCCGCGGCCCGCAGGGCCGCCAGTCCGCCCTCGTGCGCGCGTTCGGGCGCCAGCAGGACGGCGGTCACCCCGGCGCCGCGCCGGGCCAGCCGGGCACCCGCGTACAGGGCGTCGCCGCCGTTGTCACCGCTGCCGACCAGCAGCACGATCCGGGCGCCGTAGGTACGGTCCAGCAGCCGCACGCACGCGGCCGCCAGTCCGGCGGCGGCCCGCTGCATCAGCGCGCCCTCGGGCAGCCCCGCCATCAGCTCCCGTTCGGCGGCGCGCACGGTCTCCACGCCGTAACCAGTCCTCATGCCTCCAGTGTGACCCGCGCCTCAA
This sequence comes from Streptomyces sp. CNT360, assembly GCF_000424785.1. NCBI lineage: Bacteria > Bacillati > Actinomycetota > Actinomycetes > Kitasatosporales > Streptomycetaceae > Streptomyces > Streptomyces sp. CNT360. The sequence continues at coordinate 131,947 of NZ_AUKO01000030.1, read as the reverse complement.
CCGGCCGCGTTCCGGGGGGCTGCCGCATCCGCCGGGTCGCCCTCCGCGACGACGACGGCCGAGGCGACCCCCGCGTCGTGGGAGAGGGACACGTGCCAGCTCACGACACCCAGCGCGGCAGCGCGGTCGGCGACCGTGCCCCGCACCTGCAGGTACGGGCGTCCGGAGGCGGCCGTGCACACCTCGGCGTCCGTCCAGCGCAGCCCCTTGGGCGCGCCCAGCGCCTTGGCCAGCGCTTCCTTGGCGGCGAACCGGGCGGCGAGGGAGGCCATGCCGCGCCGCTCGCCGCTGGGCAGCCACAGTTCGGGGTCGACGAAGAGCCGGTCCGCCAACGCCGGGGTGCGTTCCAGCGCGGCGGCGAAGCGGTCGATCTCCGCGACGTCGATTCCCACCCCGACGATCACCGCTGCCTCATCCCCGTACCCCCCGCCTTTCCGTACCTCGCCCACTTGCCGTGCCGTGTCCGCCGCGCGGGGCACGTCGCTGTCGGGGCGAGGGTACGCGCCGGCAGGCGCGGTGGTGCGGTGCCCCTGCCGTCCGGGCGCGAGGGGCGGGCCGGCCTGTCGGTCACCGCATCGGCCGTGTCGTCCCCGTCATCCGACGTCACCGTCCGCGGGCCATGCGCTCTATGGCCTCCTCCATCAGCTCCAGGTACTCCGACTCCTCGCAGCGCGGCTTGCTGCCCATCACGTACAGGTCCAGCGAGTCCGTCAGGTCCTCGGTCAGGTCCTCGTCGGGGAGGCCGTCGCTCAGATCGCTGTAGACGTGCCCGGCGTGCCCGGCCAGGGGATCGACACGGAGGGTGCGCCGGGTGCGGGGGTGGCGTATTCGACGTATGCGGCGAAGGGGACGTGACATGATCGGAAGATAACGGCAATTCCGCCCCACGTACACCTTCCGGGTGACTTGGCTGCGGTCCGGGTGCCTGCCCCCGGAGGTGAACGCCCCGGACCGGCCGCGCAGAATGGCAGGCGTGTCCACGAAGCCGTTCCTCGACCTCAGCCGCGCGGAGTGGAGCGCCCTGCGCGAGCGCACCCCGCTTCCCCTGACCGCCGCCGAGGTCGAGGCCCTGCGCGGGCTCGGCGACGTCATCGATCTGGACGAGGTGCGGGAGGTCTACCTGCCGCTGTCGAGGCTGCTGAACCTGTACGTCGGAGCCACCCACGGGCTGCGCAGGGCGCTGAACACCTTCCTGGACGACCCCCGCCGCCCGGGCCGTTCCGCACCGCAGCAGGGCACCCCGTTCGTGATCGGGGTCGCCGGCAGCGTGGCCGTCGGCAAGTCGACGGTCTCCCGCCTCCTGGAGGCGCTGCTCGCACGCTGGCCCGAGCACCCGCGCGTCGAGCGCGTGACCACCGACGGCTTCCTGCTGCCCAAGGCGGAGCTGGAGCGGCGCGGGCTGATGTCCCGCAAGGGGTTCCCCGAGTCCTACGACCGCCGCGCCCTCACCCGCTTCGTCGCCGACGTCAAGGCGGGCAAGCCGGAGGTGACGGCGCCGGTCTACTCGCACCTGATCTACGACATCGTCCCCGGCGAGCGCCTGACCGTGCACCGGCCCGACATCCTGATCGTCGAGGGCCTCAACGTCCTCCAGCCCGTGCTGCCCGCCCCGGACACCTCCCGGCCGGAGAACGGGGGAGGCCGCACCCGGGTGGCCGTCGCCGACTACTTCGACTTCTCCGTGTACGTGGACGCCCGCACCGCCGACATCGAGCAGTGGTATCTGCGCCGGTTCCGGGAGCTGCGGCAGACCGCCTTCCAGAACCCGCGCTCGTACTTCCACAAGTACACCGGCGTCAGCGAGGAGGAGGCCCTCGCCTACGCCCGCACCACCTGGCGGACCATCAACGAGCCCAACCTCCGCGAGAACATCGCCCCCACCCGTGGCCGGGCCACCTTGCAGCTCCACAAGGGTCCCGACCACACGGTGCGGCGCCTGTCCCTGCGGAAGCTGTGACCCTCTCGCCGGTGGCGCCCCGCGCGGGCGGGGGCCTCAGCCCAGCGCGCGCTTGACCACGTCGGCGAGGCGCCCGGCGACGGCTCGCGCGTGCTCGATGTCCGCGGCCTCCACCATCACCCGCACCAGCGGCTCGGTGCCCGAGGGCCGCAGCAGCACCCGCCCGGTCTCCCCCAGCTCCCGCTCGGCGTCGGCGACGGCCGACACCAGTTCCTGCGCCGTGCCCACCCGCGTCCTGTCCACGTCCGGCACGTTCACCAGCACCTGCGGCAGCCGCTCCATCACCCCGGCGAGCTCGGCCAGCGGCCGGCCGGTGGCCGCGACACGGGCGGCCAGCATGAGCCCGGTCAGCGTGCCGTCGCCGGTGGTCGCGTGGTCGAGGACGATCACGTGCCCGGACTGCTCGCCGCCCAGCGAGAAGCCGCCGTGCTTCATCTCCTCCAGCACGTAGCGGTCGCCGACCGCGGTGCGGGCCAGTTCGATGCCCTCGCGCTCCATGGCGAGCTTGAAGCCGAGGTTCGACATCACGGTCGCGACGACGGTGTCCTTGCGCAGGTGGCCGGCTTCCTTCATGGCCAGCGCGAGGACGGCGAGGATCTGGTCGCCGTCGACCTCGTGGCCGTCCGCGTCGACGGCCAGGCAGCGGTCGGCGTCCCCGTCGTGGGCGACGCCCAGGTCGGCGCCGTGCCGGACCACCGCGTCGCGCAGCCCGTCGAGGTGGGTGGAGCCGCAGTCGTCGTTGATGTTGAGGCCGTCGGGGTCGGTGCCGATGGTCACCACGTCCGCACCGGCCCGCGCGAACGCCTCCGGGGACACCCGCGCCGCGGCCCCGTGCGCCCCGTCGATGACGACCTTGAGCCCGTCCAGCCGGTTGGGCAGCACGCCGACCAGGTGGGCGACGTAGTTGTCGAAGCCCTCGTCGTAGTCCTTGACCCGGCCGACGCCCGCACCCGTGGGGCGGTCCCAGGCCTCGCCGGCGGCGTGCTCGCGGTGCAGGGCCTCGATCCGGTCCTCCAGCTCGTCGGCGAGCTTGTGGCCGCCGCGGGCGAAGAACTTGATGCCGTTGTCGGGCATCGGATTGTGGCTCGCCGACAGCATCACGCCCAGGTCGGCGCCGAGGGAACCGGTCAGGTAGGCGACGGCCGGGGTGGGCAGCACGCCGACCCGCAGCACGTCGACCCCGGCACTGGCCAGCCCGGCCACGACGGCGGCCTCCAGGAACTCGCCCGAGGCACGCGGATCCCGCCCGACGACGGCGACCGGCCTCACGCCCTCCTGCGCCGCCTCCGCGCTCGCCCCCGCCTTCGCCTCGGTCAGCACGTGGGCCGCCGCGACGGACAGCCCGAGCGCCAGCTCGGCCGTCAGCCCCTCGTTGGCGACACCGCGTACACCGTCGGTACCGAAGAGTCGTGCCACTGTCGTTCCTCCGAGTTCTCCGGGCGTTCACCGGGCGGGCCTGAAGAGCCCGGCACCCCAGATATACGCCCCGTTGTCAGCGTGACGGCGCGGGCACCGCCACTCGAGCCCGCCAACCGGCCGGATACCGTCCACCTGCCAGGGGCCGGGGGCCACGCCCGGGCCACACCCGACAGCACCCGACAGCGCCCGCAGGCCCCGGCAGCACCGGTCGTCCCGGCCCGGGCCCGGCGCCGGACCCGGCCCCCGATACGACGGATGCCCCGTCGGCACCGGTGTGGGGTGCCGACGGGGCATCCGGAAAAGGCTCCAGCTCCAGCGAGCGCCGATTCAGCGCTTGCTGTACTGCGTGCCCTTACGTGCCTTCTTGAGACCGGCCTTCTTGCGCTCGACCGCACGGGCGTCACGCGTGAGGAAGCCGGCCTTCTTGAGCGGGCCGCGGTTGTTGTCGACGTCCGCCTCGTTCAGCGCGCGGGCCACGCCCAGGCGCAGGGCTCCGGCCTGACCCGAGATGCCGCCGCCGGAGATGCGGGCGACCACGTCGTAGCGGTCGTCCAGCTCCAGGACCTTGAACGGCTCGTTGACTTCCTGCTGGTGCACCTTGTTGGGGAAGTAGCCCTCCAGGGTGCGACCGTTGATCTTCCACCGGCCGCTGCCCGGGATGATCCGGACACGGGCGATGGCGTTCTTGCGACGGCCGGTGCCGGCGGCCGGCTGCGGCTCACCGAAACGGGAGGCCATGGACTCGGAGGTGTACTCCTGCGGGGCCTCGGGGGTCTCGGTCGTGTACTCCTCGACGCCCTCGACGGGGGTCTCGGCGGTGGTCTCGGCCACGATTCTCCTCAAGCTTTCTTCGGTCTTAGGGGGTGGCCGGACTTACTGCGCGACCTGGCTGATCTCGAACGGCACGGGCTGCTGCGCACCGTGGGGGTGCTGGTCGCCCGCGTAGACCTTCAGCTTCGACAGCATCTGACGGCCCAGGGAGTTCTTGGGCAGCATGCCCTTGACGGCCTTCTCGACCGCCTTCTCCGGGTTCTTGTCCAGCAGCTCGTCGTAGCGGACGGACCGCAGGCCGCCCGGGTAGCCGGAGTGCCGGTACGCCATCTTCTGGGTGCGCTTGTTGCCGGACAGGTGCACCTTGTCGGCGTTGACGATGATGACGAAGTCACCGGTGTCGACGTGGGGCGCGTAGGTCGGCTTGTGCTTACCCCGCAGGAGAGTGGCGGCCTGGGAGGCCAAGCGGCCGAGGACGACGTCCTGGGCGTCGATCACGTGCCACTGGCGCTGGATGTCGCCGGGCTTGGGGCTGTACGTACGCACGGTCGTAGCCTTCGCTTCTCTCAGTGATTGGGTCCTGACAAAGGGCCAACCAGGCAGATCACGACAGGCGAGATCACAAGCGGTGACGCATCCGCAGGTGATCGCTGGTCATCGACCGGTAGGCCGGGTGCATGACCCCCCACGTGAGAACAGGCAAGCCAATACACACAACGATCCTGCAGAGTACCGACCTTCCCCCGCACGGGTCAAAACGGCCCGGCCGCCGCCCCGCTACCGCCCGCACCGGGAGCGGCTCGGTGTCCACCTGCACGGCCCGCCCGTCCGCCGGCCGCAGCACGGCCGGCCCGGACGGGATCTTCGCACGCTCCCCGCAACCGGCGGGCTGTGGGCCCTCCCAGGGTGTCCCAGCCCCTCACCGGGCCCGCGCCACCCTGGCCTCGTCCCACACCGGCCGGGGGGCCTCGCGGACGCGGCCGTCGGCGCCGAAGACCAGGTAGCGGTCGAAGGCGCGGGCGAACCAGCGGTCGTGGGTGACTGCCAGCACGGTGCCCTCGAACGACTCCAGGCCCTCCTGGAGCGCCTCCGCGGACTCCAGGTCGAGGTTGTCCGTGGGCTCGTCCAGGAGGAGGGCCGTGGCACCGGCCAGCTCCAGCAGGAGGATCTGGAAGCGGGCCTGCTGACCGCCGGAGAGGCGGTCGAAGGGGAGCTGGGCCTGGCGGGTCAGCTCGTAGCGGCGCAGCGCCGACATGGCGGCGCCGCGGTCGTGGGCGTGCTCCTTCCAGAGGATGTCCACGAGAGTGCGCCCCTCCAGCTCCGGGTGGGAGTGGGTCTGGGCGAAGTGGCCCGGGACGACGCGGGCACCCAGTTTCCACGTCCCCGTGTGGGTGACCTCCCCGCCGGCGAGCAGCCGCAGGAAGTGGGACTTGCCCGAGCCGTTGGAGCCGAGCACGGCGACCCGCTCGCCGTAGAAGACCTCCAGGTCGAAGGGGCGCATCAGCCCGGTGAGCTCCAGCCCCTGGCAGGTCACGGCGCGCACCCCCGTGCGGCCGCCGCGCAGCCGCATGCGGATGTCCTGCTCGCGCGGCGGCTCCAGCGGCGGGCCCGCCTCCTCGAACTTCTGCAGCCGGGTGCGGGCCGCCTGGAGCCGGGAGGCCATGTCGGAGTTGAAGGCGGCCTTCTGCTTGTACATGACGACCAGCCGCTTCAGCTTGGCGTGCTCCTCGTCCCAGCGCCGCCGCAGTTCCTCGAACCGCGCGAACCGCTCCTTGCGCGCCTCGTGGAACGTCGCGAATCCGCCGCCGTGCACCCACACGTCGCTGCCCGCGGCGCCCGGCTCGACGCTCACGATCCGGTCGGCCGCGCGCGCCAGCAGTTCGCGGTCGTGGGAGATGAACAGCACGGTCTTCTTCGTCTCGCGCAGCCGCTCCTCCAGCCACCGTTTGCCGGGTACGTCGAGGTAGTTGTCGGGCTCGTCCAGCAGCAGCACCTCGTCGGTGCCGCGCAGCAGCGACTCCAGCACCAGCCGTTTCTGCTCACCGCCCGACAGCGTGCGCACCTGACGCCACTGCGCCTTCTCGTAGGGGACGCCCAGCGCGGCGACCGTGCACATGTCCCACAGCGTCTCGGCCTCGTACCCGCGGGCTTCCGCCCAGTCGGCGAGGGCCTGCGCGTACTGCATCTGCGCCGCCTCGTCGTCGACGGTCAGCACCGCGTGCTCCGCCTCGTCCACGGCCGCGGCCGCCGTACGGATGCGCGGGTGGGCCACCGAGACGAGCAGGTCACGCACCGTGCGCTCGTCCCTGACGCTCCCCACGAACTGCGGCATCACGCCGAGCCCGCCGCCGACCGTGACCGTGCCGCCGTCCGGCTTCAACTCGCCCGCGATCAGCCGCAGCAGCGTCGTCTTGCCCGCCCCGTTCGCGCCCACCAGCGCCACCGAGGCGCCCTCCCCCACGCGCAGGGACGCGTCGTCGAACAGCGCCCTTCCGTCCGGCAGGTAGTACTCAAGGTGCGCCGCCTCGACATGTCCCATGGGCGCGATTGTCACGTTCCGACCACGTGCCGACCAAGCGAATATCGAGCACGACACACGGCGCCATAGGATGCCTCCATGAGCTTTGGGCAGCGGGGACCGGACTGGGGTTCCCAGGGGGGCGGTTCCGGCTGGAACACCGGGGGCTCCGGAGGGTCGACACCGGACTGGGCGGCACTCGCCGACGACGCCGAACGCGACCGCACCCGGCGCCGCCGCTGGCTGCTGGCGGGCGGCGGGGCGCTGGCGACGGCCGCGATCGCGGGGATCGTCGCGGTGGCCGTCGTCAACGAGGGCGGCTCACAGGGCGCTTCGGACAAGCCTTCGAAGTCGCTTCCGCCGTCGTCGAGCATTCCGAGTGACGACAAGGAGCCGGAGCCCACCTTCAAGAACGAGCCGCCGCCTCCGCCGCCGCCCAAGGACTTCATCTCCGACGCCGACCGGGACAAGGCCCCGCTCAACGCCGGCACGCTCTACCCGAGCAAGAACGTCACCATCAACAAGCACCCGTACAAGCTGGCCAGGACGGAGACCAGCAAGGACTGCGCCAACGCCGCCCACGCGAGCCTCGGCCCCGTGCTGACCCGGCACAAGTGCACAGCCCTCCACCGGGCCACCTACACCCAGGACGGGCTGGCCGTCACGGTCGGTATCGCGGTCTTCGACGACGCCGGGGCGGCGGCGAAGGTGAAGGCGGAGTACCAGCCCAACCTCGTCCCCCTCCCCGGTGAGGGCGTCCCCGACTTCTGCCGCACCGTCGTGTGCCGCACCACGGCCAACTCGCTGGGCCGCTACGCCTACTTCACGATCGCGGGGCGCACCAACGGCAAGGCCTCCGGCGCCGACGACAAGGAAGCCCAGCAGGCCGCCCTGGACGGCTCCAACTACGCCTACGCCCGCATCCTGCAGCGTGGCCGCGTCCAGTCCTCGCAGGCGGCCGAGCAGCCGGAGGCCGGGGAGCAGTCCGAGTCCCCGACGCAGCCGCGAGCCGACGAGTAGGGCCCGCGCCGGTGTGCGCCGACCCACAAGCCGGTAACGAAGTCGCCACAGGGGAGACCACGGGGGAGAAGAGACGCAGGCCACGGCGCTAGGGTCGCGGGGAAGCCAGGCACGAGAGGGACGGGGCACGGGCGATGCAGCCTGACGAGACGGTGATCGGCTCCATCGGCAAGCTGGTCGTCGGCACGAGGGGCCCCGACGGGCCCGGCGAGGTGCTGGTGCCGATCCGGGGCGGGTCCGAGGCGTTCCTCGCCTGGTCGCCCGAACCGCTGCCCGCCGGAACCACCGTCCTGGTCATCGCGTCACGCGGTACCCGCCAGGTCGACGTCAGCGCGTGGACCGATCCGCTGGACGTCTGACCGGCCCGCCGGCCGGCCCCCTCCCCCGCCGCAGGCGCAGTCGAGGAAAGGACGAAGAATGTTCGGATACCGCGTCCCCGCACCGGACGAGGCCATGCTGATCTCGGGTGGCCGTCGCGGCCTCAAGGGCGCACCGTTCCGCGTGGTGACCGGCCACGGCACGTTCGTGCTGCCGGTCTTCCGCAAGGTCCGGTTCCTCACCCTGGCGATGTGCGAGTCCGAGGTCGCCGAGACCTGTGTGACCAAGCAGGGCATCGTGCTGACCGTCCGCGCCGTGATCGCGTTCAAGGTCGGCAACGACAACGAGTCCATCGTCAACGCCGGCCAGCGCTTCCTCTCCGAGCAGGAGCAGATGTCGGTGCTGACCGGGCGGATCTTCTCCGGCCACCTGCGTGCCATCATCGGCTCGATGACCGTCGAGGAGATCGTCACCGAGCGGCAGAAGCTGGCCACCGAGGTGCTGGAGACCTCCAAGGCGGAGATGGCCAAGATCGGGCTCATCGTCGACTCCCTGCAGATCCAGTCCATCGACGACGGCGACACCGGCTACATCGAGGCGATGTCGGCCCCGCACAAGGCCGCGATCCAGCGCCAGGCCCAGATCGCCCAGGCCAAGGCCACCCAGGCGTCCGTTGAGGCCCAGCAGGAAGCCGCCCGTAACCAGGCCGAGTACGAGCGGCAGACCGCCGTCGTGCAGGCCGAGTACAAGGCCGAGGTGGACCGCGCCCAGGCACAGTCCGGGCAGGCCGGCCCGCTTGCCGAGGCCCACGCCCAGCAGGAGGTGCTGGCCGCTCAGACCGAACTGGCCGAGCGCGCCGCCCAGTTGCGCCAGCAGGAGCTGGTGGCCGAGGTCGTCAAGCCCGCCGAGGCCGAGGCCGAGCGCATCAAGGTCGTCGCCCTCGCCGAAGCCGAACGGATGAAGATCCAGGCCGAGGCCGCCGCCTCCCACGACCGCGTCGCCCTCGACCAGCTGCTGATCGACCAGCTGCCGCAGATCGTCAAGGAGGCCGCCTCCGGGCTCGCCCAGGCCAACGTCAACGTCCTCAACGGCGCCGACGGTCTCGGCGAGGTCGCCGCGGGGCTGGTCAGTCAGGGGCTGACGATCCTGGACACCGTCAAGCAGAACCTGGGCAAGCCCGCCGAAGGAGAGGACACCGCTCCCGCCTCCGGATCGCGCCGCGGCCCGGACGACGGCCGGGTGGCCATCCCCTGACGCCGACGCGGCCGGCCGCCCCGCGGGCGTCTCCGCGCCGTCCGGTCCACGGGCGGCGCGGAGACGGCCGCGCCGCGGCCCGCGCCGGTCAGCAGCAGCCGAAGGGGGTGTCGCCGCCCGGCAGCGGCGGCAGCGTCCGCTTGTTGCGGGACGCCAGGTTGCGGGCCTCCAGCTCCTCGTCGGCGGGGTAGGCCACCTCCTGAAGAGTGAGCCCGTGCGGCCGCACGACATGGACCGCGGAGTCCCTCACCCCCGCGGCCAGCACCTTCGCGGGCCACTCGGGCGGACGGTGGCCGTCGCCGACGAAGAGCATGGCACCCACCAGGGCGCGCACCATGTTGTGGCAGAAGGCGTCCGCCTGCACCGTCGCCTCCAGCACCCCGTCTGTGCGGCGCACCCACTCCAGCCGCTGGAGGGTACGGATCGTGGTGGCGCCCTCCCGCTTCTTGCAGTAGGCCGCGAAGTCGTGCTCGCCCAGCAGGCCGCGGGCCGCCTCGTTCATGGCGTCGAGGTCCAGCGGCCAGTTGTGCCACAGCACGTGCCCGCGCAGCAGCGGGTCGGCGCCGCCGGGGTGGTCGGTGACGCGGTAGGCGTAGCGGCGCCAGATCGCGGAGAAGCGGGCGTCGAAGTGGGGCGGTGCCGCACGCAGGCCGAAGACGCGTACGTCCATGGGCAGCCGGCCCGCGAGCCGACGCAGCAGGTGCTCGCCGTGCTCGGCCCACACCGGCCGCGGGAGGTCGACGTGGGCGACCTGGCCCCGGGCGTGCACCCCGGCGTCGGTGCGGCCCGCGACGGTCAGCTCCGGCGTCTCCTGCTGCCGCAGCACGACACGGAGCGCGTCCTCGATCTCCCCCTGGACCGTCCGCTGCCCCGCCCGCTGCCGGGCCCATCCGGAGAAGTCCCGCCCGTCGTAGGCCACATCCAGCCGTACCCGCACCACGTCTTCGATCACGCGGTGATCCTCTCATCCGGTCCCGCGCCGCGAACGACGAGTGGGCCCGCCCCCACCCGGGGAACGGGCCCACTCGCACGTGCGGAACGCACGGCCGTGCGACGTCAGGCGTCCTTGGACTCGCCCTCGGCCTCGGCGTCCGCCGTGTCCTTCTTCAGGTCGGCGACGGCCTCGTCACCGGCGGCGTCCTTCGCGGAACGCTTGGTGGCGGCCTCGGCCTCGCCGACCGCGGTCTGCTGCACCGTCAGCGCCTCGACCAGCTCGATGACCGCCATCGGGGCGTTGTCGCCACGACGCGGGCCGATCTTGGTGATGCGGGTGTAGCCACCGGGACGGTTCTCGTACCGCGGACCGATCTCGGTGAAGAGGGTGTGCACGACGCTCTTGTCGAGGACGGTGCGCATGACCTGCCGACGGTTGTGCAGGTCGCCCTTCTTCGCCTTGGTGATCAGACGCTCGGCGACCGGACGCAGGCGGCGGGCCTTCGCCTCGGTCGTCGTGATGCGGCCGTGCTCGAACAGCGCGGTCGCCAGGTTGCCCAGCATCGCCTTCTGGTGCGCGGCACTGCCGCCCAGACGGGGACCCTTGGTGGGCTTCGGCATGGTGCTTCTCCTTCGTTGTTCCTGCGTCGGCCGTGTCAGGAACCGACGGCAGTCCCGGCCGTATCAGGTACCGGGGATACGGACCCGCGCCCCGAGAGGGACGCGGGGTGCGCCCCCGAAGGGGCGCGGGGCTGTGCTCCCATGCGGCTTCGCCGCGTGGGAGCGGCAGGCCGCAGCCGGCCCGCAGCTCCCCGACGACAGCGACACGGCAGACGCTCAGGTCCGCCCCGCGCCGGAGGCCGAAGACCTCAGTACTGCTCGGTCTCCACGAAGCCGGCGTCGGCGTCGTCATCGGCACCGAACGCGTCGGCCGCAGCGGTCGGGTCGAATCCGGGGGGCGAGTCCTTCAGTGCCAGGCCCATGCCGGCCAGCTTCGCCTTGACCTCGTCGATCGACTTCGCACCGAAGTTGCGGATGTCGAGCAGGTCCGCCTCGGAGCGGGCCACCAGCTCGCCCACCGAGTGGATGCCCTCGCGCTTGAGGCAGTTGTACGACCGGACGGTGAGCTCCAGCTCCTCGATCGGCAGCGCCAGGTCGGCGGCGAGCGCGGCGTCCGTCGGCGACGGGCCCATGTCGATGCCCTCGGCGTCGACGTTGAGCTCGCGCGCCAGACCGAACAGCTCCACCAGCGTCTTGCCGGCCGACGCCATGGCGTCGCGGGGCCGCATGGCCTGCTTGGTCTCGACGTCGACGATCAGCTTGTCGAAGTCGGTGCGCTGCTCGACACGGGTCGCCTCGACCTTGTAGGTGACCTTGAGGACGGGCGAGTAGATCGAGTCGACCGGGATGCGGCCGATCTCCTGGCCGACCTGCTTGTTCTGCACGGCGGAGACGTAGCCGCGGCCGCGCTCGACCGTCAGCTCCATCTCCAGCTTGCCCTTGCCGTTGAGCGTGGCGAGGACCAGGTCCGGGTTGTGCACCTCGACACCGGCCGGCGGCGCGATGTCCGCGGCGGTGACCAGGCCCGGGCCCTGCTTGCGCAGGTACATCACGACCGGCTCGTCGTGCTCCGAGGAGACGACGAGGGACTTGATGTTCAGGATCAGGTCGGTGACGTCCTCCTTGACGCCCGGCACGGTGGAGAACTCGTGCAGCACGCCGTCGATGCGGATGGACGTGACCGCCGCACCCGGGATCGAGGAGAGGAGCGTACGGCGCAGGGAGTTACCGAGGGTGTAGCCGAAGCCGGGCTCCAGCGGCTCGATCACGAACCGGGAGCGGAACTCGTCGACGACCTCTTCGGTCAGGGATGGGCGCTGAGCGATCAGCATGTGATGTGTGCCTCCAGTTTTCGGCAACCGCTATTTGATGCCGGTACTGCAAGGGTACGGGCGGCTCGGCTGAAACGTCGCGACGCTGCAAAGCAGCAACGCCGAAACGCAGCAACGCAGCCGAACCGCCCCCACCCGGTGAGCCGAACCCGACTACTTCGAGTACAGCTCCGTGATGATTACTTCGAGTACAGCTCCACGATGAGCCGCTCCTGCACCTGGGTGTCGATACTGCGTCCCCTCGGGGAGTGATCCCCGAACCCCAAGCCGGGCCGGGGACGAGCTCGCAGACCGAGCACCGAAGCCAGGAGCCGCCCGACTTACTTCGAGTACAGCTCCACGATGAGCTGCTCCTGCACCTGGGTGTCGATCACCTGGCGCTCGGGCAGCGAGTGGACGAGGATGCGCAGCTTCGAGGGGATGGCCTCCAGCCACGCCGGAACCGTCTTCTCGCCGGCCTCCGCCACCGCCACCTGGAAGGGGGCGAGGGTACGGGAGGAGCCGCGGACCTCGACGATGTCGTTGACGGACACCCGCGCCGAGGGAATGTCGGTCTTGCGACCGTTCACCGCGATGTGACCGTGCTTGACGAGCTGACGTGCGTGGTCGCGGGACTTGGCGAAGCCGGCCCGGTACACGACGTTGTCCAGACGGGTCTCCAGGATGCGGAGCAGGTTGTCACCCGTCTTGCCCTGGAGCCGGTTGGCCTCGTTGAAGTATCCGCGGAACTGCTTTTCGAGGACACCGTAGATCCGGGCGGCCTTCTGCTTCTCACGCTTCTGCAGCAGGTACTCGGAGTCCTTGGTGCGCCCGCGTCCGTGCTCACCCGGGGGGTAAGGACGGATCTCGATCGGGCACTTCGCGCTCTCGCACTTAGCTCCCTTGAGGAAGAGCTTCTGCTTCTCCCGACGGCAACGCTTGCAGTCGGCCCCGGTGTAACGCGCCATGTGTGGTGATCTCCTACTTCAGTTGTCAGACTCGGCGACGCTTCGGCGGGCGGCAGCCGTTGTGCGGGGTGGGGGTCACGTCCTGGATGGAGCCGACCTCCAGGCCGGTGGCCTGGAGGGAGCGGATCGCGGTCTCACGGCCGGAGCCGGGACCCTTGACGAAGACGTCCACCTTGCGCATGCCGTGCTCCTGCGCGCGGCGCGCCGCATTCTCGGCGGCCATCTGCGCAGCGAACGGCGTCGACTTCCGCGAGCCCTTGAAGCCGACGTGGCCGGCCGAGGCCCAGGAGATCACGTTGCCGGTGGGGTCGGTGATCGAGACGATCGTGTTGTTGAACGTGCTCTTGATGTGAGCGTGCCCGTGGGCGACGTTCTTCTTCTCCTTGCGGCGCACCTTCTTGGCGCCGGCCGTACGGCCCTTCGGAGGCATATGGGTACAACTCCCGTGAGGTGGTCGGTCCTACTACGCGGACCGCTTGCAGCGTGTCCGGTGCGGACTACTTCTTGCCCGGCTTCTTCTTGCCGGCGATGGCGCGACGCGGGCCCTTACGGGTGCGGGCGTTGGTCTTGGTGCGCTGGCCGTGGACGGGGAGACCGCGCCGGTGGCGCAGACCCTCGTAGCAGCCGATCTCGACCTTGCGGCGGATGTCGGCCTGGATCTCACGGCGGAGGTCACCCTCGACCTGGAGGTTGTTGTCCACGTACTCGCGGAGCTGGACCAGCTCGTCCTCGCCCAGGTCCCGGACGCGGGTGTCCGGGCTGACCCCGGTCTCGCGCAGGGTCTGCTGGGCAAGGGTGCGGCCGATGCCGAAGACGTAGGTGAGGGCGACCTCGACGCGCTTCTCGCGCGGAAGGTCGACGCCGGCGAGGCGTGCCATGAATGTGGCTCCTGATGTTGTCGTCGGAGGTCTGCAGCAGCGCCGTTCCCGACTTCCTCGGAGAGGAGTCCGGTCCCCGGCCTCCGACCGGGGGTGTCGACACCGTGACCGGTGCCGGGCCCTGCTGTGGTGATGTGTTGCTCGCGTCGCGCGAAGTCTTGCGAAAGGCAGGTCGTGTGCGTCAGCCCTGGCGCTGCTTGTGGCGCAGGTTGTCGCAGATCACCATGACCCGGCCGTGACGGCGGATCACCTTGCACTTGTCGCAGATCTTCTTGACGCTCGGCTTGACCTTCATGTGGTGAGGTTCTCCGGGTCTGGCCTTCTCCCCACAGGCCTCACGGAAGCGGGGAAACCGGCACGATCTGTCGATCTACTTGTAGCGGTAGACGATCCGTCCGCGCGTCAGGTCGTAGGGAGACAGCTCCACCACGACCCGGTCGTCGGGAAGGATACGGATGTAGTGCATCCGCATCTTGCCGCTGATATGCGCGAGGACCTGGTGCCCGTTCTGGAGCTCCACCTTGAACATCGCGTTCGGGAGAGACTCGACGACGGTGCCCTCGATCTCGATGGCCCCTTGTTTTTTGGCCATGCTTGAGCGCTTCACCTTCCGGGATCGGCTACCTGGGAGGCCCTGGCGCTCCGGTTGCATACGGGTATACCTGGGCCGACGAGCCAGTCTACGACACCGGGTCCAGAAAGACGAATCCGGGCAGTATCCCCACTCGGGCGCCTGTTTATTCCTCCGCGATGCAGGTGCGGCTCCCTCAGCCCAGCGGGTCCGGTGCCGCCTCGACCCCGAGCTCCGCTAGCTTGGCCCGGCCGCCGTCACGGGCGGTGAGCACCAGCGGACCCTGCTCCGTGAGGGCGATCGAGTGCTCCCAGTGGGAGGACCAGGTGCCGTCGTTCGTCTTGACCGTCCAGTCGTCCGAGAGCACGTGCGTGCGCGCCGTGCCCAGGCTCACCATCGGCTCGATCGCCAGGCACATGCCCGGCACCAGCTTGGGGCCCCGGCCCCGCCGCCGCTCGACGTAGTTCAGCAGATGCGGGTCCATGTGCATCTGCGAACCGATGCCGTGCCCGCCGTAGTCCTCGATGATCCCGTACTTGCCGCCGGCCGGACGCGGCTGCCGCCGGATGTAGCTCTCGATCGCCTTGGAGATGTCCACCAGCCGGTTGCCCTTGCGCATGGCGGCGATCCCCGCCCACATGGACTCCTCGGTCACCCGGCTGAGCTCGTGCAGCTCGGCGGAGTGGCCCTCGCCGACGAAGACGGTCAGCGCGGCGTCGCCGTGCCAGCCGTCGATGATGGCTCCCGCATCGATGGACAGCAGGTCACCGGCCTTGAGAACGGTCTCCTTGCTGGGGATTCCGTGGACGACGACGTCGTTGACCGAGGTGCAGATGTTGCCGGGGAAGCCGCCGTAGCCGAGGAAGTTCGGCTTGGCCCCGTGGTCGGCCAGCACCTTCGCGGCGACCTCGTCCAGGTCCTTGGTGGTGGCACCCGGCACGGCCGCGGCCGCGCAGGCCTCGTGCATCGCGGCGACGACCAGCCCCGCCTCGCGCATCTTCGCGATCTGCTCCGGGGTCTTGATCTCGACCATGACGCCTTCCGCCTTCCCTGACCGGCCCACGCCGGTCCCGACCGGTTGTCTAGTTGCTGCTCGTCAAGTCTGCCAGGCACCTCGCCGGGGCGGTGCCGCCGTGGTCCGTCCGGGCAGTTCGCCGCGCCCCTGGCCCGGTGGGGTGCGGCGCCTCACCGCGCCGGCACCGGGCCGGGCACGATGTGGGGGCCGGGCGGACGCCCGGCCCCCACATCGGATCGGCCGCCGAGGCGGACGACCGTCAGGCCACGGGACGCCGCCGCACCGCTGCGCGGCCGCGTCCCCACGTGCGGTCAGGAGTCCGAGCGCCCCAGCGCACTCATCGCCCGCTCCGTCACTTCGCCGACCGCGCCCAGCGCGGAGATCGTGGTGACGAGCCCCTGCGCCTTGTAGTGGTCGATGATCGGCTCGGTCTCGCTGTGGTAGACCTCCAGCCGCTTGCGCACGGTCTCCTCGCGGTCGTCCTCGCGCTGGTAGAGCTCGCCACCGCACACGTCGCACACGCCGTCGGTCTTGGGAGTGCTGTATTCGACGTGGAAGACGTGGCTGCTGTCGTTGCGGCAGATGCGCCGACCGGCGATCCGCTTGACGACCTCGTCCTCGGGGACCTCCAGGTCCAGGACCGCGTCCAGCTTCCGGCCCGCCTCCTCCAGGTAGGCGTCCAGCGCCTTGGCCTGAGCGATGTTGCGCGGGAACCCGTCGAGCAGGAAGCCGTCCTCGGCGTCCGGCTGGGCCATCCGGTCCTTGGCCATGCCGATGGTGATCTCGTCCGGAACCAGTTGGCCGGCGCTCATGTACTCCTTGGCCTTGCGGCCGAGCTCGGTCCCCTGGCTCATGTTGGCGCGGAAGAGGTCGCCGGTGGCGATGTGCGGAATGGCGAGGTTCTTCGCGAGGAAGGCGGCCTGCGTTCCCTTGCCCGCACCAGGCGGTCCGACGAGGACGATACGCATCAGCGGAGGAACCCTTCGTAATGGCGCTGCTGAAGCTGGCTCTCGATCTGCTTCACGGTTTCGAGACCGACGCCCACGATGATCAGGATGCTCGTTCCGCCGAACGGGAAGTTCTGGTTGGCGTTGAACAAGATCAGCGCGACGGTCGGCACCAGTGCGATCAGGCCCAGGTACAGAGAGCCGGGCCACGTGATGCGGTTCAGCACGTAGCTCAGGTACTCCGCGGTGGGACGACCAGCCCGGATGCCCGGGATGAAGCCACCATACTTCTTCATGTTGTCGGCCACTTCTTCGGGGTTGAAGGAGATGGCCACATAGAAGAAGGCGAAGAAGACGATCAGCAGGAAATAGGTCGCAATGTAGAGAGGGTGGTCACCCTTGACGAAATGCGCCTGGATCCACTGGGCCCAGCCTGCCTGCGAGCCGCTGAACTGCACGATCAGGGCCGGAATATAGAGCAGCGACGATGCGAAGATGACGGGAATCACACCCGCCTGGTTGACCTTGAGCGGAATGTAGGTCGAGGTTCCGCCGTAACTGCGGCGCCCGATCATCCGCTTCGCGTACTGCACGGGAATGCGGCGCTGGGCCTGCTCCACGAACACCACGAGAGCGACCATCGCGAGACCGCAGACGATGACGGCGCCGAATTCGATCCAGCCGTCGGCGAGCTTGCCCTGCTTCTTGATGGCCCACAGCGCGCCGGGGAAACCGGCGGCGATGGAGGTGAACATCAGGATGGACATGCCGTTGCCGATACCGCGGTCGGTGATCAGCTCACCGAGCCACATGATCATGCCGGTACCGGCGGTCATCGTGATGACCATCACGACGGTGGTGAAGATCGACTGGTTCGGGATGATCTCGCTGGCGACGCTGCAGTTCTGGAAGAGGCTGCCGCTGCGCGCTGTGGCGACCAGACCGGTGGCCTGGAGGATGGCGAGCGCCACGGTCAGATAACGCGTGTACTGCGTGATCTTCGCCTGTCCGGCCTGCCCCTCCTTCTTCAGGGCCTCCAGACGCGGGATGACCACGACCAGCAGCTGCAGGATGATGCTCGCCGTGATGTACGGCATGATCCCGAGCGCGAAGACGGTGATCTGGAGCAGCGCGCCGCCACTGAACATGTTGACCAGGCCGAAGAGGCCCTGCGCGCCCTTGGCCTCGTCCATGCACGCTTGGACGTTCTCATAGCTGACGCCCGGCACCGGGACGTGCGCTCCGATCCGGAAGAGCACCATGATGCCGAGCGTGAAGAGCAGCTTCTTGCGCAGGTCGGGCGTCTGGAACGCCCGGGCGAACGCGGTGAGCACGGTGCCTCCTGCGCCCCCCGCGTTCTTGAGTGCGCGAGAGGTGACGGTCTTGAGGATCGACAGAAATCAACGGTGGTGCCACCTTACCGGCGACGGCACCACGGAGAAACGACCAGCCCGGAAACGACCGGCCGGGGCAAACGACCAGCCGGGGATGTCCCGTTGGGACATCCCCGGCCTGTCGTTCACCTGGTCAACGAACTCACAGGAGCTCGGTGACGGTGCCGCCGGCGGCGGTGATCTTCTCCTTGGCGGAGCCGGAGACCTTGTCGACGGTCACCGTCAGCGCGACCGAGACGTCACCGGAGCCGAGCACCTTGACCAACTCGTTGTTGCGTACGGCGCCCTTGGCGACCAGGTCGGCCACCGTGACCTCACCACCCTCGGGGTAGAGGGCGGCCAGCTTGTCCAGGTTCACGACCTGGAACTGCTTGTGCGCCGGGTTGTTGAAGCCCTTGAGCTTGGGCAGCCGCATGTGCAGCGGCATCTGCCCACCCTCGAAGCGCTCCGGAACCTGGTACCGGGCCTTGGTGCCCTTGGTGCCACGGCCCGCCGTCTTGCCCTTGGAGGCCTCACCGCGACCCACGCGGGTCTTGGCGGTCTTGGCCCCGGGGGCCGGACGGAGGTTGTGGACCTTCAGCGGGTTGTCACCCATGTCAGTCGACCTCCTCGACCGTCACGAGGTGGCGCACGGTGTGCACCTGACCGCGCACGACGGCGTTGTCCTCGCGGACGGCCACGTCGTTGACGCGCTTGAGACCGAGGGTCCGCAGCGTGTCACGGTGGTTCTGCTTGGTCCCGATGACGGAACGGGTCTGCGTGATCTGGATGCGAGCCATTACGCGCTCACCCCAGCACGCGCCCGCAGCAGAGCCGCAGGGGCCACGTCCTCCAGCGGCAGACCACGGCGGGCCGCGATCTCCTCCGGGCGCTGGAGCCCGCGGAGCGCCGCCACCGTGGCATGCACGATGTTGATCGGGTTCGCCGAGCCGAGCGACTTGCTCAGCACGTCGTGGATGCCCGCGCACTCCAGCACGGCACGCACCGGGCCACCGGCGATCACACCGGTACCGGGCGAGGCCGGCTTGAGCAGCACGACACCCGCGGCTTCCTCACCCTGGATCGGGTGCGGGATGGTGCCCTGGATACGCGGGACCTTGAAGAAGTGCTTCTTGGCCTCCTCCACACCCTTGGCGATGGCGGCCGGCACCTCCTTGGCCTTGCCGTACCCGACACCCACGGTGCCGTCACCGTCGCCCACCACGACCAGCGCGGTGAAGCTGAAGCGACGACCACCCTTCACAACCTTGGCGACACGGTTGATCGCGACGACGCGCTCAACGTACGCGGTCTTCTCGGCGGCAGCGCCGCCGTCCCGGCCCTTACGGTCCCGCCGCTCGCCGCCACCGGCGCCGCCACCGCGGCGCTGGGGTCCAGCCATTGGAATTACCTCTCTCTTTGTCCGCTAGCTCACGGAACCGGGGCTCAGAACTTGAGCCCGGCCTCGCGGGCGGCGTCAGCCAGAGCGGCAATCCGCCCTGCGTACTTGTTACCGCCACGGTCGAAGACGACAGCCTCGACACCCGCGGCCTTCGCGCGCTCGGCGACCAGGGAACCGACCTGCTGGGCCTGGGCGCTCTTGTCACCCTCACCGCCGCGGATGGCGCCGTCCAGGTGCGACGCGGAGGCCACGGTGTGGCCGGCGACGTCGTCGATCACCTGGGCGGTGATACCGCGGTTGGTGCGCGTCACCACAAGACGGGGGCGCTCGGAAGTGCCCGAGACCTTCTTGCGGATGCGAAGGTGGCGGCGCTTGGTGGCGGACCGCTTGTAGGCGTCCCCCTTGGCGATCTTCACGCCGTATGCCATGGCTTACTTACCAGCCTTTCCGACCTTGCGGCGGATGGTCTCGCCCGCGTACTTCACGCCCTTGGCCTTGTAGGGGTCGGGCTTCCGCAGCTTGCGGATCTTCGCGGCGACCTCGCCGACCACCTGCTTGTCGATGCCCTCGACCGTGAACTTGGTCGGGGAGTCGACCTTGAAGGAAACCCCTTCCGGGGCCTCCACCAGGATCGGGTGGCTGTAGCCCAGCGAGAACTCCAGGTCGGAGCCCTTCGCCTGGACGCGGTAGCCGACACCGCTGATTTCGAGGTCCTTGGTGAATCCCGTGGTCACGCCAGTGATCATGTTCGCCACCAGCGTGCGGGACAGACCGTGCAGGGCCTTGTTCCGGCTCTCGTCGTTCGGGCGGCTGACGACGAGTGCGCCGTCCTCGCCCGAGGCGATCTCGATGGGCTCGGCAACGGTGTGCGAGAGCGAGCCCTTGGGGCCCTTCACCGCGACCGTCTGGCCATCGATGGTGACGTCCACACCGGCGGGAACCTGGATGGGGAGCTTGCCGATTCGCGACATGGCTTTACCTCCGTTCCCTTCCGTTACCAGACGTAGGCGAGGACTTCCCCGCCCACGCCCTTCTTGCCTGCCTGCCTGTCGGTGAGCAGGCCGTGCGACGTGGAGATGATCGCCACGCCGAGACCGCCCAGCACCTTCGGCAGGTTGGTGGACTTTGCGTAGACCCGCAGACCCGGCTTCGAGATCCGCTTGATGCCGGCGATCGAGCGCTCGCGGTTCGGGCCGAACTTCAGCTCCAGGACGAGGCTCTTGCCCACCTGGGCCTCCTCGGTCCGCCAGCCGGTGATGTAGCCCTCCTGCTGGAGGATCTCCGCGATGTGCGACTTGATCTTGCTGTGCGGCATCTCGACGGTGTCGTGGTACGCCGAGTTCGCGTTCCGCAGACGTGTCAGCATGTCTGCGATCGGATCGGTCATGGTCATGTGATGGCCTTCGGCCTCTCTCGCCGGGGTTTCCCTGTCTGCGTCGTCCCTCTCCCCGTCCGCCGGCCTTGCGGCCGACGACAGGACGGGTGCGTCGCGGGGGACCTACGGCGTAGTAAGCGACTTTTCAGCTTACCGAGAGCTTCGAGCAATCCCCAAATACCCGCTGCCCCAGGGCACCCCGTCAGGGGTGCCGGTCGGGCCGCCGGGTGGGACTACCAGGAGCTCTTGGTCACGCCCGGCAGCTCGCCACGGTGCGCCATCTGGCGAAGGCACACGCGGCACAGGCCGAACTTGCGGTAGACGGAGTGGGGACGGCCGCAGCGCTGGCAGCGCGTGTAGGCACGCACCGAGAACTTCGGCTTGCGGCTGGCCTTGGAGATCAGAGCCTTCTTCGCCATGGTCAGTTCTCCTTGAACGGGAAGCCGAGGTGACGAAGCAGGGAACGACCCTCGTCGTCGCTGGTCGCCGTGGTGACCACGGTGATGTCCATGCCCCGGACCCGGTCGATCTTGTCCTGGTCGATCTCGTGGAACATGACCTGCTCCGTGAGACCGAAGGTGTAGTTGCCCCGCCCGTCGAACTGCTTGGGCGACAGTCCGCGGAAGTCGCGGATGCGCGGCAGTGCGAGGGACAGCAGGCGGTCCAGGAACTCCCACATCCGGTCGCCGCGCAGCGTCACGTGGGCGCCGATCGGCTGCCCCTCACGCAGCTTGAACTGCGCGATGGACTTGCGGGCCTTGGTGACGGCCGGCTTCTGACCGGTGATCGTGGCGAGGTCCTTGATGGCGCCCTCGATCAGCTTGGAGTCGCGGGCGGCGTCGCCCACACCCATGTTGACCACGATCTTGGTCAGACCCGGGATCCGCATGACGTTCTCGTACGAGAACTCTTCCTGCAGCTTGCCCTGGATCTCTGCGCGGTAGCGCTGCTTCAGGCGGGGGGCCTGAGTGGTGGTGGCAGTCATCAGATGTCCTCACCGGTCCGCTTGGCAACGCGGATCTTGTTGCCGTCGTCGTCGAAGCGGTATCCGACGCGGGTCACGACCTTGTTGCCGTCCTTCTCCACGACCAGCTGAACGTTGCTGACGTGGATGGGGGCCTCGGTCGTCACGATGCCGCCGGTCTTCGAACCGCGGGCCGTCTGACCGGCCTTCGTGTGCTTCTTGACCCGGTTGACACCCTCGACCAGGACGCGGTCCTCGCGGGGGTAGGCCACGATGACCTTGCCCTGCTTGCCCTTGTCCTTACCGGTGATGACCTGAACCAGGTCGCCCTTCTTGATCTTCATGGTCACAGCACCTCCGGCGCGAGCGAGATGATCTTCATGAACTTCTTCTCGCGCAGCTCGCGGCCCACCGGGCCGAAGATGCGGGTGCCGCGAGGGTCGCCGTCGTTCTTGAGGATGACGGCGGCGTTCTCGTCGAACCGGATGTACGAACCGTCCGGACGGCGGCGCTCCTTGACGGTGCGCACGATGACGGCCTTGACGATGTCGCCCTTCTTCACGTTCCCACCGGGGATCGCGTCCTTGACGGTAGCGACAATGACGTCACCGACGCCCGCGTAGCGCCGGCCTGAACCGCCGAGCACACGGATGGTGAGGATCTCCTTGGCACCCGTGTTGTCGGCGACGCGAAGCCGGGACTCCTGCTGGATCACGTCTATCTCCTGTATGTCTGCCGGTTCCCGGCAGGGATCTCCCTCATCGGGCGACCCCTGCCGAGCCTGGCGGAACGAACCTGCGAACCCGGGACGGGCTCCAGGCAGCATTCATGCCGATTCCCTCGCGGGAAATCGCCTACTTGGCCTTCTCGAGGATCTCGACGATGCGCCAGCGCTTGGTGGCGGACAGCGGCCGGGTCTCCATCAGGAGGACGCGGTCGCCGACACCGGCAGCGTTCTGCTCGTCGTGCGCCTTGAGCTTGTTCGTACGGCGGATGACCTTGCCGTACAGCGCGTGCGTCACGCGGTCCTCGACGGCGACGACGACGGTCTTGTCCATCTTGTCGCTGACGACCAGACCCTGCCGGGTCTTGCGGAAGCCGCGCTGCTGCTCTGTCTTCTCTGTCACGTTCGTCTCGCTCATCAGGCGCTCTCCACCGTCTCGATGCCCAGCTCGCGCTCACGCATCAGGGTGTAGATCCGGGCGATGTCCTTGCGGACGGCCTTGAGCCGGCCGTGGTTCTCAAGCTGTCCGGTCGCCGCCTGGAAGCGGAGGTTGAACAGCTCTTCCTTGGCTTCGCGGAGCTTGCTCACAAGCTCCTCGTCGCCCAGCTCGCGCAGCTCGGACGCCTTGGTTCCGGCCGCCATCACGCGTCACCTGCCTCGCGCCGCACGATGCGGCACTTCATCGGAAGCTTGTGAGCTGCGCGGGTGAGCGCCTCACGAGCAATCTTCTCGTTCGGGTAGGACAGCTCGAACATCACGCGCCCCGGCTTGACGTTCGCGATCCACCACTCCGGCGAACCCTTACCGGAACCCATGCGGGTCTCGGCGGGCTTCTTCGTCAGCGGGCGGTCCGGGTAGATGTTGATCCACACCTTGCCACCACGCTTGATGTGACGGGTCATGGAGATACGAGCTGCCTCGATCTGCCGGTTCGTCACGTAGGCGCCGGTGACGGCCTGGATCCCGTACTCGCCGAAGGCGACCTCGGTACCACCCTTGGCCATACCCGTGCGCTTCGGGTGGTGCTGCTTGCGGTGCTTGACCCTGCGCGGGATCAGCATGGGTCAGCTCTCCTTTCCGGAAGCGCTCGGCTCGGCGGCAGCACCGGCGGGCGTCACGGACTCCGCCTTGGGAGCCTCGGCCTGCTGGTTCTGCTGCGGCTTGCGGCCGCGACGCTCGCCACCCCGCCGGGGACGGTCGTTGCCACCGCGCGACGGACGGTTGCCCGCACGCGCCGCGGCGTTCTCGGCCCGCACCTCGGAGATGTTCTTGACGTCACCCTTGTAGATCCACACCTTCACACCGATGCGGCCGAAGGTCGTCCGGGCCTCGAAGAAGCCGTAGTCGACGTTGGCACGCAGGGTGTGCAGCGGCACCCGGCCCTCGCGGTAGAACTCCGAGCGCGACATCTCGGCACCGCCGAGACGGCCGCCGCACTGGATCTTGATGCCCTTGGCACCGGCCTTCATCGACGTCTGCATGCTCTTGCGCATGGCACGGCGGAAGGAGACCCGGGAGGAGAGCTGCTCGGCGACCGCCTGGGCCACGAGCTGCGCGTCCGTCTCGGGGTTCTTCACCTCGAGGATGTTGAACTGGATCTGCTTGCCGGTGAGCTTCTCCAGGTTGCCCCGCAGGCGGTCGGCCTCGGCGCCGCGGCGGCCGATGACGATGCCCGGGCGGGCGGTGTGGACGTCGACGCGGACGCGGTCACGCGTGCGCTCGATCTCCACCTTGGAGATGCCGGCCCGCTCCATGCCCTGGGTGAGCAGCTTGCGGATCGCGACGTCTTCCTTGACGTAGTCCTTGTAGAGCTTGTCGGCGTACCAGCGCGACTTGAAGTCGGTGGTGATGCCGAGCCGGAACCCGTGCGGGTTTACCTTCTGGCCCATTACCGGGTTCCTTCCTTGCTGCTCACGACCACGGTGATGTGGCTCGTCCGCTTACGGATCCGGTAGGCGCGGCCCTGGGCGCGCGGCCGGAACCGCTTCAGGGTCGGGCCCTCGTCGACGTAGGCCTCGGAGATGACGAGGTTGTCGACATCCGTGTGGTCGTAGTTGTGCGCGGCGTTGGCGATGGCGCTGTCCAGCACCTTGCCCACGGGCACGCTCGCGGCCTGCGGGGCGAAACGCAGGGCCGCCTGAGCCTCCGTGGCATTCATGCCACGGACAAGGTCCACCACCCGGCGGGCCTTCATGGGCGTGACGCGCACATAGCGCGCGGAGGCCCTGGCTTCCATGGTTGTCCCTTCGGTGT
This sequence comes from Streptomyces sp. CNT360, assembly GCF_000424785.1. NCBI lineage: Bacteria > Bacillati > Actinomycetota > Actinomycetes > Kitasatosporales > Streptomycetaceae > Streptomyces > Streptomyces sp. CNT360. Next base: position 107,416 of record NZ_AUKO01000030.1, on the reverse strand, counting down.
CAGTCATGATCTACACACCCCGCCCGTCAACGACGACGCGACTTGCGGTCGTCCTTGACGTGGCCGCGGAAGGTGCGGGTCGGCGCGAACTCGCCGAGCTTGTGGCCGACCATCGACTCGGTGACGAACACCGGGACGTGCTTGCGGCCGTCGTGCACCGCGATCGTGTGGCCCAGCATGGCCGGGACGATCATCGAGCGGCGAGACCAGGTCTTGATGACGTTCTTGGTGCCCGCGTCGTTCTGGACGTCCACCTTCTTGGCGAGGTGGTCGTCGACGAAGGGCCCCTTCTTGAGACTGCGCGGCATCTAAAACCCGCCTCCTAGCGCTTCTTGTTCGTCTTGCGGCGGCGGACGATGTACTTGTTGCTGGCCTTCTTCGGCGAGCGCGTACGGCCCTCCTTCTGACCCCACGGCGAGACCGGGTGGCGGCCACCGGAGGTACGACCCTCACCACCACCGTGCGGGTGGTCGATCGGGTTCATGACCACGCCGCGGACGGTCGGGCGGACGCCCTTCCAGCGCATGCGGCCGGCCTTGCCCCAGTTGATGTTCGACTGCTCGGCGTTGCCGACCTCGCCGACGGTGGCGCGGCAGCGGGCGTCGACCAGGCGGATCTCACCGGACGGCATGCGCAGGTGGGCCATGCGGCCCTCCTTCGCCAGCAACTGCACCGAAGCACCGGCGGAGCGCGCGAACTTGGCGCCGCCACCCGGGTTCAGCTCGATCGCGTGGATCGTCGTACCGACCGGGATGTAGCGCAGCGGCAGGTTGTTGCCCGGCTTGATGTCGGCGCCCTGACCGTTCTCGACCCGGTCGCCCTGCTGGACGCCGCGGGGGGCGAGGATGTAGCGCTTCTCGCCGTCCACGTAGTGCAGCAGCGCGATGCGCGCGGTGCGGTTCGGGTCGTACTCGATGTGCGCGACCTTCGCCGGCACGCCGTCCTTGTCGTGCCGACGGAAGTCGATCACGCGGTAGGCGCGCTTGTGGCCACCGCCCTGGTGGCGGGCGGTCACACGGCCGGCGTTGTTACGGCCGCCCTTGTTGTGCAGCGGGCGGACCAGCGACTTCTCCGGCGTGGACCGCGTGATCTCGACGAAGTCGGCGACGCTGGCGCCACGACGGCCAGGAGTCGTCGGCTTGTACTTGCGGATACCCATTTCTCAGTCCTCGGAATATTCCGGACTTCAGAACGTCCCCGCCTCCGTCAGGAGGCCGGGCCGCCGAAGATGTCGATACGGTCGCCCTCGGCGAGGGTCACGATGGCGCGCTTGGTGTCGGCGCGCTTGCCGTAACCGGTGCGGGTGCGCTTGCGCTTGCCCTGTCGGTTGATCGTGTTCACGCCGGCGACCTTGACCGAGAAGACCTCTTCGATGGCCTGCTTGATCTGGGTCTTGTTCGCCCGCGGGTCGACGATGAACGTGTACTTGTTCTCGTCCAGCAGCGCGTAGCTCTTCTCCGAGACGACCGGCCGCAGCAGCAGGTCACGCGGGTCGGTGAAGGTCTTGCTCGGCTCGGCCGGCGCGAGCGGGCCCGGTCCCTCGGCAGCCCGGCGGGCGGCCTTGGCGGTGCGGGCGGCCTTCGCGGCCTTCGCTGCCTTGGAGGCAATGCTCGGGTGACGCGTAGCCATCAGGCCTCGCTCCCTTCGGTGTCGGCCTTGGGGCCAGCGACGAAGGACTCCAACGCGGCCTTGGTGAAGACCACGTCGTCGGAGACGAGCACGTCGTACGTGTTGAGCTGGCCCGGCTCCAGGATGTGGACCTGGGGCAGGTTGCGGGCGGACAGCCAGGTCTGCTCGTCGCTCCGCTCGGCGACCAGCAGCACATGCTTGCGCTCGCTGACCTTGCCGAGCAGCGCCTTGGCCGCCTTGGTGGAGACCTCGCTCTCGACCACACCGGACACGGCGTGGACGCGGCCGTGACGGGCCCGGTCGGAGAGGGCACCGCGCAGGGCGGCGGCCTTCATCTTCTTCGGGGTCCGCTGCGCGTAGTCCCGCGGGACGGGACCGTGCACGGTGCCACCGCCGGCGAACTGCGGAGCGCGGGTCGAACCCTGGCGGGCGCGGCCGGTGCCCTTCTGGCGGTACGGCTTCTTGCCGCCGCCGCGGACCTCGCCGCGGGTCTTGGTCTTGTGCGTGCCCTGGCGGGCCGCGGCCAGCTGGGCGACGACGACCTGGTGGATCAGCGGAACGCTGACCTGCACGTCGAAGATCTCCGCGGGGAGCTCGACGGTCCCGGTCTTCTCGCCGGCCGGCGAAAGGATGTCAATGGTGCTCATCGGTTCCTCAAGCCCCCTTGGCCGCGGTACGGACCAGGACGAGGCCGCCGTTCGGACCGGGGACTGCGCCCTTGATGAGCAGCAGACCCTTCTCCGCGTCAACGGCGTGGACGGTCAGGTTCTGGGTGGTGACCCGCTCGTTGCCCATCCGGCCGGCCATGCGGGTGCCCTTGAAGACACGGCCCGGGGTGGCGCAGCCACCGATGGCGCCCGGCTTGCGGTGCACGCGGTGCGCGCCGTGGGAGGCCTTGCCGCCGTGGAAGCCGTGGCGCTTCATGCCGCCGGCGAAGCCCTTGCCCTTCGACTTGCCGGTCACATCGACCTTGACGCCGGACTCGAAGGTGTCCGCGCCCAGCTCCTGACCGAGGGTGTACTCGGCGGAGTCGTTGGTGCGGATCTCCACGAGGTGGCGGCGGGGAGTGACGTCGGCCTTGGCGAAGTGGCCCTTGAGGGGCTTGTTCACCTTGCGCGGGTCGATCTCGCCGAAGGCGATCTGGACGGCCTCGTAGCCGTCCCTGTCTGCGGTGCGGACCTGGGTGACGACGTTGGGCCCGGCCTTGACGACGGTCACGGGGACGACGCGGTTGTTGTCGTCCCAGACCTGGGTCATGCCGAGCTTCTCGCCCAGGACGCCCTTGATCTGCTTAGCCATCTTCTACGACACCCCTCAGAGCTTGATCTCGATGTCGACGCCGGCCGGGAGGTCCAGGCGCATCAGCGAGTCAACGGTCTTGGGAGTCGGGTCGAGGATGTCGATCAGGCGCTTGTGGGTGCGCATCTCGAAGTGCTCGCGCGCGTCCTTGTACTTGTGCGGCGACTTGATGACGCAGTACACGTTCTTCTCTGTGGGCAGCGGCACCGGGCCGGCGACCGACGCACCCGTGCGGGTCACCGTCTCGACGATCTTCTTCGCCGAGTTGTCGATGACCTCGTGGTCGTAGGCCTTGAGCCTGATGCGGATCTTCTGTCCCGCCATGGCTACTTCGTAGTCCTGTCTCTCGTCACGCTCTGGTACCCCGTCCGTCTCTCGCCCCGCCTGCCGCGCGGTCTGCGACCCACGCGGTCGGGCGTGTCGGCTTCCCTCTCGCACGTCTCCGCACGAATACGCCTCCGCGGCCTGACGGCCCCGAAGGTTCCGTAAAAGGAAGAAGCCGGGGGAGAAACCCACCGGGTGCCTGGCTGGAAGCCCCTCCTACGCTTCCCGGAAGATTCCCGTACTTCCGCCCCTGATGAGGGACGACGAATACCTGGGACTCGCTTCCGGTCCTCCCGGCGGGAGGCGCGCAGCATCGGCACTCAACCGAGCAACCTGGACAGTGTGCCACAGCGGGATTGGCGCTGGCCAATCCGGGCATTATCACGGGTCGGCCCGTTCGCGCCCGCCGCCCCGCCGGGGGTGGCCCGGCACCATGATCAGCAGCGATGACCTTGCGTGAACGTACCCGCTCACGCTTACCGTGGTGACTGCTCACACAACGGATACGCCGGGGAACGCAGGGGGCGGGGGATGGAGCTTCCGGACGAGATAGCCGCCACACGTGCCGGAACGGGTGACCCCGCCGCACTGGTGGGCGAGTTCCGCCGCACTGCCGTACTGGTGCCCACTGTACGGCCCGCCGCCGGCGAGCCCCGCCCGATGGCGGGCAGCTACGGCGGCATCCACTGGATCTTCGCCTTCACGGACGAGGCGGCACTTTCGCGGTTCGCGCGGCAGCGCGGCCAGCAGCGGGGCGGCGGTCCCGGCCGCCGCGGGGAGCCGGCGGCCGACGAGGAGTGGGAGTACGTCTCCGTCCTCGGCGCCCGCCTGCTGGACGCGGTGATCCCCGCCCTGGAGGTCCCGACCGGGGTGGCCGTCGACGTCGCCGACGAGGACGGCTCCATGCTCTTCCCGCCGGTGCGGGGCATCGTCCCGGACGAGGCCGCCGTGGACACGGACGCGCCCGGCCCCGCCGAGCGGAGCGGCCGATGAGTGACCCCAGGAGCGGCGACGAGGGCGTCGTCTGGAACAAGGAGTCCCTCGGCCTGATCGAGAAGGGCCTCAAGGGCGCCATCGACGAGCTGAAGCAGTCCGGCAGCTCCGCGACGTCCTCCCTCCAGGGCGCGGGCTTCGAGGAGTTGTCCCTCACCGGCATGGAGATGGGGCACCACGGCCTGTCGGCCGACTTCGAGGACTTCTGCGAGAAGTGGGAGTGGGGCGTGCGCGCCCTCGTCCAGAACGCCAACGCCCTCGCCGAGAAGCTCGGCCTCTCCGCGGGCATGGCCTACGAGGAGGACCACTACGCGGAGGGCGCCCTCAAGGTCGGCCTGAACTCGCTGACGGGCAACCCGCACGCGACCGAGGAGGAGGTCGCCCAGCAGGGCTGGGGCGACATCGTGACGCCGGACGCGCCCGACTGGAGCGGCGACTCCTTCCGGCAGGCGGGCGACGACATCTCGCAGGACTGGAAGGACACCGGCCGCGAGCTGACGACGAAGGGCCGCGGCGGCATGTACGTGGACATCGCCCAGGAGGCCGCCGGCGTCAGCGACGAGGAGGTCGCCGCCCAGCAGGACAAGTACTTCGGCCCCTCCCCCGAGCAGCGGACGGAGGCCGCGCAGCAGCAGGACGGCGACCAGGGGGGTCAGGGCTGATGGGCTGGCGGGACTTCGTACCGGACTCCGTCGAGGACAAGGCCGAGCAGCTGACCGAGAAGGTCGGTGACGGCGTCGAGGGGTTCGGCAACTGGAGCGCCGACCGGATGGACGACGCCGGCTGGGAGAGCGGCGCCGACTGGACCCGGGAGAAGTCCCGTTCGGTGGCCAACCGGATGGGAGCGGAGACCGCCGAACTCCAGCTCGACGAGACGGAGGACCCCAAGAAGCTGGTCTACGGCAGTCCGAGCCGGATCCGCTCGACTGCCCAGCACCTCAAGGACTTCCAGACCGCCTTCGACAACGTCGTCAAGGGCCTCAAGGGCCTCCCCAAGGGGACGCTGAAGGGGAAGGCCGCCGAGGCGTTCTGGGACAAGGTCGGCCTGGAGCCGGCGAAGTGGACCAAGGCCGCCGAGGCCTGCGGCAAGGCCGCCGGCGCACTGGAGGACTTCGCCCACACCGTGGAGTGGGCCCAGGGCCAGGCCCGCGAGGCCGTCATCAAGTACAAGGACGACAAGAAGGACGACGCCGAGGACCAGCTGAAGGAGGCCCGCTCCCAGCGGAACACGGCCGCGGGCGTCGCCCAGAAGGCCGTCAAGGCCGCCCGCGACGCGGCCCCTCCCAAGCCCGACTACTGGGACCAGGCGGGCGACGGCCTGGAGGGACTGAAGCTGGACGCCGTCCACGTCTCCGGCGGCATCGTCAAGGGCGCGGCAGGCGTGGTGAACTTCGCCCGCGGCCTCAACCCCACCGACCCGTACAACATCACCCACCCCGCCGAGTACCTCACCAACCTCAACTCGACGACGACGGGCATCATGCGCATGGCCAACGACCCGGTCGGGGCGGGCAAGCAGATGCTGGACGCCTTCCAGAAGGACCCCGCCGAGGGCACCGGGCGGCTCATCCCCGAGCTGCTGGGCACCAAGGGCGCCGGGCTGGCGACGAAGGCGGGGCGGGCCGCGAAGACGGTGAAGGAGCTGTCGGCAGCGCGGAAGGGGCTCAGGAAGAAGGGCCCGCACGAGTCGGGGACACCCCCGGAGCGCAGGTGCGCCAACGGCACCGACCCGGTCGACCTGTCCACAGGACTGATGTTCCTGCCCCAGACCGACCTGGAACTCCCCGGCTCGCTCCCGCTCGTCTTCTCCCGGCACGCGGAGTCCGGCTGCCGGCTCGGCCACTGGTTCGGTCCCTCGTGGTCGTCCACGGTCGACCAACGGCTGGAAGTCGACGCGGAGGGCGTCGTCTTCGTCGCGGAGGACGGCCGCCTGCTGTCGTTCCCGCACCCGGCTCCCGGGGTACCGACGCTCCCGACGGCGGGCGCGGCCCGCATGCCGCTGGAGCGGACGCCGGACGGCGGGTACACGCTGACGGACCCGGAGACGGGGTGGGTCCGCCACTTCGCCCCGCCGGAGGGCGGGCCGGACTCCGAGGGCGACGGCACGGCCCGGATCGAACAGCTCACGGACCGCAACGGCCACAGCGTCACCTTCGAGTACGACGCGCAGACGGGTGCGCCCGTGCGCCTCGTCCACAGCGGCGGCTACGTGGTGCGGCTGACGGTCGAGGACGACCGGGTGACGACGCTGGCCCTGGCCGGCGCGGACGCCGACACGACGGTGATGCGTTACGGCTACACCGACGGCAACCTGACGCAGGTCACCAACTCCTGTGGGCTGCCGCTGCGCTTCTCCTACGATGACGAGCAGCGCATCATCTCGTGGACCGACACGAACGACCGGCGCTACGACTACGTGTACGACAACGTCCACCGCGTCATCGCCGAGGGCGGCACCGCGGGGCACATGCAGATCCGCGTCGACTACGACGGCGTGGACGAGGCCACGGGCCACCGGGTCACGACGGTGACAACACCCGCCGGCCACAAGACCCGGCACCTGTTCAACCGGCAGGGACACAAGGTCGGCGAGGTCGATGCACTGGGCCACCGCAGCAGCACCGAGCGGGACGGGCTCGGCCGTGCGGTCTCGCGTACCGATGCGCTGGGCCGGACGACGCGATACACGTACGACAAGGCGGGCCGCGTGGCTACCGTCACCCGTCCTGACGGTACGGCTCTGGTGATCCACCGGGACGATCTCGGCCTTCCGATCACGACAATCGCCCCTGACGGAGCGATCTGGCGTCAGGAGTACGACGCCAGTGGCAACCGCACCGCGTTGACCGACCCGACAGGCCACACCACCCGTTTTGTTTACGACGCCCAGGGCCACATCTCCTCCGTCACAGATGCCCTGGGCGCGATCACGTCCGTGCGCTGTGACGCGGTGGGGCTCCCAGTCGAGATCACCGACCCCTTGGGAGCGACGACCTGGTATACGCGCGATGCGTTCGGTCGCCCAGTACGGATCGTCGATCCGTTGGGAGCCTGCACGGAGCTGACCTGGACGGTCGAAGGACACCTTTCTTCACGCCGGACGCCCGACGGCGCGACAGAGTTCTGGGAGTGGGACGGCGAGGGAAACTGCACCCGTCATGTGGACGCGGTGGGCGGCGAGACCCGGTACGAGTACACCCATTTCGATGCGTTGAAAGCGCGCACGGACCCGGAAGGCGTTCGCTACGAGTTCGCGTACGACGCGGAACTGCGGTTGACGCGGGTCACCAACCCACAGGGGCTGAACTGGGACTACTCCTACGATCCCGCAGGTCGCCTGACTGCGGAGACGGACTTCGACAACCGGACGCAGCGGTACGAGCTGGACGCTTGCGGGGGTCTCGTGCGTCGGACGACGCCGCTGGGTGAGGAGATCACCTTCCAGAGGGATGCACTCGGCCGCACGATCCGCCGGGACGTGGCCGGTGCAGTGACCACCTTTGCGTACGACTCCGCCGGCCGCCTGGTGGAGGCGGTCGGTCCGGGCTCAGACCTGCGCTTCCAACGCGACAAGCTCGGGCGCATCAAGGCCGAACTGGTCAACGGCCGTGTACTGACCCACTCTTACGACGCGGTGGGCCGCCGAACACGTCGCGTCACCCCGACGGGTGCCGTCTCCACAAGCACATACGACCCGGCGGGCAACCGCACGTCGCTGACGGCGTCCGGGCACACCCTTGCCTTCACCCACGACACCGCGGGCCGCGAGACAGCACGGCGAGTCGGCGAGGAGGGCCTCACTTTCAGTCAATCGTGGGACTCAGCAGGACGTCTGACCGAGCAGGCCCTGACCGCGCAGAGCACAATCCAGCAGCGTAAGTACAGCTATCGACCAGACGGATACCTGACAGGGATCGAGGACCACCTCGCCGGCCGGACCGTCTTCGACCTGGACGCCGTCGGCCGCGTCACCGCAGTCCATGCCCGCAACTGGACAGAGCGCTACGCGTACGACGAGGCGGGGAACCAGACCGAAGCAACCTGGCCGCGCACCCATGCAGCCCCTGAGTCGATCGGCGCGCGGAGGTACGAAGGCACGGCGATCAAGGCCGCAGGCCGTGTTCGCTATCAGAACGACGAAGCCGGCCGCATCACTTTGCGGCAGAAATCGCGTCTTTCCAAGAAGCCCGCCACCTGGCGGTACCACTGGGACGCGGAGGACCGGCTGACTCACGTCGTGACCCCGGACGGAACTACTTGGTGCTACGAGTACGACCCTCTGGGCCGCCGCACGGCGAAACACCGCATGGCAGGCGAGCAACGGGTCGAGACCACACTCTTCGTCTGGGACGGTCCGACACTAATCGAGCAGACGACGTCCGGCTCGGCTCTCCCCCACCCGGTGACTTTGACATGGGACTACGACGGGACCGCCGCGCTTACCCAGACTGAACGCCTGGCTGATGAGGCGGCCAAACTTGAGGTAGACGCTCGCTTCTATGCCGTTGTCACCGATCTCGTGGGCACGCCCAGAGAACTGGTCGATGAACAAGGCAGGGTGGCCTGGCGCACTCGGTCAACTCTGTGGGGCACGACAGCATGGAACAGTGACAGTTCCACCTACACCCCTCTGCGCTTCCCGGGGCAGTACTACGACCCGGAGACGGGCCTGCACTACAACTACTTCCGCCATTACGATCCGGAAACAGCACGGTATGCCAGCCCGGATCCCCTGGGGCTGGAGCCGGCACCGAATCCGATAACTTATGTGGGCAACCCGCACGCGGCGGCCGACCCGCTAGGGCTCAGCCCTGGTCCGTGCCCCGGACCGAAGGACGGTGCCGGGCTGAGCCACGACGAATTGATGACCAGGGCCCAGGAGCTTCGGGACAGCTACGCAGAAGAAGCTGCGAAGCTGTCCAACCGAAAGCGGCCGGCCACTGTCACTGGTGGATACAACATAGAAACCGGCCAATACGCCGCCGGCGCGTCGGGGGAGCTGGGAAGAGGTGCGTGCGCCGAAGCCAGCGTCATCAATCGACTGGGCGGCGACCCTTCGAAGGTCGTCTTCACGTCAGCCGTTCGCCCGCGAACAGGCGAATCCATCAACATCTGCCTCACATGCGAATCACTGTACGGACGCGGCCCCTTCAAGGAACCCGGCACAGTATTTGATTCCGACATACTAAGAGCCCACGATTAGGCAGATGCATCCACCCAGGAGAACGAATGGAACTTGAACTTAGAAGGCACGATTGGGGTTCTCTCCAGGGAGTAACCGGTGCCGCCGACGGACTCGACCTGGCGGTGCGCGCTCTCAGCGGGGCGAACGATCGCGACTCGGCCGCTTCCGCAGCTCACCAGGTACAACGGTACGTTTTCGCCAACGGCCTGTTGTGCGAAGCCGCTGTACCGCTCGCGACCGCGCTGGTGCATTGCCTGTGGCGGAGCACCGAGCACAACGAGGATCTGATCCTGGGAATCCTGTCCGATATTTCTGCGGCAACGGTGGACGAAGAGGACCCACGGGTCTACGGCCCGGCCAGCGAGACAGCGATGCTGAATGAGGTCTCACTTGGGTATCCCGCTTACGTCGAGATCCTGGAGACGGGCACAAAGACGGAGTCACGGACTGCTTGCATCGACCTGATCCTCATGTGCGGCATCGCATGCGCACATCTCCACTCCCGTTCAATCTATTACCTGGAGAGGGCGCTTGAGATGGATGATCTTCAGGATCACAGGGACGTCATCAGGTCCTCCCTCGCCGACCTGAGGGAATCTTCCTGAGAATCTCCACTGGCTCCTCGCATGACCTGCAACCGCGGAGTCCGGCGGATGCCCCTGTCTCGCAAGACGGGGCACCGAACGCGGTCTGGGTACGGCTCGTCGCCCTGCTCGCGGCCTGCACCGACGGCTCCGAATCACGCTCGCGCCGCCGGACGACCTTTGCAGCGAACGGGATACCGACCATGGCGAGAAGGTGGGCAGGCTCGCCCATCAGGAGGGCAGGGCATGGCGAAAGTCGTCGGTGTGGCGGGGGTCGAGGTGGAGGGCCTTGCGGGGTTCGTCGACCAGGTGAAGCATCTCTCGTGGTGGGACCGGGAGGTCACCCGACTCCAGGTCCGCGACGAGACGCACGCCGTGGTCCTGAACGCTGATCGCGAGCCGCCGGGGCTCAGCGCGCTCCACCAGGACAGCGACAGTGCACGGTGTCTGCGCGCATCGAAAGGCAGGCCCCCGCCCTCTCCCCTCCAGGACCAACGTCCCCGCATACCGCGAAAGTTGAGGGCGTCGTCGAACCAGTGGGGGGACGACGCCGGGGTGCGGCTGCCATAGCCTCCGGGAGGAGGGGGATGCAGATGCCCGATGGAGCCCGTCAAGAGGCACAACGCACCGTGCAGCGAATCCAGCGTCTGTCGGACGACTGCTGGCGCGCGCTGGACGCCTCGTGCCGGATCATGGACGACGACGCCTGGGTGGGGCCTGTCGCCCGCCGCTTCCATGACGCCGTACGTGCCGACAGGCACACGTTGCAGGCTCAGCTGACCAAGGCGGTTCAGGACGCCCAGGCGAAGCTTGCGACCATGCCGGGGAAGCCATGAGCTTCCCCGCGGACGACCCCCACTTCTCCGGCGCCAAGACGCCGGCCTTCGACACCCTGGTGAGCGGCCACGCGCGCGCCGCGTTCCTGCTCGAACAGCTCGCCGGAGACCTGTGGGAAGAGCTGACCAGGATGCACGTCGACACCTCGCCCGCATTGCGTATCCGCACTCTGGCCGAACGTCCCCGCAGCCAGTCGACGGAGTTGCAGACGCGCCAGAGCCGGGTGCACCACATGCAGCGGACGAAGACGAGTGCGAAGTTGTGCACTGTCGAGGGCGTCTTCTGAAAGTTGTCGGAGTCGCCCACGCCCACGCCGCAGCCCGCCGAGCCGGCCCCCACCGATCCGGCGGCACTCTCCATAGAGTTGTGGGACGCCAATCTGTTGCCCCGCGCCGGCCGGCAGCGCCCCGACGGCACCCCGTTCTCGCGCGAGGAGGACGCGGTGTTGAGCTGGATGGACATGCACCGGGCGAGCATCATCGCGGAGGCCCGGAAGTGGAATCAGGCGATCGCCGCGGCCATCGCCTGGGAGGCCATGAAGAACGTGAAACACATTCCGGCCGACATGCTCGCCGGCACAGGCATCGGTACGAAGGTGCCGAATGCATCGTTCGGACCGGGCAAGGTCCATGCCGACTTCCCGCTCGTCCGGCAGATCGAGGAGCGGGGCTACCTGCCGCAGCGAAGCGTCCCGGAACGGGAGAAGCTGCTCAGCACCGATGAGGGGTCGATCCAGTACATCGCCGCCATCATGGGCGCGTACTCGAAAATCACGGAAGACGGCTGGAAAGGACCCAGCCGTTACAGCATCCGCTACGACGTGCCGATGCTCACCCAGCTGTACCAGGGCAGCGACCTCGAACAGTGGGAACAGAACTTGAGCACGAGGCGGAAGTCTGGCAACTGGCGTACGCCCCGAGTCGGCAATCCGATGGCGGAGTGGGCCCGCGAGAACAACGAGTTCCTCAATGCCGCTCTGCCGCGGGATCCCTGGAAGGTGGATTCCACGCCCGCGAAGCCGGTGTGACCACCCGGCCCGGCCGCACCGCCGTTGAGCCCGTCGACCACGCCGACTCCCAAGACCCGCCCCAGCCCCACACCCCCGTGAAACGAGTGCCGAGGCCGTTGCCCTCTCCCGGTCCTGTAGCCAGGAGGCCGAGGCCGTCCCGGACATGGACGTCGGTCGCATGCACGACCGCGGATTGTCGAGGGGGAACGGCTGACATGGGCCGATCTCGCCACTCGCTCCTGCCGACGGCAACGTCACCTCGGCCTTACGGACCACCAGCCCTGCGTCGCCGCGTACGCCCGCGTGAGCGCTTACGTGATCAACTTCGGTGGACTGCGAGTCGGTTGAGTTGCATAGGTCCCAGCCGGAGTCACGCGTCACACCTCGCAGGCGCGACCCGCAACTCCACACAGGCAACGACCCCGGCCAGGACTGCCATCCCGAACGAGGGCCTGACCACCAAGGAAGCAAGGACCTTCCCGACGGCTGTCCAGCAGCTCAACGTGCCTGTCCGCGCGCCCTACCGTCGTCATCGGCATCACGACACATCGGTGCCCGCAGCACCGAGCCGGTGCCCCGCGGCGCCGAGCCACCGGGCAGGCCCCGCGACTCCGGCGCTCATGGTCTGACGCACGCAAGGTTCCTGCACCGTGCACGCTTCATCGTGGTCGGCAACCACCTCGCGCCCAGCACCGCGTACTCTCGCTCCCCACGATCGCACCCGCCGTGCGCATCCCGTCGGTACCGGACGGCAGCAGGGTGGACGTCACGTCACTGACCGCCCGCTTCCCGGAGGGTGAGACCCGGATCACCGCCGCGCTGCGCGAGTTGGAGGTTCGCAGGTATCTGCGGCGCGCCGAGCGGCGGGGAGGAAATGGACGGATCGACACGCACACGGTGTCGTACGACAACCCGCGCCCGGAGCGCGCCGCTCTCCCGGCCCCGAAGGGGCGCTGCCCGAAGGCGGACGGGGGCACGGCTCGGGGCGGCGGCATTTACGCTGTCCCAGGCGCTACGGGGCAACAGGCACCGCAAGCGCCCCTGGCGGCGCAGGCCCATCAGCCAGCGCAGCCGTCCCAAGCGGCGCAGCGGGCCCGGACACAGCTGAGCGGTCGTCCACAGCTTCCGGGGCGCCCGCACACGTCGTACGGCCCCGTCCGGCAGGCAGCGCCGCAGTCAGTGGTCTCCTCGCCGCGCCCCGCCGGGACGACGACCGGCTCCTGCTGTCGGAGAAGGACGTGGCCCGCCTCTCCCCCGCTGTGGACACTTGGCTGCGTCGCGGCGCGGATCCCGAGGCCGCACGCCGTGCGCCGACCTCGCAGTTGCCCGCCGGGCCTCTCCGTAGCCCGGCGGGCCTGCTCTCCCATCGCCTCACGGCAGTTGACCCGCCCCTCCCCGCTTCCCCGCCGGGGTACCGCGGGGTACCGCGGGGTACCGCGGGGTACCGCGGGGTACCGCGGGGTACCGCTTCAGGAGCATCCGTGCTGCGACCGCACCTTCCGCGCACCGGACTTCGGCTACTGCCACTCATGCCGCGCGGAGGTTCATACGCGAGCGGACCACCGGACAGCCGGGAGCGGACCCACTCGTCAGCGGCGCTTCTGACCGCGGCCCCCATGGCTCCTGTGGCTGCCCGAAGACTGCCCCGGGTATGTGGTGCCGGCCGGGGATGAGGAAGGCTGGTGAGACTGACGGTGCTGAGAGGCCCGAGCCATGTGCATGGAGGCTTGGGCGTGGGCTGACGGATTCATCTCCGCCCGGTACTGGTCCAGCAGCAGGTGGCCTTCCCTGTTGAACGTGGCTTGGCCTTGCTGCAGCGCGATGCGGGTGTCCCGGTCGAACATGACAGCGGCCCGGGTACCTTCTGACGGATTGGTCCGGTTCTCGCGCCCCCAGTACCTCATTTCGACGTCGGTGACCACCCCGTGCGCCTCCCTGTCGGAAGACGGACGCAGGTAATACTGTGTCAGCTCCGGCCGCATGAAGACCTCTTCGGCGACGTTGCGGGCACCCCTTTCCCCGAAGACGGCACGAAGGTTGGAGATGTTGCCCAGGACACCGTGCGCCACGGTGTCCCCTCGGTCCGGGTCGTAACCGTTCGCGGCCAGCACTCCACGTATGTGCCGCTCGGCGTCCGCACGCGGCGTGCGCCCACGGGGGGCCGAGTCGTTCATCATGCCCATGAGAGTCATGAACCGTTCCATGGCATCTCCCTTGTTCTGTAGTCGCCACGGGTTGGAGATCACCACGTAGGGCGGAGCGTCCTGGTTCACCGGCACCATCGCCAGGCACCACCGTCAGGGACTGCCGGACGCTGAAGCTTCTGCGTGCGGGCCGCCTCACGCCCCCCTCGCACCACAACCGTTGACCGCATCGAAGTGCCCGAGTTCTCGAACCGGGCTCAGGAGACCAAAATCGGCAGTCATCGGAAGGGGACCCCGCATGCGTCAGCGCGCACTCGTCACGGCAGGGGCGCTCACAGCGCTTGCCGCTGGTGGTCCTGTGATCCCCGTGGCGTCGGCGGGCCCGGCGGCATCGGCTCCGACCGCCACCGGCCAAGCGGCTGGAGCCACCCCCTCCCCGCCGCGCCAGGAGGCCGCACGCGAAGGCACCGCACGCGAGGACTTCAACAAGGACGGCTACGCCGACACCGCCATCGGCGTACCGGCGGCCGACGGCAAAACGGGGGCCGTCGTCGTGGCGTACGGTTCGCCCTCCGGCGTCTCACCGTCCCGTTCGGTACGGCTCACGCAGGACACCGCCGGTGTGCCGGGGGTGGCGGAGGCGGGCGACCAGTCCGGGGAGAACGTCACCAGTGGCGACGTGGACCACGGCGGTTGCGCCGACCTGATCGTCGGCGCGCCCTACGAGAAGGTGGACGGCAAGCCGATGGCAGCCTCTCGATCCTCTGGAGCGGTGCGAAGGGGCTCACGAGCGGCGGTATCGCACTGAACGCTCCCGCCGCCGGCGACCGCAACTTCGGCCAGGGCGCCGCCTTCAGCGACCTGGACGGGGACGGTACCGCGCAGCTCCAGGTCGTCGGCGGGCGCCACTTCTGGTGGCACGCGGAGTCGACGCCGAAGGGGGACGGCAGCGACGTGGCGCTCCCCCTGGAGGACAGCTTCCTCCCCGGGGACGTGCGGCTGGACGGTGTCGCCGCGGGGCACTTCTCGGGCGGCGGCTCGGGCACCGGGAACAGTGACTACGTCGTGTACGGCAAGCGCGGGAAGGGGGCCGGGGACGGCGGCGACTACCTGGCGACCTTCCGCGGCGGTCCCGGCGACATCGGCTGCTACCACGACGTCCTCTCCGACGGCGGCGCCAGAACGACGCGGTCTCTCGCGACCGGCGACGTCGACAAGGACGGCACGACCGACCTGGTGACCGGCGAGCCGGCGGACGGCCGGGGAGGCGGGGGTTCGGTCACCGTCCGGTGGGGCGCCCCGGACGGTCTGGGCACCGGCCGGAAGCCTGTCGCCTACGACCAGTCCACCCCCGGCGTCCCCGGCACCGACGAGAAGGGCGACCGTTTCGGTGCCGCCGTGTCCGTGCGCGACGTGACCTGCGACGGTTACGCGGACATCGCCGTGGGTGTCCCCTCCGAGGCCGTACGCGGTACGGACGCCGGCGCCGTCGTCCTGCTCAAGGGCTCCGCCGGCGGTGTGTCCGCCACCGGGGCGCAGACGTTCGACCAGGAAGCCACCGGCGTGCCCGGCGCCGCGGAGGACGGCGACCGCTTCGGCTCCGGCGTACACCTCGCGGACGTCGGCAAGGACGGCAAGGGCGACCTGTTCGGCGCCGCCGGGGGCGAGGACATCGGCACCGTGCCGGACGTGGGCGCCGTCTGGGTTCTGCGGGGCGCCTCGTCCGGGCTGACGACCACCGGCGTGACGTCGTTCAACGGCGCCGACTTCGGCTTCACCGGCACCGCCGGCCTCCACTTCGGGGAGGTCTTCGACCACTGAACGCGGGATGCCACCACCCCACTCCGCCCCGCCTGAGGCGCTGTCGCCCACTGCGCTGCCGCCCGCGCCGCCGCAGCACCGGCGAAGGACCCGGCACCCGGCCTCGGTCCTCAGCCCACGTCCCGGCTGTACCCGTCCGGGGTCTCCGGGTCGATGTGCCAGCTCAGGATGCGGGTGGGATGGATGCGGATGACGTCGGCGGGCCAGGACGGGTCGACGGGCGAGGTGGTGGCGCGGGTGGTCTCCGCCACGCCCCGGATCTCCACCCCGCGGCCCATCCCGGGCTTGATCCGGCCAGGTTCGTCGGGGGTCAGGTCGTCCACGACGAAGCTCACCCGCGGGTTGCGCCGTACGTTGCGGTAGCGCTGGGTACGCACGACCCACGGGCCGCCGAGGTCGATGGTGCCGTCGTCGTTCAGACGGAACCCCAGGGCCCGGTTCTGCGGGGTGCCGTCGGGGCCGATCGTGGCGAGGCGGCCCAGCATCTGGCCGGTCAGGTAGGTGCGCTCGGCGTCCGTGAAGGGGTGGGTGGCGGAGGGCATGGTGCGGTCAGCTCCCGTCAGGCCGGGCCCGCGGATCCGGGCCCTCGTGCGGTGTCCTGTCGGGGCCAGGCTGAAACATGAACCGCACGTGAAGTCAACCGACCGGCCCGCCCCACCATATGACCTCGGCGCCATGGCGGACGCCTCGTCCCCGGCCACCGCATCCGGCCCCGCGTCGCGCCGGCCGACCGGTCCGGCCTTCCACCACCGCATGACGCCCCCGCGCCATGGCGGACGGCCGGTCAGGCTCCCACCGCCGCGTGCGGGGCCACCGCATGCGGCGCCCGCACCGTGCCGGAGCCCCGGGCCGGCTCCCCGGCGTCGTCGCCGAGTCCCACCACGCGGTTGTCCGCGTCCACGTGGACGACGCGGGGCACCAGCGCACGCGCCTCCGCGTCGTCGACCTGTGCGTAGCTGATGAGGATCACCAGATCGCCGGGGTGGACGAGATGGGCGGCCGCCCCGTTGATGCCGAGGACGCCCGACCCCGGTTCGCCCTCGATGACATAGGTCTCCAGGCGGGCGCCGTTGGTGATGTCGACGATGTGGACCAGCTCGCCGGGCAGCAGGTCGGCGGCGCCCATCAGTTCGGCGTCGACGGTCACGGAGCCGACGTAGTGCAGGTCGGCCTGGGTCACGGTGGCCCGGTGGATCTTGGACTTGAACATGGTGCGCAGCATGGCGTCACTCCCAGGATGTGTGCTCCCTGCCCGCTGTCGGCGGGTCAAGGGCGTTCCTTCGGCCAATTCAGCGTACTACCGGCGCCCGGCCGGAGGTGAGATGAGGAAATGCCTTCCACAAGACGCGGAGGGCGGCGGGGACCGTCCGGGAAGGCGGTCCGAACGCTGACGCGTGCAGGTAATGAAGGGGGAGACGGCGGCCCCTCCTCGTTCACCTGCCCTTTCACCGTCGTCAGGGCCGCCGGCTCCTCGCAGATCAGCGGGGGTTCTTCAACGAGGTTGCAGAAAGGGCAGGTTGGGGCGGGCAGTCGGAACGCGCCATGCTTCGGTCACAACTCTTGACGCCGCGTGCACGCGGATGAAGCATGCGTCGGCAAGAGAGCGCTCACCCACCCCCGCATCGTTCATCTGATGAACAAGGAGAAGCGCCCATGCCTCCCACACCCCCCACCGGGTCTCCGCACGGTGGCACCCCGGGGCGCCGTGCCGTCCTCGGGGCGGTCGCGGCGACCGCCGCCGCCCCGGCCCTGTTCGGCCTCACCGGTTCCGCCACGGCCGCCCCCACCCGCCGCGGGAAGGGGTCCGCCGAGGACCTGCCCGGCGGCGGCGACCTCGGCCCCAACGTCATCGTCTTCGATCCGGACACCACCGGTGTCCAGGGCAAGCTGGACGAGATCTTCCAGCAGCAGGAGAAGGCCCAGTTCGGCGACGGCCGCTACGCGCTGCTGTTCAAGCCCGGCACCTACAACGGGCTCAACGCCCAGCTCGGCTTCTACACCTCGATCGCCGGCCTCGGTCTGTCCCCGGACGACACCACCATCAACGGCGACGTCACGGTGGACGCCGGCTGGTTCGACGGCAACGCCACCCAGAACTTCTGGCGCTCCGCGGAGAATCTCGCGCTCGTTCCCGTCAACGGCACCGACAGGTGGGCCGTCGCCCAGGCCGCACCGTTCCGCAGGATGCACGTACGCGGCGGCCTGAACCTCTCCCCCGACGGCTACGGCTGGGCGAGCGGCGGCTACATCGCGGACAGCCGCATCGACGGCGAAGTCGGGCCGTACTCGCAGCAGCAGTGGTACACCCGGGACAGCGCGGTCGGCGGATGGCAGAACGCCGTGTGGAACATGGTCTTCTCCGGCGTGGAGGGTGCGCCCGCCCAGAGCTTCCCCGACCCGCCCTACACCACCCTGGAGACCACCCCGGTCTCCCGCGAGAAGCCCTTCCTGTACCTGGACGGCGACGACTACCGGGTCTTCCTCCCGGAGAAGCGGACCGACGCGCGCGGGGTCAGCTGGGGCAACGGAACGCCCCGCGGCACCTCGCTGCCGCTGTCGCAGTTCTACGTGGCCAAGCCGGACGACACGGCCGACACCCTCAACCAGGCGCTCACCCAGGGCCTGCACCTGCTGCTCACCCCGGGTGTCTACCACCTCGACCAGCCGGTCCAAGTCGAGCGGGCCGACACGGTCGTGCTCGGCCTGGGATACGCCACGCTCGTCCCCCAGGGCGGTGCGACGGCGATGACGGTCGCCGACGTCGACGGGGTGCGGCTGGCCGGTTTCCTGATCGACGCGGGGCCCGACAACTCCGAGACCCTGCTGGAGGTGGGCCCCGAGGGCGCCGACGCGGACCACTCCGCGAACCCGGTCACCGTCCAGGACGTGTTCGTCCGGATCGGCGGGGCAGGCCCGGGGAAGGCCACCACCAGCATCGTCGTCAACAGCCGGCACACGATCATCGACCACACCTGGGTGTGGCGGGCCGACCACGGGGACGGGGTCGGCTGGGAGACCAACCGGGCCGACTACGGCGTCGTCGTCAACGGCGACGACGTGCTGGCCACCGGACTGTTCGTGGAGCACTTCAACAAGTACGACGTCCAGTGGAACGGCCAACAGGGCCGCACCATCTTCTTCCAGAACGAGAAGGCCTACGACGCGCCGAACCAGGACGCCATCCAGAACGGAGACATCAAGGGGTACGCGGCCTACAAGGTCGGGGACGCGGTGACCTCCCACGAGGCCTGGGGCCTGGGCAGCTACTGCAACTACACCGCCGACGACTCCATCGTCCAGCACCACGGCTTCGCCACGCCGGACACCGAGGGGGTCTCCTTCCACAACCTGCTGGTCGTCTCCCTGGGCGGCAAGGGCCAGTACGAGTGCGTCATCAACGACACGGGCTCCCCGACCTCGGGCTCCGACACCGTCCCCTCGACGGTGGTCGACTACCCCTGACGCCTTCTCCCCCTGGCGCACGGAAGAGGGCCCGTACGGCAGTGCAGCCGTACGGGCCCTCTTCCAGGGTTCAGACCCTGCCAGGCCGTGCGCCGGGCGCCAGCGGCGCCCGGCGCGGCGAGATCACTTGAGGATCTTGGTGACCTGGCCGGCGCCCACGGTCCGGCCACCCTCGCGGATGGCGAACTTGAGGCCCTCTTCCATGGCGACGGGCTGGATGAGCTGGACGCTCATCTCGGTGTTGTCGCCCGGCATGACCATCTCGGTGCCCTCGGGGAGGGTCACGACGCCGGTCACGTCGGTGGTACGGAAGTAGAACTGCGGACGGTAGTTGTTGAAGAACGGGGTGTGGCGACCACCCTCGTCCTTCGACAGGATGTAGGCCTGGGCCTCGAACTCGGTGTGCGGGGTGACCGAACCGGGCTTGATGATGACCTGGCCGCGCTCGACGTCCTCGCGCTTGATGCCGCGGAGCAGCAGACCGACGTTCTCACCGGCCTGGCCCTCGTCGAGCAGCTTGCGGAACATCTCGATACCGGTGACGGTCGTCGAGGTCTTGGTGTCCTTGATGCCGATGATGTCGACGTTCTCGTTGACCTTCAGCACACCGCGCTCGATACGGCCGGTGACGACCGTACCGCGACCGGTGATGGTGAAGACGTCCTCGATCGGCATCAGGAACGGCTTGTCGGTGTCGCGCTCCGGGGCCGGGATGGCCTCGTCGACGGCCGACATGAGCTTGACGATGGACTCGCCCCACTCCTTGTCGCCCTCAAGAGCCTTGAGCGCGGAGACCTTGACGACCGGAACCTCGTCGCCCGGGAACTCGTACTCCGAGAGAAGCTCACGGACCTCGAGCTCGACGAGCTCCATGATCTCCTCGTCGTCCACCATGTCGGCCTTGTTCAGGGCGACGACGATGTACGGAACGCCGACCTGGCGGGCCAGGAGCACGTGCTCCTTGGTCTGCGGCATCGGGCCGTCGGTGGCGGCGACCACGAGGATGGCGCCGTCCATCTGGGCAGCACCGGTGATCATGTTCTTGATGTAGTCCGCGTGACCCGGGCAGTCGACGTGGGCGTAGTGACGGTTCTCCGTCTGGTACTCGACGTGCGCGATCGAGATGGTGATACCGCGCTGGCGCTCCTCGGGAGCCTTGTCGATGTTCTCGAAGGCCGAGGCCTCGTTCAGGTCCGGGTACGCGTCGTGCAGCACCTTGGTGATCGCCGCGGTAAGAGTGGTCTTGCCGTGGTCGATGTGACCGATGGTGCCGATGTTGACGTGCGGCTTAGTCCGCTCGAACTTCGCCTTCGCCACTGGGGTCCTCCTGTGGACTGGTGCTGTACACCCTCCACACTTTGCGGAGGGTCTCAGGTGGTCGTACCGAACCGGTCAGGACCCCGAGGGGGATGCCCTTGACCTGTTCGCTTGGGTGGGCCGGCGGACGAGGCCCCTCCGGCACGACCGCGCCGGGACCAAGCGGTCCGAGCGGTTATGTGCCGGAGTGCCCCGTATGCCTTTGCTCCAGCCTAAAGGGTGAGCACGGGTGCCCTGCTCGCCCCTGGACGAGTGGCTACTCGCCCTTGGCCTTCGCGATGACCTCCTCGGCGACGCTCTTGGGAACCTCACCGTAGGAGTCGAACTGCATGGAGTACGTCGCACGACCGGAGGTCTTGCTGCGCAGGTCTCCGACGTAGCCGAACATCTCCGAGAGCGGAACCAGGCCGGTGACGAGCTTCGCGTTGCCGCGCTCCTCCATCGACTCGACCTGACCGCGCCGCGAGTTGATGTCGCCGATCACTTCGCCCATGTAGTCCTCGGGCGTGGTGACCTCGACCTTCATCAGCGGTTCGAGCAGGGTCGGGCTCGCCTTCCGAGCGGCCTCCTTGAACGCCATGGAACCGGCGATCTTGAACGCCATCTCGGAGGAGTCGACGTCGTGGAAGGCACCGTCGAGCAGCGTCACGCGGACGCCGGTCAGCGGGTAGCCGGCCAGCACGCCGAACTCCATGGCCTCCTGGCAGCCCGCGTCCACGGACGGGATGTACTCCCGCGGGATGCGGCCACCGGTGACCTGGTTGACGAACTCGTAACCGTCGCCCTCCAGCGGTTCGACGGCGATCTGCACCTTCGCGAACTGACCGGAGCCACCGGTCTGCTTCTTGTGGGTGTAGTCGACCTTGTCGACCTTCTTGCGGAGCGACTCGCGGTAGGCCACCTGCGGCTTACCGACGTTGGCCTCGACCTTGAACTCGCGCTTCATACGGTCGACCAGCACGTCGAGGTGCAGCTCGCCCATACCCGCGATGATCGTCTGGCCGGTGTCCTCGTTGGTCTTGACCTGGAAGGACGGGTCCTCCTCGGCCAGCCGCTGAATGGCGACACCCAGCTTCTCCTGGTCGCCCTTGGACTTGGGCTCGATGGCGACCTCGATGACCGGGGCCGGGAAGTCCATCGACTCCAGGATGACCGGGTTGTTCGCGTCGCAGAGGGTCTCACCGGTGGTGGTCTGCTTCAGACCCATGACGGCGACGATGTCGCCGGCGCCCACCGACTCGATCTCCTCCCGCTTGTTGGAGTGCATCCGGTAGATCTTCCCGATGCGCTCCTTGCGGCCCTTGATCGAGTTCGTCACCTGGGAACCGGTCTGGATCCGGCCCGAGTAGACCCGGATGAAGGTCAGCTTGCCCAGGTGCGGGTCACTGGCGATCTTGAACGCGAGCGCGGACATCGGCTCGTCCTCGGAGGGACGACGCTTGATGACCTCGTCGTTGTCCTTCGGGGAGTGACCCTCGATGGCCTCGACGTCCAGCGGCGACGGCAGGTAGCGGGCAATCGCGTCGAGCAGGGGCTGCACGCCCTTGTTCTTGAACGCGGTACCGCAGAACACCGGGGTCACCGTGATGGTGCCCTCGGCGCCCGTGGAAGCCAGCGTGACCCGGCGGATCGCCGCCATGAGCTGCTCCTGGGAGGGCTCCTCGCCCTCCAGGTACAGCTCCATCATCTCCTCGTCGTTCTCCGCGACGGCCTCGAGCAGCTTGCCGCGCCACTCCTCGGCCGCCTCGGTGTGGGTGTCCGGGATGTCGACGGTGTCGTACATCTCGCCCATCTTGGCCTCGGGCGACCAGACCAGGGCCTTCATCGACACCAGGTCGACGACGCCCCGGAAGTCCGACTCGGTGCCGATCGGCAGCTGCATGACCAGCGGCACCGCACCCAGGCGGTCGCTGATCATGTCGACGCAACGGTGGAACTCCGCACCGGTGCGGTCGAGCTTGTTGACGAAGCAGATGCGCGGGACGCCGTAGCGGTCGGCCTGCCGCCAGACCGTCTCCGACTGCGGCTCCACACCCGCCACACCATCGAACACCGTGACCGCGCCGTCGAGTACGCGCAGCGCACGCTCCACCTCGACGGTGAAGTCGACGTGGCCCGGGGTGTCGATGATGTTGATGGTGTGGTCGACGCCGTTGAGCGGCCAGTGAGTGGTCGTCGCGGCGCTCGTGATGGTGATGCCGCGCTCCTGCTCCTGCTCCATCCAGTCCATCGTGGCAGCGCCGTCGTGGACCTCACCGATCTTGTAGCTGCGACCGGTGTAGAACAGGATCCGCTCGGTGGTCGTCGTCTTGCCCGCGTCGATGTGGGCCATGATCCCGATGTTGCGGACCTTGGCCAGGTCAAGTGAAGTGGTAGCCATAAGGCTTCAGTCTTCTCTCGGTCTCGATGGGGTCTGCGACTACCAGCGGTAGTGCGCGAAGGCCTTGTTGGACTCGGCCATCTTGTGCGTGTCCTCGCGCTTCTTGACGGCGGCGCCGAGCCCGTTGGAGGCGTCGAGCAGCTCGTTCATGAGGCGTTCGGTCATGGTCTTCTCGCGGCGGGCGCGGGAGTAGCCCACGATCCAGCGCAGCGCGAGAGTGGAGGAGCGGCCGGGGCGGACCTCGACCGGGACCTGGTAGGTGGCACCGCCGACGCGGCGGGAGCGGACCTCCAGAGTCGGCTTGACGTTCTCGAGCGCGCGCTTGAGCGTGATGACCGGGTCGTTGCCGGACTTCTCGCGCAGCCCCTCCATGGCGCCGTAGACGATGCGCTCGGCGGTGGAGCGCTTGCCGTTCAGCAGCACCTTGTTGATGAGGGAGGTCACCAGAGGAGAACCGTAGACCGGGTCGATGATGACCGGGCGCTTCGGGGCAGGGCCCTTACGAGGCATTCTTACTTCTCCTTCTTGGCGCCGTAGCGGCTGCGAGCCTGCTTGCGGTTCTTGACGCCCTGCGTGTCGAGGGAGCCGCGGATGATCTTGTAGCGAACACCCGGCAGGTCCTTCACACGGCCACCGCGCACGAGCACGATGGAGTGCTCCTGCAGGTTGTGGCCCTCACCCGGAATGTAGGCGGTGACCTCGATCCCACTGGTCAGGCGCACACGGGCGACCTTACGCAGGGCCGAGTTCGGCTTCTTCGGGGTGGTCGTGAACACACGCGTGCAGACGCCACGACGCTGGGGCGAACCCTCGAGCGCGGGCGTCTTGTTCTTCTCGACCTTGTCCTGCCGGCCCTTGCGGACCAACTGCTGGATCGTAGGCACCGTTTCTCCGGTTTCTGTGTGCCGATCTCGATAAAGCTAACCCGGGCCACGCCCCGACCCACGAGGTCGGGTGTGTCGAAGACCGCAGACCCCGCTGAGGGGGAGACTTCCCCTAGGTGAGAAGCATGCAGATCCCGGTGTCACCGGCTGCGCCTACCGACTCCGCTCTCGCGGGGGACAACAGCGCAGGGGACACCCCAGGCACAGAGACCGAGGGTACCCACCTCACCGGCTCCGGTCAAAACGTCAAGGACCGGCCACCATAGCCCGCCCCACCTGCGAGGAGAAGGGCACCCACCCGAAGCCCCCCCCGGACGACACCCCGGACGGCGCCACAGGCGGCCCCCTCACAGCAGCTCCCGCCGGAACCGCACGCCGGGCCGGGCACCCACGGGACCGGCCCCGGCGGCCGGAATCAGTTCGCCGCCACGATCACGGCGAAGATCACCGCGAGGAAGAATCCGATGGCCAGCCAGCCCAGCACCAGCCCGGCCGTGGCGAAGCCGGAGCCCTCCTCCCCCGTCCTGCGGATCTGCGACTTCGCGACGTGCCCCAGGATCACCGCGGGGATGGCCGTGATCCCGTACATCGGCGTCAGGATGCCGCAGATCAGCGCCCCGATGGAGGCCCCGTTCGTCTGCGGCGGCGGCACGGGCAGGAACGTGCGCGGCACCGGCGGATGCACCGGCTGCTGCGGCGCGGCCGGCATCGGCACGGGCCCCTGGGGCAGATCCGCCAGCAGCATCGTCAGCTCGGCGTACGTCTGCGCCTGCGAGGCCCTCGTCAACCGCTGCTCGTACTCGGCCTGGCCCAGCCGTCCCTCGCTGAATCCGGCCTTCAGTACGTCGATCGCCCGCTCCCGGTCCGCGTGCGACGCACGCATCACGCCGGTCTGCTGCTCCCGGCGGCCCGGCACCCCATCGGGCTCCCACGGTCCGAACGCCATTGGCCCCCACCTCCCCGGCTCGCTTGCCCTTCCATCATCCATGACGCACGCCGTCCGCGCCGAGTTCGCACGCATCCGAAACTCGTCTTCCCTCCCCGCCCCGCGCCGCCTGCGCTCCCTTCCCCGGACACGCCGGAGGGCGGCCACCCCGCGCGGGATGGCCGCCCTCCATGGACGCTCAGGCGCCGTACACGCGCCGCAGGCGGCGCGGGCCGTCAGGCGTTGTACGGGCCGTAGTCGTAGTCCTCCAGCGGGACCGCCTGGCCGGAGCCGGTGCCGAAGGGCGAGTAGTCGATGTCGTCGTAGCCGACAGCCGAGTACATCGCGGCCTTCGCCTCCTCGGTGGGCTCGACCCGGATGTTGCGGTAGCGGGACAGGCCCGTACCGGCCGGGATGAGCTTACCGATGATGACGTTCTCCTTGAGGCCGATCAGGGAGTCCGACTTGGCGTTGATCGCCGCGTCGGTCAGGACCCTGGTCGTCTCCTGGAAGGACGCCGCCGACAGCCAGGACTCCGTGGCCAGCGAGGCCTTGGTGATGCCCATCAGCTGCGGACGGCCCGAGGCCGGGGAGCCGCCCTCGGTGACCACGCGCCGGTTCTCCGACTCGAACTTGGTGCGCTCCACCAGCTCACCGGGCAGCAGCTCGGCGTCGCCGGACTCGATGATCGTCACGCGGCGCAGCATCTGCCGGATGATGATCTCGATGTGCTTGTCGTGGATCGACACACCCTGCGAGTTGTAGACCTTCTGGACCTCGCCCACCAGGTGCACCTGGACGGCGCGCTGGCCGAGGATCCGCAGCACGTCGTGCGGGTTCTCCGTACCGACGGTGAGCCGCTGGCCGACGGAGACGTGGTCGCCCTCGCCCACCAGCAGGCGGGCGCGCTTGGAGACGCTGTAGGAGGTCTCGTCCGAACCGTCGTCGGGGGTGACGACGACCTTCTTGGTCTTCTCCGTCTCCTCGATCCGGGCCCGGCCCGCCGACTCGGAGATCGGCGCGACGCCCTTGGGCGTACGGGCCTCGAACAGCTCGACGACACGCGGCAGACCCTGGGTGATGTCGTCACCGGCCACACCACCGGTGTGGAAGGTACGCATCGTGAGCTGGGTGCCGGGCTCACCGATCGACTGGGCGGCGATGATGCCGACGGCCTCGCCGATGTCGACCAGCTTGCCGGTGGCCAGCGAGCGGCCGTAGCACATGGCACAGGTGCCGACCTGCGACTCGCAGGTGAGGATGGAGCGCGTCTTGACGGTCTCCACTCCGTGCCGGACCAGCTCGTCGATGAGCACGTCGCCCAGGTCGGTACCGGCCGGGGCCAGCACCATGCCGTCGACGACGATGTCCTCGGCGAGGCAGCGCGCGTACACGCTGGTCTCGACGTCCTCGGCCTTGCGCAGCACGCCCTCGGCGTCCCTGGAGGCGATCGACAGCTTGAGGCCGCGGTCGGTGCCGCAGTCCTCCTCGCGGATGATCACGTCCTGCGAGACGTCGACCAGACGACGGGTGAGGTAACCCGAGTCCGCGGTACGCAGGGCGGTGTCGGCGAGACCCTTGCGGGCGCCGTGCGTGGAGATGAAGTACTCCAGCACGGAGAGACCCTCACGGAACGAGGCCTTGATGGGCCGCGGGATGGTCTCGTTCTTCGCGTTCGACACCAGACCGCGCATACCGGCGATCTGACGCATCTGCATCATGTTCCCTCGGGCGCCCGAGTCCACCATCATGAAGATCGGGTTCGTCTTCGGGAAGTTGTCGTTCATCGCCTGCGAGACGTCGTTCGTCGCCCGCGTCCAGATGGCGATGAGCTCACGGGTGCGCTCGTCCTTGGTGATCAGACCGCGCTCGTACTGCTTCTGGACCTTCTCGTCCTGCGCCTCGTACCCGGCGATGATCTCCGGCTTGGCGTCCGGGACGACGACGTCCGAGATCGCGATGGTCACACCCGAACGGGTCGCCCAGAAGTAACCGGCCGACTTCAGGTTGTCCAGCGCCGCGGCGACGGTCACCTTCGGGTAGCGCTCGGCCAGGTCGTTGACGATCTGGGAGAGCTGCTTCTTGCCCACGGTGTACTCGACGTACGGGTACTCCTCGGGCAGCAGCTCGTTGAAGAGCGCGCGGCCCAGCGTGGTGTGCAGCCGGAACGGGTCCCCGGGCTGCCACTCGGCGGCCTCGCCCTCGGCACCCTCGGCGGGCGCCGGCGGGGTCCAGCCCAGCGGCGGCACCGTACCGGCCGGGAAGCGGATGTCGACCTTCGCCTGGAGCGACAGCTCCCCGGCGTCGAACGCCATGATCGCTTCCGCGGTGGAGTTGAACGAGCGCCCGTCGCCGAACGTCTCGCGCTGCTCCTCGTCCGTGGTGAGGAAGAACAGACCCAGGACCATGTCCTGCGTCGGCATCGTCACCGGACGGCCGTCGGCCGGCTTGAGGATGTTGTTCGAGGACAGCATCAGGATGCGGGCCTCGGCCTGCGCCTCCGCGGACAGCGGCAGGTGCACGGCCATCTGGTCACCGTCGAAGTCCGCGTTGAACGCGGTGCACACGAGCGGGTGGATCTGAATGGCCTTGCCCTCGACCAGCTGCGGCTCGAAGGCCTGGATGCCGAGGCGGTGCAGCGTGGGCGCACGGTTCAGCAGAACCGGGTGCTCCGCGATGACCTCTTCCAGCACGTCGTAGACGACCGTGCGGCCGCGCTCGACCATCCGCTTGGCGCTCTTGATGTTCTGCGCGTGGTTCAGGTCGACCAGGCGCTTCATCACGAACGGCTTGAACAGCTCCAGCGCCATCGCCTTCGGCAGACCGCACTGGTGCAGCTTGAGCTGCGGGCCGACGACGATCACCGAACGCGCCGAGTAGTCGACACGCTTGCCGAGCAGGTTCTGCCGGAAGCGGCCCTGCTTGCCCTTGAGCATGTCGGACAGCGACTTGAGCGGACGGTTGCCCGGGCCGGTGACCGGACGGCCGCGCCGGCCGTTGTCGAACAGCGCGTCGACGGCCTCCTGGAGCATCCGCTTCTCGTTGTTCACGATGATCTCGGGCGCACCGAGGTCCAGCAGACGCTTCAGCCGGTTGTTGCGGTTGATGACGCGGCGGTACAGGTCGTTCAGGTCGGAGGTCGCGAAGCGGCCACCGTCGAGCTGCACCATCGGGCGCAGGTCCGGCGGGATGACCGGCACGCAGTCCAGCACCATGCCCTTGGGGCTGTTGCTGGTCTGCAGGAACGCGGAGACGACCTTCAGGCGCTTGAGCGCACGGGTCTTCTTCTGGCCCTTGCCGGTGCGGATGACCTCGCGGAGCTTCTCCGCCTCCTCGTTCAGGTCGAAGGTCTCCAGGCGCTTCTGCAGGGCAGCGGCGCCCATGGAGCCGTCGAAGTAGGTCCCGAAGCGGTCGCGCAGCTCACGGTAGAGCAGCTCGTCGCCCTCCAGGTCCTGCACCTTGAGGTTCTTGAAGCGGTTCCACACCTCGTCCAGGCGGTCGAGCTCGCGCTGGGCGCGGTCGCGGAGCTGCTTCATCTCGCGCTCGGCGCCCTCGCGCACCTTGCGGCGCACGTCCGCCTTGGCGCCCTCGGCCTCCAGCTCGGCCAGGTCGCTCTCCTGCTTCTTGGCGCGGGCTTCGAGGTCGGCGTCGCGGCGCTGCTCGATCTGCTGGCGCTCCACGCCCACGTGCGCCTCCAGGGAGGGCAGGTCACGGGTGCGGCGCTCCTCGTCGACGTACGTGATCATGTACGCCGCGAAGTAGATGACCTTCTCCAGGTCCTTCGGCGCCAGGTCGAGCAGATAGCCCAACCGGGAGGGGACGCCCTTGAAGTACCAGATGTGGGTGACGGGGGCGGCAAGCTCGATGTGGCCCATCCGCTCACGGCGCACCTTGGCGCGGGTGACCTCGACACCGCAGCGCTCACAGATGATGCCCTTGAAGCGGACGCGCTTGTACTTGCCGCAGTAGCACTCCCAGTCCCGGGTCGGGCCGAAGATCTTCTCGCAGAAGAGTCCGTCCTTCTCGGGCTTGAGGGTGCGGTAGTTGATGGTCTCCGGCTTCTTGACCTCGCCGTGCGACCACTGACGGATGTCGTCAGCGGTGGCCAGGCCGATTCGCAGTTCGTCGAAGAAGTTGACGTCGAGCACTCTCGTCAATCCCTCTCAGGGTCGTGTGTCAATGGTCTGAACGGGGTCGCGGGAGGGCCGGGACGCGGGAGGCGCCCCGGCCGACTCCGTCAGACCTCTTCGACGCTGCTCGGCTCGCGCCGGGACAGGTCGATTCCGAGCTCCTCCGCCGCGCGGAAGACGTCCTCGTCGGTGTCGCGCATCTCGATCGACATGCCGTCCGAGGACAGCACCTCGACGTTGAGGCAGAGCGACTGCATCTCCTTGATGAGCACCTTGAAGGACTCGGGGATACCCGGCTCGGGGATGTTCTCGCCCTTGACGATGGCCTCGTAGACCTTCACGCGGCCGGTCACGTCGTCGGACTTGATGGTGAGCAGCTCCTGCAGCGCGTACGCGGCGCCGTACGCCTCCAGGGCCCACACCTCCATCTCACCGAAGCGCTGGCCACCGAACTGGGCCTTACCACCCAGCGGCTGCTGGGTGATCATGCTGTACGGGCCGGTCGAACGGGCGTGCAGCTTGTCGTCGACCAGGTGGTGCAGCTTGAGGATGTACATGTAGCCGACGGAGATCGGGTCCGGGAACGGCTCCCCGGAACGGCCGTCGTACAACTGCGCCTTGCCGGAGGGCTGGACCATGCGGTCGCCGTCCCGGTTGGGCAGCGTGGAGTTGAACAGACCGGCGATCTCGTCCTCGCGGGCACCGTCGAACACCGGCGTGGCGACGTTGGTGTCCGGCGCCACGTCGTCCGCGCCGATCGCCTTCAGGCGCTCCATCCACTCCTCGGAGCCCTCGACCTTCCAGCCCTGGGAGGCCAGCCAGCCCAGGTGGATCTCCAGGACCTGGCCGGGGTTCATCCGGGAGGGGACGCCCAGCGGGTTGAGGATGATGTCGACCGGGGTGCCGTCCTCCAGGAACGGCATGTCCTCGACCGGCAGGATCTTGGAGATGACGCCCTTGTTGCCGTGCCGGCCCGCGAGCTTGTCACCGTCGGTGATCTTGCGCTTCTGCGCCACGTAGACGCGCACGAGCTGGTTGACGCCCGGAGGCAGCTCGTCGCCCTCCTCGCGGTCGAAGACGCGGACGCCGATGACCTTGCCGGTCTCGCCGTGCGGCACCTTCAGCGAGGTGTCACGGACCTCGCGCGCCTTCTCACCGAAGATCGCGCGCAGCAGCCGCTCCTCGGGGGTCAGCTCGGTCTCACCCTTCGGGGTGACCTTGCCGACCAGGATGTCGCCCGCCTCGACCTCGGCACCGATGCGGATGATGCCGCGCTCGTCGAGGTCGGCCAGGACCTCCTCGGAGACGTTCGGGATGTCCCGGGTGATCTCCTCCGGGCCCAGCTTGGTGTCCCGGGCGTCGACCTCGTGCTCCTCGATGTGGATCGAGGAGAGGACGTCGTCCTGCACCAGGCGCTGGCTGAGGATGATCGCGTCCTCGTAGTTGTAGCCCTCCCACGGCATGAAGGCCACGAGCAGGTTCTTGCCGAGCGCCATCTCTCCCTCGTCGGTGGACGGCCCGTCGGCCAGCACCTGGCCCTCGATGACGCGGGCGCCCTCGTCCACCAGCACCTTCTGGTTGAAGCAGGTGCCCTGGTTGGAGCGGGTGAACTTGGCGACGCGGTAGGTGGTGTAGGTGCCGTCGTCGTTGGCCACCGTCACGTAGTCGGCGGAGACCTCCTGGACGACACCGTCCTTCTCGGCCTTGATGACGTCACCGGCGTCGACCGCGCAGCGGTACTCCATGCCGGTGCCCACCAGCGGCGACTCCGCCTTGATGAGCGGCACGGCCTGCCGCATCATGTTCGAGCCCATCAGGGCGCGGTTGGCGTCGTCGTGCTCCAGGAAGGGGATCATGGCGGTCGCGACCGACACCATCTGGCGCGGCGAGACGTCCATGTAGTCCACGTCGTCACCGGGGATCAGGTCGACCTCGCCGCCGCGGCGGCGGATCAGCACCCGGTCCTCGGCGAACCGCATGTCCTCGGTCAGCGGCGCGTTGGCCTGCGCGATGACGAAGCGGTCCTCCTCGTCGGCGGTGAGGTAGTGCACCTCGTCGCCGACGACACCGCCGGTCACCTTGCGGTACGGGGTCTCGACGAACCCGAACGCGTTCAGCCGGCCGTAGGAGGCGAGCGAGCCGATCAGACCGATGTTCGGGCCTTCCGGCGTCTCGATCGGACACATCCGGCCGTAGTGCGAGGGGTGCACGTCACGGACCTCGAAGCCGGCCCGCTCACGGGAGAGACCACCCGGACCCAGCGAGTTCAGACGCCGCTTGTGGGTCAGACCCGAGATCGGGTTCGTCTGGTCCATGAACTGGGAGAGCTGGCTGGTGCCGAAGAACTCCTTGATGGAGGCGACGACCGGCCGGATGTTGATCAGGGTCTGGGGCGTGATCGCCTCGACGTCCTGCGTGGTCATCCGCTCCCGGACCACGCGTTCCATCCGGGCCAGACCCGTGCGGACCTGGTTCTGGATCAGCTCGCCGACGTTGCGCAGACGGCGGTTGCCGAAGTGGTCGATGTCGTCGGTCTCGATGACGATCGTGTCGCCCTCGGCCGAGGTCGACTCGGTCTCGCCCGCGTGCAGCTTCACCAGGTACTTGATCGTGGCGATGATGTCGGCGCTGGTCAGCACGCCGGACTCCAGCGGCTCGTCGCCGCCGAGCTTCTTGTTGATCTTGTACCGGCCGACCTTGGCCAGGTCGTACCGCTTCGGGTTGAAGTAGAGGTTCTCCAGCAGCGTCTGGGCCGCCTCGCGCGTCGGCGGCTCGCCCGGACGCAGCTTGCGGTAGATGTCGAGCAGCGCGTCGTCCTGACCCTGGGTGTGGTCCTTCTCCAGAGTGGCGCGCATCGACTCGTACTGGCCGAACTCCTCCAGGATCTGGTCGTTCGTCCAGCCCAGGGCCTTCAGCAGCACCGTGACGGACTGCTTGCGCTTGCGGTCGATGCGGACACCGACCATGTCGCGCTTGTCGACCTCCATCTCCAGCCAGGCACCCCGGGAGGGGATGATCTTGGCGGAGTAGATGTCCTTGTCGGACGTCTTGTCGATGGAGGAGTCGAAGTACACGCCCGGCGAGCGGACGAGCTGGGAGACCACGACACGCTCGGTGCCGTTGATCGCGAAGGTGCCCTTGTCGGTCATGAGCGGGAAGTCGCCCATGAAGACCGTCTGGGACTTGATCTCACCGGTCTCGTTGTTGGTGAACTCCGCCGTGACGAAGAGCGGCGCGGCGTAGGTGAAGTCGCGCTCCTTGCACTCGTCGATGGAGTTCTTCGGCGGCTCGAAGCGGTGGTCGCGGAAGGTCAGCGACATCGAGCCGGAGAAGTCCTCGATCGGGGAGATCTCCTCGAAGATCTCCTCCAGACCGGACTTGGTGGGAACATCCTGTCCACTGTCCAGCGCGGCCTCGACGCGTTCCTTCCAGGCGTCGTTGCCGAGCAGCCAGTCGAAGCTCTCGGTCTGGAGCGCAAGGAGGTTGGGAACCTCCATGGGCTCCTTGATCTTCGCAAAAGAGATACGCAGCGGGGCAGTGCTGGCGCCGTTGTTCGAATTGGAGGTCGAGGCAGTGCGCGAGGCGGCCAAGAGGGGGTCCTTCCGAGGGCTCGGACTCTCTACACGCATACCGGCACCCCTGGTGACGGGCAGGGGGCAGCTAATAGGCAGCGCAAAGGGTCAGTGTAGCCACAAGGCCCACTGATGTCCAATAAGGATTGCGGGAAACCGGCTCACGCCCCGGTCTCCACCTCCATCGATTGTTCTTCTGGTGCCGCCCCCGCCCCCAGCGGCCTCGATTCGCCGGGGCGGATGTGCTCGGTTGTGGTGCTGCGTGCCTGCCGCAACACTTCCCGCTTCGTCCTCGATCCATGCCTCGGAAACCGGATCAGTGTGACGACGCGTCCCGAGAATTGCGCGCTGCGTGCCGTTCGTCAAGGCCCCCAGGGGCAACGAAGATCACCATACCCGCAGCCACCCGCACACGGCGCGACCGTCCAGCAACGCGGAAGGGCGACCACCCGTCTGGGTGATCGCCCTCCGTTTGTCCGCCTACCCCCACGGGGTGGCGGACGGTGTACCGCGCTGACTCGGTGGGCCGGCAGCGGCCCGCCGAGTCGGGGTCACTTGACCTCGACCGAGGCGCCGGCGCCTTCGAGGGACTCCTTGGCCTTGTCGGCGGCGTCCTTGGCGACCTTCTCGAGGACCGGCTTCGGGGTGCCGTCCACGAGCTCCTTGGCCTCCTTCAGACCCAGCGAGGTCAGCTCACGCACGACCTTGATGACCTGGATCTTCTTGTCGCCGGCGCCGGTCAGGACGACGTCGAACTCGTCCTGCTCGGGCTCGGCGTCGGCCGGGGCGCCCGGGGCACCCGGGGCGGCGACGACGGCGGCGGCCGGGGCGGCGGCCTCGACGTCGAACTTCTCCTCGAACTTCTTCACGAAGTCGGAGAGCTCGATGAGGGTCATGTCCTCGAACTGGGAGAGCAGTTCGTCCTGGCTGAGCTTCGCCATGATGGCGGTCCTTCCACTTGGTCGGCTGGTGCCGTATCGATGTGTCGGCGGGCTCACGGCCCGCTGCGACCGAGTACGCGGAGCGTCCGCTGCCCCGTACGCACGGGGCGGCGCGGATTACTCGGTCTCGGCCTCGGCGGGAGCCGTGGTGTCGGCACCGCCCTGCTCTTCGACCTTGCTGCGAAGCGCGTCCGCGGTGCGGACGAACTTCGAGAGCGGGGCCTGGAAGGTCGCCGCGGCCTTGGCCATGGACGCCTTCATGCCACCGGCCAGCTTGGCGAGCAGCACCTCGCGGGACTCGAGGTCCGCGAGCTTGTTCAGGTCCTCGGCGGCGTACAGAGCGCCGTCGACGATGCCACCCTTGATCACAAGGGCGGGGTTCTCCTTGGCGAAGTCACGAAGACCCTTCGCCGCCTCGACCGGGTCACCGGTCACGAAGGCGACAGCCGAGGAGTCCGTCAGGAACTCGTTCAGCTCGTCGATCCCGGCTTCCTTGGCCGCGATCTTGGTCAGCGTGTTCTTCACCACTCGGTACTGAGCGTTGTCACCGAGCGCACGACGCAGCTCCCTGAGCTGTGCCACGGAGAGTCCGGTGTACGCGGTGACCACAGTGGCGTTCGAGTCACGGAACTTGTTCGTGATCTCTTCGACGGCTGTGATCTTGTCAGGCGCGACCTGTTCCCTCGCCATGAGCCTCGGCCTCCTTCCGGTGATGAGGACCGCTCGGAAGGGGCTGAACACGACGAACGCCCCAGCGCAGGCGCATGGGGCGGCAAGCTCGACCGGCGCGGACACACGTGCTGGCGCACCTGTCACGACGGGAGCGAGTTCCTCAGTCACCTGCGCGGGCCGTCCGCAGCGAGCGGATCCTTCGGCCGTCGGCGCTCTGTGTGCGCACGACGACGACCAGCGGTCTTTGGCTTCGCATCGAAGCGTACGCGAACGGGTCCGGGAGCGCCAAATCCGGCCTCCCGTAACGGAAGGACGGCGGGCGGCGGGTCGGCTGCGGCCGATGCCCACTCCTGTTCCCTGGCCGGTGGCCTGGGAGGCCGGCGGGGCCTGGACGTCCACCTCGGTGCCGTAGTCCGAACAGGAGGTCGTGTTGTCGTAGGTGCTGCCCTTCGCGCTCTTGGCAGCCCCACGCTTCTTGACCAGCAGGCTCCTGCCGTCGAACCACAGGTCGATCTGCTGCTTGTCCAGACCGGCCTGCTTGAACTGCTACTCGACCGCCTTCTTCGCCGCCCCGGACAGCTCCTTGGACTGCATCCGTACCAGCTCGGAGAGGGTGAGCGTGCCGCTGTAGTGCGTCGTCCGCTGCCCCCGCACCGTCTCGGTGCCCACGGACTCGACCTTGCCGCTGGCCAGCAGCAGCTTGACCGAGCGGGCCGGATTGTTGTTCTGCGCCTGGTCCTTGAGCAGGGCGCCGGACGGCCCCTGTCCGGCGAGCACGTCGTGGTCGATCCTCGTCCACGGCTTCCCCGCGGCCGGCTTCTGCGACTTCGTGCACATCCCGTCGGAGAGGTACCGGACCTGGGTGGCCCGGCCGGCGACAGTCATGTCCGCCTCGCCCTGGATGCCCCCGGAGGACCAGTCGAAGGCGCCCTGCATCGTGGTCTCCATGGTCTTCCCCGGAGCGAGGGTCTGCTTCTGCACTTCCTCCGCCTTGGCGGAGTTGTGCTGGTCCGTCGCCGTCGACGCCTTCTGCAGCGCTGCCATGACGCCCGTGGCCGCCGAACCGCCGCCCTTCGCGTCGTTCCCGCCGCTGCCGTCCCCGCCGCCCGCCCTCTCGGTTCCGCAGGCCGTCGGACCGGCCATCAGCACCACACCCACGGCCACGGCCGCTGTCCGGGTCTTCCGCATGGGTCCCCTGTCCGTTCCGTCGCGGCGCCGCCCGGCCCGCTCCGTGCCGTCACCCCATGCACCCGCAGGGACGGCAACCCGGCGGTCGCGGGTTCCCTCCGCCCGGCTCGCAGCACGGGAACGGCGAAGGCCGGTGCCGCCCCCGTGGTGAGGGACGGCACCGGCCTGTGCTGCGGCGCCTGCGGCCGGACGCGGATCAGACCGCGGCCGGGTCCTCCTCGACGAGGAGGTTGCGGGTGCGGTTCGGGTCGACCGGGATGCCGGGGCCCATCGTGGTGGTGAAGGCGGCCTTCTTGATGTACCGGCCCTTCGCCGCGGCGGGCTTCAGCCTGGTGATCTCCTCAAGGGCGGCGGCGTAGTTCTCCACGAGCTGCTGCTCGCCGAAGGACGCCTTGCCGATGATGAAGTGCAGGTTGGCGTGCTTGTCGACCCGGAACTCGATCTTGCCGCCCTTGATGTCGCCCACGGCCTTGGCGACATCGGGGGTGACGGTGCCGGTCTTCGGGTTCGGCATCAGACCACGCGGACCGAGCACGCGGCCGAGGCGGCCGACCTTGCCCATCAGGTCCGGGGTGGCGACGACGGCGTCGAAGTCGAGACGCCCGCCGGCGACCTCCTCGATCAGTTCGTCGGAGCCGACGATGTCGGCGCCCGCGGCCTCCGCCGCCGCAGCACGGTCGCCGGTCGCGAAGACCAGGACCCGGGCGGTCTTACCGGTGCCGTGCGGGAGGTTGACGGTGCCGCGGACCATCTGGTCGGCCTTGCGCGGGTCGACGCCCAGGCGCATGGCGACCTCGACGGTCGCGTCGAACTTCTGGGTGGAGGTCTCCTTGGCGAGGCGGACGGCCTCCAACGGCGCGTACTGGCGCGCCTTGTCGATCTTCGCGTCCGCCGCGCGGAGGTTCTTGCTGCGCTTCACTGCTGCTCCTGACGGTGTGGAGTCGTGGTGCGGACCAGCGCCTGGCCCTGCCACGGGGAGGAAAGGGGTGCGGGGCGGTCTCAGCCCTCGACCGTGACGCCCATGGAACGGGCGGTACCGGCGATGATCTTCTCCGCCTGGTCCAGGTCGTTGGCGTTGAGGTCGGGCATCTTGGTGGTGGCGATCTCCCGCACCTGGTCACGGCTGATCTTGCCGACCTTGCTGGTGTGCGGGGTGCCGGAGCCCTTGTCCACGCCCGCGGCCCGCAGAATCATCTTGGCGGCCGGCGGCGTCTTGGTGATGAAGGTGAAGGAGCGGTCTTCGTAGACCGTGATCTCCACCGGGATGACCCAACCGCGCTGCGACTCGGTCGCGGCGTTGTAGGCCTTGCAGAACTCCATGATGTTGACGCCGTGCTGACCCAGCGCCGGGCCGACCGGCGGAGCCGGGTTGGCGGCGCCGGCCTGGATCTGGAGCTTGATCAGCCCCGCGACCTTCTTCTTCTTGGGAGGCATGCTTCTCTCCGGGTCCTGGTGAGAGGGATTCGTCCCCCGCCCGTCACCCGGGCGGAGGCATACCGCACAACGATAGCCCGTACCATTCTGCGGCTCGAAACCGAGCAGGTCAGGAAGGGCCTGAGCGCCTTCCTGACCTGTCCGGAAGCTGGTTGTTCCCACCGGCCGGCCCGGGGCCGGCCCGGGGTGTGCGGTCCCGGTGGACCGTGCGTCAGTTCTTCTGGATCTGGTCGAAGCTCAGCTCGACCGGGGTCTCACGGCCGAAGATCTCGACGAGGCCCTTGACCTTCTTCGAGTCGGCGTTGATCTCGTTGATCGTCGCCTGGAGCGTGGCGAACGGGCCGTCGGTGACGGTGACCGAGTCGCCGACCTCGAAGTCGAGAACCTGGACCTCGACCTTGCGGCCGGGCGTCCCCGCGGGCTTGCCCTCCTCGTCGGCCGCGGCGGCCTTGGCGGCCTTCTCCTCGGCCTCGGGGGCGAGCATCTTGACGATCTCGTCGAGGGTCAGCGGGTAGGGGTCGTAGGCGTTGCCGACGAAGCCCGTGACGCCGGGGGTGTTGCGCACGACGCCCCAGGACTCGTTCGTCAGATCCATCCGGACGAGCACGTAACCGGGCAGCTTGTTCTGCCGGACGTTCTTGCGCTCGCCGTTCTTGATCTGGACGATCTCTTCCTCGGGGACCTCGGCCTGGTAGATGAAGTCCTCGACGTTCAGCGAGACGGCACGCTGCTCCAGGTTGGCCTTCACGCGCTTCTCGTAGCCCGCGTAGGTGTGGATGACGTACCAGTCGCCGGGCAGGAAGCGCAGTTCGTCGCGGAGCTGGGCGACCGGGTCGACCGGCTCCTCCGGGCCCGCCTCGGTGGCCTCGGCCTCGACGGCGCTCCCGGCGGTCTCCTCGCCCTCGACGACAGCGGCAGCTTCCTCGTCGGCCTCGACGGACTCGCCCTCGGCGGCCGCGTCCTCAGCGGTCTCGGCCACCGCCTCGGCAGCGTCCTCGTCCCGGACGGCAGCCTCCTCGGCGGACTCACCGGCAGCGGCCTCGGCAGCTTCCGCCCGGTCGACGCTGCTGTCCGCGGCCTCGACGATGTCGCGCGCCGTGTCGTCACCCTCTTCGGGCTCGACGGCATCGTTCATGTTCGGCTCAGACACGGTGGCTGCTTCTTCCTGGCTTCAAGGGGTCGAACATGCGGAAAGCCCCCGCGGAGGGGGCTTCGCGCGGGTGGTCAGCCGAAGACGTGTTTCATGACTTCGGTCAGCCCATAGTCAATCACGAACACCAAGGCGATGATGATGACGACGAAGACGATCACCACGCTCGTGTACGTGGAGAGCTGCTGCCGCGTCGGCCAGACGACCTTGCGAAGCTCCGCGATGATCTGCCGGTAGAAGAGAGCGAGGCGGGCCAGTGGCCCCTTCTTCGCCCGCTTACCGCCCTTACGGGCCTTCTTGTTGCCCTCGGACGACCCTCCGGGCTCGGGGACCTCGGTGGTATCCGTGATCTCCGTCACTCGTCCTCACCTGATCCGGGTCGTTGCCCTGCGGCGTCCGGCCCGGCCGCACGGCGGTGCAATGTCAGTGCATTCAGTCGTTCGCAACACGTACGCACGCACACACCTTGGCGACGTGTGTGTAGCAGGGCCGGAGGGACTCGAACCCCCAACCGCTGGTTTTGGAGACCAGTGCTCTACCAATTGAGCTACGACCCTTTGGTGTTTCCCTCAACCTACCGCATCCACACAGTCGCACGACGTGCGCGCCGACGACGCTGTGTGATCGATGGGCGAAGGCCAACGACGTGTGAGTGTACGTGCTCAGCGGCCGGGCGTCGAACAGGAACCGTCACCGCAGCGGACGCGATCGGCTCCCCGCCCGGTCAAACCGCTGTGCCGCGGGTCCGGCGGGTCTGGTTACATGCCCTGTATGACCGCAGCGACTCCCCCTGCACAGCCACCGTCCGAGCGCCGCCTGTCGGCCCGCATCAGCGCGATCTCCGAGTCCGCCACGCTGGCCGTGGACGCCAAGGCCAAGGCGCTGAAGGCCGCCGGGCGCCCCGTGATCGGGTTCGGCGCCGGCGAGCCCGACTTCCCCACGCCCGACTACATCGTCGAGGCCGCCGTCGCCGCCGCGCGCGACCCGAAGAACCACCGCTACTCCCCCGCCGGTGGACTCCCCGAACTGAAGTCCGCCATCGCCGACAAGACGCTCCGCGACTCCGGCTACCGGATCGAGGCGTCCCAGGTCCTGGTCACCAACGGCGGCAAGCAGGCCATCTACGAGGCGTTCGCCGCACTGCTCGACCCGGGCGACGAGGTCATCGTGCCCGCTCCGTACTGGACCACCTACCCGGAGTCGATCCGGCTGGCGGGCGGCGTCCCCGTCGAGGTCACCGCGGACGAGACGACCGGGTACCGGGTGAGCGTCGAGCAGTTGGAGGCGGCGCGCACCGAGAAGACGAAGGTCGTGCTGTTCGTCTCGCCGTCCAACCCGACCGGCGCCGTCTACCCGCGCGCCCAGGTCGAGGAGATCGGCCGCTGGGCGCTGGAGCACGGGCTGTGGGTGCTCACCGACGAGATCTACGAGCACCTGGTCTACGGGGACGCCGAGTTCTCCTCGCTGCCGGTGGTCGTGCCCGAGCTGCAGGACAAGTGCGTGATCGTCAACGGCGTGGCCAAGACGTACGCCATGACGGGCTGGCGCGTGGGCTGGGTCATCGGCCCGCAGGACGTGGTGAAGGCGGCCACCAACCTCCAGTCGCACGCCACCTCGAACGTCAGCAACGTCTCGCAGGCCGCCGCGCTGGCCGCCGTCTCCGGGGACCTGGAAGCGGTCGCCGCGATGCGGGAGGCCTTCGACCGGCGCCGCCGCACCATCGTGCGGATGCTCAACGAGATCGACGGCGTGGTCTGCCCGGAGCCCGAGGGCGCCTTCTACGCCTACCCGTCGGTGAAGGGCCTGCTGGGCAAGGACATCCGCGGCAGGCGTCCGAAGACCTCCGTCGAGCTGGCAGCGCTGATCCTGGAGGAGGTGGAGGTCGCCGTCGTTCCGGGCGAGGCCTTCGGCACCCCCGGGTACCTGCGCCTGTCCTACGCCCTGGGCGACGAGGACCTGGTGGAGGGCGTCTCCCGGATCCAGAAGCTGCTGGCCGAGGCGCGCGACTGAGCGCAGCGGCCACGGCACGCGGCCGAGCCGCGCACGCCGAGCGCACCGCGGGAGCGGGCCGGGGCACACGTCCCCGACCCGCTCCCGCTTTTCGCGCACGCTTTCGGTGTGCCCCCTTCCGGTATCCGGCTACCTGTCGGGGCCCCGCATGCGGCAGGATCTTGGGATGTTGCACTCTTCCGGAGAGCGGGACCTGCGCGCGCTGCCGAAAGCCCACCTGCACCTGCACTTCACCGGGTCGATGCGGCCCTCCACCCTGCTGGAGCTGGCCGACAAGTACGGCGTCCACCTGCCGGACGCGCTCAGCGGTGGCGAACCCCCCAAGCTGCGGGCGACGGACGAGCGCGGCTGGTTCCGCTTCCAGCGGCTCTACGACATCGCACGCTCCTGCCTGCGGGAGCCGGAGGACATCCAGCGGCTGGTGCGGGAGGCGGCGCAGGAGGACGTGCAGGACGGCGCGCGCTGGCTGGAGATCCAGGTCGACCCCACCTCGTACGCGCCCCGGCTCGGCGGGCTGACGCCCGCGCTGGAGATCATCCTGGACGCCGCCGGGACGGCCTCGCGGGACACCGGACTCGGCATCCGCGTGGTGGTGGCAGCGAACCGGATGAAGCACCCGCTGGAGGCCCGGACGCTCGCACGGCTGGCGGTGCGCTACAAGGACCAGGGCATCGTCGGATTCGGCCTGTCCAACGACGAACGCCGCGGTTTCGCCCGGGACTTCGACCGCGCCTTCACCATCGCCCGGGACGGCGGACTGCTGGCCGCCCCGCACGGCGGCGAGCTGTCGGGCCCGAGCAGCGTCCGCGACTGCCTCGACGACCTGCGCGCCTCCCGGGTCGGCCACGGGGTGCGCGCCGCCGAGGACCCGTGGCTGCTCGCCCGGCTCGCCGAGCGGAACGTCACCTGCGAGGTCTGCCCCGCCTCCAACGTGGCACTGGGCGTCTACGACAAGGCCGAGGACGTGCCGGTGCGGGCCCTGTGGGACGCCGGGGTGCCGATGGCGCTGGGCGCGGACGACCCCTTGCTGTTCGGCTCGCGGCTGGCGGCGCAGTACGAGCTGGTGCGGCGCGTGCACGGCTTCACGGACGCCGAACTCGCGGAGCTGGCCCGCCAGTCGGTGCGGGGCGCCGCGATGCCCGAGGACGTGCGTGCCGGCATGCTGGCCGACATCGACGCCTGGTCGGCACCGGCAGCCGAGCGCCCCGGCAGCGCCTGACCCGGTCTGACCCGGCGTCGGCCCACCGCGGCTCTCAGCCGATGCCGTCCAGCACGGCGCGGACGACCGAGGTGGCGAACGCGTCCTCCGGCTGGGGCGGTCCCGACGTGGCCCCGTACGCGAACGACCGCTGCGCGCAGGCTCCCGTCAACAGCGCGGCGGCGGCGCAGGTGTCGGCGTCCCGGCGGACGCGCCCTGCGTCCTGTTCGGCGCGCAGGTAGGCATCGAGCTGGACGAGGGGTTGGTGCGGCCCCGCTGGCGGACGAAGGCGACGACCAGACGTTCTGGAACCGGCGGGTCGCCATGCCGCTCGTCTCGAAGGTGCTCCGACCCGTCTACGACGACCTGCGGGTCATGGAGGCCGCCGTGCACCGCAGCGCCACCGACTGGACAGTGGTCC
Organism: Streptomyces sp. CNT360; assembly: GCF_000424785.1. Classification (NCBI taxonomy): domain Bacteria; kingdom Bacillati; phylum Actinomycetota; class Actinomycetes; order Kitasatosporales; family Streptomycetaceae; genus Streptomyces; species Streptomyces sp. CNT360. The sequence continues at coordinate 65,907 of NZ_AUKO01000030.1, read as the reverse complement.
GGCCTCCCCGGCTGCTGGACAAGCCGCTGCGCGGCACCTACCGGACGGCGTACGGGGTGAATCCGCGCGGTGCCGGAGTCATCGGGCGGGCGGACATCGCCCATGCGATGCTGGCGCTCGCCGTCGACCCGGCCGCGGTCGGACAGGACGTCGGCGTCGCCTTCTGACGGCGCCCGCCCCGCGGGAAGCGCTCACGCACGGCGACCGCCCCGGGGGCCTGCGCCCCGCGTACGGGCCCGCGCCGGCTGTCACAGGGCGCAGCCGACCGTCACCGGCTCGTTGGTGAGGGTGACGCCGAACGCGTCGCGTACCCCGTCCCGCACCTCGCGGGCCAGCGCCAGCAGGTCGGCGGTGGTGGCCGAGCCGCGGTTGGTCAGCGCCAGGGTGTGCTTGGTGGAGATGCGGGCCGGGCCGTCGCCGTACCCCTTGGTGAAGCCCGCCTTGTCGATGAGCCAGGCCGCCGAGGTCTTCGTGCGGCCCTCCCCCGCGGGGTAGGCGGGCGGCGCCACCTCGGGGCCCAGCCGCTCGCGTACCCGGTCGACGAAGGCGGCGAACTGCTGCTCGTCCAGGACCGGGTTGGTGAAGAAGGAGCCGGCGGACCAGGTGTCGTGGTCCTCGGGATCGAGCACCATGCCCTTGCCCGCGCGTAGCCGCAGCACGGCCTCGCGCGCCTGCGCCGCGGGCACCCGCTCGCCGGCCTCCACGCCGAGAAGGCGCGCGGTCTCCGCGTACGCGATCGGGGCCGAGAGGCCCTCCGCGTTCTCCAGCGCGAAGCGGACGCGCAGCACGACGTGGCGCTGCGGGTCGGCCTTGAAGCGGCTGTGCCGGTAGGAGAAGCCGCACTCGGCGTTCGAGAGGGTGACGATCTGCTGGGTCTGCCGGTCGTAGGCGACGACCTCGGTGAGGGTGCTGGAGACCTCCTGGCCGTAGGCACCGACGTTCTGCACGGGCGTGGCGCCCGCGGAGCCCGGGATGCCCGCCAGGCACTCGATGCCCGCCAGCCCCGCCTCGACGGTACGGGCGACGGCGTCCGACCAGTTCTCCCCGGCCGCCAGCTCCAGGCTGCCGCCCGCGAGGGAGAACCCGGCGGTCGCGATGCGCAGGACGGTGCCGTCGAAGCCCTCGTCCGCGATGACGAGATTGCTGCCGCCCGCGATGATCAGCAACGGGGTACCGCCGTCGTCGGCCTCCCGGACGGCCGCGATCACCTCGTCGTCCGTGGTGGCCGTCACCAGGCGCCGCGCCGGGCCGCCCAGCCGCAGCGTGGTCAGCGGGGCCAGCGAGGACGTGGGGACACCGGAGTCAACGTAGAGTTCCTGCACGCGCCCAGCCTACGGGGACGCCCACCGCCCCCGGCCCCGACCCGCGCCCGGCCCCTGAGCGGCCGCGTCGGGACGTACGTCCCGTACGGGGCGGGGCAGCGGTGGTCAGGCCAGCCGTACGACGGCGCGGGACAGGGTCAGCACCTTGCTGCCGGCGCTGGTGACCGTCAGGTCGACCTGCACCGTACGGGCCTCGTCGTCCAGCTTCTTGGCCACCTCGGCCGATACCTCGATGACGGCGCCCTCGTCGTCGTCCGCCACCACGACCGGCTTGGTGAAGCGCACCCCGTACTCCAGCAGCGCGCCGGGGTCGCCCGTCCAGTCGGTGACGACCCGGGCGGCCTCGGCCATGGTGAACATGCCGTGTGCGATCACGTCGGGAAGCCCGACGCTCTTGGCGAAGCGCTCGTTCCAGTGGATCGGGTTGAAGTCCCCGGAGGCCCCGGCGTAGCGCACCAGCCGGTCCCGGTCGACGGGGAAGCTGCGGGCCGGCAGCTTCGTGCCCGGCTCGACGTCGGCGTAGGCGACCTGCGCTGTCATCTGCGTCACTCCCCTGTCACTCGGCTTCCGGCGCCTCGACCGCGCGCGCCACCAGCTTGGTGTTCACGGTCACCACGGTCTCGCCCGCCGCGTCCCGCACCTCACCGCGGATGTCCAGGACCTCGTTGCCGGCCAGGGACTTGATCGACTCGATGGTGGAGGTGACCGCGAGCACGTCTCCGGCACGGACGGGACGGCGGTAGGCGAACTTCTGGTCCCGGTGCACCACGCGGCCCCAGTCCAGACCCAGCTTCGGGTCCCGCACCACGCGCTCCGCCTCCTGGAAGGTGATGGAGAACACGAATGTGGGCGGCGCGATCACCTCGGGGTACCCGAGCGCCTCGGCGGCCTCGGCGTCCGTGTAGGCCGGGCTGTCGTCACCGATGGCCGCGGCGAACTCGCGGATCTTCTCCCGGCCGACCTCGTACGGCCTGCTGGGCGGGTACGTCCGCCCGACGAAGGACTGGTCGAGTGCCATCGGCGGCGCCTCCTGGAACAGTGGTGGCGGATTCACGACTTCGCGGCCCGGCGGGGCATCTGCTGCCGGCGGCCGGTGTGCCCGGGACGGACGTCACCGGGCCCGGCACAGCCGGACGCAGAACGACGAGCCCGGGACCGGCGGACGCGGAACGAACGGGCGTGGAGCGGCCGCACGCGGGCGGGGCCGGACACAGCACGAGGCCGACCCCGAAGGACGGGGACGGCCTCGACGCTAAGGAGAAGTCAGCGCGTCTCGCGGTGCACGGTGTGCCGGTTGTCGCGCGGGCAGAACTTCTTCATCTCAAGCCTGTCCGGGTTGTTGCGCCGGTTCTTCTTCGTGATGTAGTTCCGCTCCTTGCACTCCACGCAGGCCAGCGTGATCTTCGGGCGGACGTCTGTGGCAGCCACGTGAGTGCTCCTTGACGAACGGACGGATTAACGCAGAAAGAGTAGCCGATCGAAGGACAGACCCCACAACCGGCTACTGTCGGTGAAGTAGCGGTGACCGGACTTGAACCGGTGACACAGCGATTATGAGCCGCTTGCTCTACCGACTGAGCTACACCGCCACGATGCGGTGATCTCCCACGGAAGACCTCTCACATCAGAGCCCCAAAACGGAATCGAACCGTTGACCTTCTCCTTACCATGGAGACGCTCTGCCGACTGAGCTATTGGGGCGAGCGATGAAGACATTACACGTCCCGCCGCCAAACGTGAAATCGGTATGAGCCCCATCCGCGTGCCTTGAGACGCCTGGTGAGACCCCCCTCCTCCCCCCTGTCCCGGGCGGCCCGGGGACCACACCGGTACGACTATTCGCCTCCTCCCTGTCGCCGCTCGCCGGGCGTCCTACGCTCGTCCCCACATCGACGTGGGAGCCAGATGACCGACAGCGAGCCGCAGGAACCGGGGAGAGCGGGACGCGACTTCCGCGACGCCGTCTCCTCGCGATCCGCCCGCCCGGCGCACTCCCTCGTGCTGTGCGGAGCCCGCCTCGCGGACGGCCGCACGGTGGACGTACGGCTCGTCGGTGAACGCATCGAGGCGGTCGGTACCGCGGGCAGCCTCCGCGACGCGCACGACAGCGGCACCCGCGTCGACCTGTCGGGCTACCTGCTGCTCCCCGCCCCGGCCGAACCCCACGCGCACTACGACACGGCGCTGACCGCCGGGCCGCCCCGCCTCGGACGCCCGGACGACCCCGGCCGCCCCGACGACGGGGACGACTCCGGCCACCTCGACCGTCCCGGCCACCCTTACGGTCCCGCCGACACCGGTCTCCCCGGCGAAAGCCGGGGCAGCGGACCCAACTCCGGCGCGGGCGACGGCTCGACGGCCGGCGTGGGCAGCGGTCCGCAAAGTGGCTCCGCGGGCGCCGGCGGCGTCCCGAGGAGCGGCGTCGGCCGTGGCTCCGAAGGCGGCGCGGGCATCGGCACGGGCCTCGCGGCGGGAGACGCGGCGGGTGCCGACCCGGCCGGCCAGGACATCCAGCGGCGTGCCACCGAGGCCGCTCTCCTCCAGCTCGGCCACGGAGCGACCGCGCTGCGCAGCCACGTACGCGTCGGTGACGTGGCCGGGCTGCGCTCCCTGGAGGCGGTGCTCCAGGCCCGCCGGGCGCTGTGCGGGCTGGTCGACCTGACCGCCGTGGCCGTCCCCCGGCTGCTGACGGGGGTCGCGGGCGCCGAGGGCCTGGCGATGCTGCGGGACGCGGTGAAGATGGGCGCCGCGACGGTCGGCGGCTGCCCCGACCTCGATCCCGACCCGGGCGGCTACGTCGAGGCCGTACTGGAGATCGCCGCGGAGCACGGGTGCTCCGTCGACCTGCACACCGACGGCGGGGACCCCGCGCGGCTGGCCCGGCTCGCCGCCGCCGCGGGCGGGCTGCGCTCCCGCGTCGCCATCGGACCGTGCGGCGGACTGGCCCGCCTGCCGCACCAGGTCGCACAGCGCGCGGCCGACCAGCTCGCCGCCGCCGGAGTGACCGTGGTCTGCCTGCCGCAGGGCGACTGCGGCCTCCTGGAACGCCCCACCCCGACCACACCGTCCCGCACGGCACCCGTCCGTCTCCTCACGTCCGCCGGCGTGCCGGTCACCGCCGGCGGCGGAGCGCTGCGGGACGCCGCCAACCAGGTGGGCCGCGGCGACCCGTTGGAGGCGGCCTACCTGCTCGCCACGCACGGCGAAGCCCACCCCCGCGACGCCTACGAGGCGATCAGCACCCGGGCACGGGCGGCGATGGGGCTGCCCCGGGTGCGCGTCGAGGCCGGTTTCCCCGCGGAGCTTCTCGCGGTGCGCGGCACGGAACTCGCGGGGGTGCTCTCACTCGCGTACAGCAGGATCGTCATCCATCGGGGCCGTGTGGTGGCGCGGACCAGCGCCGTGCGCGAGTACTGCGATCCGATCGGCGCGCGCGAGCTGGGCCTGCCGCGCCAGTCCCAGGGCTGAGCCTCGGGCCGCATGCCGGGCCGAAGGGCCGGACCGAGCTCCGCAGCCGATCCCCGAAGCGAGCCGCGGAGTCGGCCTCGAAGCCGGGGGATGCACTGGTCCGGGTACACGGAGGCGTACGGTCGTCGCATGCGCACAGTCATCGCTGGTGGACACGGTCAGATCGCGCTGCGGCTGGAGAAGCTGCTCGCCGGGCGCGGAGACGAGGTGGCGGGCATCCTGCGTCGCCCGGCACAGGCGAGCGACCTGCTCGCGGCAGGCGCCGAACCCGTCGTCTGCGATCTGGAGACGGCCGACAAGGACGAGGTCGCCCGGCACCTGGAGGGCGCCGACGCCGTCGTCTTCGCGGCCGGCGCCGGACCCGGCAGCGGCAGCGCGCGCAAGGAGACCGTCGATTACCGGGCGGCCGTCCTGTTCGCGGACGCCGCCGAAGCGGCAGGCGTACGGCGCTATTTGATGGTCTCCGCGATGCACGCGGACGCCTCTCTCGCGGGTACGCCCGAGGGCATGGACCCCGTCTTCGCGGACTACCTGCGCGCCAAGGGCGCCGCCGACGACGACGTGCGGGCCCGCGACACCCTCGACTGGACCGTCCTGCGGCCCGGACGGCTGACCGATGCGCCGGGCACGGGCCGGGTGCATCTCGCCCCCGAGACCGGGCGCGCAGAGGTGACCAGGGACGACGTGGCGGCCGTCCTGGTCGCCCTGCTGGACGAGCCCCGCACCTCCGGGCTGACGCTGGAACTGGTGGGGGGACGCATGTCGATCCCCGAGGCCATCGACGAGGTCGCCGGAGTGGCGGGCAACTGACCCGCCCGGCACCGCGGTTCCGCCCCGGTCTCCCGGCCCGCTCCTCCTGCCCCGGCACCCTTCCCGGCCGAACTCCAGGACGAGCTCCCCTCCCCCGAGTGGTTCCGCTCACCCGTCAGAGGTCCCGAGCTTGCCCCGGGGGCAGGCGGGCGATCGCATGGAGCAGCCCTTCCCCCTGAGCGACCGAGGGAGCTCGACATGCGTGTACGGAACCTCCTGACGGCTTCCGCGTTGGCCGCCGCCGCACTGCTGTGCTCGGCCGGCACCACCACGGCGGCCGAGCCCGCGCCCCCGTCCTCGACGGTCAACGACCTGGCGCACTCCACCTGCGGCTCGGCGACCAACGCCGCCGCGCTCCTCGGCGGGGCCATCAGCTGCGGCCGATGAGCGGGAGCCACCCACGCCACCCGCGGGGCATGCCCTTCGAGACACAAGAGCGGTCCCTGATCAGCCCGGAGAACTGATCAGGGACCGCTTCGCCGTCCGAAGCCGCTTCAGGGCAACGGCAATCCGTCCTGCTGTCTGCTCCGTTGCCGCCTCTCACCAGGAAGTGCAGCCGTTGGATCCGCGTCCGGTCCGCACAGACAGACCCGACTCCGGTGATCACCGTCGAGGATCATGCCGTGACCGTCTGTCAGTGCCATCTGCTGCACTGGTGAGTTCGAGCGGGGGACTCGGTACTCGTCAGGGGAGGGCATGTGGTCGACGTCCGTGCGTACACGCGTAGGGATGGGACTCCGGTACAAGCGCACACCAGGTCGGCTCCGGGACCGGGCCGGCAGATGTCGGTACTGGTGGTCGCGGTCGTGGCGTTGCTGGTGATGGCGAACAGCGGCGACGGGGCAAGCTCTGCCGCTCCTCGCGGCAGGCAGGGCAGGCCCGAGGTGCCGCCGGTCGTACGGCATGACGTGAAGACTCCGGTACTGCGGATCACGCTGCCCACCGGTGAGCCGGTACGCCCGGAGGATGCCCGGTGAGCGGGCGGCGACCGGTTCGACGGGCGCCGGTGCGTCGTCGTCGGCGGCGGAGCAAGCGGCAGGAAGAGAAGCGTGTCGTCGCCCTGGTGGCGGCCGTACTGGGCGTGGGCCTGGTCGTGACGGTGGTCCAGTGGCTCCTGGTGCACTGGTGGGTGCTCGTCCTCGCCACCGCGCTGGGGGGCGGTGCCGGTGCGCTCTGGTGGCAGCAGCGGGTGCAACGGCGGCGGTGGGAAGCCGTACGGGCTCGGGGACTGCGCTACCAGTTGTCGCAGATGGACGGGTTGGATCACACGGCCTTCGAGTTCGCGGTCCGCGATCTGATGCTCCGGGACGGCTGCCGGGATGCGGTACGGACCGGTGGCCGCGGCGACCGCGGTGCAGACGTGATCGCGACCGACCCGGCCGGACGGCGGTGGGTCATCCAGTGCAAACACCGACGGCACGGCCCGGCGGGGTCGGCCGTCGGTACGCCGGATCTGCAGCGGCTCAACGGGACAGCCCGGCCGATACACCAGGCCGACGTGGTGGTCATGCTGACCAACGGCCGTTTCACCAGGGATGCCGGGCCGTTCAGCGAGGACACACGGATACACCTGGTCGACCGGCAGATGCTCGCACGCTGGGCCGCGGGCTCCTGGCCGCTGTGGGACCTGCTGCACAGGGTTCCCCCTCCTCGCCGGCCGCCACGCTGACCGCTTCCACGAGGGCCGGCTCCTTCGCGCGTCGGCCCTCCCGCACGCACGGCGCACGGTGCCCGGGTCGCCGTGGCGAACTGCCCGGGCGTGTGCGGCAACGGTGTGCAGCAAGGTGAGCGGCGGGGGTGACGAACTCCGTGTGGAGCCTCACCTTGCTCCCAGGCGAGGGGCCGGCAGCGTCGTCGTGCTCTTCCGGGGACGCGACGGTGCTCGCTCGGGCCAGGGGGCGCGCGAACCGTCTCGTCGACGCCGCGCTGGCCGCGTGGGCGCTGCCCGGGTAGCGGCTGGGAACGCCTGGGGAACACTGGCCGACCGAACCTCGGACCCATGCGGGATGAGGTGAGACACCCTCATCCCGGCACGGGCAGCACCGAGTGCACGAAGAAGCCCCTCTCACCTGGAGCTTTACCAGTTGAGAGGGGCTTCCTTCATCCTGTGGCGGCGCCAGGATTCGAACCTGGGAAGGCTGAGCCGGCAGATTTACAGTCTGCTCCCTTTGGCCGCTCGGGCACACCGCCTGGGATTGCTGCCGGGCACTCCGCCGGGGCGGTGCGCCGTGGCAACGGTGTAAACCATACCCGATGGCCGGGGGTGGTTCGCCACCCGGATTCGGCGTGGGGCGCGGGCCCCGTACAGCCTCCACGCGGGGGCGTCGGCCGGGGTGGGCGCGGCGGCGGGTGTGAGAGCGCGGTGGTCCGGTCGCGGGTGGCTAGGCTTTGCGCACGGCTGCCTCCGTGACGGGGCCGCCGTCTTCTGCCGGATCTATGTACGAGGAGCCAACTCACCATGGCCGACTCCAGTTTCGACATCGTCTCGAAGGTCGAGCGGCAGGAGGTCGACAACGCGCTGAACCAGGCCGCGAAGGAGATCTCCCAGCGCTACGACTTCAAGGGTGTGGACGCTTCCCTCGCGTGGTCGGGCGAGCGGATCGAGATGCGGGCGAACTCGGAAGAGCGGGTCAAGGCCGTGCTCGACATCTTCCAGTCCAAGCTCATCAAGCGCGGTATCTCGCTCAAGGCGCTGGACGCGGGCGACCCGCAGGCCTCCGGCAAGGAGTACCGCATCAGCGCGTCGCTCCAGGAGGGCATCTCCCAGGACAACGCGAAGAAGGTCGCCAAGGTGATCCGGGACGAGGGCCCCAAGGGCGTCAAGGCGCAGGTGCAGGGGGACGAGCTGCGGGTGACGTCGAAGAGCCGCGACAGCCTTCAGGAAGTCATCACCCTGCTGAAGAACCAGGACTTCGACTTCGCCCTGCAGTTCGTCAACTACCGCTGAAGCGGTGCGCGGGGCGGCGCGGACGCGTGCGGGTGGCGCGGGCCGCTCCGGATGACGGCCCCCGCCGTGCCCGGCCGTAGGTCAGCAGGCGGCGGAGCGCGGCGAGGGACGTGCCGTTGTCCTCGGTCGCGGTCGGCCGGGGGCGGGCGGGTGAGGAGAGCGGGGAGCGGCGAGTGGTGAGTTCTCCCTCGTCGGCGGGGCGTCGAGGGAGAGGCCGGTCAACGGCGCGGGGTCGAGGACGAGGCACAGGGCGCCTTCGCCGTCGGCTCCGCTCCGCCCCGCGCGTCGAGGACGGCTTCGGGTACGCAGCCGCAGGCAGTGGCGGGGCCGAAGCTCACCAGCGGTAGTGCGGGTAGGCGGCCGGGGTGCCCGTGGGGACGATCTCGCGGCCCAGCGGCATCAGTGAGATGGGCACCATCTTGAAATGGGCGATCCCGAAGGGAATGCCGATGATGCTGACGCACAGGGCCACGCCCAGGGTGATGTGGCCGATGGTGAGCCAGATACCGGCGCATATCAGCCAGATGATGTTGCCGACGCCGGAGGCGGCACCCGCGTCGTGCCGCTGGACGACGGTCCTGCCGAACGGCCAGAGCGCGTACGCCGCGATGCGGAAGCACGCGAGGCCCCACGGGATGGTGATGACGAGCACGCAGCAGACGAGACCGGACAGCACGTAGCCGATGGCCATCCACAGTCCGGACAGGATCAGCCAGATGAGATTGAGAAGGGTCTTCACCCGCGCCAGCCTGCCATCTTCTCCAGCCGAGCGACACGTTCGGCCATCGGTGGATGGGTGGAGAACAGCTTCGTCATGCCGCCCTCGCCCCGCCGGAACGGGTTGGCGATCATCATGTGCCCGGCCGTCTCCAGCCGGGGCTCGGGCGGCAGCGGGAGCTGCGACGTGCCGGCCTCCAGCTTGCGCAGCGCGGAGGCGAGCGCCAGCGGGTCGCCGGTGAGCTGGGCGCCGGAGGCGTCCGCCTCGTACTCGCGGGAGCGGGAGACGGCGAGCTGGATGAGGGAGGCGGCGACCGGGCCCAGCAGCATGATCAGCAGCATGCCGACCAGCCCGGGCCCCTCGTCGTCGTCCGAGCGCCCGAAGGGGATCAGCCAGGCGAAGTTGACCAGGAAGAGCACCACGGAGGCGAGGGCTCCGGCGACGGAGGAGATGAGGATGTCGCGGTTGTAGACGTGGCTGAGCTCGTGCCCGATCACACCGCGCAGCTCGCGCTCGTCGAGCAGGCGCAGGATGCCGTCCGTGCAGCACACGGCCGCGTTGCGCGGGTTGCGGCCGGTCGCGAAGGCGTTGGGTGCCTGGGTGGGCGAGAGATAGAGCCGGGGCATGGGCTGCCGGGCGGCCGTCGACAGCTCACGGACCATGCGGTACAGCTGCGGGGCCTCGAACTCGCTGACCGGCCGGGCGCGCATGGCACGGAGTGCGAGCTTGTCGCTGTTCCAGTACGCGTACGCGTTCGTACCCAGCGCGACCAGCAGGGCGACGACCAGACCTGTCGTGCCGAAGAAGCTCCCGATGACGAGGATGAGAGCGGACAGCCCTCCCAGGAGAAGAGCTGTCCTCAGCCCGTTGTGCCGGCGGTGCACGGTACGCCCTCCAGATGGTGCTCCGGGGCCCTGAGCCGAGCGGACCTTCCGCCCTCAGCGGCCCCGTCCTGTGGACCCTCCCTTTCTCGTCAACGGAGAGCGGTTGTCCTCGGTTCCCCCGCCCGCTGTGGACCCCTTCACGACGGGCCCCTCCACGCCGGGCCCCTGCACGACGGCTTCCTCAGAAGAGGGCGAGGTCGGCGAAGCGGAGGAGGAGCTGGGGAGCGCCGGAGGTGGCCAGGGCGAGCACGCCGGTCAGCGCCACGGTCACCAGCAACGGTGCGGGCACGCGTGCGTGCGTGCAGGCGTGCCCGGCAGCAGGCGCACCCTCTCCTGCCTGCGCACCGGCAGCGGCCGGCTCCGCGGCGGGACGGAAGAGCAGTGCCGTCCAGGTGAGGTAGTAGACGAGAGCGACGACGACGTTCAGGGCCATCACCACGGCCAGCCAGCCCAGCCCGGCATCCACGGCCGCGGAGAAGACCGTGACCTTCGCGAAGAGCCCGACGATGCCCGGCGGCAGTCCGGCCAGGCACAGCAGGAAGAAGGCGAGCGCCGCGGCGGCCCACGGGCGGGTGCGGGCGAGACCGCGGAAGTCGTCGAGCCGGCCGTCACCGCCGGGCTGCCGCTGTGCGGCGACGACAGCGAAGGCGCCCAGGTTCACCACGGCGTACATCAGCGCGTAGGCGACCGTCGCCCCGACGGCGCGGCCGCCGCCCTGTGACTGTCCGGCTGCGGCGATCGGCACCAGCAGGTAGCCGGCCTGTCCGACGGAGGACCAGGCGAGCAGCCGGACCGCCCCGTGGGCGCGGTCCGTCCGCTGCCGCAGGGCGCCCAGGTTGCCGACGGTCATGGTGAGCGCGGCCAGCACCGCCACGACGGGCGCCCAGGCGTGCGCGTACGACGGGAAGGCCCGCACGGCCACCAGGACGAGCCCGGAGAAACCGGCTGCCTTACCGACCACCGACAGGTACGCGGCGACCGGCACGGGCGCGCCCACGTACGTGTCGGGCACCCAGAAGTGGAAGGGCGCGGCGGCGGTCTTGAACGCGAAACCGACCAGGGTCAGGGCGGCGCCTGCCGCGGCGAGCGTGCCCAGTCGGCTGTCGGCCCGGGGCAGCGCCTCGGCGACCACCTCCAGGTGCATGCTGCCGGTGGCCGCGTAGACGAAGCTGACGCCCAGCAGCATCACGGCGGTGGCGGCGACGGACGACAGGAAGAACTTCAGCGCCGCCTCGGACGAGAGCCGCTCCGAGCGCCGTAGCCCCACCAGCGCGAACGCGGGGAGGGAGGCGACCTCCAGGGCGACGACGAGGGTCGCCAGGTCGCGCGCGGCGGGCAGCAGAGCCGCGCCCGCGGCGGAGGACAGCAGGAGGAACCAGTACTCCCCGGCGGGCAGGCGCTCCTGCCGGACAGGCGCCATGGACAGCAGCGCGGTCACGAAGGCGCCACCCAGGACGAGGAGCTGGAGCGAGAGGGCGAAGGGGTCGGCGACGTAGCTGCACGCGTGCGTACCGGAGGTGAGGCAGAAGGTGGAACGGTTCTCGCCGATCAGCGGGACGAGTGCCAGCCCGGCGACGGCGAGGGCGGTGGCGGACAGCGGACCGAGGAGCCCTTTGCGGCGCTCCGGCAGGAACAGGTCGGCCACCAGGACGACCAGTGCGGCGGCAGCCGCGATGGCGGGCGGGGCGACGGCGGCCCAGTCGACGCTCTGCACGAGCGCGTGCGCTGCCTGGGGCGCCGCGCTGCCGACGAGCGTGTGCGCTCCGTGGGTGGCGGTGAGGGCTGTCATCGGGTCACTCCTGGCAGGAGGCTCTGCACGGCCGGGTCGGTCAGCCCCAGGAGGGCCGCGGGCCACAGCCCGGCGAGCACGGTGAGGACCACCAGCGGTGTCCAGGCCGCGAACTCGTGCCCGCGGACGTCGGGCATGCTCGCCGTCCCCGCGGAAGCGGCGGGCCTCGCGGTTCCTGCGGGTTGCGCAGATTCCCCGGACCCCGCGGGTGCGTTCGGGACGCCCATGCACACGCGGCGTACGACGACCAGCAGGTAGGCGGCCGTCAGCAGGGTGCCCAGCGCCCCCAGGGCGAGGAAGACCAGGTACGCGGGCCTGCTGAGTCCTGCCGCGGGGTGGTAGGAGGCCAGCAGGGCGAGCAGTTCGCCCCAGAAGCCCGCCAGGCCGGGCAGCCCCAGTGAGGCGACGGCGCCGAAGGCGAGCAGACCGCCCAGGCGCGGCGCCCTGCCGTAGAGCGCGGCGCCCGTCGTACCCGCGAGCGTGTCGAGGTCACTGGTGCCCGCGCGGTCCTTGAGGGCGCCGACGAGGAAGAACAGCAGCCCGGTGACGAGGCCGTGTGCGATGTTCGCGTAGAGGGCTCCGTTGACGCCTGTGTGGGTGAGGGTGGCGATGCCCAGCAGGACGAAGCCCATGTGTCCGACGGACGAGTACGCGATGAGCCTCTTCAGATCGCCCTTCGCCCCTGAGCGCGCGAGCGCGAGACAGACGAGCGATCCGTAGATGATGCCGACCACGCCGAAGGCCGCCAGGTACGGCGCGAAGGTGTGCGCCCCTTCGGGCACGCCCGCCAGCAGGATCCGTACGAACCCGTAGGTGCCCATTTTCAGCAGCACACCGGCCAGCAGGACGGAGCCCACCGTGGGCGCCGCGGTGTGGGCGTCGGGGAGCCAGGTGTGCAGCGGCCACATGGGGGCCTTGACGGCCAGGCCGAGTCCGATGGCGAGGGCGGCGACCACCTGGACGGTGTGGCTCAGCCCCGCACCGTGCTGCTGGGCGAGCCGCACCATGTCGAAGGTGTGCGCGTTCAGTCCGAGCACGAGCAGCCCGAGCAGCATCACGACGGAGCCGAGCAGCGTGTAGAGGACGAACTTCCACGCGGCCGGCCCCCTGCCCTCGCCGCCCCAGCGGGCGATGAGGAAGTACATCGGGATGAGCACCGTCTCGAACGCCAGGAAGAACAGCACCAGGTCCAGGACGGCGAAGGTGGCGAGCGTGCCGCACTCCAGCAGCAGCAACAGGGCGACGAAGCCCTTCGGGCTCGGCCCGGCCGGCATCTTCTTGTAGCCGTAGACGGCGCACAGGAACGTCAGCAGCGCCGTGAGGACGAGGAGCGGCAGGGAGATGCCGTCGATGCCCAGGTGCAGCCGTACGCCGAGTGCGGGGATCCAGCCGACGTCCGTCTCGGCCTGCATGGTGCCGGGGTGGTCGTGGTCGAATCCGAGCGCCACCAGGACGCTCACCACGAGCACCGCACCGGTGACGGTCACGCCGTGCCGCAGCACCGCCTGGTCGGGACCGCGACCGCGCAGGCCGGGCGGCGCGGGCAGCAGCGCGGCCACCGCGCCCAGCAGCGGCAGGGCGACGACGGCGGCAAGGAGCGCCTGCAGGGCGGTGTCGTCGAGCGGGATCACGTCACGCCCCTCCGTTTCCGGTCGCGGCCACCACGGCGATCACGGCGACCACCAGGGAGCCCGTCAGCAGCGCGCCGAGGTAGGTCTGCACGTTGCCCGTCTGGGCGCGCCGTACGGCCGCGCCGAGGAACTGCGAACCGCGTCCGGCGCCCCGCACGTACGCGTCGACGACTTCGCGGTCCACGAACCGCACCACCCGGGCCGCACCGTTCAGCGGCCGTACCACCAGGGCGCTGCAGAGCGCGTCCAGGTGGAAGCCCGCGGCGGCGTGCCGGTGCAGGGGGCCGAGCAGCAGCACCCCGGGGTCGGCGTCGTACTCGGGGTGGAGCGTGGCCAGGGCGGTGCTGTGACGCCAGGTCGCGTAGGTGACGAGCCCGCCCACCAGGGCCACGCCGGTGGCGAGCACGGAGGTGGTCGGCGTGGGGGTGAGGGTCGCGCCGTCGAACCAGTCGGGCAGGACGAGGAAGCCGAGCCCGAGGGCGAGGGAGGGCACCGCGAGCACCCACAGGACGGCGTTCATGACGAGGGGGACGCGGTGGTGGCCCGCCGTGCCGGGGCGCCCGGGGTGCTGCCCGAGTGCGTGGCCGGACGCCGCCCCGGGGGAGGCGAGTTCCGTCTCGGGCGCCTGCTCCGGCACCCGGTCGGGCACGTGTTCGGCGGCCTTCTCCTCGTCGACCTCCAGCGGCGCCTCGGCCGGGGCGCCCCGGAAGGCCAGCAGCCACAGGCGGACCGCGTATCCGGCGGTCAGCAGCGCGGTGACCAGCCCCGCCACCAGGACGATCCATCCGGCGCTCGCCGGTGCCGCGTGCACCCCCGCGAACGGGGCGTGCGCGCCGCCGAAAGCCGCGTGCTCGGCACCCGCCAGCACGGCTTCCTTGGAGAAGAAGCCGGAGAACGGCGGAATGGCGGCGAGGGCGAGCAGCGCGATGGTCATCGTCCAGTAGGCGTCGGGCGCACGTCTGGCCAGACCGCCGGTCCGTGCCATGACGGTCAGCGAGTTGGTGCCGGCCGCGTGGATGACGACCCCGGCGGCGAGGAAGAGCAGCGCCTTGAACGCGCCGTGGGTGAGCAGGTGGAAGACGGCCGCCCCGCGGTCGGCGACGGCCAGCGCGGCCACCATGTAACCGAGCTGGCTGATCGTCGAGTAGGCGAGCACCCGTTTGATGTCGTCCTGGGCGAGCGCGGCCAGTGCGGAGCCGGCCATCGTCACGGCGGCGACCACCGCGAGGACGGTCAGCGCGGCGGCGGACGCGGCGAACACGGGCAGCAGCCGCGCCACCACGTACACGCCTGCCGCGACCATCGTCGCCGCGTGGATCAGCGCAGAGACGGGCGTCGGGCCGGCCATCGCGTCGGGCAGCCAGGAGTGCAGCGGGAACTGCGCCGACTTGCCCGCCACCCCGGCCAGCAGCAACAGGGCGATCAGGGTGGGGTGCGTCAGTTCGAAACCGGAGAGGGAGGACGTCAGCCGGGTGACGACGGTGCTGATGCGGAAGCTGCCCGCCTCGGAGCCCAGCGCCAGGATGCCGATCAGGAACGGCACGTCACCCAGCTTGGTGACCAGGAACGCCTTGAGGGAGGCGGTCCGCGCCGCCGGGGTCTCCCAGTAGTGCCCGACCAGGAAGTACGAGCACGCGCCCATGACTTCCCAGCCGACCAGCAGCACGATCAGGTCGTCGCTGTAGACGACGAGCAGCATCGCGGCCGTGAAGAGGGAGACGAGCGCCGCGTACGAGGCGTAGCGCGGGTCGTCGCGCAGGTAGCCGGTCGAGTAGAGCTGCACACAGGTGGCGACGACCCCCACCAGGACGGCGACGAGCACGGCGAAACCGTCGAGGTGCAGGGCCAACTGGACCGGCAGCGCGTCGTTGCCGGTCGGCGCCAGCTCCGTCGCGGCCCGCACCGGCGCCCCGCCGCCCTGCCGGGCCGCGACGACGACCGCGAGCGCTGCGGCGGCGAGGGTGGGCAGCACGGCCAGCGGCCGTACGAAGCCGGGGGCGCGGCGGCCCAACAGGATTCCGGCGAGCGCACCGAGCGCGGGAAGAGCGGGGACGAGCGCTGCGAGGGTCACGGTGCTCACGCGGGGCGCCTCCCGGCGGCCGGACCCTGACGTGCCTGGTCAGGGCCCTGATCGGCGTCGTTGTCAGTGGCGGGTGTCAGACTTTTCCTCTCGCGTGAACTGCCGCCGGGGGCGCCGGTGACGGGCCCGTCGTCCTCGTGCAGGTCCCGGAGTCCGTCGATGTCGGAGCTGCCACGGTTGCGGTACACGAGCAGGACGACGGCCAGGCCGATGCCGATCTCGGCCGCGGCGATCGCGATGGTGAAGAGGGTGAGCGCCTGGCCCGCGTGCAGGGTGTCGCGGAGCCAGACGTCGAAGGCGACGAGGTTGAGGTTGACGGCGTTGAGCATCAGCTCGACGGCCATGAGGACGAGGATGGCGTTCCGGCGCGCGAGGACGCCGTAGAGGCCGATGCAGAAGAGGAGGACGGCGAGGACAGCGGGGTAGGCGAGGTGCATCAGCGCTCACCAGCCTTGCCGTCGACGGGGTCCGCCGTGGTGTTTCCGGGGGCGGGGTCGCCCTTGGTGCCGGGCTCGGGGGCGGGGCCGCCCCTCGTGCCGGGGCCGGGGGGCGGGTTGCCTCCGGCGGTGGTGGTGGAGTCCGCCAGGTCGGCGGTGGCGGCCTGGTGGCGACGGGAGAGCACGACGGCGCCGACCAGCGCCGCGAGGAGCAGGACGGAGAGCGCCTCGAAGGGCAGCACCCAGTGCCGGAAGAGGGCCGTGCCGGTCACCTCGGTCGAACCGCTGCCGGGGCCGGCGGGCGCCTCCAGGTCGATCCACGTGGTGCGGAAGGCGTCCACGACGACGGTGACGAGGGTGGCCGCCGCCGCGAGGGAGACGGCGAGCGCCACCCAGCGGTTGCCCGAGTCGGCATCGGGCGAGCGTCCGATGGGCGCCCGGGTCAGCATGAGGCCGAACAGGAGGAGAACGACGACGGAACCGACATAGATCAGCACCTGTACCCAGGCGATGAACTCAGCGGTCAGCAGGAGGTATTCGACGGCGATCCCGCCCAGCGCGACCACCAGCCACAGCGCAGCGTGCACGAGCTGCTTGGTGGCGACGGTCACCAGGGCGGCCCCGAGCGTGACGAGCCCGACAAGAACGAAGACGATCTCCGCTCCCGCCGGGGACAGGAAGCCCGGGTGCCCGGCGGCGTGCGCCTGTGCCTGTGCCTGTGCCTGTGCGGACAGGGCCTGCGCGGCCACGGCGGCGTTCACGCGTCACCGCCCTGCGGCCCGGCGGTGTCCCGGCCCGTCGCCGCGTCGGGGCCGGTCTCCTGGGCGGGCTGCTCGCGGTGAGCGGCGAGGCGGTCGGCCTCGGCCGTCTGTGCGGCCTTGTCGGCCGCCTTGCGGGCGGCTGCCAGCTCCTTGGCCTCCTCGGCGCCCTCCTCCAGCGGAGGCGGCTCGGGCACGGTCCACATCCACGCGCGGAGCTTGTCCCGCTCGTGGGTGAGCTCCCGGATGTCGGTCTC
Source organism: Streptomyces sp. CNT360 (assembly GCF_000424785.1). Lineage (NCBI taxonomy): Bacteria > Bacillati > Actinomycetota > Actinomycetes > Kitasatosporales > Streptomycetaceae > Streptomyces > Streptomyces sp. CNT360. The sequence continues at coordinate 48,806 of NZ_AUKO01000030.1, read as the reverse complement.
CGCGTACTCGAACTCGGGCGACCAGAACAGCGCGTCGAAAGGACACACCTCGATGCAGATACCGCAGTACATGCACAGGGCGAAGTCGATGGCGAACCGGTCCAGTACGTTGCGGCTGCGCTCACGGCCACCCGGCGCGGCGGGGGGCACCGTCTCCTTGTGGGAGTCGATGTAGATGCACCAGTCGGGGCACTCCCGGGCGCAGAGCATGCAGACGGTGCAGTTCTCCTCGAACAGCCCGATGACGCCCCGGCTGCGCGGCGGCAGATCGGGCTGCACGTCCGGATAGTGCTCGGTGACCGACCTCCGGGTCATCGTCCGGAGGGTGACGGCCAGGCCCTTGGCCAACCCGGAGCCGAAGACCCCGCGCGAGGAGCTGCCCGGCTTCTCGGGGACGGGCCCCTCGACGGGGCGCTCGGGGGGTGTGGAGGACACGGCTACATCACCACCTTGACGACACCGGTGAGGGCGATCTGGAAGAGAGCGAGGGGAACGAGCGCGGTCCAGGCCAGCCGCTGGATCTGGTCCTCGCGCAGCCGCGGGTAGCTGACCCGCAGCCAGATCACGCCGAAGGCGAGCACGCCCGTCTTCAGCAGCATCCACAGCCAGCCCAGCCCGCCGGCGGACGGACCGTGCCAGCCGCCGAGGAAGAGCACGGCGGTGAGCGCCGAGAGAACGACGATGCCCGCGTACTCAGCGAGGAGGAAGAGTGCGAACCGCAGCCCCGTGTACTCGGTGTACGCACCGAAGATGATCTCCGAGTCGGCGATCGGCGCGTCGAACGGCGGTCGCTGGAGCTCCGCGAGGCCCGCCGTGAAGAAGACGACCGCGCCGACGAGTTGCCACGGCAGCCACCACCACTCCCACACGCCGAGGATCCCCGGCAGGGAGAGGGTGCCCGCAGCCATGGCGACGGACGCCGCGGCCAGCAGCATCGGCAGCTCGTACGCCATGAGCTGGGCCGCGGTGCGCAGGCCGCCCAGCAGGGAGAACTTGTTGGCCGACGCCCAGCCGCCCATCAGCGAACCGAGGATGCCGACGCCCATCACCGCCAGCACGAAGAAGACGCCGGCGTCCAGCGCCTGGCCCACTCCCCCGTCCGGCGCGACGGGGATCGCGACCAGCACCAGGAGGTAGGGGATGAGGGCGAGAGCGGGCGCCAGTTGGAAGACGCGGCGGTCGGCCCCGTCGGGCACCACGTCTTCCTTCTGGGCGAACTTCACGCCGTCCGCCACGAGCTGCGCCCAGCCGTGGAAGCCACCCGCGTACATCGGGCCGACCCGGCCCTGCATGTGGGCCATGACCTTGTGCTCGATCTGACCCACCAGCAGCGGCAGGAGGAGGAAGGCGAGGAAGACGGCGGCGATCCGGACGGTCACATCGAGGGCGTCCATCAGGATCCGTCCTCTCTGCGGTCGGGAGCGTCCTGCTGCGGCTCGGGCTGTTGCGGGTCGGACTGTTGTTGCTCACTTCGCCCCTGGTCGGGCTGCCGCTGTCCGGGCTGCTGCTTCTCGGGCCGCTCCCCCTCGGGCCGTACCTCCTCGGGTTGCTCCTGTCCGGTCCGACGTGTCGTCGACGGCCTGCCCGCGGGGGCACTGCCCGGGGCGGGTTCCGCCTCGTCGCCGCCGGCCGGTCGGGCGTGGTGCCAGGGCGCGTCCGCGGAGCGGGGCGGTTCGCCGGGGCCGGACGTGGGGGCCGACTCGGGTGCGGAGCCCTTTTCCGGCGCGGTCTCCCTCTCCGGAGCGGGCTCCGCCTCCGGTGCGGGGCTCGCCTCCTCCGCGGCCCGCCTTCCCGTGGTCTGCTCGCCCACGGACGACCCGGTCGCGGGAACCTCGGCCGCAGTGCGCTCATCCGCAGGTGCCTCGGCCGCAGTGCGCCCTTCCGCGGGTGCCTCGGCCGCGGCCTGCTCGCCCGTAGGTGACTCACCCGCAGGTGCCCCGGCCGCAGCGGACTTACCCGCAGACGACCCGGTCGCGGGAGCCTCGGCCGCAGTGCGCCCTCCCGCAGGTGCCTCGGCCGCAGTGCGCTCATCCGCGGGTGCCTCGGCCGCGGCCTGCTCCCCCGTAGATGGCTCACCCGCAGGTGACCCAGCCGCAGCGGACTTACCCGCAGACGACCCGTTCGCGGGAGCCTCGGCCGCAGTGCGCCCTCCCGCAGGTGCCTCAGCCGCAGTGCGCTCATCCGCAGGTGCCTCGGCCGCGGCCTGCTCGCCCGCGGGTGGTTGCTCCGTGGGGGGCTCGGGGGTGGTGCGTTGGGACGCCGAGCCGCTGCTCGCGGAGCGGGCGCGGCGGGGCCTGCGCGGGGCGTCCCGGGCGTCGGAGGCGTCCTCCGCCTGCTCCGCCGGTGCCGGGGAGGCCGGCTGCTGGGAGGCCGACCCGGCCCCTGCGCTGCGCGTGCGGCGCGGGGTGTCGCCCGTCCCGCGTGCCCCTCGGCGGGGGCGTTCACGGGTGGGGGCCGGGGGGAGCTGTCCCTTGAGGGGGCCCCACTCGTTGGGATCGGGCACGCCGGGCGGCAGCATCTGGCGGCGCTTGGGGCCGCCGTGCCCCGACTCGCCGGGTTCCTTGGCGCCGGGCCAGGACTTGGCGACCCGCGCGGCGAGGACGAAGTCCTTGCGCAGCGGATTCCCCTCGAAGGTGTCCGGCAGCAGCAGCGGCGCGAGCTGCGGATGGCCGGGGAAGTCGACGCCGAACATCTCGTGGGTCTCCCGCTCGTGCCAGGCCGCACCGGCGTACACCCCGGTGGCGGTCGGCAGGGCGGGCGCCTCGTGCGGGACCGTCGTCCGCAGGAGCAGCCCGCGCACCCCGGCGCCGGGCAGGTGGAGGGCGGCCACATGGGCGCAGACCCGCAGTCCGGTGCCGGGCTCGTCCACGGCGCTGAGCCAGTCGAAGAAGGTGCAGCCCAGTGCGTCGCGGGCGGCGGTCAGCGCGGGGATCCAGTGGTCGGCGGGTACGTCGACGGTGAGCAGGCCGTACGCCTCGTCGGCTGTGGCGCCCGCGCCGAACAGGTCCTCGGCGGGGCGGGGCAGCCAGCCGGGGTGGCCGGGCGGTTCTTCGGTCACCGTTCGCCCTCCTCGGGGTTCCGCGTCTCCTCCCCGAGGGCTGCCGTGCCGCGCCCGGGGCTGTGCGCCTCCCGCTCGGAGGCCGGCGCCGGGGCGGCCGGTCCGGCGGGCGGGGCCACCAGGTCGCTGGTGAGCGCCGCGGCGGAGGGCGGGGCGGTGCGGGCGTAGCGGTCGGCGACGGACTCGGCGGCGATCTTCTCCTGGAGTTTGAGCACGCCTTGGAGCAGCGCCTCGGGGCGGGGCGGGCAGCCGGGCACGTAGACGTCGACGGGGATGATCTGGTCGACGCCCTTGGTGACCGAGTACGAGTCCCAGTAGGGGCCGCCGCAGTTGGAGCAGGCGCCGAAGGAGATGACGTACTTGGGCTCCGGCATCTGCTCGTACAGCCGTTTGACGGCGGGCGCCATCTTGTCGGTGACGGTGCCGGACACCACCATCAGATCGGCCTGCCGTGGCCCGGGGGCGAAGGGGATGACGCCGAGCCGGATGAAGTCGTGCCGCGCCATGGAGGCGGCGATGAACTCGATGGCACAGCAGGCCAGGCCGAAGTTGAAGACCCACAGGCTGTAGCGGCGGCCCCAGTTGAGGACCACCTTCATCGGCTCGGGCGCCAGCCGCGAGAGCAGGCCCAGCCGGGTACGGCCCTCGGAGCTCGGCGGCTGTGCGGGGCTCGGGGAGTGCGTTACGTCCATTCCAGGACGCCCTTCTTGTACGCGTACAGCAGGCCGACGGCCAGGAAGCCGATGAAGACGAACATCTCCGCGAGGGTGAGGCCACCGAAGCCGGGTGCGGCGAAGACCGTCGCCCAGGGGAAGAGGAAGACCGAGTCGACGGCGAAGACGACGTACAGGAACGCGTAGACGTAGTAGCGGACCTGGGTGTGTGCCCAGCCGTCACCGACCGGGTCGACGCCGCACTCGTACGTCAGCATCTTCTCTCGCGTGGGCACCACGGGGCGCAGCAGCCGGCCTGCCGCGAAGGCCACGCCGACGAAGAGCACACCGACGACGGCGACCAGCCCGACGACCGAGTAGCCGTGGAAGTAGTCCGGCACCTGTCCCGTCCTGTGTCGGTGTCTGCGTTCGAGGATCTGTACGCAGGGAGTGTAGGCCCTGCCGCAACCGGTCAGGGCAGCCCCGTCACACTCCGGGACGGGCCTGCGCGCCGGGCCCTGTACGAGGGGCGGCGGCCGACCGGATGACCGGGGCCGCGCCGAGGCGCGGCCGGTCGACGGGGGCGTTCGACGAGGCGGGACCGTTCGACGGGCGAGGTCCTTCCGGATGCGGGACTTCCCCTTACGGGGATCACCCGGCCCTCCGCACCGCTGCGCCGCGAGCCGCCTTTGGGGAGTTCCGCCATCGCGGGGGAGCTCGTGGCCGTCCCGGGCCGTCGAGGAGCACGCGGGCACCATCTTCGGGAAGGGCTGGATCCGCCCCGGGGTGACGCGGATCACTGCTGGAGGCAGCCGGTACCGCACTGCCGGGACGCGTCGGGCTCCGCGGCGCCTGGAAGCGGCACTGCCAGGGGTTTCGCGGTGCCGGGGCGGCCCGGCGGCAGTGCGGTACGCGGTGGCGTGCGGCCCGCAGGACGACCAGCGTCTCAATCAGGCGTCCACGATGGGAACAGCCCCGGGAAGGCAACCCTTAGCAACGTACGATGGCTGACGAGCCGCCGCCTTGAGGGAGGTCCGATCCACCGTGACCAGTCAGGTCGATAGCCCAGTGGGCCCACACTCCGGCCCGCAGGGGGGCCAGGAGGCCGGGCGGGACGCCGAGAGCAAAGAGGTCCGGCGCCTGGACCGGGTGATCATCCGGTTCGCGGGCGACTCCGGCGACGGCATGCAGCTGACCGGGGACCGCTTCACGTCCGAGACGGCGTCGTTCGGCAACGACCTGTCGACGCTGCCGAACTTCCCGGCCGAGATCCGCGCCCCCGCGGGCACGCTGCCGGGCGTCTCCAGCTTCCAGCTGCACTTCGCCGACCACGACATCCTCACGCCGGGCGACGCACCGGACGTGCTGGTGGCGATGAATCCGGCGGCGCTGAAGGCCAACATCGCGGACGTGCCGCGCGGCGCCGAGATCATCGTCAACACGGACGAGTTCACCAAGCGGGCGATGGCCAAGGTCGGCTACGACGGCAGCCCGCTGGAGGACGGCTCGCTGGACGGCTACAGCGTGCACCGGGTGCCGTTGACGACGCTGACCGTGGAGGCGCTCAAGAGCTTCGAGCTGGGCCGCAAGGAGGCCGGGCGGTCGAAGAACATGTTCGCGCTGGGCCTGCTGTCGTGGATGTACCACCGGCCCACCGAGCAGACCGAGGCGTTCCTGCGGTCGAAGTTCGCGAAGAAACCGGACATCGCCGAGGCGAACATCGCCGCCTTCCGGGCGGGCTGGAACTTCGGGGAGACGACGGAGGACTTCGCGGTCTCCTACGAGGTGGCCCCGGCCTCCTCCGCCTTCCCGCCCGGGACGTACCGCAACATCTCGGGAAACCTCGCCCTGTCTTACGGACTGGTCGCCGCGTCTCAGCAGGCGGACCTTCCGCTGTTCCTGGGCTCCTACCCGATCACCCCGGCCTCCGACGTGCTGCACGAGCTGAGCAAGCACAAGAACTTCGGGGTGCGCTCCTTCCAGGCGGAGGACGAGATCGCGGGGATCGGCGCGGCGCTGGGTGCCGCGTTCGGCGGCTCCCTCGCGGTCACCACCACCTCGGGGCCCGGTGTGGCACTGAAGTCGGAGACGATCGGCCTGGCCGTCTCCCTGGAGCTGCCGCTGCTCATCGTCGACATCCAGCGCGGCGGCCCGAGCACCGGCCTGCCGACCAAGACCGAGCAGGCCGACCTGCTCCAGGCGATGTACGGCCGCAACGGCGAGGCGCCGGTGCCGATCGTGGCGCCGGCCACCCCGGCGGACTGCTTCACGGCGGCCCTGGACGCCGCCCGCATCGCGCTCACCTACCGCACGCCGGTGTTCCTGCTGTCGGACGGCTACCTGGCCAACGGCTCCGAGCCCTGGCGGATCCCCGACGTGGACGACCTGCCCGACCTGCGGGTGCAGTTCGCCTCGGGCCCCAACCACGAGCTGGCCGACGGCACCGAGGTCTACTGGCCCTACAAGCGCGACCCGCACACCCTGGCCCGCCCCTGGGCGGTACCGGGCACCCCCGGGCTCGAACACCGCATCGGCGGCATCGAGAAGCAGGACGGCACGGGCAACATCTCCTACGACCCGGCCAACCACGACTTCATGGTGCGCACCCGCCAGGCGAAGGTGGACGGCATCGAGGTGCCGGACGTGGAGGTCAGCGACCCGAGCGGCTCCGCGAAGCTGCTGGTGCTGGGCTGGGGTTCCACCTACGGTCCCATCACCGCCGCCGTCCGCCGCGTCCGGAACGCCGGCGAGGAGATCGCGCAGGCCCATCTGCGCCACCTCAACCCGTTCCCGCGGAATCTCGGTGAGGTGCTGCGGCGTTACGAGAAGGTCGTCGTTCCCGAGATGAACCTCGGTCAGCTCGCGACGCTCGTCCGCGCCCGGTACCTGGTCGACGCGCAGTCGTACACGCAGGTCCGCGGGCTGCCCTTCAAGGCCGAGCAGCTCGCGACCGCACTCAAGGAGGCTCTCGCACATGGCTGAGACCACCCCCGGCCTCGCCCCCGGGTCCGCCGGGGCCGCACAGCCCGCCGGGGCCGCGCCGGCCGGGGCCCCGGTCCCGGAGGCGCTGTCGCTGGTGCCCCGCGCCGAGGGCAAGCAGTCGATGAAGGACTTCAAGTCCGACCAGGAGGTCCGCTGGTGCCCCGGGTGCGGCGACTACGCCGTGCTGGCGGCCGTCCAGGGCTTCATGCCGGAGCTGGGGCTGGCGAAGGAGAACATCGTCTTCGTCTCCGGCATCGGCTGCTCGTCCCGCTTCCCGTACTACATGAACACCTACGGGATGCACTCCATCCACGGCCGCGCCCCGGCCATCGCGACCGGTCTGGCCAGCTCGCGGCGCGACCTGAGCGTATGGGTGGTCACCGGTGACGGCGACGCGCTGTCCATCGGCGGCAACCACCTCATCCACGCGCTGCGCCGCAACGTGAACCTGAAGATCCTGCTGTTCAACAACCGGATCTACGGGCTCACCAAGGGCCAGTACAGCCCCACATCCGAGGCCGGGAAGATCACGAAGTCCACGCCGATGGGCTCGCTGGACAGTCCGTTCAACCCGGTGTCGCTGGCGCTGGGTGCCGAGGCCTCGTTCGTGGCCCGCACGGTCGACTCCGACCGCAAGCACCTGACCGGTGTGCTGCGGGCCGCCGCCGACCACCCGGGCTCGGCGCTGGTGGAGATCTACCAGAACTGCAACATCTTCAACGACGGCGCCTTCGAGGCCCTCAAGGCTGCGTCTTCTCCACAAGCAGATGAGCAGGCGCAGGAGGCCGTCGTCCCGCTGGAGGAGGGCCGGCCGATCCGGTTCGGCGCCCCGGCCGAGGACGGCCTGGGCTCGAAGGGCGTCGTGCGGGACCCGGCCACCGGTGACCTGCGGGTCATCGACGTGACGCAGGAGGGCACCGCCGACGTGCTGGTGCACGACCCGCGGGCGGAGAGCCCGACGACGGCCTTCGCCCTCTCCCGGCTCGCCGACCCGGACACGCTGCACCACACCCCGATCGGGGTGCTGCGGGACGTGCGGCGGCCGGTCTACGACACCGAGATGGCGACCCAGTTGGAGCGCGCCGCCGAGCAGCAGGGCAAGGGCGACCTGTCGGCGCTGCTGCACGGCAACGACACCTGGACGGTGGTGGGCTGACCCCGCCCCCGCACAGCACCTCGTGAGGCCCGGCACCCGGTGGGATGCCGGGCCTCACAGCGTCTGCCACCTGAGCCGCGACAGGACCATAATCCGGTACGGAAATGACAACAGGGGAGGCGCCCGGTTACCTTCGACGGGCCGGTGCGCGCCGGTCGCAGGCACGCAGACCCGCACACACGGACGCACGGACAGCGGCCGCAGGAAGCAGTCGCAGGCACACACGTACGACGCATCCGGGACGCAAGGCAGGGAGGGCTCATGGGATCACCGAGCGCACAGCGCACAGGGCTGCTGTTCGGCTTCGCGGCGTACGGACTGTGGGGGCTCCTCCCGCTGTACTGGCACGCCCTCGCCGACACCGGCGCCGGTGAGGTCCTCGCCCACCGCATGGTGTGGTCGCTGCCGACCGCCCTGGTGATCCTGGCGGTGCTGCGCCGCTGGTCGTGGGTGACCGCGCTGATACGGCAGCCCAGGACGCTCGCCCTGGTGGTGGCCGCCGCGGCCGTGATCTCCGTCAACTGGGGCCTGTTCATCTGGGCCGTCAGCGCCGGCAAGGTGCTGGAGTCCTCCCTGGGCTACTTCATCAACCCGCTGGTCTCCATCGCGTTCGGCGTCCTGCTGCTGCGGGAGCGGCTGCGCGTCGCCCAGTGGGTGGCCGTCGGCATCGGCGCCCTCGCCGTCGTGGTGATGACCGTCGCCTACGGCCGGCTCCCCTGGGTCTCCCTCTGCCTGGCCCTCAGCTTCGCCACCTACGGGCTGATCAAGAAGCACGTCAAGCTGGAGGGTGTGGAGAGCTTCAGCGCGGAGACGGCGGTGCAGTTCCTGCCGGCGCTCGGCTTCCTGATCTACCTCGGCTCACGCGGCGACTCCACCTTCACCGCGGAGGGCACCGGCCACACCCTGCTGCTGGCCTGCGCCGGGGTGGCGACCGCACTGCCGCTGATCTTCTTCGGCAGCGCCGCCGTGCGGCTGCCGCTCTCCACGATCGGGCTGCTCCAGTACCTGGCCCCGGCCTTCATGTTCGTCCTGGGGCTGACGGTCTTCCACGAGGAGATGCCTCCGGAGCGGTGGGCGGGCTTCGGCCTGGTGTGGCTGGCCCTGTGCCTCCTCACCTGGGACGCCCTGCGCAACGCGCGCCGCGGCCGGGCCGCCCTGCGCGCCGCCGCCGAGCGGGCCCGCGCCCAGGGCGAGGGCGGCGCCGCGACGGCCGTGGCGCAGGCGTCGGCCGCACCGCCCGAGGCCCCCGGGACGCCTGAGACCCCCGAGGCCTCCCCCAGCGCCTGAGCGCCGGACTGCGACAGCCCGGCCACGACGTGAGCGCCGGGCCCCTCGTGACCGCCGGGCTACGACGTGATGTCGCGGCCCGCGAACCGGGCCCACGCCGCGGAGCCGAACACGGCCGTGTAGAGGCCCTGGAGGCCCAGGTTCTTGACGAGGTCGTCCCAGTAGACCGGGTCCCGCAGCAGGTCCGCGAAGCTCAGCCAGTACGTGGAGAAGAGATAGGGGCGGGCCGCGTCCAGCTGTGGGATCGCGCCGACGATCTGCACGGTGATCAGCAGCCCGACGGTGGTCGCCATGGCCGCGATGCCGCTGCCGGTCAGCGTGGAGACGAACAGCCCCAGCGCGGCGAGTCCGACCAGGCTGAGGGTGACCGCGACCGCCGTGGCGAGCGCGCGGAGCAGCCCCTCGCCGAAGGAGACGGCGGTCCCCGACAGCAGGGTGACCTCGCCGGTGGGGAAGAGCAGCGCTCCGGTCACCAGCGCGGAGACGGCGACGGTGAGCGTGGCGGCCAGACAGAAGGCCAGCACGGTGGTGAACTTCGCCAGCAGCAGCCGCGTCCGGCCCGCGGGGGCGACCAGCAGGTAGCGCAGCGTTCCGGCTCCGGCCTCGCCCGCCACGGCGTCGCCCGCGATCACCCCGACCGCCATCGGCAGGAAGAAGGGCAGGGTGGCGGCCAGGGCGGCGAAGACGAGGAAGAGCCCATTGCCGGTGACCTGGGAGAGGAAGGCGGGCCCCGCGCCGCCTTCCCCGCCGGCCGATCCGCCGTCGCCGGCCTCGATCCTCACCGCGACGCCGACGAGGACCGGTACGGCCGCCAGTACGGTCAGCAGCGCCAGGGTGCGCCAGCGCCGGAAGGTGACGACCAGCTCGCTGCGGAAGAGCCCGAGCGTCCACAGCATGCCGGGGCCCCGCCCGGCCGGAGCGCCCGCGGACCCGTCCGCCTCCTTCGGCCCAACCGCTTGCTCGAAGCCCGCGGCGCCCCGGGCGGCGGCCCCGGCGTCGTGTGCCGTCTCAGCCCGCGACATCGAAGCCCTCCCCGGTCAGTGACACGAACACGTCTTCGAGCGAGGCCCGGCGCAGCGCGAAGGAGCGGACCCGGACCCCGGCGCGGACCAGTGCCGCGTTCAGCTCGGCGAGCTCCCCCTCGGGCGGCTCCCCGCTGACCTCGTCCCCCTCGGTGACCAGATCGGCCACACCCTGCTCCTTGAGCACCCGCGCCGCCTCGCCCGGGTCCGGTGTGGTGACCGCCAGCCTGCCCCGGCCGCCCGCCGTCCCGGCGACCTCCGCGACCCGGCCCTGGGTGACCAGCCGCCCCCGGTGCATCACGGCGGTATGGGTGCACACCTGCTCGATCTCGTCGAGCAGATGGGAGGAGAGGAAGACGGTGCTGCCGTCGTGCGCCAGCTCCCGGATCAGCGCGCGGATCTCCCGCATGCCCTGCGGGTCGAGCCCGTTGGTGGGCTCGTCCAGCACCAGCAGCTCCCGCGGCCGCAGCAGGGCGGCGGCCAGCCCCAGGCGCTGTTTCATGCCGAGGGAGTAGGCGCGGGCCTTCTTGACCGCCGCCGCGGACAGGCCCACCCGCTCCAGCGCTCCCTCGACCCGGCGGGCGCGGGTACGCGGGTCGGCGGTGGGGTCGGCCGCGTCGTAGCGCAGGAGGTTCTCCCGTCCGGTGAGGAAGCCGTAGAGGGCGGGGCCCTCGATGAGGGCGCCCACCCTCGGCAGTACCTGTCGCGCCGAGCCGGGCATTAGAGCGCCCAGCAGGTGCGCGGTGCCGTCCGTGGGCTCGATCAGGCCGAGCAGCATCCGGATGGTGGTGGTCTTCCCGGAGCCGTTCGGGCCCAGGAAGCCGAAGACGCTGCCGCGCGGAACCGACAGATCGAGGCCGTCGACGGCGAGCTGACCGCCGCGGTAGCGCTTGGTGAGCCCCTGGGTGGAGATCACGGCACTCGCACCCTCCTGTGCGGCGGCCGGCTCGCTCATGGCCTCCCTTCCCCTTCTTCTCGGTGCTGCCCCGGTGCTGCCCCGGTGCTGCCCCGGTGCTGCTTGGCTTCCTGTTCTCTTCGTCGCTGCTACTTGGCGGCCTGGTTCGCCGCCTCGACGAGGCCCTTCTTGGTGACGGCGCCGACGTAGACCTCGCCGTCGTCGGTCATCAGGGCGTTGACCAGGCGCGTGTGGAGGATCCGGCCGGTACCGAAGTCGCCCTCGACCTCCTCGGTGAGGCTGTCGAGCAGCTTGCCGGCCTGCCCGCCCTTGCCGCCGCCCTTGCCCGGCTCCGCACCGCCGAGTCCGCCCGGCATCCCGCTGTCGAGCTTGGCGACCTTGCCCCAGTCCCCGGCCTTCTTGTTGACGACCTCCAGCCCGGAGAGCCCCGAGGATCCCAGGAGCCCCTTGCCGGACCGGCCCCGGTCACCGGAGCCGTGGTGCGGCTCCGCCTCGGTGACCTTCGCACCCTTCGGCGGGGTGAAGTCGAAGGCGCTCGCATCCGGCCTGCCGAAGTCGATCTTGGTGTAGGCCACGTCGACTGCCGGCTTGCCGCCCTCCTTCGGAGTGAGGGTGAACTTCAGCGGCAGCCCCTTGTCCGCGTCCACGGCTATCCGGATGGACTCCACCGTGGACTCCGGGGCGTTCTTGGGCGTCAGGACGAGCTGGTAGGCGTCCCGCCCGGCGATCTTCGCGGTGCCGTCCACGCGCACCGAGGTGGACGGACCGACCGCCTTGAGGGCCTGCCGCGCCGCCTGTTGCGGGGTGACGTCCTCGGGCATGCCCGTACGGCCGCCGTCGCCGCCCTGCTGCTTGCCGTGCCCGGGTGCCTCGGCGTGCCAGGCGGCGTCGGTCCTGCTGTCGTACGCCCACAGGGAGCGGCCGTTGTGGACGATGCTGTACTCGGCGGCGTCCTCCAGGACGGAGACGCGCTGCTTGTCGGGGCCGTCCGCGGCGAAGCGGAGGGTGTGGTCCCCGGAGGCCAGCTCCGTGAGCTTGGCGCCCGGCGAGGCGTCGGGCTTCCCGCTGTCGCCGCTGCTCCCGCCGGCCTCCTCGCCGCCGGGACCGTGCGTACCGCCGAAGCCGCCGCCGGAGCCTCCGGAGCCGCCCGGGAGCGACGGAAGTCCGAGGTCGGTGCCGACCTTGACGGTTCCGGACAGGTGTTCGGCATCGGACGCGGCCATCTTGGCGACCAGGTCCTGTGCGCTGATCTTCGGCAGGTCGGGATCTCCGGAGCTGGCAAGGGCCGGCACCAGGCCGACGGTTGCCGCGGCCAGCCCGGCGACGGCGACCGGCACGCCGTACCGCGCCGCCTTGCGACGCGGGTTCCTCGGTTGGATCTGTGCCATCTGTCTGTCCTACCTCCGTGCTCGGCGGCGGCTGGAAAGGTCGCACTCGTCCACCCCTGGCCGCCATTCTCACCCGAATCGGTGCGGGGTGGGTGCTTCCATGGCAACAAATCCCCCGCCGAGCCGCGTCAGCCGCCGGAGGCAGATCGGGCTACTCCCCCGGGATGACAGGGCTCCACCTTCCGGTTGGCAGCCGCACGGGCCATCTCAGGGGCGCCGCAGCAGACTTGGAACGGTCCGCGCGGGCCGGGGCCCGTCAGCCCGCCCGGTCCACCACCAGGGTGCACAGCCCGGACAGGGCCTCCTTGGCAGCGTTGTCCGGCAGCGGCGCCAGCATCTCGCGGGCCTCGTCGGCGTAGCGGACGGTGGTGCGGCGGGCCTGCTCCAGCGCGGGGTGGACACGCAGCCGGGAGAGCGCGTCGGCGAGCCGGCCGTCGTCGCTCAGGTCCCCGTCGAGCAGCGCGCACAGCTCGCGGTCCTCGCGGGTGGCCTGCGGGCTCGCGGCGCGCGCCCGCAGGTAGAGGACCGGCAGCGTGGCGATGCCCTCGCGCAGGTCGGTGCCGGGGGTCTTGCCGGACTCGTGTTCGTCGCTGGCGATGTCGAGCACGTCGTCGGCGAGCTGGAAGGCGATGCCGACCCGCTCGCCGTACTGCGTGAGCACCGAGACGGTGCGCTCGTCGGCGCCCGACATCATGGCGCCGAAGCGGCAGGCGACGGCGATCAGGGAGCCGGTCTTGCCGGCGATCACGTCGAGGTAGTGGTCGATGGCGTCGTGGCCCTCGGCGGGGCCCGCGGTCTCCAGGATCTGCCCGGTCACCAGGCGTTCGAACGCCTGCGCCTGGATCCGGACGGCCTCGGGACCGAGGTCGGCCAGTATGTGGGAGGCACGGGAGAAGAGGAAGTCGCCGGTGAGCACGGCCACGGAATTGTCCCAGTTGGCGTTGGCGCTGGGCACGCCGCGGCGGACGTCGGCCTCGTCCATGACGTCGTCGTGGTACAGCGTCGCGAGGTGGGTCAGCTCGACCACCACCGCGGCGGGGACGACACCGGGCGCGTGGGAGTCGCCGAACTGCGACCCCAGCATCACCAGCAGCGGCCGGAACCTTTTGCCTCCGGCCCGCACCAGGTGCTGCGCCGCGCCCGTTATGAACGGCACGTCGCTCTTGGTGGCCTCGATGAGGCCCTCCTCGACGGCCGCCAATCCGGCCAGGACATCGGCTTCGAGAGCCTGGTCCCGCACGCTCAGCCCGAAGGGCCCGACGACGGTCACGAGGGGTACTCCTGTCTGCGTACGTGGAACGAACGGCTACGGGTGGCCTACTGCTTGCTGTACTGCTGTGCTGCGTTGCTGCTCTGTTCCGCTGCTGTTCCGCTGCTGGTTCGCCTGCTGCATCCGCCTGCGCGCCGCTGGGGGCACGCGTCGCGTGGGCCACCCTCTCCTGGCAGCGTAACCGGTCACATAACGATCACGGTCGGCGCCTGCCCAGCAGAACGCTCTTGGCGCGCCATGCCGGGATATACGGGTTATGTTGCAAGTCACCTGTTGCGTGCGGTTTGCGGCGGAGCATCCGGGACAGCAGACGCACTCGAATCGCCGAACGTGTCAGGAGCAGCTTCCGTGTCCCCCAGACCCAGCCAGGACCCGACGCCGGACGGACGGGACGCGGGCGGGAACCCTACGTCCCCCACCGGCCCCGCGGACACCGCGGGTCCCCCTGGCGCCGCTGCGCCCGACGGGCCTCCGCCCACCGGGCGTGACTTCCTGGGGCAGCCCCGCGGTCTGCTCCCGCTCTCCGGTCTGGAGGTCTGGGAGCGCTTCTCGTTCCTGGGCATGCAGGCCATTCTGGTCCTCTTCTTCTCCGCCACCGCCGCCGACGGCGGCCTGGGCATGGAGCCGGGCGCCGCCGCCTCGATCGCGGCCGGCTACAGCACGCTGGTCTACCTGCTGTCGGTGGCGGGCGGCTGGATCGCCGACCGGATGCTCGGCTCCTACCGTTCGGTCCTCTACGGGGCCTTCCTCATCGCCTGCGGCCACTACGCGATGGCGATTCCCACGGACGCCTCCACCTGGGTCGGCCTGGGCCTGATCAGTGCGGGCACCGGCATGCTCAAGCCGAACGTCGCCGCCATGGTCGGCAAGCTGTACTCGGCCACCGACGAGCGCCGGGACGCCGGTTTCTCGCTCTACTACATGAGCATCAACATCGGCGCCTTCCTCGGTCCGATCGTCACCGGCCTGCTGGGCGAGGACATCGACTGGCACTGGGGTTTCTCGGCGGCGGCCGTCGGCATGACGTTCGGCATCATCCAGTACGTCGCCGGGCGCCGGCACCTGGCCGGGCGCAAGGAGGGCGCCGAGTTCCCGCTGCCGCCCGCGGCCATGCGCCGCGCGGTGTGGCTGAGCGTCGCCGGGGTCGCGGTGGTGGCGGCGGTGTGCGTGGCGCTGTCGCTGCTGGGGGCGCTGACCCTGTCGGGCTTCGTGGACGCGCTGACGTACGTGTCCATGGCGGCGCCCGTCGTCTACTTCGCGGTCATGTGGCGCAGCCCCCGGGTGACGCCGCAGGAGCGCGGCAGGCTGCGGCCGTTCCTGGTGCTGTGGCTGGCCTCCGTCGCGTTCAACTTCGTGCTCTTCCAGTCCTACACGGTGCTGGTGCTGCTCACGGACGCCCATGTGAACACCAGCATCTTCGGCTTCCACGCCCCGTCGAGCTGGATCAGCTCCGCGCTGGGGGCCGTCTCGGTGCTGTCCGCGCCGTTCATCGCCCGGACCTGGCAGCGGATGGGGCCCCGGCAGCCGCAGGCCTCGAACAAGCTGGCGGCCGGTGTGCTGCTGGGCGGGCTCGGCTTCCTCGTCCTCGTCCCCGTCCTGCTGGGCACCTCCGGCGGTACGGGCTGGCGGATCAGCCTGGTGTGGATCGTGCTGTCCGTGCTGTTCATCGGCGTCGGCGACGTGCTGCTGGAGTCCACCGGACTGTCGGCCACCAGCAAGCTGGCACCGGCCGCCTTCAGCAGCCAGGCGCTCGCCCTGTGGTTCCTCTCGCTCGCCCTGGCCACCGGCGTCCAGGCGCAGACGGTGAAGTTCTACGGGCAGGTCTCCGACAGCCTCTACTTCACGGTCAACGGCGCGGTCGCCGTCGTCGTGGCGGCGGCCGTCTTCGCGGTGGCCCCGTGGCTGCGCCGCACCATGCACCCGATCCACTGAGCCGCGCCCCACCCGGTCCGCCCATCGCTCCGACTCGGCGGACCCCCGGTGCGCGGGATCATTCCGCGTATGTCCGAGGATTTACAGCTATGCACATCCGCACCCCTGACCAGTTCCCCTACCGCGTCGTCCGTGAGGACCTGTGGATCCCCACGCCGACCGGCGAGCATCTGTACGCGCGCGTATGGCGGCCGGTGACCGACGAGCCCGTCCCGGTGCTGCTGGAGTACCTGCCCTACCGGCTCAGCGACTGGACCGCCCCGCGCGACGCCCAGCGCCACCCCTGGTACGCGGGGCACGGCTACGCCTCCGTCCGCGTGGACGTGCGCGGCCACGGCAACGCGGAGGGCCTGCCCGGCGACGAGTACGACGAGCGCGAGCTGGCCGACGGCGAGGCCGTGATCGCCTGGCTCGCCGGCCGGCCGTGGTCCAGCGGCAAGGTCGGCATGTTCGGCATCTCCTGGGGCGGCTTCAACAGCCTCCAGCTCGCCGCCCGCGCACCCGAAGCGCTCAAGGCGATCGTCACCGTCTGCTCCACGGACGACCGCTACGACAACGACGTGCACTACATGGGCGGCTCCGTGCTGGCCGTGGACATGCACGCCTGGGCCTCCACCATGCTCGCCTTCGCCTGCCGGCCGCCGGACCCGGCGCAGGTCGGCGACGCCTGGCGGGACATGTGGCTGCGCCGCCTGGAGGCCGTCGACCCGTTCATCCACACCTGGCTGGACCACCAGACGCGCGACGCCTACTGGAAGCACGGCAGCGCCTGCGAGGACTACGGCTCCATCGGCGCCGCCGTCCTGGCCGTCGGCGGCTGGCACGACCCCTACCGCGACACCGTGCTGCGGCTGGTCGAGCACCTGCCGCGGGAGAGCGGCGCCCCGGTCCGCGGGCTGATCGGCCCCTGGTCGCACCAGTACCCCGACCGGGGGCTGCCGCCCGGACCGGCCATCGGCTTCCTCCAGGAGACGCTGCGCTGGTGGGACCAGTGGCTCAAGGACGAGGACACCGGCGTCATGGACGAGCCGCTGCTGCGCTCGTGGATCAGCGACTCGCACCCGCCGGCCACCGTGTACGACCGGCTGGACGGCCGCTGGGTGGGCGACCCGGCGTGGCCCTCCCCCGCGGTCACCATGACGCCGTACGAACTGCCCGGCAGCGGCCCCTTCGTGGTGCGCTCACCGCAGCACACCGGGGTGGACGCGGGGCGCTTCTTCCCGTTCGGGAACGAGGCCGACCTGCCGCCCGACCAGCGCGAGGAGGACGGGCGCTCGGTCTGCTTCGACTCGGCGGTGCTGGAGGGGCGCGTGGAGGTGCTGGGGCGGCCCCGCGTACGGCTGCGCCTCACCAGCGACGTACCCCGCGGCCAGGTCATCGCGCGGGTGTGCGACGTGGCACCGGACGGCTCCTCCACGCTGGTGACCCGCGGCGTGCTCAACCTGACCGCACGTCAGGGCCGGGACCGCATCGTGGAGTGGCAGCCCGGCACCACCGAGGACGTCACCTTCGACCTCAACGGCATCGGGCACGCCTTCCCCGCCGGGCACCGGATCCGGCTCGCCCTCTCCTCGGCGTACTGGCCCTGGATCTGGCCGCAGCCGGGCAGCGAGGCCGGCTGGGTGCTCGACCCCTCGCGCAGCACCCTGGAGTTGCCCGTCCGCGACCCGGGCGCCGACGCGGACACGCCCCCGATCCGGTTCGAGGAGCCCGAACAGGCCGAGCCGTTGGGGGTGCGCTACCCCGACGCGGAGGGCGGCGGGCAGCGACCCGAGCGCCGGGTGGTGCGGGACGTGGCTGCCGGAACGTGGCAGTTGGAGGTGGACCCGCGCTACGGCGGCACCCGCGTGTACCCGGACGGGCTGGAGTTCACGGAGGACGCCCTGGAGTCGTACGAGATCCACGAGAGCGACCCGCTCCGCGCCCGGGCCGTCTCCCGGTGGCAGGTCGGCCTGCGCAGGCCCGCCCTCGCCTGGGACGCCACGCTGGAGACCCGCTCGGAACTGCGTGCCGACCGCAACGACTTCATCGCCGTCAACGAGGTGGTGTGCCGGGACGGCGGCAGCGAGGTCTTCCGCCGGCGTTGGGAGCGCCGCATCCCCCGCACGGCAGGCTGACCCCCGCACGGGACACCCGGCCCCGCACCGCGGGCCGGCCCGCACGGGCGCGGGCACGTACAGGTGCCGGGCACGCACGGCAGGCCGACCCGCACCGATGCCGTGCTGACAGGCCGTCAGGTGCGGTCGCGGCGGTGGGCGGCGCGGGTGAAGTCGCCCCGCTGGACGCGGGCGGCCAGCGGTTCTGCGATGAGGGAGCCGTATCCGGTGGCGGCCCACAGGCTGCGCTCGGCGGGGACCTGGAAGTAGGGCACCTCGCGGTCCCCGTCCGTGTCCCTCAGCACCTCAGGGGGGCGGTGCGCCCGGACGGCCTCGGCGCACCGCCCGCACGCCGCCACGTCCAGGGCGTCCCGCTGCCCGAGCGGGCGCCAGCGGACCCGCCGCACGGCGCCCCCGTGCAGCGGGTGGAAGAAGCACAGGGGCAGCGGCTCGCGGCGCCGCGCCGCCCGTGGGCCCCGCTTGCCGGCGGCCCGCAGAGCGGCGCGGCCCTCGGCGACCAGCGCCAGGGCGCCCGCCAGGTCGGGCACGCCCGCGGCCGCGTCGGACACGGTCGCGGCCGCCTCGTACGCGTCGAGTGCCCGGCGCAGCGCGTCACCCGAGGCGTCCGTACCGTCCGCCGCCGCGTCCCCGGCGGGCCCGGTGTATCCGGCCACGTCCTCGCCGAGGTGGACGACCTCCTCCCGCACCCGCTTGCGCAGGGCGCGCTCGTTCTCGCGGCGGGCTGCGGCGAACACCGACTGCGTCAGCACCGCGGGCAGCCCCGCGGCCCGGCGCGCACGCCACCACAGCAGGCCGGCCACGCCGAGCACGAGCACGGCGCCCGCCCCCGCGAGGTAGGGCACCGGTGCCGGGAGGCCGGAGTCCTTCCCGTCCGCCGTCCCGGGTGCCGCGGAGTCGTCGTCCTTGGTTCGTGCCTTCTCGTAGACGCGCATCCCGTCGCCCTCGGCGGTGAGGTCGACGGCACGGGAGAAGCGCTGCGGGTAGCCCTTCTTCTCCATGGCGTCCAACTCGTCCACGGCCCAGGCCGCGTACCGGGCCTCGTACCGCTCCTCGTCCGGCCACTCGTACCCCTCCAGGGAACCGTCGTCCCAGCTGGAGTTGGTCAGCACGATGAACTCGTGATCGCCTTGGGCCAGTGCGTCGTGCAGGATCCCGGCGAGCTGCTCGGGGGAGCCGTTCCAGGCGTCGGAGCCCTCGCCCGTGCCGTCGGTGAAGGGCATCAGGACGACCTTGAGGGGCAGCCCGGTCTTCTCGATGTGCCGCTCCAGCGTGCGTTCCTGGGCCCGGGACATCTTCGAGCGGTAGGAGTCGGCGACGTACACCGGCGAGGAGCGCAGGGCGGAGGCGATCCGGTCACCGGGCGAGGCCACCGGGGCTGCGGCCCGCGCGTGGGCGGAGGTGCCCAGGGCGACCGTACCCAGCAGAAGGGCGACAGCGCCCGCCCGGCGGGAGCGGTCACTCAGCGACATCGGACACATGGAGCTGCTCCCTGACCTGATCGATGAGCCGTCGGACGTCCGTCGCCCGGCCGGGCCCCAGCGGTCCCGGCGCGTCCTCGTACGGCACCGGGGCGCCGTCCGCGCCCGGCAGCAGCAGGCGGAGACTCTCCTGCCCCTGGGGGGCCGTGCGGCAGGGGACACATCCGTGCTCGAAGGTGCCGTGCAGCGGGTTGACGGAGCACAACCGGCGCCGGTGCACGCGGCGTCCGTTCCGGTCGAGTCCTGCGCGTCCCGCCCTGATCAGCGCGAGTGCCGCCGCGAGATCGCCCGCCCGGGCGTCCGCGTCGATGCGCCCGTCGCCCTGCTGGTCGAGCAGGAGAGTCGCGGCGTCCAGACAGCTCCACACGTAGCTGTGGACGGTGGGGTTCAGCCCGTCCTCGGCCTCGGAGTACGCGTCGGCCAGGTCCCGCAGTTCCCTTCCCGCCGTTCTGCGGAGCCAGGCGGGACGGGGCCGCGAGGGGGCCTCCGGCGTCCCGTTGCCGGGAGCTGCCCCGCCTGCCGGCCGTCCCGGCAGGGCCCCGGCCACACGTGCGCCTCCGCCGCGTCGCCGGAGGGCGACCCCGCCCCAGCCGACCAGCACGGCACCGGCACTGATGCCGGCCGCGGGCCAGTAGGCGCCGGAGTCGATCGGCTGGAGAGCCGTGTCCTCGACGTGCGCCCGCCCGGGGAGGTCCGGGTGTCCCGGCGGGCCCTCGGGGACCTTCTCGATGTGCCGGGCCAGCGCGGCGATCCGGCGGTCGAGCTGCGGGCCGGCCTGCGTGTCCTCGGGGCCGGAGTGGATCCACTCGCTGTAGTCGTCCAGCTCGTTGCCGGCGAGCTTCACGCCGTGGTTGACGACGGTGATGTCGTACCCCTCGAAGCCGTCGCCGCCCGCGAGGATGTAGAGACCGTCCTTGTCGAGGGTCTTGTGCAGCCGGTGCAGGAACAGGTCCGCTTCCCCGCTCGACTCGTCGTCGTGAGTGAGGGACGGCAGGACGACGAGCCGGGCGGGCACCTCCAGTGCGGCCAGGCGCTTCTCGACGGCGGTCAGCTTGCTGCCGCTCAGCGCGGGAGGCGACTCCGCGTCCTGGTAGACCGACGCGGTACGCAGGCCGTCGGCGACCCTCTCGGCCCGCAGTTGGAGGTCGTGCGCGGTCGGACGGGCCATGGGGACGGGTGTCTCCCTGCCCGCGAAGGCGACCGTCGCGGAGTGCGCCAGCACGGTGGCGGCGAGCGCACCGGCCACCGGTACCCCGTAGCCGAGGAGCGGGTGGCGGTGACGGCGGCGGTGCCGGTGGACGGCACAGCCGACGGCGAGGACGAGCACCGGCACCGCCCCGGTCAGGACTCCGGCCACGCCCGCGCTGACGGAGCGGTCCTCCCGCGAGGTGTACAACCGCTCGGGCTCCTGATCCCCGTCGAGGTACTTCTCCTCGGCGTCCGACCGGCGCTCGGCGGCTTCGTCTTCGCCCTTGCCGAGGATGTCCACGAACCGGGTGAAGGTGTCCAGTGCTGTGGCGTCCGAGGGCATCTCCAGCCCCGCCGCCCCGGCGGCGTCCTCCGCCGGGACATCCACCCCGTAGGCCGCGGCGCTGACTTGGTCGGAGCCGGCCAGGGTGCCGTCGACGACGACGTAGAGCCCCTTGCGGCCCAGTTTCCGGTGGACGGCCGACAGGATCTCGTCGGGCAGGTAGGTGGGATCGGAGGGGCCCACCAGGACGTACGTCGGCACCTTCGTGCGTTTCGCCTGGGCGGTGAAGCGGGGCGCGGCGGAGCGCGGAACCGCGAGAGGTATCTGGTCCGAGACGTGAACCGGGTGCTCCCTCAACTGCCGTGCGAACCAGGCGGCCTCATGGGCCAGTCCGGCCCGGGACCGGGCGCCGGCCGGTTCCGTGGCCGCTGCCCCTTGCACGGGCCCGAGCACTGCCGCCAGCAGTACGGCGCCCGCGGCAGCCTTCACACCTCGCACAACGCTGCCCCCTCAGACGTTTGTGCGTACGGATCCTACGCGGCCCGGTCCCGGCGCCTTCACCCGGTTCCGTCCGGCCGGACGACCGGCACGATCCGGCGTCCGTGCCCGCGCCCTTGCCGCCCGTGCGGGGTGGGCCGACGGTCCCGCTCCTCCTAGTGTGACCTCCATGAGTGACACTCTCTTCGGCCCGGACAACCTTCCGTACGGCCTCTTCAGCACCCCGGACGCACCCGGCCACCGCCGGCTCGGCGTCCGGTTCGGGGACGACGTGCTCGACCTGGGCGCGGCCGCCGCCGCGTTCGGCTCCGCTTACGCCGACCTGCTGTCCCAGCCCTCGCTCAACCCGCTGATGGCCGCGGGGCGCCCCGTGTGGCAGGCCGTACGCGCCGAGGTCCGCGGCTGGCTGACCGACGCGGCGCACCGCGGGAGGGCCACCGGCCACCTGCTGCCGCTTGCAGGGGTGCGGCTCCATCTGCCCTTCGAGGTCGCCGACTACGTCGACTTCTACGCCAGCGAGCACCACGCCACCAACGTCGGCCGCATCTTCCGGCCCGACGACGACGCCCTCACCCCCAACTGGAAGCATCTGCCCATCGGTTACCACGGCCGGGCCGGCACCGTCGTGGTCTCGGGCACGCCCGTCGTGCGCCCCCAGGGCCAGCGCAGGCCCGCCGGTGAGCCGACGCCGGTGTTCGGCCCCTCGCAGCGGCTGGACATCGAGGCCGAGGTCGGCTTCGTCGTCGGCGCCCCCAGCGCACTGGGCGCCGCCGTCGCGCTGACGGACTTCCGCGACCACGTGTTCGGCGTGACGCTGCTCAACGACTGGTCGGCGCGGGACATCCAGGCCTGGGAGTACGTCCCGCTGGGACCGTTTCTGGGCAAGTCGTTCGCCACCACGGTCTCGCCCTGGATCACCCCGCTGGACGCCCTGGACTCCGCCCGCGTCACCCCGCCGCAGCGGGATCAGCCCCTGCTTCCGTACCTGGACGACGCGGTCGACGGCGTCGAGCCCGGCGGCTACGACCTGCGGATCACGGTGCGGCTCAACGGCCATGTCGTCGCCGAGCCGCCGTTCTCCACCATGTACTGGACGGCCGCCCAGCAGCTCGCCCATATGACGGTGAACGGCGCCTCGCTGCGCACGGGCGACCTGTACGCGTCCGGCACCGTCAGCGGAGCCGACACCGGGCAGCGCGGTTCCCTGCTGGAGCTGACCTGGGGCGGCCGTGAGCCCCTCGAACTGCCCGACGGCCGGCGGGCCTTCCTCCAGGACGGCGACGAGGTGACCCTCTCCGCGTGGGCACCCGGCCCGGACGGCGCCCGCATCGGGCTGGGCGAGGTCACCGGCCGGGTGACCCCCGCCACCACCTGACCCCGCCGCCGCTCGGTCCGGCAACCGCCTGACCGACGCCCACCCGGCCCCGCCGTCACCCGCCCCGGTCACCGGCCGACTGCTGCCGCGTCACCGGGGCCCGTGAGGCCGGTCCCCGATGCCGTTGGAGCGCCGAGCGGGTCGGCCTCTACAGCGACGTCGCCCCCTCCGCCCGCACCGGCACCGGCACGACCGACGTCTCCCCCGGGTGCCCAGGGCCCCTCCCGCCGCACCTTTCACCCGCGCCCCTCCGTTCCGCCGTGACCGCGCCGAATGCGGGGACTTGCACGAGTCCAGCCGCACACCAGGACACGGGCCCGCACGAGTCCCGCCGCACGGCGCGGCGCGGGCCCGCAGGTGTCGGAGCACTCGCCACCGCGGGGCGCGCCCCGGCGACCGCTCGCGGACGACGACCTCCGCGCCCCTCCCGGGAACGCGGGGCCCTTCAGGGAACGCGGGCCCCTCCGGCCTCAGCGGAACGCCGGGTCCTCCGGTTCCAGCGGCTCCTCCGGAAAAGCCCACTCCTCGAAGCCGGGCGGCTCCTGCGAGCCCGCCGACTCCTCGGCAGGCACCCCGTCCGGGGCCACCGCCCCGGCACGGGCCGCACCGCCCGTGGCCGACTCCTCGGGCGCCGCACCGTCCGGTGCCGCCTCCTGCGAGGCCGCGAGGGCGGCCAGCACGCCCTCGCCGTACGTCGCGAGCTTCTTCTCCCCCACGCCGGCGATGCCGCCCAGCTCCCCGATCGTCGTGGGACGCCGGGCGGCGATCTCCCGGAGGGTGGCGTCGTGGAAGACGATGTAGGGCGGCACGCCCTGCTCCCGCGCCTGGTCCGTACGCCACGCGCGGAGCGCCTCGAACACGGGCAGGTCCGCTGCCGGGAGGTCGACGGGTGCCTGGCCCTTGGCGCCCCCGCCCCGGGAGCCGGACCCCGCACCGGACCGGGAGGCCGCCGCCCGCACCGGCTCCGGGTCCTTGCGGAGCCGCACCTCCCGCTCGCCCCGCAGCACCGTGGCACTCGCGTCGGTCAGCACCAGCGTGCCGTGCTCGCCCTCGATCTCCAGCAGCCCCTGGGAGATGAGCTGGCGGACGACACCCCGCCACTCGGCCTCGCCGAGCTCGGTACCCACACCGAAGACGGACAGGGTGTCGTGGTCGAACTGGATGACCTTGGCGCTCCGGCGGCCCAGCAGGATGTCCACGATCTGCCCGGACCCGAACTTCTGGCCGCGTTCCCGCTTGAGCCGCACCACGGTGGACAGCACCTTCTGCGCCGGCACCGTGCCGTCCCAGGACTCGGGCGGGGTCAGGCACGTGTCGCAGTTGCCGCAGGCCGCCTCCTCGGCGCCCTCCTGCGGCTCCTGGCCGAAGTAGGCGAGCAGCTCGCCCCGTCGGCAGCGCACCGTCTCGCACAGGGAGAGCATGGCGTCCAGGTGGGTGCGGGCCCGCCGCTGGAACGCCGGGTCGCCCTCGCCGTTCTCGATCAGCTTCCGCTGCTGGACGACGTCCTGGAGGCCGTAGGCGAGCCAGGCGGTGGACGGCGCGCCGTCGCGGCCGGCGCGGCCGGTCTCCTGGTAGTAGCCCTCGACCGATTTGGGCAGGTCGAGGTGGGCGACGAAGCGCACGTCCGGTTTGTCGATGCCCATGCCGAAGGCGATGGTGGCCACCACGACCAGGCCGTCCTCGCGCAGGAACCGCGCCTGGTGTGCGGCGCGGGTGCCGGCGTCGAGCCCCGCGTGGTACGGCACGGCCTCGACGCCGTTGCGGCACAGGAACTCCGCGGTGCGCTCCACGGAGTTGCGTGAGAGGCAGTAGACGATGCCCGCGTCGCCGGGGTGCTCCTCCTCGAGGAAGCGCAGCAACTGCTTCCTCGGGTCGCGCTTGGGGACGATGCGGTACTGGATGTTGGGCCGGTCGAAGCTGGCGACGAAGTCCCGTGCGCCGCTCAGCCCGAGCCGCTGGACGATCTCCTGGTGGGTGGCGCGGGTGGCGGTGGCGGTCAGTGCGACGCGGGGCACGTCGGGCCAGCGCTCGCCGAGCATCGAGAGGGAGAGGTAGTCGGGGCGGAAGTCGTGGCCCCACTGGGCTACGCAGTGTGCCTCGTCGATCGCGAAGAGCGACACCTTGCCGCGCTCCAGCAGTGCCGTCGTCGCCTCCAGGCGGAGCCGCTCGGGTGCGAGGTAGAGCAGGTCGAGCTCGCCCGCGAGGAACTCGGCCTCCACCACCCGCCGCTCCTCGAAGTCGAGCGTGGAGTTGATGAACCCGGCGCGCACGCCGAGCGCCCGCAGCGCGTCGACCTGGTCCTGCATGAGCGCGATCAGGGGCGAGACGACGACTCCTGTGCCCGGTCTGACGAGCGCCGGGATCTGGTAGCACAGCGACTTGCCGCCGCCGGTCGGCATCAGCACGACCGCGTCACCGCCGTCCGTGACGTGCTCGATGACGGCTTCCTGCTGTCCGCGGAACGCGTCGTATCCGAAGACCTTGCGCAGCACGCGCAGCGCTGCCGTCTCGGTCGCCCCGCCGGACCCCTCGGCACTCTCCTGAAGCATGCCCGCCACGATAGGCGGCCCCGGTGACATCCGCGGACGCCTGTGGACAACCGCCCGTACCCGGGAACCGGCGAAAGGCAAGGAGCGTGCGCACACCAGCGCAGATCCCGGATGCTCTCGCCGCGGCAGCGGCCGCCGGGGGGCTCCGTCGCCTTCGGCGTCACCCGCGACAAGTGTGTCTTCCTGCTGCTGCCCGACCGGTGCGAGGGCGGCCTCAGCGGTGCCTCGCTCGACCTGGCCCACGAGCACGGGAGACCGCCTCCCCCTGCGCGAGGGCCCCGTTCCGGCCCGGCGCCCGCCCCGGCCCCTGTTAGGTTGACGTGGCCCTGAAGAACAGCAGGGTGACGACGACCAAGGAGGAGCCGTGCGCACGTCAGCGCGGACGACGGGGGCGGTGGTCGCCGCGGCGGCCATCGCGCTGCTGGTGGGTGGCTGCGGAAGCAGCGACGACGGGAACAGCAACAAGGGCGACAAATCCGGGGGTGACCGGAAGAAGTCGGCCGAACCCACGCCTGGCGGCGAGAAGGACGAGCCCGTGGACAAGGCCGCCGTGCCGGGGGTGTGGACCACCACCGCGGACGGCCAGAAGCTGACGCTGACCGTCGTCGACGACGCGGCCTCCCTGCTGTGGAGCAAGGAGAAGAAGGTGTGCACCGGCCACGTCATGAAGGCCGGCCCCGACACCTCGCTGGTCCTCAAGTGCCCGGCCGGCGTCGGCGAGGACCGCTCCACGGGCAAGGTCTCCGCGGTGTCGGCCGACTCGCTGAAGGTCACCTGGAACGGCGGGGCCACCGACACCTGGAGCAAGGCCGCCAAGGCCCCGGCGAAGCTGCCGAAGGACCCCGACGAGATCCGCGAGGGCCTCCACCTCCCCGACGGCCTGGACAAGGTCACCGAGAAGCCGCACCACGAGGTGGTCAGCGGCGACAAGGGCCGCAAGGTCCGGGAGTACCCGGGGAACTGAGCCGCTCCCCGGGGCCCGGCCTCGCGGCCCGTGGTGGTATCCGGTCAGTGCGCGGCCCGGCTCACGGGTCGCGCGGCGACAGCAGGTGCACCGACTCCTGTTCGCGGGGGTCGGTGCGCGCCACCACCACGGTGACCGGCTCGTCGCCGGTCACCGGCATGTGCGGCATGTTCGCCGGGACGTACACCATGTCGCCCGGGTAGAGGGTGTCGCGGTTCTCCAAGTCCTCCCCGTGCCACATCTCGTGCACCCCGCTGACCACATAGATGGCCGATTCGTGTCCCGCGTGCAGGTGCGGCTCCCCCTTCGAGTTCGCGGGGATGTGCAACACGTGCAGGCACAGTCCCTTGGCGCCCACGGATTCCGCGGACACCCCCTCCGTGAAGATCCCGCCCTGTTTCCCTTGGTATCCGCCGTCGCCTTGCTGCTGGCGGAGAATCACACAACCCATGCTTGAAGTTCCTACCTTTCCCGCACACTTGTTGTCACCCGTGCAACAGAAAGCGCCGCCAGATGCGACCTTTTCGGGGCCTCTGGCGGCGCTTCGTACCGCTAGGACAGCGAGCTGACGAGCGTCGAGCGGTCCGTCGTACGGTGCGGGCGGCTCACCGCACGAACACCCCCGCCGAACCGGCGAGGTCGAGGAAGTACTGCGGGGCGACGCCCAGTACGACCGTCACCACCACGCCGAGCGCGATGGCGGAGGTCGTCATGGCGCTGGGCACGGCGACGCTGGGACCGTCGGCCTGCGGCTCGCTGAAGAACATCAGCACGATGACGCGCAGGTAGAAGAAGGCCGCGATGGCGGAGGCGATCACACCGACGACCACCAGCGGGCCCGCGCCGCCCTCGGCCGCCGCCTTGAACACGGCGAACTTCCCGGCGAAGCCCGAGGTGAGGGGGATGCCCGCGAAGGCCAGCAGGAAGATCGCGAAGACGGCCGCCAGCAGCGGCGAACGCCGCCCGAGCCCCGCCCACTTGGACAGGTGCGTGGCCTCGCCGCCCGCATCCCGTACCAGGGTGACGACGGCGAAGGCGCCCAGCGTCACGAACGAGTAGGCCCCCAGGTAGAACAGCACCGAGGAGATGCCGTCCTTCGAGGTGGCGATGACGCCCGCCAGCAGGAACCCGGCGTGGGCGATGGAGGAGTAGGCCAGCAGCCGCTTGATGTCCGTCTGGGTGATGGCCACCACCGCACCGGCCAGCATCGTCAGGATCGCCACGCCCCACATCACCGGGCGCCAGTCCCAGCGCAGGCCCGGCAGCACCACGTACAGCAGCCGCAGCAGCGCGCCGAAGGCGGCGACCTTGGTGGCGGCGGCCATGAAACCGGTCACCGGCGTGGGCGCCCCCTGGTACACGTCGGGGGTCCACATGTGGAAGGGGACGGCGCCCACCTTGAACAGCAGCCCCATCACCACGAGCGCCCCGCCGATGAGCAGCAGCGCGTCGTTGCCCGCGGTCTCGGCCAGCACCGGGTCGCTGAGGGCGTCGGAGCCGGAGACGACCCGGGCGATGCCCGCGTAGTTGACCGTCCCCGCATAGCCGTACAGCAGCGCCGTGCCGAACAGCAGGAACGCGGAGGAGAAGGCGCCCAGCAGGAAGTACTTGACCGCCGCCTCCTGGGACAGCAGCCGCCGGCGGCGGGCCAGCGCGCACAACAGGTACAGCGGGAGGGAGAAGACCTCCAGCGCGATGAAGAGGGTCAGCAGGTCGTTGGCGGCGGGGAAGAGCAGCATGCCGCCGACCGCGAACATCAGCAGCGGGAAGACCTCGGTGGTCGTCCAGCCCGCCTTGACGGCCTGGGCCTCCCCCTCGCCGCCGGGCACCGAGGCGGGCTGGGCGGCGAAGGAGTCCACCCGCGCACCGTGCGCGGACGGCTCCAGCTTCCGTTCGGCGAAGGTGAAGACGCCCACGATGCCCACCAGCAGCAGGGTGCCCTGGAGGAAGAGGGCGGGCCCGTCCACGGCGAGCGCGCCCATGCCGGCGACCTGCGCGTCGGTGGTGCCCGCACCGGAGGCGGCCAGCCCGATGACGGCGGCGAAGGCGGCGGCCAGCCCGACCAGGGCCACGAACACCTGGATGCCGTAGCGGGCCCTGCGGGGTGCGAAGGCGTCGATGAGGACGCCGAGCGCCGCCGCCCCGAGCACGATGAGCGTCGGAGACAGCTTGCCGTACTCGATGCTGGGCGCCTGGAGCTTGTCGCCCGCACCCGCTGCGACCGTCCACAGGCTGTGGACAGCCGGTCCGCCTCCCGCCGACGCGACGTCGATCATGCCAGTCACTCGTGGTCACCTCCGCCGTGCCCGGCCGGCTTGTCGTCGGACCGCCCCGCATGCTCCGCGACCGGATGCTGCGGCTTCGGGTCCTTCTTCTGTACGTCCGAGAGGGTGTGCTCCACGGCGGGATCCACGATCTCGGTGAGCGGCTTGGGGAAGACCCCGAGGAAGATCAGCAGGGCCACCAGCGGTGCCACCACGGCGATCTCGCGGACCTTCAGGTCGGGCATCCCCTCGATCTGCGGCTTGCGCACCGGCCCGGTCATCGTGCGCTGGTAGAGCACCAGCACGTACAGCGCCGCCAGGACGATGCCCGCGGTGGCGACGATCCCGGCGACCGGGTAGCGGCTGAAGGTGCCCACCAGGACGAGGAACTCGCTGACGAACGGGGCGAGCCCCGGCAGCGAGAGCGTGGCCAGGCCGCCGATCAGGAAGGTGCCCGCCAGCACGGGCGCGACCTTCTGCACCCCGCCGTAGTCCGCGATCAGACGCGAGCCGCGGCGGGAGATGAGGAAGCCGGCCACCAGCATCAGCGCGGCCGTCGAGATGCCGTGGAAGACCATGTAGAGCGTCGCCCCGCCCTGGCCCTGGCTGGTCATCGCGAAGACACCCAGGATGATGAAGCCGAAGTGCGAGATGGACGCGTACGCCACCAGCCGCTTGATGTCCCGCTGGCCCACCGCCAGCAGCGCCCCGTACAGCACGCTCACCAACGCCAGTCCGAGCACCACCGGGGTGGCCCAGTCGCTCGCTCCCGGGAAGAGACCCAGGCAGAAGCGGAGCATCGCGAAGGTGCCGACCTTGTCGACGACCGCCGTGATGAGCACCGCGACCGGCGCCGTGGCCTCTCCCATGGCGTTGGGCAGCCAGGTGTGCAGCGGCCACAGCGGGGCCTTGATGGCGAAGGCGGCGAAGAAGCCGAGGAACAGCAGCCGTTCGGTGGACGTCGACATCGTCAGCTCGCCGCTCGCCCGCGCCTTGAGCAGCTCCGGCAGCGAGAAGGTGCCCTGCCCCAGGGAGTCCGCACTGACGACGAACAGCCCGATGACGGCGGCCAGCATGACCAGCCCGCCCGCCAGGTTGTAGAGCAGGAACTTCACCGCGGCGTAGGAGCGCTGCTTGGCGCCCTCCTCCTCACCGGCCGCGTGCGCCCGGTCCCCGAAGCCGCCGATGAGGAAGTACATCGGGATGAGCATCGCTTCGAAGAAGATGTAGAAGAGGAAGACGTCGGTGGCGGCGAACGAGACCAGCACCATCGCCTCGACGGCGAGGATGAGGGCGAAGAACCCTTGGGTGGGCCGCCAACGGCGGTTCGCCTGCGCGCCGTCGGGGCCGTCGTCCTGGTCGGCATCGTGCCAGCCGGCGCCGATGACGAACGGGATCAGCAGCGCTGTCAGCGCCATGAGGGCCGCACCGATGCCGTCGACGCCGAGTTCGTAGCGGACCCCGAAGTCGGAGATCCAGGCGTGCGACTCGGTCATCTGGTAGCGGGCGCCGTCCGGGTCGAAGCGGAAGAGCACCACGGCGGCCAGCACCAGGGTGGCCACCGAGACCAGCAGCGCCAGCCACTTGGCGGCGGTGCGCCGGGCCGCCGGCACCGCGGCGGTGGCGACGGCCCCGACGGCGGGCAGCGCGGCCGTGACCGTCAACAGGGGAAATCCTGTGTTTGCTACAGACATGTATCTCAGACCGCCCTCATCAGCAGGGTGGCGGCGATCAGCACCGCCGCGCCGCCGAACATCGAGACCGCGTAGGAGCGGGCGAAACCGTTCTGGAGCCGCCGCAGCCGCCCCGACAGCCCGCCGAAGGAGGCGGCCGTGCCGTTGACGGCGCCGTCGACGACCTTGTTGTCGACGTACACCAGGCTGCGGGTCAGGTGCGTGCCGCCGCTGACCAGCACGACGTGGTTGAAGTCGTCCTGGAGCAGGTCGCGGCGGGCGGCGCGGGTGAGCAGGTTGCCGCGCGGGGCGAGCGCCGGCACCGGCTTGCGCCCGTACTGGAGGTACGCGGCGCCGACGCCGATGACGAGCGCCACGATCGTGGCGGCCGTCACGGCGGTGGCCGACACCGGGGAGTGCCCGTGCTCGAACCGGGTGACCGGCTCCAGCCAGTGCACGAACGACTCGCCCGCCTTGAAGATGCCGCCCGCGAAGACGGAGCCGAAGGCGAGCACGATCATCGGGATCGTCATCACCTTCGGGGACTCGTGGGGGTGCGGCTCGGCGTGTTCGCCCCGCGTCTCGGCGGCCGGCTCCACATCCGACTCCGCCGGGGAGGGCGTGGGTGCCTTGCGCCAGCGCTCCTCGCCGAAGAAGGTCATCAGCATCACCCGCGTCATGTAGTACGCGGTGATGGCCGCGCCCAGCAGGGTGACGGCGCCCAGGATCCAGCCCTCGGTGCCGCCCTTGCCGAAGGCGGCCTCGATGATCTGGTCCTTGGAGAAGAACCCGGACAGGCCGGGGAAGCCGATGATGGCGAGGTAGCCGAGGCCGAAGGTGACGAAGGTGACCGGCATGTGCTTGCGCAGTCCGCCGTAGCGGCGCATGTCGACCTCGTCGTTCATGCCGTGCATGACGGATCCCGCGCCGAGGAAGAGCCCGGCCTTGAAGAAGCCGTGGGTGACCAGGTGCATGATGGCGAACGCGTAGCCGATCGGACCGAGTCCGGCGGCCAGGATCATGTAGCCGATCTGCGACATGGTCGAGCCCGCCAGGGCCTTCTTGATGTCGTCCTTGGCACACCCGACGATCGCACCGAACAGCAGCGTGACCGCGCCGACGACGACCACGACCAGTTGCGCGTCCGGAGCCCCGTCGAAGATCGCGCCGGACCGGGTGATCAGGTAGACGCCCGCGGTCACCATCGTCGCCGCGTGGATGAGCGCGGAGACCGGGGTGGGGCCCTCCATGGCGTCCCCGAGCCAGGACTGGAGCGGCACCTGCGCCGACTTGCCGCAGGCCGCCAGCAGCAGCATCAGCCCGATCGCCGTCAGCTTGCCCTCGCTCGCGTCGCCCGCCGAGGAGAGGACGGGCGCGAAGGCGAAGGACCCGAAGGTGGTGAACATCAGGAAGATGGCGATGGCCAGGCCCGCGTCACCGACGCGGTTGACCAGGAACGCCTTCTTCGCCGCGGTGGCCGCGCTCGGCTTGTGCTGCCAGAACCCGATCAGCAGGTACGAGGCGAGGCCCACGCCCTCCCAGCCGACGTACAGCAGCAGGAAGTTGTCGGCGAGGACGAGCAGCAGCATCGCCGCGAGGAACAGGTTCAGGTAGCCGAAGAAGCGCCGCCGCCTGGGGTCGTGCTCCATGTAGCCGACCGAGTAGAGGTGGATGAGTGTGCCCACGCCGGTGATCAGCAGGACGAACGTCATCGACAACTGGTCGAGCTGGAAGGCCACGTCCGCCTGGAAGCCCTCCACCGGCACCCAGGAGAACCACTTCGAGTGCATCGCCCGCGCCTCGGCGTCCTCGCCCAGCATCGAGGCGAACAGCGCCGCCCCGAGCACGAAGGAGGCGGCGGCCAGCAGCGTCGCCAGCCAGTGCCCGGCACGGTCCAGCCGCCGCCCGCCCACCAGCAGCACGGCGGCGCCGAACAGGGGCACCCCGACGAGCAGTCCGATCATTGACTCCACTGGTACATACCCCTTAGAGCTTCATGAGGTTCGCGTCGTCGACCGAGGCCGAGTGGCGGGAGCGGTAGAGCATCACGATGATCGCCAGGCCCACCACGACCTCGGCGGCGGCGACGACCATGACGAAGAACGCCATGATCTGGCCGTCGAGGTTGCCGTGCATGCGGGAGAAGGCGACCAGCGTCAGGTTGGCGGCGTTCAGCATCAGCTCGATGCACATGAACACCACGATGGCGTTGCGCCGGATGAGGACTCCGGCGGCGCCGATGGTGAACAGCAACGCGGCCAGGTAGACGTAGTTGACCGGGCTCACTTGGTGGCCTCCTCGCGCTCGCCGGTGGCCGTGCGGCCCTGCTCGTCGGGGTCGGTCCCCTCGGCGTCCCGGTCACCGTCCTGGTCGCGGTCCCGGTCCACGGCCCGTTCGCCCGGGTCCTTGGGGCCCGGATAGGTGGCGCGGCCCTGGTACTCGGCGGTGCGCTGCTCGATCGCGGCGAGCTGAGCCATCTGCTCGGCGCTGACCTCGCGGATCTGCCCGCGGCTGCGCAGCGTGCGGCTGACGCTGAGTTCGGAGGGCGTGCCGTCGGGCAGCAGGGCGGGACGGTCGTTGGCGTTGTGGCGGGCGTAGACGCCGGGCGCCGGCAGCGGGGTGACCTGCTTGCCCTCGCGCACACGCTGTTCGGCCTGCTCACGCTGCGACTTGGTCTTCTCGACGCGCTCGCGGTGGGTGAGCAGCGTGGCGCCGACCGCGGCGACGGTCAGCAGCGCGCCGACCACCTCGAAGGCGACCACGTACTTGGTGAACAGCAGCGAGGCCAGCGCCGGGATGTTGCCCTGCGCGTTGGCGGCGCCCAGCCCGTTGAAGCTCTTGACCGAGACCTGGCCGAGGCCCGCGATCAGCAGGATGCCCACGCCCAGGGCGCAGGCGGCGGCGAGCCAGCGCTGGCCCTTCAACGTCTCGCGCAGCGAGTCGGCGTGGGAGACACCGACGAGCATCAGCACGAAGAGGAAGAGCATCATGACCGCGCCGGTGTAGACGACGATCTGCACGACGCCGAGGAAGTAGGCGCCGTTGGCGAGGTAGAAGAGCGCCAGGATGATCATGGTCCCGGCCAGGCAGAGCGCGCTGTGCACGGCGCGGCGCAGCAGCACCGTACCCAGCCCGCCCAGCACGGCGACGGTGCCCAGGATCCAGAACTGGACGGCCTCCCCGGTGGAGGTGGCGGCGACGGCGAGTGCGTTCATCGCTCCCCCTCCCCGCTGGCCGTCACCACGCCGTGCGTCATGGCACCGCGCCCGGCGGCCTCACCGGTGGCGGCCTCACCTGCTGCGGGCTCGTCGGCGCCGTAGGTGTCCGCGGACTCCTGCGGCGCCCCGGTGTCGGTGACCGGCTGCGGCACCGTGCCGGGGGCCGCCTCGGTGACCAGGCCGCGGTAGTAGTCCTTCTCCGTCATGCCGGGGTGGATGGCGTGCGGGGAGTCGACCATGCCCTCCTCCAGGCCCGCCAGCAGCTCCTCCTTGGTGTAGATGAGGGACTCGCGGGAGGAGTCGGCCAGTTCGTACTCGTTGGTCATGGTCAGCGCCCGGGTGGGGCAGGCCTCGACGCACAGGCCGCACAGGATGCAGCGCAGATAGTTGATCTGGTAGACGCGGCCGTAGCGCTCACCCGGCGAGTAGCGCTCCTCGTCGGTGTTGTCGGCCCCTTCGACGTAGATGGCGTCGGCGGGGCAGGCCCAGGCGCACAGTTCGCAGCCCACGCACTTCTCCAGCCCGTCCGGGTGCCGGTTGAGCTGGTGGCGGCCGTGGAAGCGGGGTGCCGTCGGCTTCTTGTACTCGGGGTACTGCTCGGTCAGCCGCTTCTTGAACATGTCCTTGAAGGTCACGCCGAAGCCGGCCACGGGGTTCTCAGGCACCGTCAGCCCCCTTGCTCTCGGTGGTTGCGTCAGTTGCGTCGGCCGGCCCGCCGGCTGAGGCACCGACCGGCTCCCGCTCCCGGTCCCGCGCGGCACGCGAGGGACGCCGGGGCACCGGTGGCAGCGTCTGCCCCGGCAGCGGCGGTACGGGGAATCCGCCCGCCATCGGGTCGAAGGGCTTGTCCTGCTGGGGCGCCTCGTCCTCCTCGGCGGGGCCGCGGCGGAAGAAGTCGACGACGAAGGAGATCAGCAGCAGCGCCAGCGCCGTGCCCGCGACCCAGTAGACGACCTCGCTGTAGTCCCAGCCCTCGTTGCGCATCGCGCGGACGGTGGCCACCAGCATCAGCCACACCAGGGCGATGGGGATGAGGACCTTCCAGCCCAGCTTCATGAACTGGTCGTAGCGCACCCGGGGCAGCGTGCCGCGGATCCAGATGAAGAAGAAGATCAGCACGAGCAGCTTGGCGGTGAACCACAGGATCGGCCACCAGCCGTGGTTGGCGCCCGCCCACCAGCTGGAGATCGGCGCCGGGGCCCGCCAGCCGCCCAGGAAGAGGGTGACCGCGAGGGCGGAGACCGTCACCACGTGGATGTACTCGGTCAGCATGAACATCGCGAACTTGATCGAGCTGTACTCGGTCTGGAAGCCCGCGACCAGGTCGCCCTCGGACTCCGGCATGTCGAACGGCGCCCGGTGCGCCTCACCGACCATCGAGACCAGGTAGATCAGGAAGGAGACCGGCAGCAGGTACGCGAACCAGCCGTCCGCCTGCTCACCGACGATCGCCGAGGTGGACATCGAACCGGAGTAGAGGAAGACCGCGGCGAAGCTGAGGCCCATCGCGATCTCGTAGCTGATGATCTGGGCCGTGGCGCGCACGCCGCCCAGCAGCGGATACGTCGACCCGGACGACCAGCCGGCCAGCACCACGCCGTAGGAGGCGATGGAGGCGGTGGCCAGGATGTAGAGGACGGCGACGGGCATGTCCGTCAGCTGCATCGCCGTACGGTGCCCGAAGACCGAGACCTCGTTGCCGGCCGGGCCGAACGGGATGACCGCGATCGCCATGAAGGCGGGCACCGCGCCGACGATGGGCGCCAGCAGGTAGACCAGCTTGTCGCTGCCCTTGACGATGATGTCTTCCTTGAACATCAGCTTCACGCCGTCGGCCAGCGACTGGAGCATGCCCCAGGGGCCGTGCCGGTTGGGCCCGACGCGTAGCTGCATCCAGCCGACGATCTTGCGCTCGAAGACGATGGAGAGCAGCACCGTCACCATCAGGAACGCGAAGCAGAAGACGCCCTTGATCAGCACGAGCCAGAACGGGTCGGTGCCGAACGTCGACAGGTCCTCCTGGGCGAGGTGCTGTACCGGCCCGGTCATGCGCCCACCTCCTGCGGGGTCTGGTTCACGCCGACGCTTCCGGGCGCGATCCGCACCAGCTCGCCGGGTCGCGCCCCGGTGTCGGCCGCGACGCCGCCGCCGACCGTGTTGAGCGGCAGCCACACCACGCGGTCGGGCATCTCGGTGACGCTCAGCGGCAGCCGTACCTCGCCGCGCGGCCCGCCGACGGCCAGCGTCTCGCCGTCGGCGACGCCGATCTCGGCGGCCGTGGCGGCCGAGAGCCTGGCGGGCGCCGCGTGCCGGGTGCCGGCCAGCGCCTCGTCGCCCTCCTGGAGCCGGCCCTGGTCGAGCAGCATCCGGTGCCCCGCCAGGACGGCCTCCCCAGCCGCGGGCTGCGGCACCGAGCGGGCCCCGGGGACCGGGACGGCCGGCCGGCCGCCGCCCGGCCGGTGGCCGAGCCGGTCGAGCTCTCCGCGCACCGTGCGCACGTCGGGCAGCCCGAGGTGGACGTCGAGGGCGTCGGCCAGCATGGTGAGCGCGCGGGCGTCGGACTGGACGTGGCGGCGGGTCATCTGGTCCGGCTTGAGCGCGGGCTCGAACATCCGCACCCGGCCCTCCCAGTTGAGGAAGGTGCCGGCCTTCTCCACGGTGGCCGACACCGGAAACACCACGTCGGCCAGCTCGGTGACGGCGCCGGGCCGCAGCTCCAGGCTGACGAGGAAGTCCACCGCCTCCAGCGCCTGCCGGGCCCGCGCCGGGTCGGGCAGGTCCTCCAGGCCGACGCCGCCGACGACGAGCGCGGACAGCTCGCCCGTGGCAGCCGCCTCGACGATCTGCGCGGTGTCCCGTCCCGGCGCGTCGGGCAGTTCGGCGACGCCCCAGGCGCGGGCCACCTCGGTACGGGCCACGGCGTCGGTCACCGGCCGGGCGCCGGGCAGCAGCCCCGGCAGGCAGCCGGCCTCCAGGGCGCCGCGCTCCCCGGCCCGGCGCGGCACCCACACCAGGGTGGCGCCGGTGGCGACGGCCGTACGGAGCGCCGCGGTGAGCGCCCCGGGCACGGTGGCCAGCCGTTCACCGATCAGGATGACGGCGCCCTCCGCGCGCAGCGCCTCCGCGGCCGCACTGCCGCTCTCGTCGAGTCCGACGCCGCCCGCGAGCGCGTCCAGCCACTCGGTCTCGGTGCCCGGCGCGGCGGGCAGCAGCGTGCCGCCCGCCTTCTCCAGGCCGCGGGTGGCGTGGGTGGCCAGTGCCCAGGTGCGCTGGGAGCGGGTGCGCCACGCCTTGCGCAGCCGCAGGAAGACCCCGGGCGCCTCCTCCTCGGCCTCCAGCCCGGCCAGCAGCACGGCGGGCGCCGCCTCCAGCGCGGAGTAGGTGAGCCCTGCGCCGTCCAGATCGCGGCCGTGCCCCGCCACGTGGGAGGCCAGGAAGTCGGCCTCCTCCGCGGAGTGCGGGCGGGCGCGGAAGTCGATGTCGTTGGTGCGCAGCGCGACGCGGGCGAACTTGGCGTAGGCGTACGCGTCCTCGACGGTCAGCCGCCCGCCGGTCAGCACACCGGTGCGGCCCTGCTTGCCGGCCAGTCCGCGCGCTGCGGCCTGCAGCGCCTCGGGCCAGCTCGCGGGGGCGAGTTCACCGTCCTCGCCGCGCACCAGCGGGGTGTGCAGCCGGTCGGGGCGCTGCGCGTAGCGGAACGCGAAGCGGCCCTTGTCGCACATCCACTCCTCGTTGACCTCGGGGTCGTTCTCGGCGAGGCGGCGCATCACCTTGCCGCGCCGGTGGTCGGTGCGGATCGCGCAGCCCCCGGCGCAGTGCTCGCACACGCCGGAGGAGGAGGTCAGGTCGAAGGGGCGGGAGCGGAACCGGTAGGCGGCCGAGGTGAGCGCGCCGACCGGGCAGATCTGGATGGTGTTGCCGGAGAAGTACGACTCGAACGGCTCGTCCTCCCCCGTGCCGACCTGCTGGAGCGCGCCGCGCTCGATCAGCTCGATCATCGGATCGCCCGCGACCTGGTTGGAGAAGCGGGTGCAGCGCGCGCACAGCACGCACCGTTCGCGGTCCAGCAGCACCTGGGTGGAGATGGCCACGGGCTTCTCGTAGGTGCGCTTCCTGCCCTCGAAGCGGGAGTCGGCGTCCCCGTGCGACATGGCCTGGTTCTGCAGCGGGCACTCGCCGCCCTTGTCGCAGACGGGGCAGTCGAGCGGGTGGTTGATGAGCAGCAGCTCCATCACACCGCGCTGCGCCTTGCTCGCCACATCCGACGTGAGGTGCGTTTTGACGACCATGCCGTCGGTGCACTGGATGGTGCAGGACGCCATCGGCTTGCGCTGGCCCTCCACCTCGACGATGCACTGGCGGCAGGCGCCCGCCGGGTCGAGGAGGGGGTGGTCGCAGAAGCGGGGGATCTCGATGCCGAGCTGCTCGGCGGCGCGGATCACCAGCGTGCCCTTGGGGACGGTGGTCTGTGCGCCGTCGATGGTCAGCGACACCGTCTCCTCGGGCGGCGGGGCGGCCTCCCCTCCCCCGGTGGAGGCACCGGTAGCGGTGACGGTCACGCGTTCACCTCCAGGTGAGCGGAGTGGGGGCTTGCGGCCCAGGCGGTGGACTTCTCGGGGTCGAAGGGACAGCCGCGGCCGCCGAGGTGGGCCTCGTACTCCTCGCGGAAGAACTTCAGCGAGGAGAAGATCGGGGACGCCGCGCCGTCGCCCAGCGCGCAGAAGGACTTGCCGTTGATGTTGTCGGCGATGTCGGCGATCTTCTCCAGGTCGGCGGCCTGCGCCTTGCCGGCCTCGATGTCGCGGAGCAACTGGACGAGCCAGTAGGTGCCCTCGCGGCAGGGGGTGCACTTGCCGCAGGACTCGTGGGCGTAGAACTCGGTCCACCGGGTGACCGCCCGCACCACGCAGGTGGTCTCGTCGAAGCACTGCAGCGCCTTGGTGCCGAGCATCGAGCCCGCACCGCCGACGCCCTCGTAGTCGAGGGGGACGTCCAGGTGCTCGTCGGTCAGCAGCGGGGTGGAGGAGCCGCCCGGGGTCCAGAACTTCAGCCGGTGCCCGGGCCGCATGCCGCCGCTCATGTCCAGGAGTTGGCGCAGGGTGATGCCCAGCGGCCCCTCGTACTGGCCGGGGCGGGCGACGTGGCCGCTGAGGGAGTAGAGCGTGAAGCCGGGGGACTTCTCGCTGCCCATCGAGCGGAACCAGTCCTTGCCCCGGTCGACGAGGGCGGGAACCGAGGCGATGGACTCGACGTTGTTCACCACGGTGGGGCACGCGTACAGGCCGGCGACGGCCGGGAAGGGGGGACGCAGCCTGGGCTGGCCGCGGCGGCCTTCCAGGGAGTCGAGCAGCGCCGTCTCCTCGCCGCAGATGTAGGCGCCCGCGCCCGCGTGCACGGTGAGGGTGAGGTGCTTGCCCTCGCCCAGCGCGTCGGTGCCCAGATACCCCGCCTCCTGCGCCTCCTTGACGGCCAGGTGGAGGCGGCGCAGCACGGGCACGACCTCGCCGCGCAGGTAGATGAAGGCGTGGGCGGAGCGGATCGCGTGGCAGGCGATGGCGATGCCCTCGATCAGCGCGTGCGGGTTGGCGAAGAGGAGGGGGATGTCCTTGCAGGTGCCCGGCTCGGACTCGTCGGCGTTGACGACGAGATAGTGCGGCTTGCCGTCGCCCTGCGGGATGAACTGCCACTTCATGCCGGTCGGGAAGCCCGCGCCGCCGCGGCCGCGCAGGCCCGCTTCCTTGACGTAGGCGATGAGGTCGTCCGGGTCCATGGCCAGCGCCTTGGACAGCGCCTGGTAGCCGCCGTGCCGCCGGTAGCCGTCCAGCGTGTAGGAGTCGGGCTCGTCCCAGTGCGCGGACAGCACGGGGGCGAGGAGCTTCTGCGGGTCGGCGTCGCCGTGGGCGTGCGGCTGGGAGGCCTCGTCCTGGCCGCCGTCGGGAGCTGCCACCGTCATCACTTCCCCTCCTCGTCGGCCGTCGCGCCGCGTGGTGCCACCACACCGGGCGCGCTCTCGCCCTTGGCCAGCCGGAGCCCGGCCAGCGAGGCGGGGCCCGCCGGGCCGGACGCGTCGGTGGCGCCCTCCCGCTCGTCGGGGAACCCGGCGAGCACCCGCGCGGTCTGTTTGAAGGTGCACAGCGGGGCGCCCCGGGTGGGGGCGACCTCGCGCCCGGCGATCAGGTCGTCGACCAGGGCGCGGGCCGAGGCGGGGGTCTGGTTGTCGAAGAACTCCCAGTTGACCATCACGACGGGCGCGAAGTCGCAGGCCGCGTTGCACTCGATGTGTTCGAGGGTGACCTTGCCGTCCTCGGTGGTCTCCCCGTCGCCCACGCCCAGGTGTTCGCGGAGCGAGG
Organism: Streptomyces sp. CNT360; assembly: GCF_000424785.1. NCBI lineage: Bacteria > Bacillati > Actinomycetota > Actinomycetes > Kitasatosporales > Streptomycetaceae > Streptomyces > Streptomyces sp. CNT360. The sequence continues at coordinate 9,185 of NZ_AUKO01000030.1, read as the reverse complement.
CGTAGATGGCGTCCCCGCCCAGCACCGCGCACAGCGTGTTGGTGCACACGCCGACCTGGTAGTCGCCCGAGGGCCTGCGGCGGTACATGGAGTAGAAGGTGGCCACCGCGTTGACCTCGGCGGTGGTCAGCTGGAGCATCTCGGCGCAGAACCGCTGCCCGGTACGGGTGACGTGCCCCTCCTCGGACTGCACGAGGTGCAGCAGCGGCAGCAGCGCGGAGCGGCTGTCCGGGTAGCGGGCGACGATCTCCTTCGCGTCCGCCTCCAGCCGCTGCCGTACCTCGTCCGGGTAGTCGGGTGCGGGCATCGCGGGGATGCCCATGTCGACGTTGCTCACCGGTCGACGCCTCCCATCACGGGGTCGATGGACGCGACGGCGACGATGACGTCGGCGACCTGGCCGCCCTCACACATCGCCGCCATGGACTGCAGGTTGGTGAAGGAGGGGTCGCGGAAGTGCACCCGGTAGGGGCGGGTGCCGCCGTCGCTGACGACGTGCACACCCAGCTCGCCCTTGGCCGACTCGACGGCCGTGTACGCCTCTCCCGGTGGCACCCGGAAGCCTTCGGTCACCAGCTTGAAGTGGTGGATGAGGGCCTCCATGGAGGTGCCCATGATGTTCTTGATGTGGTCGAGGGAGTTGCCGAGCCCGTCCGGGCCGAGGGCCAACTGCGCGGGCCAGGCGATCTTCTTGTCCCCCACCATGACCGGGCCGGGCTCCAGCCGGTCGATGCACTGCTCGACGATCCGCAGCGACTGGCGCATCTCCTCCAGCCGCAGCAGGAAGCGGCCGTAGGAGTCGCAGGTGTCGACGGTGGGGACCTCGAAGTCGTAGTCCTCGTAGCCGCAGTAGGGCTGGGCCTTGCGCAGGTCGTGCGGGAGTCCGGCCGAGCGCAGGATCGGCCCCGTGGCGCCCAGGGCCATGCAGCCGGCCAGGTCGAGGTGGCCGATGTCCTTCAGCCGGGCCTTGAAGACCGGGTTGCCGGTGCACAGCGCGTCGTACTCCGGCAGGTTCTTGCGCATCTTCTTCACGAACTCGCGCAGCGCGTCGACGGTGCCGGGCGGCAAATCTTGGGAGAGGCCGCCGGGGCGGATGTAGGCGTGGTTCATCCGCAGCCCGGTGATCAGCTCGTACAGGTCCAGGACGTGTTCGCGGTCCCGGAAGCCGAAGATCATCACCGTGGTGGCGCCCAGCTCCATGCCGCCGGTCGCGATGGCCACCAGGTGCGAGGAGATCCGGTTGAGCTCCATCAGCAGGACGCGGATGACGTTGGCGCGGTCGGGGACGTCGTCCTCGATGCCCAGCAGCCGCTCGACGGCCAGGCAGTACGCCGCCTCGTTGAAGAACGGCGTCAGGTAGTCCATCCGCGTCACGAACGTGGTGCCCTGGGTCCAGGTGCGGAACTCCAGGTTCTTCTCGATCCCGGTGTGCAGGTAGCCGATGCCGGCGCGGGCCTCGGTGACCGTCTCGCCGTCGATCTCCAGGATCAGCCGCAGCACCCCGTGTGTGGAGGGGTGCTGGGGGCCCATGTTGACGATGATCCGCTCGTCGTCGCTCTTGGCGGCGTGCGCGGCCATCTCGTCCCAGTCCCCGCCGGTGACGTCGTAGACGGTGCCCTCGGTGGTCTCCCGGACCCCGGCCGGTGCGTGTGTGCTGGTCGACATCAGGTGTAGGACCTCCGCTGGTCGGGAGCGGGAATCTGGGCGCCCTTGTACTCGACGGGGATGCCGCCGAGCGGGTAGTCCTTGCGCTGCGGGAAGCCCTGCCAGTCGTCCGGCATCAGGATCCGGGTCAGCGCGGGGTGGCCGTCGAAGACGAGACCGAAGAAGTCGTAGGTCTCCCGCTCGTGCCAGTCGTTGGTCGGGTAGACGTCCACGATCGAGGGCACGTGCGGGTCCGCGTCCGGGGCGCTCACCTCCAGCCGGATCAGCCGGTTGTGGGTGAGGGAGCGCAGGTGGTAGACGGCGTGCAGCTCGCGGCCCGCCTCGCCCGGGTAGTGGACGCCGCTCACGCCGGTGCACAGCTCGAAGCGGAGCGCCGGGTCGTCGCGGAGCGTGCGGGCCACCCGGGGCAGGTGCTCGCGCGCGATGTGGAAGGTCAGCTCGCCCCGGTCGACGACCGTCTTCTCGACGGCGTTCTCGGGAGCGATCCCCTGCTCCTCCAGGGCCCCTTCGAGTTCGTCGGCCACCTCGTCGAACCACGACCCGTAGGGACGCACGCTCGCCCCGGGCATCCGTACGGTGCGCACCAGGCCGCCGTAGCCGGAGGTGTCGCCGCCGTTGCGGGCGCCGAACATGCCGTGGCGTACGTCGACGACCTCGCCGGTGTTGCCCCGCTGCACGGGGACGGAGCTGCCCTCGGCCGGCTCCTGGGGGCCGTCGCCGTTCGCTTGTGCGCTCATCGCAGCAGCCCCTTCATCTCGATGGTGGGCAGCGCCTTCATCGCCGCCTCCTCCGCCTCCCGGGCTGCTTCCTTCTGATTGACGCCGAGCTTGGTGTTCTTGACCTTCTCGTGCAGCTTCAAAATGGCGTCGAGCAGCATTTCGGGGCGCGGGGGGCAGCCGGGCAGATAGATGTCGACGGGAACGACGTGGTCGACGCCCTGCACGATGGCGTAGTTGTTGAACATCCCGCCCGAGGAGGCGCACACCCCCATCGAGATCACCCATTTGGGGTTCGGCATCTGGTCGTAGACCTGGCGCAGCACCGGGGCCATCTTCTGGCTCACCCGGCCCGCGACGATCATCAGGTCGGCCTGGCGGGGCGAGCCGCGGAAGACCTCCATGCCGAACCGGGCGAGGTCGTACCGGCCCGCGCCGGTCGTCATCATCTCGATGGCGCAGCAGGCGAGCCCGAACGTCGCCGGGAACATGGACGACTTGCGCGCCAGTCCCGCCGCTTTCTCCACGGTGGTGAGCAGAAATCCACTCGGCAGTTTCTCTTCAAGTCCCATTGCTTAACCTGCCCCTAGTCCCATTCCAGGCCGCCGCGCCGCCAGTCGTAGGCGTACGCGATACCGATGAGGGCGACGAAGACCAGCATTTCGACGAGCCCGAACATCCCGAGGGAGTCGAAATGGACGGCCCACGGATAGAGGAAGACGATTTCGATGTCGAAGATGATGAAGAGCATCGCCGTCAGGTAGTACTTCACCGGGAAGCGCCCGCCCCCGGCCGGCTGCGGCGTGGGCTCGATGCCGCACTCGTACGCCTCCAGCTTGGCCCGGTTGTAGCGCTTGGGGCCGACGATCGAGGCCACGACCACGGAGAAGACCGTGAACGCCGCCGCGATGGCCCCCAGTACGAGGATTGGTGTGTAGACGTTCACCGCTCCCGTCTCCTTCCAGGCGTCGACTCCGACTGCCGGCAGACCGCTGGGCCGGTGCCCCGTCCCAGGTAGATCGACCTCATGAAGATCGCTCCTATGTGAGGCAGTTCACAAGCCCTGTTCGCAGGCATCCTAAGCCCGCCCCTCTGTGATCTGCGACACGGGGGACACCAACTGGTTTGTGATCTCCACCACCTGACGGGCAATCATCCCGTCCGATGAGCGCCGATCTTCACACGCAAAGATCTGAAGTGATCACCGGAGGTGACATTCACCGGTGCTCACACCCGTTGCGGGCCGGTCGCCGTACCAGCCACTTGCATGCAGCGGCAAATTCGCGCTGGACGGTTTCCCCTGTTATATGCGGACCAGTGGGTCTCGTGCGTTCGTGAACGGCGGCACAAGCCGTGGGCACCCCGAAGGCACCCGGTGATACCGGCCCGCGATCCCGCCGAGTCCTCACCGTGACCGGCCGAGATGGGTGATTGGGCCTCAATGTGCTTTTCACCCGAAGAGTTGACCCGCCACATGTGAGCTGCGCCACTCGGTCATTTCGGCAGTCACTGCCTTCTTTGCCTTCGCCTTTTCACCGTGGTATATGCACCCGAGAGATTCCGGCAATGCGGACAACTACGTGGTCACAGCCCCGTAGTTGGGCATTGATCACGTCGTGGCAGGACGGCCCGCCGGTGTCCGGAGAGCCCAACTTGCGGCACAGGCGACGACTGTGGCGCAACACACGATTGTTGAGCGGAGGGTTTCGAGCCTGCTAGGCATTCCCTCATGTCCCCGAAAGCTCAGATACCCAGCCACCGGAAGCCTCGCTCCAGCAAGATGAACTCGGCGCTGCGTGCGGGCATGACGGGCGGCGTCATGGGCACCATCGCCCTCACCGCGGCGGCGGCGCCGGCCTTCGCGGCCGACAACAGCGCACCGGACCAGACCGTGGAGATGCCCACCCTCTCCACGGCCGACTCCAACGCCCTTGCCGCCGAGTCCCTGCAGAACTCGGCGCAGCAGTACCAGCTCCAGCAGGCACAGGAGACCGCGGCCGTGAAGGCCAAGGCCGAGGCCAAGGAGACCAAGGCGAAGGCGGAGGCCAAGGCGAAGGCCGAGGCCAAGCGCAAGGCCGAGGCCGCCAGCAAGGCCCGTGAGGCCGCGCAGAAGGCCAAGGCCTCCCGCTCCACCGACCGTGCCTCCCTGACGACGGCGTCCGCTTCCGCGCCGCAGGGCGGCAACGCGGCCACCCTCATCAACTTCCTGCGCGCCCAGGTCGGCAAGTCCTACGTCATGGGCGCCAGCGGGCCCTCCGCGTACGACTGCTCCGGCCTGACCCAGGCGGCCTACAAGCAGGTCGGCGTCAACCTGCCGCGTACCTCGCAGCCGCAGTCCACCGCCGGCACCTCCGTCTCGCTGGACAGCCTCCAGCCCGGCGACCTGCTCTACTGGGGCAGCGCCGGCAGCGCCTACCACGTCGGCGTCTACGTCGGTGGCGGCAAGTTCATCGGCGCCCAGAACTCCTCCACGGGCGTCGTGGAGCGTCCCTTGAGCTACGACCAGCCCACCGGCGCGGTCCGCGTCCTCTGACACGCCCGCGCCCTCACAGAACGCTTCGAGGGGCCCCGCCGCGCTGCGGCGGGGCCCCTCGGCGTGTACAGCGGCTCAGGCGGCGCGGCGCGGCCGGGCCGCGTCAGGCGTTCGGGGCCACCTTGGCGAGGCCGTTGATGATGCGGTCCATCGCGTCGCCGCCGGTGGGCTCCGTGAGGTTGGCGAGCATCTTGAGGGTGAAGCGCATCAGGAGAGGGTGCGAGAGGCCGCGTTCGGCGGCCAGCTTCATGATCTTCGGATTGCCGATGAGCTTCACGAAGGCGCGGCCCATCGTGTAGTAGCCGCCGTAGGTGTCCTTGAGGACCTTCGGGTACCGGTGCAGGGCCAGCTCCCGCTGGGCGGCCGTCGCCCGGGCGTGCGCCTGCACGATGGTCTCGGCGGCGATGACGCCCGACTCCATGGCGTAGGCGATGCCTTCACCGTTGAACGGATTGACCAGCCCGCCCGCGTCCCCCACCAGCAGCAGCCCGCGCGTGTAGTGCGGCTGCCGGTTGAAGGCCATCGGCAGTGCGGCCCCGCGGATCGGGCCCGTCATGTTCTCGGGGGTGTAGCCCCACTCCGCGGGCATCGAGGCGCACCAGGCCTTGAGGATCTCGCGCCAGTCCAGCTCCTTGAAGGAGGCCGAGGTGTTGAGCACGCCGAGGCCCACGTTGGAGGTGCCGTCGCCCATGCCGAAGATCCAGCCGTAGCCGGGCAGCAGCCTGTCCTGCGTCCCGCGCCGGTCCCACAGCTCCAGCCACGACTCCAGATAGTCGTCGTCGTGCCGGGGCGAGGTGAAGTAGGTGCGCACCGCGACGCCCATGGGACGGTCCTCGCGGCGGTGCAGGCCCATCTTCAGCGACAGCCGCGTCGAGTTGCCGTCCGCGGCGACGACGACGGGCGCGGAGAAGGTGACCGGGGTCTTCTCCTCGCCCAGCTTGGCCTGCACCCCCGTGATGCGGCCCGTGCGCTCGTCCACGACCGGATCGCCGACGTTGCAGCGCTCGTACAGCCGCGCCCCCGCCTTCTGGGCCTGGCGGGCGAGCTGTTCGTCGAAGTCGTCGCGCCTGCGGACCAGCCCGTAGTCGGGGTAGCTCGCCAGCTCCGGCCAGTCCAGTTGGAGACGCTGGCCGCCGCCGATGATGCGCAGTCCCTTGTTGCGCAGCCAGCCGGCCTCCTCGGAGATGTCGATGCCCATGGCCACCAACTGCTTGGTGGCGCGCGGCGTGAGGCCGTCGCCGCACACCTTCTCGCGGGGGAACGCCGTCTTCTCCAGCAGCAGGACGTCCAGCCCGCTGCGCGCCAGGTGGTACGCCGTCGCGGAGCCCGCGGGCCCCGCGCCGACGACGATCACATCGGCGGACTGCTCGGAAGCTGCTGTCCGGGTATCGGCCTTCGGCTGGGGATCGGCCACGAGGACTCCCGCGATGCTGGCTGGGTCGGCTGACCGCGCCAGTCTATGCGGGCATTCGGGACGCTCCGGGGGCCGGTCCCCTCCTGCGGACCGGCCCCTGTCCGGGAGGCGCGGGCCTGGCGGCCGCTATCTGCCGTCCTCGTCCCAGGTCCGCAGCGCCGTGTTGAAGACCTGGTCCTCGTCCGGTTCCGACTCGCCGGGGCGGCCCGCGACGTACAGGCTGTACTCGGTGCCGTCCTCCGCCACGTACGCCTGGTCGACGGCGTGCACCGTGGCGCCGCCCGCCCTGTAGACGAACTCCCACCGCGCTCCCGGCCGGCCGCGGAAGGTGTTCTCCTCCATCGCGAGACGCCGGTAGCCCTCCCGCCTGGCCGCCTTCGTCTCCGATCCCTGGAAGTTGTCGTACGAGGACTGGCCGACGTTCGTGATGACGCCGATGCGCAGATGGTCGCCGCCGCGCGGGGCCGTGTAGTCGATCCGGGTGCCGTCCACCTCGCGCTGCCACCCGGACCCCACGCCGACGGAGAACCCCTTGGGGTCGTCGGTCATGGTGAAACCGTCGGGCAGGTCGGTGCTCCGCGGCTCGTCGGGCGACCCGGCACCGACCGAGTCCGCGGGCGCGGGCTCCGGGATGTCGGCGGGCCCCTTCGGGGACTTGCCCCCGGTTCCCCCCGGTGTCCGCTTCGCCGCCTCGTCGGAGGCAGCGGACCCGTGAGCCGCCCGTTTGCCGTCGCCCTCGCCGTCACCGCCCGCCAGGTAGAAGGCCCCGCCGGTCGCGGCCCCGCCGACCACGAACGCCGCCAGCACGAGCCCCGCCCACCAGAGCCCCCGCCTGCGCTGCGGGGGCGGCACGGGGCCGCCACCCCCTTCGCCGGGCGGCGGCCGGTGCCCCGGCTCCCCGGTGTCCGGGGCTGACTCACCCTGACCCTGCGCAGAGGCAGGCGGGGTACCCGGGGTGTCGTCCGGTGGACCGTGGGGCTGCGGCGCCGGGGTGTTCGGGCCCGGGATTCCGGGGGCGGCACCGTACGGGCCCGGGATTCCGGGGGCGGCACCGTACGGGCCCGGGTGGGAGGGGGCATGTGCGTACGGGCCCGGGGTGTGCGGCGCGTTCGGGCCGAGCCCGGTGCGGCCGGGGCCGCCGCGGCCGAAACGGGCCCGCACCAGCGGCACCAGCACCGCGCCGCCGAAGGACCACAGCAGGGCGAACAGCAGCAGCTCCGCGGCGCCCGCTGCGATCTCCCCGGTGGTGGTGAGGCTGTCCGCCGAGCCGAGGTCGCTGTCGCCGCCGCCGAAGCCGCCGTCGTCACCGCTGTCGCCGCCGTAGTCGCCGCCCCCGAGGTCGCCCCCTCCAAGGCCGCCGTTCCCGGGATCGCCGTTGCCCAGACCGCCGTTGCCCAGGCCGCCGTGGTCCAGGCCGCCGCCGTCCATGGAGCTGGACACCCGGTGGAAACCCGTCTCGAATCCGGCACCCGCCATCGACGTCAACAGCAGTACGCCGACGACGAAGGCCGCGGCGGCCAACAGCTGTTCGCCGCGGCCGGAGCTGCGCCGGGCCACCAGCAGGCCGAGGAGCAGCGCGCACGCCAGGCCGCCGGCCAGCGCGCCCGCGACAGCCCAGCCACCGGCGAGGTCGGACAGCTCCGAATAGCCGAAGGACTCGTGCCCCGAGCCCCATTGGCCGGCATCCCACTTCACGTCGATGGGCGCGCCCCAGGCCAGCGCCAGGCCGAGGGCCCCGAGGTTGGGCAGCATCGCGAGCACCGCCCACACGTCCCCGGCGGTGACACCGTCGGCGCTCACCAGCAGGACGACCGCGGTCACGACGGAGGCCAGCGTGATCACCAGCACCAGGGCGAGCCCCGCGGTCCGCAGCGCGCCCACGACCAGGCGCGGTCCGGGGCCGGACCGGGCCGCCAGCCACGCGTCCGTCTCGTCCCTCGCGAGCACCAGCGCGGTCACCAGGGTGGAGAGCAGGAACGCCCAGAGCAGGGTGAGTCCCGGTGCGGAGTCCAACTCGAAGCCCTCGTACGAGGGTGTCGCGTACAGCCCCAGGGCGAGCCCGGCGAGACCGCAGAGCGCACCGACCCGCAGTGCCGCCTCGAAACCGGCGGTGGGCGTCGTCCGCGCCAGTCGGCGCCGCTCGAAGCGCGCCGCGACCACCAGTGCGCCGATCCACACGGCGCCGGCCAGCAGCGGCAGTCCGGTGAGGTGCCCACCGCCCTGGACGCGGACGCCGTCGAGGTCGGTGGGGCCGTCGGTGGAGACGCCGAACCCGCCGCCGACGCCCTGCAGGAGCGCGGCCAGGACCACCCGCATCCGGGTGCCCCAGCCGATGTCGAGGTCGTCGAGGTCGTCGTTGGACCAGATGCCGACCGCGCAGGCCGCCACGAACAGGAGGGCCGGCGGCCAGGCCGCGACCCGCAGCGCCCCCAGCCAGTCGCCTCTGACGGTCCGGGCCACGAACAGCCCGACCGGCGTCGGCTGCGCGGGCGCCCCCGACCGCTGAGGCGGCACGTACGACGCCCCGGGCGGCCCAGCCGGTACGGGCGGCGCACCGGCCGACCCGGGCGTCCGGGTCGGCCCGGAACCGGCCGACGCGGAAGGGGGCGGCGCCCCCGGAGCCGGTGGCATCCCAGGCACCGGAGGCGCGGCGGGCGCGGACGCCGAAGGCCCGGCAGGCGCGGAAGCCGGAGGCGCGGCAGGCGCGGACGCCGGTGGCGAGGCGGACGGAGGCACCAATGGCGGTTCAGGCCCGGACACCGCAGCATCGGCAGGCCCAGACGCCGGAGGCGAGGCAGACGGAGGCACCAATGGCGGCTCAAGCCCGGACACCCCAGCATCGGCAGGCCCAGACGCC
>NZ_AUKO01000029.1:0-134461 GCF_000424785.1 Streptomyces sp. CNT360 | reverse complement strand
AAACCAGCCATCAAGACCGGCAAGGCCGAGGTATCAACATATCTGGCGTTGACTTTTGGCACGCTGTTGAGTTCTCAAGAAACGGACGCTTCCATCGAAACCATCTCACCGGCTTCTCCGGACGTTTGCCCTTTCGGTGTCCCCGACTCTATCAGATCCGTTTTCCGGTCCGTTTCCGTACCGTCTTCCGCATCGGAATCCCCTGTCGGCGGGGCGCCTTCCGGCTGACCGCTACTTTAGAGCCTTTCCCCGCCGACTTCCAAATTGAGCCGACCGCAGAAGAAATTCGGCATGCCGAATGGACCCCTGCGAAGGGGAGACAGTGCTCTCGTAGTGATGCAGCCGAACCAGCTGAAGGGTTACCAGGAACCGTGACGGCTCCATGGCAACCCGATGAACTTTACGGAGCGCTGAGCACGGTGTCAACTGTGAGCCGCGTCTCCGCCCTTCGTGTGCGCCTCCGTGGAGACCAGGCCCTTGTGGGTCAGGTGGCTGTCGGTGAAGCAGAGGCGGTACAGGCGGGAGTTGTCGAAAGCAGCCTGCCGGTAGAAGACGCACTCGTCCGTGTGGGCGGGGTCGGCCGGGGTGCCGGGCGGGCGGGACTTGTCGTCGTACTCGTACGGGGGCAGGTGGGAGGTCACCGCGGAGCGCGGGTCGCCGAGGTGGAGGTCGGCGTAGGTCTGCTCGTCCAGTACGGACCGGTAGGAGGTGTAGAGGTTGAAGCCGTACATCAGTATTCCGACGACTGCCGTGGCGGCGGCGGGGATCCAGACGGCGTGTGCGAGGCCGCGGCGTACCCGGCGGCGGGCCTGTTCGAGTTGGGTGCCGGCGCGGGACGGCGCCGCGGGGGTGTCGGGGGCGGCGAGGGGGGGGCCTGGTGCGGGGTGAGGGGGAGGCGGGCGGTCACCTCGTAGCCGTCGCCGTGCGGCCGTGCCCGGAACGTGCCGCCTGCCTGGCGTACGCGCTCGTCGAGGCTGATGAGTCCGGTTCCGGAGCCCGCTGCCGTGGTGGTACCGGGCTCCGGGAGGGGCGCCGGTTCCGGTGCGCCGTTGACGACTGTGACGTGCACGGTGCCGCCCTCCTGGCCCAGTTCGACGGTGATGGGCGCGCCGGGGGCGTGTTTGGTCGCGTTGGTGACGGCTTCCTGGACGACGCGGTGGACGGCTCGGTCGACGAGGGCGGGGACGACGGGGACGACGGGGAGGGGGCCGGGCTCCTGCGGGGCGGGGCGGCGCAGGGTGATGCGGACGCCCGAGGCGGCGGTGCGGGCCACCAGGTCGGGGACGGACTCGGCGGTGGGGGCCGCCGAGTCCTGGCGGAGGAGGCCGATGATCTCGCTGAGGCGCTGGGTGGCGTCGGCGGCAGCCTGCCGGAGTTCGGCCGCCGGGGCGCGGGCGGCGTCGTCCACCCCTGGGGACACCTGGAGGGCTGCGGCGCGCACCGCGATGAGGCTGAGGTCGTGGCCGAGGGAGTCGTCCATGTCGCCGGCGATGCGGGACCGTTCGCGCAGCCGGGCACGGTCGGCGACCAGTCGCTGTTCGCGTTCCATGCGGGCCGCCAGATCCCAGCCGGCGGCCTGGAGGGCGTACTGCTGGCGCCGGAAGCGGCCCAGCAACCAGGGCAGGACGGCGGCGAAGAGGACGATGGTGACCAGGGTGAACCAGTCCCACAGGTCGGCGCCGGGCAGGGTGAGGGCGAGAACGAGGCCGCTCGTGCAGAGGCCGGCCACGGCGGCGAGGGAGCGGCGGACGCTTCCGGTGCGCCGTCCCAGCAGGAAGCTGAGGGTGACGAGGGCGGGGCTGAAGGTACTGGTGAACAGTTCCGGGGTGACGGCGAGGGAGAGCGCGGCGGGGACGGCCGCGGCGGCGGTCGGGGCGCGGCGGCGGTCGGGGCGCGGCGGCTGAGGAACGCCGCGACGGCGAGCAGCGGGGCGGCCACCACGCGCAGCCACAGCGGGACTTCGGTGAGGGTGAGGAGGGGGAAGGCCAGCAGCAACCAGAGGGGCAGGTCGGTCAGGAGCGTGCGGGCGCGCAGGTGGCGGTCGAGGAGGCCGAGGGGGCCCGTCCGGGGGCGGGGCGGTGGTGGGACGTCCACGAGCGTCACGGTACGGGGAGCGGACGGCGGGCACACCTGACGAAAGTGAAGGGTGGCCGAGGACGATCGTGCACTGAGCCGACGTCCCTTCGCTTCGTACGTTCCTCGGCATGAATGACGCGATGGTGCACGCGGTCGAGGGTTTCGTCAGTACGCCGTGGGTGTACGTGGCGTTCTTCGCGATCGCGCTGCTGGACGGGTTCTTCCCGGTGGTGCCGAGCGAGACCCTGGTCGTCACCCTGGGGGTGTTCTCGGCGGCGCAGGGTGAGCCGGCGTGGGCGGGGGTGGTCGTGGTGGCGGCGCTCGGCGCGTTCCTGGGGGACCACGTCTCGTACGCGATCGGGCGGCGCTCGGAGGCGCGGCTGACGGCGCGCCTGCGGGAAGGGAGCCGCCCCTGGCGCGCCTACCAGCGGGTGGGGCGGATGCTCGTCGAGCGGGGCGGGCTGGTCCTGGTCGCCGCGCGGTACATCCCGGGCGGCCGGACGGCGGCCACGCTCACCACCGGTGCGGCGGGCTTCCCGCGGCGGTTGTTCACCCGGTACGACGCCGTGGCGGTGCTGAGTTGGGCCTGCTACTCGGCGGGGCCGGGGTATGTGGGCGGCGCCGCGTTCGAGGAGACACCGTTGTACGGGGTGGCGCTCGGGCTGGCGTCGGCGTTCACCATGACGCTGGTGCACGAGGGGGTGCGTGTGGGGCGGGCTCGCCGGGGCGCGCGGAGGGACGTCCCCACCGGGCGGGACGGTGCACCGGCCCAGGAAGGGGACGGTGCACCGGCTCCGGGACGGGAGGGCGAGGTGGCCCTGGGGCGGGAGAGCGCGGTGGCCCCGCGGCAGGGCGGCGTCCTGGGGCCGCCGGGTCGTCAGCCGCCCAGTTCGCGGCTGCGGTCGCGGGCGGCCTCGATCGCGTCGATGAAGGCGGCGCGTACGCGGTGGTTCTCCAGCTCGCGGATGGCGTTGATCGTGGTGCCGCCGGGCGAGGTGACGTTCTCGCGGAGGGTGACAGGGTGTTCGCCGCTGTCGCGGAGCATGGTGGCGGCGCCGACGGCGGCCTGGACGATGAGCTCGTGGGCCTTGTCCCGGGGCAGGCCGAGTTGGATGCCCGCGTCGGTCATGGCCTCGACGAGGAAGAAGAAGTAGGCGGGGCCCGAGCCGGAGAGCGCGGTGGCGGCGTCCTGCTGGCCCTCCGGGAGGCGGAGCGTCTTGCCGACGCCGCCGAAGATCTCGTCGGCCAGGGCGAGGTGGTCCTCGGTGGCGTGGGTGCCGCCGGAGATGACGGACATGGCCTCGTCGACGAGGGCCGGGGTGTTGGCCATGACACGGATGACGGGCGTGCCCCGGGACAGCCGCTGTTCGAGGTAGCCGGTGGTGATGCCGGCGGCGCCGCTGATGACCAGCCGGTCGGCGGGCACGTGCGGGGCGAGCTCGTCCAGCAGGGCGGACATGTCCTGGGGCTTGGGTGTGAGGATGAGGATGTCGGCGGACTTGGCGGCCTCGGCGTTGCCGACCGGTTCGACGCCGTAGCGCTCACGCAGTTCGGCCGCGCGTTCGGGGCGCCGAGTGGTGACCAGCAGGCGGGAGGGGGACCAGCCGCCTCGGAGCATGCCGGAGAGCAGGGCTTCCCCGATCTTGCCGGTGCCGAGGACCGCGACGTTCTGGGTGGTCATGGAGTGTGCTTCCCCTCGTGCCTCGTCGTGGGCCCGTGCCGGGCCGGTGCCGTGGGGCGCCGCCGGGCGCGCGCCCCGTGCCGGACTCATCCTCGCACCGGCAGGTGGCCGGCGGTCGCCCGCCCGCGTCAGGCCGTGCGGCGGCGGAGGGTGGCGGCGCCGAGGGCGAGGACGAGGAGGGCGCTGCCCGCGACGACGGCGACATCGCGCACGAAGTCGCCGGTGGCGCCGGTGTGGTGCAGGACTTCCGTCATGCCGTCGACCGCGTAGGACATGGGCAGGACGTCGGAGAGTGCTTCGAGGACGGGCTGCATGCTGCCGCGCGGGGCGAACAGTCCGCACAGCAGGATCTGCGGAAAGATCAGTGCGGGCATGAACTGGACGACCTGGAACTCGGAGGCGGCGAAGGCCGAGACGAACAGTCCCAGCGCCGTGCCCAGCAGCGCGTCGAGGAGCGCGACCAGGAGCAGCAGCCAGGGTGAACCGGCGATGTCCAGGTCGAGGAACCAGACGGCGACTCCGGTGGCGAGTGCGGCCTGCACGACGGCCAGGACGCCGAAGGCCAGCGCGTAACCGAGGATGAGGTCGGCCTTGCCCAGCGGCATGGACAGCAGCCGCTCCAGGGTTCCGGAGGTGCGCTCGCGCAGGGTGGCGATGGAGGTGACCAGGAACATCGTCACCAGCGGGAAGATGCCCAGCAGCGAGGCGCCGATGCTGTCGAAGGCCCGGCGGTCCGCGTCGAAGACGTAGTACAGCAGGACGAGCAGCAGGATCGGGACGAGCAGCAGCAGGGCGATGGTGCGGGGGTCGTGCCCGAGCTGGCGCAGGACGCGGCGCGCGGTGGCGAGCGTGCGGGAGGCGTTCATGAGGGTCCTCGCGGTCAGTGGTGGGTGGGCCCGGGGGCGGGTTCCTGGCTGCGGGCCGTGTCGACGAGCGTGAGGAAGGCCTCCTCGACGGTGTCGGTGCGGGTGGCCTCGCGGAGGGCCTGGGGGGTGTCGGCGGCCAGCAGGGTGCCGTCGCGGACGAGCAGCAGGTGCTCGCAGCGGTCGGCCTCGTCCATGACGTGCGAGGAGATCAACAGGGTGGTGCCCGCGGCGGCGAGGCGGTGGAAGAGGTCCCACAGGTCGCGGCGGAGCACCGGGTCGAGGCCGACGGTGGGCTCGTCGAGGACGAGCAGTTCGGGGGTGCCGAGCAGGGCGACGGCCAGCGAGACGCGGGAGGCCTGGCCGCCGGAGAGGTTGCCCGCCAGGTCGTCGGCGTGCGAGGTGAGGTCGACGTCGGTGAGGGCCCGGGTGACGGCGGCGGCGCGGTCGGTACGGGGGATGCCGAGGACGGCGGCGTAGTAGTCGAGGTTCTGGCGGGCGGTCAGGTCGCCGTAGACGGAGGGTGCCTGGGTGACGTAGCCGACGCGGGAGCGCAGCGGCGCGGAGCCGGCGGGCCTGCCGAGGACGTCCAGGGTGCCGGTGACCTTGGCCTGGGTGCCGACGATCGCCCGGATGAGGGTGGACTTCCCGCTGCCGGAGGGGCCCAGGAGCCCGGTGACGGTGCCGGGGGCGATGTCGAAGGAGAGGCCGTCCAGGACGCGGCGGGCGCCGCGGTGGACGGTGAGGCCCTCGGCGTGCACGGCGGGCTCCGCGGGGGCGGGAGGCGGGTTATTCATCACCCGATGAATTATGGGACGGGTGGCGGACGGGCGTCAAGGAGACGGACGGCCGCCGCACACACCGGTGCCCCACCGACCGCGCTCCCGCACGAGCGGTGGGGCACCGTCCGGCCCTGTGCCGGTGACAGGGCCCAGGCCCTCGCCCGGGGGGCCGGGGCGGGCCTTCGTCCCGGTGACGGGGTCAGGCCCTCGCCGGCTCCCGCTGCTCCTCCTCCGTCGAAGGTGCGGGCCCCACGCGGCGGCCCGGTCGGCTCGGCCACCAGATGCGGGCACCGAGGTCCAGGGCCAGGGAGGGCACCAGGACGGTGCGGACCAGGAAGGTGTCCAGCAGCACGCCGAGGCCCACCAGCACGCCCAGCTGCGCCATCGACACCAGCGGCATGGAGGCGAACACCGCGAAGGTGGCGGCGAGCACGACCCCCGCGGAGGTGATCACCCCGCCGGTGGAGGTGAGTCCGGCCAGTACGCCCTTGGTGTGACCCTGCCGGGCCACCTCTTCGCGGACCCGGGTCATGAGGAAGATGTTGTAGTCGATGCCGAGCGCGACGAGGAAGACGAAACCCATCAGCGGGAGGGTGTTGTCCAGCGCGGCGAAGCCCAGCAGGTGGGTGAAGAGCAGGTTGGAGGCTCCCAGCGCGCCGAAGTAGGAGAGCACGACCGTCGCCAGCAGCAGCAACGGTGCGACCAGGGCGCGCAGCAGGGCGACCAGCACGAGCAGGACGACGGCCAGCACGACCGGGACGACGGTCCTCAGATCGCTCTCGGCGGCGCGCCGGGTGTCCAGCGACTCGGCGGTCGTGCCGCCCACCAGCGCGTGGGCGCCCGCCACCTGGTGCACGGCCGTACGGACCCGTTCGACGGTCTGCTTGGCGGCGTCGCTGTCGGGGGCGTCGTCCAGGACGACGGCCAGCGAGGTCAGCTTCCCGTCAGCGGTGCGGCCTTCCGGCCGTACGGACTCCACGCCGTCGAGGTCCGCGACGGTCCGCCGCACCTGCTCACGCGCGTCGCTGCGCAGCACGACGGTGGCCGGGTCGGAGGCGCCCGAGGGGTAGTGCGCGGACAGCCTCTCCTGGGCGACCACGGACTCGGGCTTGTCCCGGTACATCTCCGCGTCGGTCAGGCCCATGGTCAGGCCGGTCGCGCTCAGCGCCAGTACGGCCGTCGCCCCGGCCGACATCAGCCACGACCAGCGCGGCCGGAGCGCCAGGGCGGCTCCGATGCGGGCCCAGACGGTGCGGGCGGCGCGCGGCCGGGTCCCGTACCGCGGGACGAACGGCCAGAACACCCACCGTCCCGTCAGCACCAGCAGCGCCGGCAGCACCGTGATCATCGCGAGCAGGGCGCAGACGACGCCGACCGCGCCGACCAGGCCCAGCGAACGCGCGGAGTTGATGTCGGCGAGGGCCAGACAGGCCAGCCCGACGGCGATCGTGCCCGCGGATGCGACGACCGCCGGGCCCGAGCGGCGCAGCGCGAGCCGCATCGCCGTGTGCCGGTCCTCGTGCCGGTGCAGTTCCTCGCGGTAGCGGGCGATCAGCAGCAGCGCGTAGTCGGTGCCCACGCCGAAGACGAGCACCATGAGGATGCCCGCGCTCTGCGGGTCGACGGGCAGGGCGGCGTACTTCGCCAGCAGGTACGTGGTCGCCTGGGTCGCCGCCGCGGCGAAGCCGACCGACAGGACGGGGAAGAGCCACAGCAGCGGGCTGCGGTAGGTCACCAGGAGCAGCAGCGTGACGACGGCGCCGGTGGCCAGCGTCAGGGTGGAGTCGAGGTCGTCGAAGACCTCGACGCTGTCGGTCAGCGAACCGGCCGGGCCGCCGACCGCCACGTCCAGCCCGGGTGGCGCGTGCGCGGCCGCGACCGTGCGGACCTTCTTCAGGTCGGCGGTGATGTCGTCGCTGCCGGTGGACAGTGGGACGACCAGCATCAGCGCCCGGCCGTCCCGCGAGGGCACCGGCCCTGTGACCTGCTCGCCCTCGGGCACCAGCGGAGCGAAGGCGGCGCGGTCGGCGCGTGCCTCGGCGGCGTCGGCCCGCGTGGTGCCGGAGCCGGGACGGGAGTAGACGGCGACCGCGGGGATGATCTCGTCGTCGCCGCGGAACTTCTCCAGCTCGGTGTTGACCCGGGCGGACTCGGCGTTGCCGGGCAGGAACGCGTTGGCGCTGCTGTCCTCGACCTCGCCGAGCTTCCCGGCGAGCGGGCCGAGCGCCAGGACGATCAGCAACCAGGCGGCGAGGACGAGCCACTTGCCGCGCGTGCCGCCGGGCGCGGTGGCCAGACGGCGCAGCACGCGGAAGTGTCTTGCGGCCGGATGCCGCGGGACGGCAGGCATGGGTAACCTCCAGGGTGTGGGTGTGGGACGCGAGGGGTTCGCGAAGTGCTCACGCTCACGTGTACGGCCGGGAGTTGCCGCTCCCGGCCGTACGAGCGCCGGTGGTGCCAGGGGCGGTGACGACGCCTCCGCCGTCACGCGCCGTTCGTACGCGCACGCCTACTCGTACCCGTACGTGTCATGCGCTCTCGTTCACTCGACCTCGCGCATCATCTTCTCCATGGAGGCGATCGACTGCCGTGCCTGCGTCAGTTCCTCGACGCTGCGCCGGTGCAGTTCGACGTTGTCCTCCAGAAGCTGCGCGTACTTGAGGGACAACTGCTTGTACTGGTGCTCGCGGGCCGCCAGCATCCGGGCCCGCCAGGTGGCGGCGAGCTGCCAGACGACGACGATCAGCAGGACGAAGACCCCTGCGGTGCCCAGCGCCGCCGCCCACACACCGGCCGGATCGGTCGGTGGCGCCGCGGTCGTGAGGTACTCGTTCACGTCGCTCTCTCCTTCTCGTCCTGCTGCTGCGCGTCCGGCGCGGGCTCCGTCGGCTGCGGCTCGTCCGGGGACCGGTCGGTGAGGGTCCGGGCCGCCTCGGCGACGACCTGCGGGGTCAGCGCGTAGGCGAACGGGGACACCTCGAAGTACTTCATGGCCTTGCCGCTGTCGGACAGCTCCAGCGACCCGACCACCAGACCGGCGGCCTCCAGCCGCTGGAGGTGCATGTGCAACAGCGGGCGGCTCATACCGATCTCGCGGGCGAGCCTGCTGACGTAGTTGCGGCCCTCGGCGAGCGCCGCGACGATCCGCATCCGGTGCGGGTTGCCCAACGCTGCGAGGACGCGCAGCAGTTCGTCTCCTGTCGGGGTCTCGATCGCGCTCACCGCGACCCCTCTCCGTGGGGTGTAAGGAAAAGCTGACACGTGACACTGTGAGGTGTCGAGAGGGACGAGCTCTTGTCCGGGACGAGTCAGGGTTCCCCCTGACACGACTGCGGGAGGGCCCCGAGGACCCTCCCGCGGTGACCGGTTGCCGTGACCGGCGGCGGTGACCGGCGGCCGGTCAGCGCCTGCGCTTCTTCTTGCGGCCCGCCGCCGGGTTGCCCGTGCGCGACCTCCGCTGCCGCTCGTGGCGGGCCAGCGCCTCCTCGTACTCGCGCCGGTGCAGCCGCTCGCCGGGCGCCTCCACGCAGCTGCGCAGCGCGTAGGCCAGCAGCACACCGATGAAGCCGATGATCCTGATGCTGTGCATCGAGGACTCGGCTGCCGCGTCCCGCTCGTTCGGGCGGCGGGTCCAGGAGGTCAGGGCGCGGGCGAACGCCATGGCGCTGCACGCGGCGAACGCGACGACCAGCAGGATGCTCGCCCAGCTGCCGATGTCGGCCACCACGACGCCCTGGTAGGCGAAGCGCAGCACGAACGCGCCGGCGACCGCCGCCAGTACCGCGCCCAGCCCGAGGCCGACCCGGCGCAGCAGATAGCCGCCGGAGTGGTCGAGCCAGGTGGTGCCGTAGAAGCGGAGCGGTTCGGGTGCCGGCCCGTGAGCGGCCGGCACGCTGTTCTCGGGGGTCTTCTTCGAGCTGTCGGGCACGGTTCGATTATCGCGCGACCCCGAGACGACGCCGGGCCGGGCCCCGCGAGGGCCCGGCCCGGTCGGTGCAGCGCAGTCGCTGCGGTGCGCTCAGCGCTCCAGCAAGGTCACGTCCCGCACGGCGCCCCGGTCGGCGCTGGTGGCCATCGCGGCGTAGGCGCGCAGTGCGGTGGAGACCTTGCGCTCGCGGCCCGCGGGGGCGTAGCGGCCGCCCAGGGCCTCGCGGCGGGCAGCCAGTGTCTCCTGTGGCACGTCGAGCCGCAGCGCGCGGTTCGGGATGTCGATGACGACGGTGTCGCCGTCCTCCACCAGCGCGATGGCGCCGCCGCCGGCCGCCTCCGGGGAGATGTGGCCGATCGACAGGCCCGACGTACCGCCGGAGAACCGGCCGTCGGTGATCAGCGCGCAGGCCTTGCCCAGGCCGCGGCCCTTGAGGAACGAGGTCGGGTAGAGCATCTCCTGCATGCCCGGGCCGCCCTTGGGGCCCTCGAAGCGGATGACGACGACGTCGCCCTCCTTGACCGTCTTGTCGAGGATCTTCTGAACGGCGTCCTCCTGCGACTCGCAGACCACAGCAGGACCGGTGAAGGTCAGGATCGACTCGTCGACGCCCGCCGTCTTCACCACGCAGCCGTTCTCCGCCAGGTTGCCGTAGAGCACCGCCAGGCCGCCCTCCGCGGAGTAGGCGTGCTCGACGTCGCGGATGCAGCCGCCGGCCGCGTCGACCTCCAGCGACTCCCACCGCTCGGACTGCGAGAACGCCTCGGCGGAGCGCACGCAGCCGGGCGCGGCGTGGAAGAGCTCGACGGCCTCCGTGGACGGGGAGCCGCCGCGGATGTCCCAGGTCTTGAGCCATTCGGCCAGCGAGTCGGCGTGCACGGTGTGCACGTCCTCGTTGAGCAGGCCGCCCCGGTACAGCTCGCCGAGGATGGCGGGGATGCCGCCGGCGCGGTGCACGTCCTCCATGTAGTACGTGCCGCCGGGGGCGACGTTCGGGGCGACCTTGGCCAGGCAGGGCAGCTTGCGGGAGAGCTGGTCGATGTCGTGCATCGTGAAGTCCAGCTCGGCCTCCTGGGCCGCCGCCAGCAGGTGCAGGATCGTGTTGGTGGAGCCGCCCATGGCGATGTCGAGGGCCATGGCGTTCTCGAACGCGGCACGGGAGCCGACGCTGCGCGGCAGCACGGTCGCGTCGTCCTGGTCGTAGTACCGCCGGGCGATGTCGACGACCGTGCGGCCCGCCGTCTCGTACAGCTCCTTGCGGGCCGTGTGGGTGGCCAGGGTGGAGCCGTTGCCGGGCAGCGCCAGGCCGAGGGCCTCGGTGAGGCAGTTCATCGAGTTCGCGGTGAACATGCCGGAACAGGAGCCGCAGGTCGGACAGGCGTTCTCCTCGATGCGGAGGACGTCCGCGTCGGAGACCTTGTCGTTGGCGGCCTCCGACATCGCGTCGATCAGGTCCAGCTTGCGGACGGTGCCGTTGACCAGCGTGGCGCGGCCGGCCTCCATGGGGCCGCCGGAGACGAAGACCGTGGGGACGTTCAGCCGCATCGCGGCCATCAGCATCCCCGGCGTGATCTTGTCGCAGTTGGAGATGCAGATCAGCGCGTCCGCGCAGTGCGCCTCGACCATGTACTCGACCGAGTCGGCGATCAGGTCGCGGGACGGCAGCGAGTAGAGCATGCCGCCGTGGCCCATGGCGATGCCGTCGTCCACCGCGATGGAGTTGAACTCGCGCGGGATGCCGCCCGCCGCCTTGACCGCCTCGCTGACGATGCGGCCGACCGGCTGCAGATGGGTGTGGCCCGGCACGAACTCGGTGAAGCTGTTGGCCACCGCCACGATGGGCTTGCCGAAGTCCTCGCGCGCTACGCCGGACGCCTGCATGAGGGCGCGCGCCCCCGCCATGTTGCGTCCGTGGGTGACGGTGCGGGACCTCAGCTCGGGCATGGCTGCCTCTCCCTTGAAAGCACGTGCGGCCGCGCAAACGCTGCGGCGTGATGCGGTTGGCTCGACTCGGATGGCTCGTGAAAGCTCCTGGAACGTCCGAGGGTACGCCCGTGGGCTCAAGATCCGGACAGGGAGTCCGGATCCTGGACGGAACGGCCGCTTCCGGCCGGACCCGTCAGGTGCTGCTGCACGATCGGCGCCAGCCGCTCGATCACCGCCTCCACCGGCTCGGATGCCAGCGGCTCCAGCTTGATCACGTACCGCAGCACCGCCGCCCCCACGAGCTGCGCCGCCGCCAGATTCGTCCGCAGCTCCGCGTCCGGAAGCTCCAGCACCGCCGCCACCCGCGCGACCAGCGCACGGGACACCAGCCCCCGGAAGACGGCCGCCGCCCGTTCGTTGTTGACGGCCGAGCGGACGATGGCCAGCACCGGCTCCCGGGTGGCCGTCTCCTCCCAGACACCCATGAACGCACGGGCGACCACCTCGCCCACCCGCTGCGCTCCCGCCGCCTCGACGAGGTCGGGAACCGCCAGCGCCGGCGCGAACGCGCCCTCCACGGCGGCGGCGAACACCTGCTCCTTGGTGCCGAAGTAGTGGTGCACCAGCGCCGCGTCCACACCCGCTCCGCGGGCGATCGCCCGCACCGACGCCCTGTCGTACCCGCGCTCGGCGAACTCGCCCCGCGCCGACGCCAGGATGCGCTCCCGCGCGCCGGGCCCCTCCTCGCCGCTGCCCCGCGCCGGGCGGCCCCTCCTGCGGGGCGGCGACGCGTCCTGGGACCCGCCCCCGCCCGCCGGTGCGCTCACCCCTCCCCCCGGCACCGCCCGGCGGGACTCCCGCCACCGGTGGTGGGGCCCGCCGTGGGACCCGGTCCCGGGACGGGGCCTGCGCCGGGCCGGACCGCGCCCGGACCGCCTGCCGGACCCGCGGCGGAGCCCGGCGCCCCGTCCGCGGTGGGGGCGGCCAGGTGCAGCCGGGTGTAGGCCAGCGCCTCGGCCAGGTCCTCCTCACGCTCGGCGGCGGACATGGCACGCCGGGTGTTGACCTCCACGACGACGTGCCCGTCGAACCCGCGCGCCGCCAGCCGCTCCAGCACCTCGGCACACGGCTGCGAGCCGCGCCCCGGCACCAGGTGCTCGTCCTTGGCGGAGCCGTTCCCGTCGGCGATGTGGACGTGGCCCAGCCGGTCTCCCATCCGCTCCACCATCGCGAGCGTGTCGTTGCGCGCGGTGGCCGTGTGCGACAGGTCGATCGTGAAGTGCCGGTAGTCGTTCTGCGTCGGGTCCCAGTCGGGGGCGTAGGCCAGCATCTCGCGGTCGCGGTAACGCCACGGGTACATGTTCTCCACCGCGAACCGGACGTCGGTCTCGTCGGCCATCCGCCACACACCGCGCTCGAACTCGCGGGCGTAGGAGCGCTGCCAGCGGAACGGCGGGTGCACGACGACGGTCGAGGCGCCCAGCGTCTCGGCGGCCGTCCGCGCCCGCACCAGCTTCTCCCAGGGATCCTTCGCCCACACCCGCTGCGTGATCAGCAGACACGGGGCGTGCACGGCCAGGATGGGAACCCCGTGGAAGTCCGACAGCCGACGCAGCGCCTCCACGTCCTGGCTGACCGGATCCGTCCAGACCATGACCTCGACGCCGTCGTAGCCGAGGCGTGCGGCGATCTCGAACGCCGCCGCCGTCGACTCCGGGTACACCGACGCGGTCGACAGGGCGACCTTCGCCTGGGGAACCCGCACGCTTTCGATGCCCACCCGGCCACCCTAAGCGCGCTCCGCCCTCCGCGACGGAGTGCCCCCTCGCGCGCCCGCCCGCTCGCCCCGGGCCGCCTCGACCACCTGCCCGCCCGCCTACGCCGCGGGCAGGTGGTCGAGGCGGCGCAGGATGACGCCCTCGCGCAGCGCCCAGGGGCAGATCTCCAGCTCGTCGACGCGGAAGAGGTCCATGGCGGCCTCGGCCACCAGCGCGCCGGCCAGAAGCTGGCGGGCGCGGCCCTCCGAGACGCCGGGCAGCGCGGCCCGCTTCGCCGCGGGCATCGCCGCGAGCTCGGGCACCCGCTCCTCCAGCGCCGAGCGGCTCAGCACCCGCCGTGCGGACTGCCCCTCCGCGCTGCGGGGCGCGCCCGCCACCCGGGCGAGCTGCTTGAACGTCTTGGAGGTGGCCACCACGTGATCGGGCGGGCAGAACCGGTTGAAGTCCCCCACCGTGCGGGCGATCTCCGCACGCACGTGCCGCCGCAGCGCCCGCACGTCCGCGGGGTCGGGCGGATCGCCGGGCAGCCGGTCCGCGGTGAGCCGCCCGGCGCCCAGCGGCAGCGACACGGCCGTGTCGGGGACCTCGTCCAGCCCGTAGGCGACCTCCAGGGAGCCCCCGCCGATGTCCAGCACCAGCAGCCGCCCGGCCGACCAGCCGAACCAGCGCCGCACGGCGAGGAACGTCAACCGGGCCTCGTCGGCGCCCGAGAGCACCTCCAGCTTGATGCCGGTCTCCTCCGCGACGCGGTCGAGCACCTGTTCCGCGTTGGCGGCCTCGCGTACGGCGGACGTCGCGAACGGCAGCAGCGCCTCGACGCCCTTGTCCTCGGACACCTCGACCGCCTCGGCGACGGTGGCGGTCATCCGCTGCACGCCCTCCTCACTGAGGGACCCGTCCGCCTCCAGCAGCTCGGCGAGTCTGAGCGTCGCCTTGTGCGAGTACGCGGGCAGCGGGCGGGCACCGGGGTGCGCGTCCACCACCAGCAGGTGGACCGTGTTCGAACCCACGTCGAGAACACCGAGTCGCATACCAGCACGCTAGCCGCTCACCGGCCGCCTGCGCCGGGGAGCGGCGTACGGGAGGAACGCCCCACGCCCCGTACGCTGGTCGTGTGGGTACGACGAAAGCGGCGAAGCAGCAGAAGCAGGGCGGCGTACGCGGGGCGCAGGACGCGGCGGACGAGGCCCCCCGGCGGGGCGCGGCCCGCGACGAGGAGGTCGGGCTCGACTTCCCGCGCGCCTGGGTGGAGTTCCCCGACCCCGCCGACGACGAACAGGTCTTCCGCTGCGACCTGACGTGGCTGACCTCCCGCTGGAACTGCCTGTTCGGCAACGGCTGCCAGGGCATCACCGAGGGCTCCGCGGCCGCCGGGTGCTGCACCCTGGGCGCCCACTTCTCCGACGAGGAGGACGAAGAGCGCGTCGCCGAGCACGTGGCACGCCTCACTCCCGAGATGTGGCAGCACCACGACGTCGGCACCGGCCCCCTCGGCTGGACCGAGGTCAACGAGGAGGGCGAGCGCCAGACGCGGCGCTGGGAGGGCGCCTGCATCTTCCACAACCGCACCGGTTTCGCGGCCGGCGCGGGCTGCGCTCTGCACCTGCTGGCTTTGCGGGAGGACCGCGAACCGCTGGAGACCAAGCCGGACGTCTGCTGGCAGGTACCGATCCGTCGCACCTACGAGTGGGTGGAGCTGCCGGACGGCGAAGAGGTGCTCTACGTCTCCATCGGCGAGTACGACCGCCGGGGTTGGGGCGGCGGCGGGCACGACCTGCACTGGTGGTGCACATCGGCACCGTCCGCGCACGGCGCAGGACGGCCCGTCTACCTCTCCTACCGCGCCGAGCTGACCGAGCTGATGGGCAAGGCCGGCTACGACAAGCTGGCCGAGCTGTGCGAGCAGCGGCTGGCGAGCGAGCTTCCCCTGCTGGCCCCGCACCCCGCCACCGAGGCCCGCCACGCGTCCTCCGGGACCACCACCGGGAACACCTGACACCCGCTCCGACGCCGCGCACCCGGGGCGGGGACCCTCTGCGCCCCGAGGTGGCAGGACCGCGTCCGGTGTTGCGGGACCGCACCCCACGTAGCGCGGCCCCACCTCGCGGGCCCGCGCCGCGGTTTGGCGCGGTCGCGGCGTCGGGGGATCGACCGGTCACCGGCCCGCCCGGCGGAACGGGCCGGTGACCGGGGCCTCACCGCGCCGTACCGGCCGGTGCGGGCGTCCGCGACGGGGCCGGGCCGCCCGTCGCGGTGGGAGTGGGCGTAGGGGTGGGCGTCGGTGTCGATGTGGCGGTGGGGGAGGCGGGGGAGGCCGGAGCCATCGCCGTTCCGGGCCGGTCCGGTGACGGCGGCGATCCGGGCTCCGACGACGCCGGCCGCGCGGCGGCCTCCGGCGCCGACGATGCGGGGCGGCTCGCGGAGGAGCGGCCCCCGGCAGCCGCACCCGGGTCGGCCGGGGCGGGAACGCCGCCCTTCCGGGCGTGCCGGGCGCCGCCCGCCTGTGCCCCCTTTGTCCGGGCGCCGAACGGGTCCGTGAACAGGCTGCCGCCCGGCCCCGCCTCGGGCCGGCGGTGCTCGCGGGGGGCCGCGTGCCGGCCGGCGGGGTCGCCCGTCCGGTCGGGCTCGTCGGAGGCGGCGGCGGAGCGGTCCGCCTGCGGCTCGCCCGTGACCGGTGCCCCCCGGTACGCGACCCAGACCGCCAGCGCGGGGCCCGCCAGCACCGCGGCGACGACCGTCGAGGCCAGCGCCCGCCCCCGCAGCCGGCTGCGCCGTGCGGCGTCGTCCCGCTCGCGGACGGGGAACCCGCCGCGGTCGAAGCGCGGGGTGCGCTGGGCCCGTGCGCGCCGGGCCAGCTCGACCGCCGCGTGCACCGCGGGGCGCGGCGCGGCGACCAGCGCGAGCTCCGCTGAGGCCGGTGCGGTGCCCGGCCAGGAGACCCCGGCCATGGCGCGCTCGGCGGCGCGGCGGCACTGGGGGCACTCGTCCACGTGCCGGAGGAGTTCGCGGCGGAGCGTGGTGCCCATCAGGAGCCGGTCGTCCCCGGCGAGCCGTGCGACGGCCGCACAGCCGCCGGATTCCACGACGCGGAGCGCGGCCCGGGTGCGTTCCACCTCGCAGGCGGCGTTCATCAGCAGGTCCTCGGTGGCGGCCGTGCTCGTCGAGGTGATCGCCGCGATCTCGGCCGGGGAGAGGCGGTGGCGCACGGACAGCTCCAGCGCCTCACGCTGCGCGGGCGACGTCCCGGCGGCCTCCGGCCAGGCCAGCGCGGCGAGGTCCTGACGGCGCCGGGCCCGCGTCGCGTCGTCCAGCAGCCCGGTGCCGGTGCCGACGGGTGAGGCCGGCACGTACCCGGACCGTCCGCCGCCCTCGGCCGCCTTCCCCCCGGCCTCCTCGGCCCGCACAACAACCAGCCGGGCCTCGCCCGCCCCGCCGTGCCCGACACCCCCGCCCGTCCCGGCGGGGCGGGCGTCCGCGCCCCTGCCGGCGTCCGCGTCTTTGCCCGTTCCCCCGCCCCTGCCGTCCTTTGCAGGCCCGACGGCCTCGACGGCGTGGACGGCCCCGCCGACCTCGGTAGCCGAGTCGGCCGCCGCGCCGCCCTGTTGCCGGTCCCGGGGGAGGGCACCCTCACCGCGGACGAGGGCGTCCTGGCAGGCCGCGGCCTCACGGTCGGTGAGTCGGCGCGAGGAGGCCCACCGGGCGAGGGCGTAGAGCCAGGCACGGTGGGTGCACTCGTCCTCGGGGGCCCGGCCGCGGGCGCGCTGACGGTCCGCGAGGGCGAGGGTCTCGCCCAGCGCGGCGAGAGCGGCGTCGTGCTCGCACAGCACGGACAGGCAGTAGGTGAACAGGCCGTCCAGACACGCGTCGTCGTACCGCGGATCAGGGCACCGCGCGGCGGTGTCGCGGGCGTGGCGGTGCGTCGTCGTACCCACCCGATGCGCTGGCGGTGCGCCGGTGGTGTTCCTGGGGTGCTCGCGCCTGCTCGTCTTCACCCAGCGACGGTAGGCGGATGATGGCGCTTTGCTGGAGCCGCCGGCGAGGGATTACTACCTTCGGGTGAGCCTTCCCCTCAAAAGAGAACGCCCAAAGGGGGTTTCGCGACAACAACGCCACAAAGGGTGCACAGGGGGCGCACAGAGCAGGGGCGGCCGACCGCGCACGACCCGCCGGTCCACAACCGCGCCAGTCGCCTCCCGCCCCTTCGTCCTGCCCGTCACCCTGCCCCGCATCCGTCCCTTCCACGCCCGGCGGTGCACCGGTGCGCACGGACCGCTGTCGGTGGCCGTCGGTACGGTGACCGTCATGGCCACCCGTAAAACCTCCGCGAAGGACCGACCCACCTACCGCTGCACCGAGTGCGGTTGGCAGACGGCCAAGTGGCTGGGCCGGTGCCCCGAGTGCCACGCCTGGGGCACCGTCGAGGAGGCCGGCGGGGCCCCGGCGGTCCGCACGACCGCGCCCGGGCGGGTGTCGGCACCGGCGGTACCCATCGGCCAGGTCGACGGCCGGCAGGCGACCGCACGCGACACCGGCGTCCCCGAGCTGGACCGGGTGCTGGGCGGCGGTCTGGTGCCCGGCGCCGTGGTGCTGCTGGCGGGTGAGCCGGGCGTCGGCAAGTCCACGCTGCTGCTGGACGTGGCGGCGAAGGCGGCCGACGAGGCACACCGCACGCTCTACGTCACGGGCGAGGAGTCCGCGGGCCAGGTGCGGCTGCGCGCGGACCGCATCGGCGCCCTCAGCGATCACCTGTACCTGACCGCCGAGACGGACCTGTCGGCGGTGCTGGGCCACCTGGACGAGGTCAAGCCCTCGCTGCTGGTGCTGGACTCGGTGCAGACGGTCGCCTCGCCGGAGATCGACGGCGCACCCGGCGGCGTCGCGCAGGTGCGGGAGGTGGCGGGCGCGCTGATCCGCGCCTCCAAGGAGCGCGGGATGTCCACGCTGCTGGTGGGGCACGTCACCAAGGACGGCGCCATCGCCGGCCCGCGCCTGCTGGAGCACCTGGTGGACGTCGTCCTGCACTTCGAGGGGGACCGGCACGCGCGGCTGCGCCTGGTGCGCGGGGTCAAGAACCGGTACGGGACGACGGACGAGGTGGGCTGCTTCGAGCTGCACGACGAGGGCATCACGGGGCTGGCCGACCCCTCGGGGCTGTTCCTGACCCGCCGCGACGAACCGGTGCCGGGCACCTGTCTGACGGTGACGCTGGAGGGGCGCCGCCCCCTGGTGGCGGAGGTGCAGGCGCTGACCGTCGACACCCAGATCCCCTCCCCGCGCCGCACCACCTCCGGGCTGGAGAACTCGCGGGTGTCGATGATGCTGGCCGTGCTGGAGCAGCGGGGCCGGATCAACGCGCTGGGCAAGCGGGACATCTACAGCGCGACGGTCGGCGGGGTGAAGCTCTCCGAACCCGCGGCGGACCTGGCTGTGGCCCTCGCCCTGGCCAGCGCCGCCGGTGACACCCCGCTGCCGAAGAACCTGGTGGCGGTCGGCGAGGTCGGTCTGGCGGGCGAGGTCCGCCGGGTGACGGGTGTCCAGCGGCGGCTGTCGGAGGCCGCCCGGCTGGGGTTCACGCACGCGCTGGTGCCCGGCGACCCCGGCCGGGTGCCCGACGGGATGCGGGTGCTGGAGGTGGCCGACATCGGTGAGGCCCTGCGCGTCCTGCCGGCCCGCCCCGCACGCAAGGGCGCCGACGCGGGCTGAGGGATCGCGCGGGCCCTCCGTGCGCGGCCCCTCCGTGCAGCCTTTCCGTGCAGGCGGAGGGCGCTCCGGCGTGTCGCAAGGAGCGTCGCCGGTGCGCCGCCGGGTCGTCGCCCGCGTGCCGGGGCCACGCGCCGGGAGGCCGTTGCCGGTGCGCCGGGACGGCCCTCGCCCATGCGCCGCGAGGGTCCTCGCCGGTGCGCCGGTAGACTTTGCCCCGGTCTCGACCAACCATGCGCACCGCGGGGGCCGCGCGGCACCGCCGCGACGAGGGGACCGGCAGGGGTCCGCCAAGAGCCTGCCCCGGTGCGGTGGTCCGGCGATCCGGTGGTCGAGGAAATGCCGACAGGCACCCGCACGACCGAAGGAGTGCAGTGGCAGCCAACGACCGGGCCGCGGCCCTGGGCAGGGCCGAGGGGGCATCCGGCCTGATGCGCGCCTCGCTGAGCGCGGTCGCGCCGGGTACGGCGCTGCGCGACGGCTTGGAGCGCGTCCTGCGCGGCAACACCGGCGGGCTCATCCTCCTCGGCATGGACAAGAACGTCGAGGAGCTGTGCACGGGCGGTTTCGTGCTCGACGTCGACTTCACCGCGACCCGGCTGCGCGAGCTGTGCAAGCTGGACGGCGCGCTCGTCATCGACCAGGACATCACCAAGATCGTCCGCGCGGGTGTGCAGCTCGTCCCGGACGCGTCCATCGAGACGGAGGAGACCGGCACCCGGCACCGCACCGCCCAGCGCGTCTCCATCCAGACGGGGTACCCCGTCATCTCCGTCAGCCAGTCGATGCGGCTGATCGCCCTCTACGTCGACGGGCAGCGCCGGGTGCTGGAGGACTCGGCGGCGATCCTCTCCCGCGCCAACCAGGCGCTGGCCACGCTGGAGCGCTACAAGCTGCGCCTGGACGAGGTGGCCGGCACCCTGTCGGCGCTGGAGATCGAGGACCTGGTGACGGTCCGCGACGTGACGGCGGTGGCGCAGCGGCTGGAGATGGTGCGCCGCATCGCCACGGAGATCGAGCAGTACGTGGTGGAGCTGGGCACCGACGGGCGGCTGCTCTCCCTCCAACTCGACGAGCTGATCGCGGGCGTGGAACCCGAGCGCGAGCTGGTGGTCCGCGACTACGCGCCGCAGACCGTGGGCGCCGGACGGCGCGTGCGTGCCGTGCCCGACGCGCTGAGCGACCTGGACCGGCTCACCCACACCGAGCTGCTCGAACTGGCCACCGTGGCACGGGCGCTGGGCTACAGCGGCGCCCCCGAGACGCTGGACTCGGCCGTCTCGCCGCGCGGTTTCCGGCTGCTGGCGAAGGTGCCCCGGCTGCCGGGCACCGTCATCGACCGGCTGGTGGACCACTTCGGCGGGCTGCAGAAGCTGCTGGCGGCCAGCGTCGACGACCTCCAGGCGGTGGACGGGGTCGGCGAGGCGCGCGCCCGCTCGGTCCGCGAGGGCCTCTCACGGCTGGCGGAGTCCTCGATCCTCGAACGGTACGTGTGAGGTCCGCGCGCCCCGCCACGGACCGTACGGGGCCCCGGCGTCCCCACTGACAGGTGGCCCGGTCGCAGGCCGCCCACCGGCCCGGCCGCCGGCCTGCGACCGGCTCGCTCCCCGGCTACTTCGCCAGCTTGAAGGTCGTCCGCACCGCCTTGAGCCCCTTGACCTTCACCTCGATCTCGTAGGTGCCGGACTTGGGACTGTCGAACGTGGGGGTGCCGCAGTTGGCGGCGCTGGCCTTGCGGAGCCAGGTGAGGGTGTGCGTCGAGGAGCCGTCGCCCGGCACCTTGCGCAGCAGCGGCTTCTTGGTGGGCGGGCAGTCGTCCGAGGCCCAGAACTTGGCGTCGTCGGGGTTGGTGATCGTCACGACGGTGGCCGTCCTGCCGAGATCGATCTTGCAGGCGCTGCCGCGCTCGTTGGTGACCTTCAGTTCGAACCGGGGGTGCTTCCCCGGGGCGTACGTCTTGGCGACACTGCGCAACTTCAGCTTGACGTCGCCCGCACGGCAGTCGGCCAGGTCCGGCGGGGCCGGAACGCCCGCCGCTCCGCCACCGCCGGCGCCGCCCGAGCCGGTGCCCGCGCCCGAACCGCCCGATCCGGTACCACCGTTCGCCGCGTCCGCGTCCCCCGCGCCCCAGCCGGTGCCGCCCGCGGTCGACTGCTCGTCGGCGTCGGAACCGCCGGTCCCGGCCGATCCTCCGGAGCCGTCCGAGCCGCCGTTCTCCTCGTCCCGCCCGCCGGGGCGGTCGCTGATGGCGGGGCCCGAGTCGGTGGGGCCGGGGGTGATCGTGCTGGCGGGGCCGTGCCCGTTGCCGCCGTTCCTGCCCTCGTTGCCGCTGCCGCCGTCGCCGCCGAGCGAGGTCACTGCCCAGACGACGATCAGGACCAGCAGCGCGAGGACGGCAGCGACAACTGCCCTCCGTCGCCAGTAGATGGAGGAGGGAAGCGGCCCGATCGGATTGCGCAGAGATCCCACGCGGAAACCTTACGAGACATCAGCCGCCCCACAGGCCCGCACCCGCCGCTCGGACCGCCGATTGTTGTGATGAGCTGCCCGACACCCGCGGGATTTGCGGGTGTTTGCCACTCCTCGTTCGGTTCGCTCCGGATAGGTGGCGTACGTGGTGTACGTGGCGGACAGGCTTTCGTACCGCGTGTGCGTTTTTCGGATGAGGAGCGCCGTGCCAGGATCGGTCGTGCCATGACTGCGACCACCGAGACCTCCCAAGCCGCTTCGGCCGGCGCCCCGCCAGCGCGCGCCGCGGAATCCGAAGCCGTCGACCCCGCCCTGCGCGAGACGGCGCGCGCCCTCCATGCCCCCGTCGTCGACTGGTTCGCCACACACGCCCGCGACCTCCCCTGGCGCCGCCCGGAGGCGGGCGCGTGGGGCGTCATGGTCAGCGAGTTCATGCTCCAGCAGACCCCCGTGAGCCGGGTGCTGCCGGTGTACGAGGAGTGGATGAAGCGCTGGCCGCGCCCCGCCGACCTGGCCGCCGAGGCGCCCGGCGAGGCCGTCCGCGCCTGGGGCCGCCTCGGCTACCCGCGGCGCGCCCTGCGGCTGCACGGGGCCGCCAAGGCCATAGCGGAACGGCACGGCGGCGAGGTGCCCGTCGAGCACGCCCAGTTGCTGGCGCTGCCCGGCGTCGGCGAGTACACGGCTGCCGCCGTCGTCTCCTTCGCGTACGGCAAGCGGCACTCCGTGCTCGACACGAACGTGCGACGCGTCTTCGCCCGCGCCGTCAGCGGACGGCAGTACCCGCCCAACGCGACCACCGCCGCCGAACGCAAGCTCGCCCGGGCGCTGTTGCCCGAGGACGACACGACGGCCTCCCGCTGGGCCGCGGCGACCATGGAGCTGGGGGCGCTGGTGTGCACGGCGCGCGCTCCGCAGTGCTCGCGGTGCCCCATCGCCAGCCGGTGCGCATGGCAACTGGCGGGCGCCCCCGAACACCAGGGGCCTGCCCGGCGCACCCAGGCCTACGCCGGCACCGACCGCCAGGTGCGCGGCCGGCTCCTCGCGGTGCTGCGCGCCGCCAAGGAACCGGTGCCGCAGTCCGATCTCGACCGGGTGTGGCACGAGCCCGTCCAGCGCGCGCGGGCCCTGGACGCACTGGTCGCGGACGGGCTGGTCGAGCCGCTGGACGGCAAGCGGTACCGCCTGCCGCTGACCTGAGAGCCCGCACCCCGCGCCCCGCGGCGCAACGCCCCCGCCGTCCGGACGGTCCCCCCGGCCGGACGGTCCCCGGGCCGGGCGGCCTCACGTCCAGGCCGCCCCGCGTACGGTCGGCCCGCATTCGGTCGGACCACCGCCGGGGCGGTCCCGTCCGGGCAGTCCTGCCCAGGCGTCCCCGCGACCCCGGGGGGCCGACCCGACCGGCAACGGACCGCAGCCCAGCGGTCCCACCTCCGCTCCCCTCCGCGCCCGGGCGGAGCCGTCCGGACGGCCCCGCGTCCGGGCGGCCCCCGCAACCGGACGACCCCCGCGACCGGACGGCCCCGCAATCCGGGGACCGACCGGCAGCAGAGCGCAGCTTTGCGGCCCCCGCCCCCGCTCGCCCCCACAACCGGACGACCCCGCAACCTGTTTGCCCCCGCGCCCGGGCGGCCCTGCAATCCGGGGACCGACCGGCAGCAGAGCGCAGCTTTGCGGCCCCCGCCCCCGCTCGCCCCCACAACCGGACGGCCCCGCGACCGGACGGCCCCCGCCCCCGCTCGCCCCCCACAACCGGACGACCCCACAACCGGACGGCCCCGCAACCGGACGGCCCCGCAACCGGGCGGCCCCGTCCGGCCAGCCCCGCAACCCGGGAGCCGACCGGATGCGGCTCGCGGAACGCGGACCGGCGCTTCCGTCCTGCGAGGCGGAGCGGAACCCCGTGGAGCGGGGGGCGGACAAGGAGGAGCCCGGTGGTCGTCGTCGTGACGGTGACCACCGGGCTCCTCCGTTGTGCCGTGAGCTGTCCGGGCGGACGGCACCGTCGCCGGGTGCGGGACGCGGGAGGCGGTCCGTGGTGCCGGAGTCGCACCCGTGGGGGCCCGACCGGCCCGGGGCGAAGTCCGCTCCGCCCGCCGCGTCCTCCTACTCCGGCGGCTGCTGGGCGGCCGCGTCCTTGAGGGGGACCTCCTTGATGAACCAGGCGGCGGCGAAGGCGAGGAGCGCGATGGCCGCGGACAACAGGAAGACCGTGTGGGTACCGTCCGCGACGGCGTGCTCGTACGCCGTGCGGACCGCGTCCGGCAGCTTCGCCAGCGAGTCGGCGTCGAGCTGGGCACCGCCCTCGGTGAGCTTGGCCGCGGCTCCCCCGGCCGGGCCGCCGCCCGCGGACGCGGCGTCCCGCATGGAGTCCTCCACCTGGCGGGCGAAGACCGTACCCATCAGGGCGACACCGAAGGAGCCGCCGATGGTGCGGAAGAGGGTGGTCGTGGACGAGGCGACGCCCATGTCCTTGAGCTCCACGCTGTTCTGCGCGATGAGCATCGTCAGCTGCATCAGGAAGCCCATGCCGGCGCCGAGCACGGCCATGTAGAGGCCGGAGGTGACGCGGCTGGTGCCGACCTCCATCTGCGCGAGGAGGAAGAGGCCGACCGGGATGAGGGCGCCGCCGATGATCGGGTAGGCGCGGTACTTGCCGGTCTTGGTGGTGGCCCGCCCGGTGACGACGGAGACGACCATCATCGGCAGCAGCACGGGCAGGAGCAGCAACCCGGAGTTGGTGGCCGAGGCGCCCTGGACGCTCTGCTGGAAGAGCGGCAGGAACGTCATGGAGCCGAACATCACGAAGCCGAGCAGGAAGCCGATGAGGGTCACCAGCGAGAAGTTGCCGCTGCGGAAGACGCCCAGCGGCAGGATCGGTTCGGCGACTGCGCGCTCGACGAAGGGGAACGCCACCAGCGTGGCCACCGCCAGCGCGGAGAGTCCCAGGATGGTGCCCGAGCCCCAGTCGTACTCCGTGCCGCCCCAGCTGGTGACGAGCACGGCGGAGGTGATGCCGATCGTCAGCAGCGCGGCCCCCGCGTAGTCGATCCGGCCCCGGGCGCGCTTCTTGGGCAGGTGCAGGACGGTGGTGACCATGGCGAGCGCGACGGCACCCAGCGGCAGGTTGATGTAGAAGGCCCAGCGCCAGCCGAGGTGGTCGGTGAGGGTGCCGCCGACGAGCGGTCCGCCGATCATGGCCAGCGACATCACGCCGGCCATCATGCCCATGTACTTGCCGCGCTCGCGGGGCGGGACGAGGTCCGCCATGATCGCCATGGCGCCGACCATCAGACCGCCGGCGCCGAGGCCCTGGAGGGCGCGGAAGCCGATGAGCTGGCTCATGGACTGGGCGGCACCGGAGGTGACCGAACCGGCGAGGAAGAGGACGATCGAGGTGAGGAAGACACCCTTGCGTCCGTACATGTCGCCGAGCTTGCCCCACAGCGGGGTGGAGGCGGCGGTGGTGAGGGTGTAGGCGGTCACGACCCAGGAGAGGTGTTCGAGGCCGCCCAGCTCACCGACGATGGTGGGCATGGCGGTGCCGACGATCATGTTGTCCAGCATCGCCAGCAGCACGGCGATCATCAGCGAGAAGAGAACGACCCGGACGCTGCGCGGCTTAGGACCCGACTCCGCCGTCGCGGGCCCTTCCCTCGGGGGCACCGCGGCTGCGGGCTCCGTCGGCACGAGGTCTTCCGGGGCCTTGGCCTCTTCTTGACCCGTGCTGTGTTCAACCTCGCCCGTAGCACCCCCTCTGTCCTGGTACGCCGGTTTCGTTGCCCCGTTCGCAGTCATCTGCGGCCCACTCCTCTTTGCCCGCGCCTTACTTGCCGCCCGGCTAGTTCAGTACCATGGACAAGCTAGGTGAGTGCTAGCCGGGCGTCAAGTAAGTTTTGAAGGGGTCGGTATGAGCAGGGGAAACACCCGTCAGCGCATCCAGGACGTCGCCCTGGAGCTGTTCGCTGAGCACGGTTACGAGAAGACCTCGCTCAGAGAGATCGCCGAACAGCTCGGCGTCACCAAGGCGGCCCTGTACTACCACTTCAAGACGAAGGAGGATCTGGTCACCAGCCTCTTCGAGGACCTGGTGCTCGGCCCGGCCGACGAGGTGATCGCCTGGGCGCAGGCCCACCGGCCGACCACGCTGGAGACGAAGCTGGAGATCCTCCGCCGCTACAACGTGTGCATCAGCAATGCCACCCCGCTCGTGCGGTTCATGCACGAGAACCAGGCGGCGCTGCGCGAGCTGTCCATCGGTGACCAGATGAAGGAACGGATCTTCGCACTGCTGGGCTTCATGAAGGACGAGGACGCGGCCCTCAGCGACCAGGTGCGCTGCTCGGCTGCCTTGTTCACCATGCACTCGACCCTCTTCACGCTGGAGCAGTCGAACGCCGGGACGGAGGAGAAGCGCCAGGCCGCCCTGGAGGTGGCGCAGGAGCTGGTTGCCGCCGCCCACCACGGCGCCGACGCCTGACACCCGCCGGGCACGCCCGCCAGGTTCCCGCGCGCACGCGCGCCGCCCAGCCAGCGTCGCGGCAGACCCTCATGGCTTCCCAGGTTCCCGCGCGCACGCGCGCCGCCTCACCGAGCGCACCCGTACCGGCCGCCCGCGCCTGTCCGACGAGCACGCCCGTGCCGGGGTGCCGCCAGGCACGCCGAAGGCCCCGGCGCGGGGGTGCGCCGGGGCCTCGCGGTGCGGTGGGCGGGGCAGACGTCAGAAGTCGACACCCAGCCCGTGCATGGCCTTGACGGGGTCGACGGCCGTGCCGTAGTCGGGACCGTTGCGGATCTCGAAGTGCAGGTGCGGCCCGGAGGAGTTACCCGTGTTTCCGGACCTGGCTATGGTCTGGCCGGTCTTGAGCTGCTGTCCCGGCTCGACGTCGATCCGGGACAGGTGGGCGTACTGCGAGTACGTGCCGTTCGCGTGCCGGACCACGATGGCGTTGCCGTACGCCGGGCCGTCGCCCGCGCCGTTCGGCCCGGCCTTGACGACGGTGCCCTTGTGCACGGCCTTGACCGGCGTGCCGATGTTCACCGCGAAGTCCTGGCCCGAGTGGTTGTGGGCCCAGCGGCCGCCGGCCTTGCCGAACGTGGCGCTCAGTTCGTACGCGCCGGAGACCGGCTTGACCCACGACAGCTGCAGGCGCTTGGCGTCGCGTGCGGCCTTGTGGGCGGCGCGCTTCTTGGCCTCGGCGGCGCGGTGCTCGGCCTTCTTCGCCGCCGCGGCGGCCTTGCGGTGCGCCTCGGCCTGGGCGTGGGTGGACTTGGCGAGCTCGTTCGCCGTACCGATCGCGAAGATGTCGTTCCGGTCCTGTGCCGCGTCGGCCTTCCCGGCCGCCGCGAGCGCGGTACCGGCCCCCAGGGCCATCGACGCGCCGAGCCCGGCGACGAGGGACGCCGAGAGAGCCGCGGCGCGGTTGGTGGTCCTGAACTTCGCCATGCGAGTGCTACCTCCGTGAGGGGTTCATGGTGTGCGCCCGTGCCGGACGCGCCCCCTTGGTAACCCGCCTGAAAACGGACATCAAGGACCCTTATTACTAAACAGGTCCGTAGGCGCACGAGGCGCCCCCGCCACACCGGCTCGCGGAAGCCCCGTCCCACGCCCGCACCTCCGCTCGCACGGGCCGCCGAAGCCTCCTATCGGCCGTCGTAGGCCGCAGACGGCCTGTGCCCCACTTCACGGGCTCGGCCCATCCCCTGTGGCCCCCCTCATACGGCCCCGCTCACCTGGACGGATCGCCGCCCGCCGAACAGCGCTCGTCCGGGTCTCGTCGACGCGCGGAGACCCGCCCCCTACCCTTGCTCCCCGTGTACAGCCCCGTACGACGGGGAGTTGAGCACCGGGGAGGGCGGGCAGGGGATGGATGCCGGGGTGGTGGGGCTGCGGATCGCCTCCAGCGTGATGGGGCCGCTCGTCAAACGACTGTTCGTGGCGGAGGGGCCCGGTGCCGGACTGGTGGAGCGGCCCGTCCGCGTCTCCGGCCTCGTCTCCTTCACCGGCGAGAAGCGCGCCCTGCGGGAACGCGACCTGGCCGGGCTCGCCGAGGAGCTGGTGCGGCGGGCTCTGCGGGACGCCGGCCCGCACGACGCGCCCTCCGAGGGTGAGGCGGAGCGGGCGGCGGCGCGGCTGTGCCGCACACTGCACGCGCTGGGCGACATCACGCTCAGCGATGTGGAGGCCGTCAGCCTGGGGCACACCGACTTCGCCCGCGCCCTGCACGCGCAGGCCTCCCTGACCGACCCGCACCTGGACGCCACGCCCGGCGAGGACGCGCTCTACCACCGGGTCCTGGAGGCCGCCTGTCTGCACATCCTGCACTTCTTCACGCAGCGTTCACCCTTCGTCGCGCGCACCCTGGTGGACCAGAGCCGCCGCCTCGGCGATCTGGTCAGGCTCGTGGACGTCCTCGTCGCCCGGCTCCCCTCGCAGTCGGCGCAGGACGCCGCGTTCGAGCAGCAGTACGCCCGCTACATCGCCAACAGGCACCGCACACTGACGATCCACGGCATCGACCTGCAACAGGCCGGTGATCCCCGTGCGGAGTTCGGCGGCGAATGGCCGCTGGAGACGGCGTACCTGAGCCTGGAGGCCGCGCCGGCGGGACGCACCGGCTCCCCCCTCCCCGGGGACGCCACGGGCGCCGCGGGGACCTCCGCTGCCGCCTGGGCGGACCCGCAGCCCGTCGAACAGGCCCTGGCGGGGCAGCAGCGGGTGCTGCTGCGCGGTCTCGCCGGTTCCGGCAAGACCACCCTGGTGCAGTGGCTCGCCGTCATGACAGCTCGCCAGTCGGAGCTGACCGGGCAGCTCGTCCACCTGATGGGGCGCGTCCCTTTCGTGCTGCCCCTGCGCACCCTGACGCGCGCGGGCGGCGTGCTGCCGCTGCCCTCCGGCTTCCTCACGGCCGTGGGTTGTCCCCTGGCCGGGGCGCAGCCCGCCGGCTGGCCGGAGCGCGTGCTGGCGGCCGGGCGCGGCGTGCTCCTGGTCGACGGCATCGACGAGGTGCCGGAGGCGGAGCGGGAGCGCACCCGGGACTGGCTGCGCGAGCTGACGACGGCCTACCCCGACAACCTCGTGCTGGTCACCTCCCGCCCCTCCGCCGTGCGGGAGGAGTGGCTGGGCCGCGAGAACTTCACCGAGCTGACCCTCTCCCCCATGCGTCCGGCGGACATCGACGTCTTCATCGACCGCTGGCACACGGCGGCACAGGCCGGGGCGGACCTGGCCGCCTCGTTGCGGACAGCCGTACGGAGCACGGCGGCGCTGGCCCGCCTGGCGACCAACCCGCTGATGTGCGGACTGATCTGCGCACTGCACCGGGAACGGCGCGGCTTCCTGCCGCGTGGGCGCAAGGCCCTCTACGACGCGGCGCTGTCCATGCTGCTGGAGCGGCGCGACCGGGAGCGCGCCATGTACGTCCACGAGGGGGCGGTCGAGCTCGACGAGGAGTCCCAGATCGAGCTGTTGCAGAAGCTCGCCTACTGGCTGATCCGCAACGGCCGCGTGGAGCTGGCGCAGGACGACGCGGTCGAGATGATCGAACGGGTGCTGCCCTCGATGCCGTATGCGGCCGGGCAGGGCTCGGCCGCGGAGCTCTTCCGCTTCCTGCTGGTGCGCTCAGGGCTGCTGCGCGAGCCCGCGCAGGGCGCCGTCGACTTCGTGCACCGCACCTTCCAGGACTACTTGGGCGCCCGGGCCGCCGTCGAGGAGCGCGACTTCGGCGTCCTGGTGCGCCACGCCCACCTCGACCAGTGGGAGGACGTGGTGCGCATGGCCGTCGCCCATGCCCGCCCCGAGGAGCGGGCCCGTCTGCTGCGGGGGCTCGTGGAGCGGGGCGACGCGGAGCCCGAGGCCCGCACCAGGCTGCATCTGCTGGCGACGGCGTGTCTGGAACACGCCACCAAGCTGGACCCCGCGGTGCGCGAAAAGGTGGAGTCACGCGCGAGGGAGCTGATTCCGCCGCGGAGCACCGACGAGGCCGAGGAACTGGCCGCCGTGGGGCCGGTGGTGCTGGAGCTGCTGCCGGGGCCCGAGGCACTGGAGGAGGAAGAGGCGCAGGCCGTCGCCCACACGGTGGCGCAGCTCGGCACGGACGCGGCCCTCGCCACGCTGGCCGCGTTCCGCACCCGGACGGAATCGGCCGTGCTGTGGCAACTCGGTGACCATTGGGACCGGTTCGACACCGACGCCTACGCCGACGAGATCATCAGTTGGCTGGTCGACGCCCCGAACGCTCTGATCACCGTACGGTCCCGCGAGGAACTCGCCCGCTGGAGCGCGCTGGGCGGCAGTGCACGCGTGCGGCTCAACGGCGACTTCACCCCGGACGAGATCCTGGCCGCGGTCCCCGCGGACAAGGTCGAGCTGCTGGGCATCGCCCGCAATCCCGGGCTGCGCGAGGTGGGTTTCCTGCGGGAGTTGCGCCGCGTCGAGGAGATGCACTTCTTCGACTGCCCGCGCCTGGAGGATCTCTCCGCACTGGAGGAGCTGCCGCTGCGGTCGCTGGATCTGGAGGAGGTGCCCGAGCTGCGGACCCTGGGCGCCCTCACGCACCTGACGGCTTTGCAGTTCATGCGCGGTGTCCCCTGGCTCGGTTGGGGCGGGCTCCCGCAGGCGGAGCGTCTGGAGACGCTGAGGCTGCCCCACGAGGTGCTCACCCTGTCCGGGGTGGCGGCCTACCCTCACCTGCGCAGCCTGTTCCTCGGTCCGCGCAGGGACACACCGCTGGCCGCCGAGGCGTGGGACGTGCTTGGCCACCATCCCGCGCTGCGCTTCCTGTCGCTGGGCGCGGGGCTGCTGGGGGTCTCGCAACGCCCGCCCGCCCCGCTGCCCCGGCTCACCGGCCTGTTGGCCGCCGACGGTTGGCTCCCCCGCCCTGACGACTTCCCGTCCCTGCAGCACCTGACCCTGGACGGGCCGTCGGACGTCGACACCGCCTCTCTCGCCGCCTGGCCCCACCTCCGCGTCCTCAACATCATCCGACCCGGACGCCCCGTGGACACCACGCGCCTCCCCCCGCACCTGGATGTGACCGTTCTCCCCCGCCCCCGTGGCGCGAACGCAGGGTGACCAGCAGGCCACGTGCGGCCTAGGCTGGTACGGACCGCTGGACCGACCAGTCTCCGCCCCCGCCGGGAGCCCTCATCCATGGACCCTGCCGTCCGGCTCGCCTCCGCCGTCGCCGACCCGCTCGTCAGCCAGTTGCTGCTCCCCGTGGAGGCCACGCCCGACAAGGCGCAGGCCGAAGGGGAGCTGCTGGCCCGGCTGGTGTCCTTCCGCGGGGAGGCGCCGCCGCTGAGTTACGAGTCCTTGCTGTCGCTCGCCCAGGAGCTGGTGAACCTGA
This sequence comes from Streptomyces sp. CNT360, assembly GCF_000424785.1. NCBI lineage: Bacteria > Bacillati > Actinomycetota > Actinomycetes > Kitasatosporales > Streptomycetaceae > Streptomyces > Streptomyces sp. CNT360. The sequence continues at coordinate 103,914 of NZ_AUKO01000029.1, read as the reverse complement.
CGGCGCCGGCCCACCGGCTCCCTCCCCGGGACGAGGAACCGGTCGCCTCCGTGCTCTCCCGTACGCTGTGGATCATCGGTGAGCTGGACACCACGGACGTCCAGGCCGTACGCCTGGGACCGCAGGACTACGCGCGGCGGCTGCGCTCGGCGGTGCCGGGAGCGGACCGGCAACTGAGCCCGGACGCGGCCTGGTTCCACGACCGGCTGCTGGTCACCGTCTGCCTGCACCTGCTGCACCACCTGATCCGCCGCTCCCCCGTCCTGGCCGAGCACATGCCCGAACGCGCCCACCGGATACGCCAGTTGATCGACCTCAATGACGTCGAGGCCGTACGCGGCCGCCCCGAACCGTCGGCAGCCGACGCCGAGTTCGAGGCCCGCTACGCGCGCTCGGTCGCCGAGGAGTACGACCGGGTCACCATCTACGGCATCGACCTGCCCAACCCCAACACCCCCGACAACTGGTCGCTGGACGCCACCTACCTCAGCCTCAGCGCGGAGTTCGACAGCCCGCAGCGGCGGGAGGGCCTGGACGCCGGGGACAGCGGCGAACCCGTGCTGCCCGCCGACCGGGCGCTGGGCGGCCACGAACGCGTCCTGCTGCGCGGTGTCGCGGGCTCCGGCAAGACGACACTCGTCCAGTGGCTGGCCGTCGCCACGGCCCGCGACGCGCTGCCGCCCGAGCTGGCATCGCTGCGCGGCCGCATCCCCCTCGTCCTGCCGGTGCGCCGGTTCGCCCAGGAGGGCTTCCCCTCGCCCGAGGACTTCCTGCGTGCCGTCCGCCACCCCCTGGCCGACGAGGCACCCGACGGCTGGGCCGCCCGCGTCCTGACCGAGGAGCGGGGACTGCTGCTGGTCGACGGCATCGACGAGGCGCCCGAGACCGAACGAGCCGGGCTGCGCGACGGGCTGCGCAGCCTCATGCGGATCTACTCCGGCAACTTCTGCCTGGTCACCGCGCGCCCCTCGGCCGTGGAGCCCAACTGGCTGGCGGACGAGGGCTTCGACGAACTGGCCCTCGCCCCGATGAGCCGGGATCAGGTCGCCACCTTCATCACCGCCTGGCACACGGCCGCCGCCGACGACGAGGGCAAGGACCACCAGCAGCTCGCCGAGTACCGCGACCGGCTGCTGGCCTCCATCCCCCTCTACCGCGAACTGCGCGGACTGGCCACCAATCCGCTGATGTGCGGACTGATCTGCGCGCTCAACCGCGACCGCTCCGGCTCCCTCCCGCACGGCCGCAAGGAGTTGTACGAGGCGGCCATGGAGATGCTCCTCCAGCGCCGCGACCCGGAGCGGCGGGTGCTGTACGCCGACGCCGTGAAACTGCGGCGCGGCGCCCGCGAGCGGCTGCTGCGCAAGCTCGCCTTCCGGATGCTGGTGGACCGGCGCGCCGAACTGAGCATGGACGAGGCCCTCGCGGAGATATCCCGGCAGCTGCCGGCCATCCCCTCCACCACGGGCCAGGGCGCCCCCGAGGACATCTTCCACCACCTGCTGCTCCGTACCGGCCTGCTGCGCGAACAGGCCGACCGGTCGATCGAGTTCGTCCACCGCACCGTGCAGGACTACCTCGCCGCGAAGGAGGCCGTGGAACAGGGCGCCTTCGACATGCTGCTCGCGCACGCCCACGAGGCCGAGTGGGAGGAGGTCATCCGCATGTCCGTCGCCCACGCCCGCCCCGCCGAGTGCGCACGGCTGCTGGGCGGTCTCCTGGCGCCCGGCCGCAAGGGGATGCAGCGCAACCGGCGCCGGCTGCTGGCCGCCGCCTGCCTCGAACACGTCACCGAGCTCGACCCGGAGACGCACGCCCGGATCCGGCGCGAGACCCGCAACATGGTGCGGCCCACCACGGTGGAGGCCGCCCGCAGCCTGGGGTGGGTCGGGCCGATCGTGCTGGAGATGCTGCCGGACCCGACGCACGTCTCGGACCGGGAGGCGCACCGGCTGGCCGTCACCGTCACCCGGATCAACGACGACGCCGCCGTCCACTACCTGGCCCAGCTGCGCAACCGGGCCTCCCTGGAGCTGCGGGCCGAGCTGGCGCGCGGGTGGCGCAACTTCGACACCGACCGGTACGCCGAGGAAGTCATCGGGCACCTCGATCCGGAGGGGCTGTACTTCCCGGTCTCCGACCGGTTCGAGCTGGCCGCGCTGCGGAAGCTGGGCGGCCGGTCCCGCGTCCAGATCGTCGGCCCCCTGACCCCGGACGAACTGCTGGAGGAGCTCGTCCACGAGCAGCTCACCCACCTGTGGCTGGCCTACGACCTCGGCGTACCCATGGGATGGCTCGCCGCCTTCCCCAACCTGACGACGCTACGGGTCAACCCGCGGCTGCCGCGCGTCACCGGCGTCCCGGACGGTATCCGCATCCTGTCGTAAGACGCCCCGCCTCCGGGGAGACACCGGGTCCGGCAGACCCGGCAAGGACAGGCCGCACGGCCCGCGGCCCCGAAAACGCCGAGCGGGACCGGCCCCTTCCGGGTCCGGTCCCGCTCACGGTGGCGGAGGCTCACGCCTCCTTGCTCATGCTTCCTTGCTCAGGTTGGGCCCGCCACCCGCGGCGGACTCCACCGGGGGAGCGTCCGGCAGGGCCGACTTCTCCTCACCGCGGAAGGTGAAGGTCTTGTCCTCCCCCTCGCCCTCGGTGTCGACGACCACGATCTGACCGGGCCGCAGATCCCCGAACAGGATCTTCTCGGAAAGCAGGTCCTCGATCTCGCGCTGGATGGTCCGGCGCAGCGGCCGGGCACCCATCACGGGGTCGTAGCCCTTCTTCGCCAGCAGCTCCTTGGCGTCCTGGCTGAGCTCGATGCCCATGTCGCGGTCCTTCAGCCGCTCGTCGACCTGCTCGCACATCAGGTCCACGATACGGATGATGTCCTCCTGCGTGAGCTGGTGGAAGACCACCGTGTCGTCGACGCGGTTGAGGAACTCGGGCCGGAAGTGCTGCTTGAGCTCGTCGTTGACCTTGGCCTTCATCCGCTCGTACCCGGCGCGGACGTCACCCTGGCCGGCGAAGCCGAGGTTGAAGCCCTTGGAGATGTCCCGGGTGCCGAGGTTGGTCGTCATGATGATGACGGTGTTCTTGAAGTCCACGACCCGGCCCTGGGAGTCGGTCAGCCGACCGTCCTCCAGGATCTGCAACAGCGAGTTGAAGATGTCCGGGTGGGCCTTCTCGACCTCGTCGAACAGCACGACCGAGAACGGCTTGCGGCGGACCTTCTCGGTGAGCTGGCCGCCCTCCTCGTACCCGACGTAGCCGGGCGGGGAGCCGAACAGCCGCGAGACGGTGTGCTTCTCGCCGAACTCCGACATGTCGAGGGAGATCAGCGCGTCCTCGTCGCCGAACAGGAACTCCGCCAGCGTCTTGGACAGCTCGGTCTTACCGACACCGGACGGGCCGGCGAAGATGAACGAGCCACCGGGGCGCTTGGGGTCCTTCAGGCCCGCACGGGTGCGCCGGATCGCCTGGGAGAGCGCCTTGATGGCGTCCTCCTGGCCGATGACGCGCTTGTGCAGCTCGTCCTCCATACGCAGGAGCCTGCTGGACTCCTCCTCGGTGAGCCGCATGACCGGGACGCCCGTGGAGGCGGCCAGGACCTCGGCGATCAGGTCCTCGTCGACCTCGGCGACGACGTCCATGTCGCCGGCCTTCCACTCCTTCTCCCGCTTGGCCTTCTCCGCGAGGAGCTGCTTCTCCGTGTCGCGGAGGGAGGCGGCCTTCTCGAAGTCCTGCGAGTCGATCGCGGACTCCTTGTCCCGGCGCACGTTCGCAATCTTCTCGTCGAACTCGCGCAGGTCCGGCGGGGCGGTCATCCGGCGGATACGCATCCGGGAGCCGGCCTCGTCGATCAGGTCGATGGCCTTGTCGGGCAGGTAGCGGTCCGAGATGTAGCGGTCGGCGAGGGTGGCCGCGCCGACCAGGGCCGCGTCGGTGATGGAGACACGGTGGTGCGCCTCGTACCGGTCGCGCAAACCCTTGAGGATCTCGATGGTGTGCGGCAGCGACGGCTCCGCGACCTGGATGGGCTGGAAGCGGCGCTCCAGGGCCGCGTCCTTCTCCAGGTACTTGCGGTACTCGTCCAGCGTGGTGGCACCGATGGTCTGCAGCTCGCCGCGGGCCAGCATCGGCTTGAGGATGCTGGCGGCGTCGATGGCGCCCTCGGCGGCGCCCGCGCCGACCAGGGTGTGCAGCTCGTCGATGAACAGGATGATGTCGCCGCGGGTGCGGATCTCCTTGAGCACCTTCTTCAGGCGCTCCTCGAAGTCACCGCGGTAGCGGGAGCCGGCGACCAGCGCGCCCAGGTCCAGGGTGTAGAGGTGCTTGTCCTTGAGGGTCTCGGGCACCTCGCCCTTGACGATGGCCTGCGCCAGGCCCTCGACGACGGCGGTCTTGCCGACGCCGGGCTCGCCGATGAGCACCGGGTTGTTCTTGGTGCGGCGGGACAGGACCTGCATGACCCGCTCGATCTCCTTCTCGCGCCCGATGACCGGGTCGAGCTTGGACTCGCGGGCGGCCTGCGTCAGGTTGCGGCCGAACTGGTCCAGGACGAGCGAGGTGGACGGCGTGCCCTCGGCGGGTCCGCCGGCCGTGGCGGCTTCCTTGCCACCGGAGTAACCGGACAGGAGCTGGATGACCTGCTGGCGGACCCGGTTCAGGTCGGCGCCCAGCTTCACGAGGACCTGGGCGGCGACGCCCTCGCCCTCGCGGATCAGGCCCAGCAGGATGTGCTCCGTACCGATGTAGTTGTGGCCGAGCTGAAGGGCTTCGCGGAGCGACAGCTCCAGCACCTTCTTGGCACGGGGGGTGAAAGGAATGTGGCCGGAGGGCGCCTGCTGGCCCTGGCCGATGATCTCCTCCACCTGCTGCCGGACAGCCTCAAGCGAGATCCCGAGGCTCTCCAGTGCCTTAGCGGCGACACCCTCACCTTCATGGATCAGGCCCAGAAGGATGTGCTCGGTGCCGATGTAGTTGTGGTTGAGCATCCGGGCTTCTTCCTGAGCCAGGACGACAACCCGCCGCGCGCGGTCGGTGAACCTCTCGAACATCGTTAATCGCTCCTCAGAGCGGTCAGGCAGTGAGGGGACGCTCCCCTCGCTGTCCTTCCGCAGCTTAGTCCCGCAACGGGGGACCGCTCATTCCAACTGCCGACTGCGGCCCGGTCTACCCGGTCGATCATGCGCCTCCTGCCCGGACAGCCGACAACAGTTCCAACCCGATGGTGCGAGACGATGTTCCCGCAGGCCAGGCGTATTCACCTGGATCCACTACGCCGACGGCGAACGCCCCCGCACCGACACGTCCGCTCGCGGTGGCACCCGTGCCGCGGCACCCCCGCTCCACCCTGCGCCACCTGGGCTTCAGGGCCGTCAGAGCCTTCTTACCCGCTCGGTGTGACAATCCATGCGGCATCGGCCGGATGCGGTCGGCCGCCTCCGCTGAGGGCGAACACGGGGGCACACGTTCGGGGACTGCCCTAAGGGAGCACGCACGGAGTGTGGCTGCCGCTGACGCCGGGTGACTGCGCACGGCCGGACGGGGTACTGCCGCCCTGGGTCCCGGCAGGCGCGCGGGGCAGACGCGGGACGCCCCCAGGGAGGCCCGCTCGGGGCCTCCCTGGCCGGGGACGGCCTCGGGGCCGGAGCCGGCGAACGGCTGGGCCACCGGACAACGGGACAACTGATCAAGCCGTAATGGCTCAGCCGTTGGCCTTCTCGTAAGCCTCACGAATGCTGGCGGGAACACGCCCGCGGTCATTGACCTCGTAACCCTGTTCCTTGGCCCAGGCGCGGATCTTCGCGGTGTCCTGACCGGAACCGGAACCGGAACCGGAAGCCGAGCCGGAGCGGCCGCCCTTTCCACGCGAGGAACGGCCACCGGTACGGCGCCCGTTCTTCAGATAGGGCTCCAGTGCGGAACGGAGCTTGTCCGCATTAGCAGTGGTGAGATCGATCTCGTACGACTTACCGTCCAGCGCGAACGTCACCGTCTCGTCAGCCTCCCCGCCGTCGAGGTCGTCGACAAGAAGAACCTGAACCTTCTGTGCCACCTGTTGCTCCCATTCGTGCTGGATCTGGATAACGGATTACGGATACCGACGTGGAAAGCAAACCGCTTTTCCCGGAGAAACACAAACCCTGTGCTGAGTTTGCCCGGCGTCGCACAGGGATTGGCGGGACCTTTCGGACATAGTGGCGGCGGAACCGCTCCGCGGTTCACAGATGCAGCAGCATGCGGCTGTTGCCCAGAGTGTTGGGCTTCACCCGTTCGAGGCCGAGGAACTCGGCCACGCCCTCGTCATAGGAGCGCAGGAGCTCGCTGTAGACATCGCCGTCCACCGGGGTCTCGCCGATCTCCGTGAAGCCGTGCCGGGCGAAGAAGTCCACTTCGAAGGTCAGGCAGAAAATGCGCCGCACCCCCAGCCAGCGGGCCGTGCGCAGCAGCTTCTCCAGCAGCAGGTGGCCGACGCCGGTGCTGCGGGCGGAACGGTCCACGGCCAGCGTCCGGACCTCGGCGAGGTCCTCCCACATCACGTGCAGCGCGCCGCAGCCGACAACTTCGGCGTCGGCGTCCCGTTCCGCGACCCAGAACTCCTGGATGTCCTCGTAAAGGGTCACGGTTGCTTTGTCGAGCAGGATGCGATCGCGCGAGTAGGCATCGATCAGACGGCGCACCGCCGGGACGTCAGCGGTGCGAGCCCTGCGGATGGTGACCTGGGATAGCGGTGCGCGTTCTGCCATGAACGGACGCTATCGGTCCCCCCGCGGCGCCTCGCCATCGGGGGGATCGAGATGCACACCGTTCAGATGTACGACCCGCAAGGCCGCGCGCAGGACTTCGACCTGTTCCGGCGACATCATGCCGAAGAAGTCGACAAGAGCCGCAGCCGGGTTGTCACTGGTCGACCACGCCTCGTTCATGAGAGCGGCGGAGTATGCGGCCCGCGTGGAGACGGCCGCATATCGATAGGCGCGGCCGTCCTGCTCCCGCCGCAGCCACCCCTTCTGGCGCAGGTTGTCCATTACGGTCATCACCGTCGTGTAGGCGACGGTGCGTTCCTTCTGGAGATCCTCGAGGACTTCCCGCACAGTGACCGGACGGTTCCACCGCCATACCCGGGTCATGACGGCGTCTTCCAGCTCTCCCAATGGCCTCGGCACACAAGAAGAATAGTGGAAAATGTCCGAATCGAGGGAACAAGGCGGGAAGCGCACCCGACCGGACCCGTCCACGGGGGCACTGCGCGGTGCGGCCGTCCCGCGGTGCCGTCCCGGCGGGGTGCGGCGGGGTCAGCTCTCGCGCTCGAAGCGGCCCGCCTCGGCGAGGGCGGCATCCACGATGCCGTCCTCCTTCGCCTTGTTCGCTCCGCCCTGGCTCTTGATCATGGTGACGATGAGCGCGGTGAAACCCGCCGCCATCACGACCGGCGGGGTGAGCGCGGCGATGTAATCCATGAGCGAGCCTCCTCGACGAACCGGGCTCCCAGCCTAACGCCGCCCGCCACGGCCTCACGGGCACACCCGCCCCGGCGGACTCAGGCCGGGACGGCCCCCATCGAACCGCCGCCGGCCGGCGGACGGGACCGTCCCGGCCGAGGGGCCCGCGCCTCCCCCGCATCCTCCTCACCCTCCCGCTCCGGCGAGGGCGAGGGCGAGGGCGACGGGGAAGGCGACGGCGACGGTTCGCCGGGCTGGTTCCGGCGGCGCGGCGGGAAGACCTCCGCGGGCGTGGGCACGGGCCGCGACGGGGCGGTCGGCTGCGGGGACCCGGGCCGCTCGGCGGGTCCGGGCTTGGCGGGCCCGGGGTCCGGCTCCCCCTCACGCCCGTCCCGCTCCGCCGCGCGTGCGCGCTCCAGCTCTGCCGCGCGCGCCCGGGGCAGCTCTCGTGTAGGGCCGCACTCCCGCTCCCCGGCGGGCGGCCGTACCTCCGCGCTGTCGGGCGACGGACCGGCGGGAGGTCCGGGGCGGGCGGGGCGGGCCGCGGGCAGGAAGGGGGGTCGGGCAAGGCGCCCTCCCGTCCCGTGGCCGGGCTCGGTGCGGTCCGGACCTGTGCGGCGGTCCGGTTCCGCGTCGGCGGGGCGGCGGACAGGGGGGACGCGCGGCGGTGCGGCGGCCTCCGACCGGTCGAGGAGCCACCGGCGCCGGGCGGTCTCCCGCGGGCCTGCCGGTTCGGCGCACAGGGCGCGGAGAGCGGCCAGGTCCTCGGGGGTCGGCAGGTGCCCGGCGGCGAGGGCGTCCTGGAGCCGGTCGAGATAGCCCGAAGCGGCGCCGGGAAGGGCGGCGCGGTAGCGGTCGAGGTCGGCCCGCACGAAGCAGCGCAGTCTGCCGGCTTCACGGGCGGCCTCGTCCATGGCCCGGGCAAGCCGCAGATACGCGCGGGCCTGCTCGGGCGCGGGGGCGGACTTGAGGGCGGTGGCGAGGGCGCCGCCGAGCACGCGCAGCTCGTCGGCGCTGAACGCCACGCCGCCTCGGGAACCGTAGGGCGTGGGCATGAAGTGACGATAGGTGACCTATACCCTAAATGTGCTTATCGCCCGATTCCCGGGCGTGGCGCCCGCCCGCCTCTGCTGCTTCTCCACCGGGGCCCTGCGCGAGGTCAGCCGCGGTCGACGTTGCGTTCGTAGACCAGCCGGAGGCCGATCAGAGTCAGCCAGGGCTCGTGCTCGTCGATGACCGAGGACTCGCCCAGCACCATCGGGGCCAGCCCGCCGGTCGCGAGCACGGTGACGTCCTCCGGGTCGTCGGCCAGCTCGGTCGCCATCCGCTGGACGACACCGTCCACCTGGCCCGCGAAGCCGTAGACGATGCCGGACTGCATGGCCTCGACGGTGTTCTTGCCGATGATGCTGCGCGGTCGCGCGATCTCGATCTTGCGGAGCTGTGCGCCGCGCATGCCCAGCGCGTCGACGGAGATCTCGATGCCGGGCGCGATCACGCCACCCACGTACTCGCCGCGCGCCGAGACCGCGTCGAACGTCGTCGCCGTCCCGAAGTCCACCACCACGCAGGGGCCGCCGTACAGCTCGACCGCCGCCAGCGCGTTGATGATGCGGTCGGCGCCGACCTCCTTCGGGTTGTCCATGAGGATCGGCACGCCCGTCTTGACGCCCGGCTCGACCAGCACGGCAGGGATGTCGCCGTAGTAGCGCCGGGTCACCTCGCGCAGCTCGTGCAGCACCGAGGGGACGGTGGAGCAGATGGCGATGCCCTCGATGTTGTCGCCGAGGTCCTCACCGAGGAGCGGGTGCATGCCCATCAGCCCCTGGAGCAGCACCGCCAGCTCGTCGGCCGTGCGGCGGGCCTCCGTGGAGATGCGCCAGTGCTCGACGATCTCCTCGCCGTCGAAGAGGCCCAGCACCGTGTGGGTGTTGCCGACGTCGATGGTCAGGAGCATCAGGCGGGCTCCCTCTGCTCGTCGGTCCCGTCCCGCAGGTCGAGGCCGATGTCCAGGACCGGGGAGGAGTGGGTCAGCGAGCCGACGGCGAGGAAGTCGACGCCCGTGGCCGCGTACTCGGCGGCGTTCTCCAGGGTGAGGCGCCCGGAGGACTCCAGCCGGGCGCGGCCGGCGACCAGGGTGACCGCCTCGGCCGTCGTCCCCGGGGTGAAGTTGTCCAGCAGGAGCAGGTCGGCGCCCTGGTCCAGCACCGGCGGGATCTGGTCGAGGCTGTCCACCTCCACCTCGATCGGCACGTCGGGGAACTCGGCCCGCACGCGTCCGAACGCCTCCGCGACGCCGCCAGCGGCGATGACGTGGTTGTCCTTGATGAGCGCCGCGTCCGACAGGGACATGCGGTGGTTGACGCCGCCGCCGCAGCGCACCGCGTACTTCTCCAGGGCGCGCAGCCCCGGAGTGGTCTTGCGGGTGTCCCTGACCACCGTGTCGGTGCCCTCCAGGGCGTCCGCCCACGCGCGGGTCGCGGTGGCGATGCCGGAGAGCCGGCACAGCAGGTTCAGGGCGCTGCGCTCGGCCGTCAGCAGGTCCCGGGTACGGGTGCGGACGGTCAGCAGCTTCTGGCCTGCCTCCACCCGGTCACCGTCCAGCACATGACGTTCGACTTCGAACTCGGCGGTGCAGACGACCGAGAGGACGGCCTCGGCGACGCGCAGGCCCGCGACGGTGCCTGCCTGGCGGGCTGTGAAGTCGCCGGTGGCGACCGCGTCGTCGGGGATCGTCGCCACGCTGGTGACGTCGACGCCGCGGTCCAGGTCCTCCTCGACGGCCAGGTGGGCGATGTCCTCCACCTGCACCGGGTCCAGGCCCGCGTCCATGATGAGCTGCGCCAGGGCCGGGTCCAGGCCGCACTCCAGGGGGTCGAGCCCCTCGTCGTCCACCGCGCCGCCGGCGGAGCAGCCGCAGGCGTCGCCGCAGCCACCCGCGTCCTCGGGCTGCGCCGCGGGGCCCCTGCCGATCTGGAGGAGGGGGAGGTCGTCGCTCACTGTTGCTCCTTGTGGGTGCCTGCCCGGGAGCCCGTTCCGGCCGAGGGCCCGGCGGGGAAGGCTGCCGTGTCGAAAGCTGCCGTGTCGGTCGTACGGACGGTGATCGGTGCGCCGGGCGGCGTACCGATCAGAAGGTGGCGGCGCCACTGCGCGTCGTCCCGCTCCGGGTGGTCCTTGCGCCAGTGGCAGCCCCGCGTCTCCGTGCGGCGCAACGCCGCCTCCACCAGCACCTGGGCGACCAGGTACAGGTTGGCGGTCTCCCATGTGCCGACGCCCGGTTCGGCGGGCTTCCCGGCCGCTCCCGGGGCGAGCGCGGCCAGCTCCGCGGCCGCCGTGCGCAGCGACTCGCGCGAGCGCAGGACGCCGGCGCCCCTCGTCATGATGCGCTGGATCTCGGTACGGGCGGCTGCCGAAAGCAGCTCCACCCGCACACCGCCGCTGCGGTTCCCGCGCTCTCCGGCTCCCCCGCTCCCGCCGGGCTCCCCCGCGTGGGGCCGCCCGTCCCGCGGGGCCTCGGGGTCCGGCGCGGCTCGTTTTGAGCCGGGAGACAGGTGCTCCGCGATGCGTTCGGCGAAGACCAGTCCCTCCAGCAGGCTGTTGGAGGCCAGCCGGTTGGCGCCGTGCACCCCGGTGCAGGCGACCTCGCCGCAGGCGTACAGGCCGGGCACGGTGGTGCGGCCGCTCAGATCGGTACGGACGCCGCCGCTGGCGTGGTGCGCGGCGGGGGCGACGGGCACGAACGCGGTGACCGGGTCGATGCCGTGGGCGCGGCAGGCCGCGAGGATGGTGGGGAAACGCGTCTCCCACATGGCCGCGCCGAAGTGGCGGGCGTCCAGGAACATGTGGTCGGTGCCCTGCTCGGCGGCGCGGCGCATGATGCCCTTGGCGACGACGTCGCGGGGCGCCAGCTCGGCCAGCGGGTGGGCCCCCTGCATGAAACGGACCCCGTCCGCGTCGACGAGGTGGGCGCCCTCGCCCCGTACCGCCTCGGAGATGAGGGGCTGCTGGCCCTCCGCGTCGGGGCCGAGGTAGAGCACGGTCGGGTGGAACTGGACGAACTCCAGGTCGGAGACCTCCGCGCCGGCGCGGAGCGCGAGGGCGACGCCGTCCCCCGTCGAGACGGCCGGGTTCGTGGTGGCGGCGAACACCTGCCCCATGCCGCCGGTCGCCAGGACGACGGCCGGTGCGTGCACGGCCCCGACCCCGTCGTGCCGCCCCTCCCCCATCACGTGCAGGGTGACGCCCGCCGCGTGCCCGTCCGCGTCCTTGAGCAGGTCGAGGACCAGCGCGTTCTCGACCGTACGGATGCCCTGCTCGCGGACGGCCTCGACCAGGGCGCGGGAGATCTCGGCGCCGGTCGCGTCACCGCCCGCGTGGACGATGCGGTCCCGGTGGTGGCCGCCCTCCCGGGTGAGGGCGATGCCGCCGGTGGTGGGCGAGGTGTCGAAGCGGGCTCCGGCGTCGATGAGCCGCCGCACCGCACCGGGGCCCTCCGTCACCAGGGTGCGGACCGCTTCCTCGTCGCACAGCCCCGCCCCCGCCTCCAGGGTGTCGGCCAGGTGCTGCTGGGGCGTGTCGCCCTCGCCGAGCGCGGCCGCGACGCCGCCCTGCGCCCAGCGGGTGGAGCCCGCGTCCAGCCGGGCCTTGGTGACGACGACGGTACGGGCGCCCCGTACCGCGCAGCGCAGGGCGGCGGTCAGCCCGGCGACACCGGAGCCGACGACGACGACGTCCGCGTCGAGTGTCCAGCCCGGTGCGGGCGCGGGGAGCGCCGCGCCGGCTATACCGTGCGGAGTCGCCGGTGCGAGCTGCCGGCCGGTCTCGGTCATCACTCGGCTCCCAGGCGCAGGGGTACGTTGTCGATCAGCCGGGTGTCCCCCACGCGGGCCGCCACGGCGAGGACCGCCTCGCCGCGCCAGTCGTCGCCGGTGACCTCGGTGAAGCGCGCCGCGTCGACCAGGGCCACGTAGTCCACGGCCAGTTCGACCGGGGCGGCGTCCGCGTGCGCGTCCGGGTCCGGCTTTCCGCCGCCGTCCGCCGACACCCGCTCCAGCACGTCACGGGCGGCCCGCACCACGGCCGCCGGGCCCGCTGCCGCGGCGCGCTCCCCGGCGCGCAGGGCGCGGGAGAGGGCGAGGGCGCGGGTGCGCCCGGCGGCGTCCAGGTAGCGGTTGCGGCTGGAGAGGGCGAGGCCGTCGTCCTCCCGGACGGTGGGCACGGCGACGATGTCGGTGGGGAAGTTGAGATCCCGCACCATGCGCCGCACCAGCGCCAACTGCTGGGCGTCCTTCTGGCCGAAGAACGCCGCCTCGGGCGCCGTCAGGTGGAGCAGCTTGGCGACGACGGTGAGCATCCCGTCGAAGTGCCCCGGCCGGGAGGCGCCCTCCAGCACGGCGCCCATCGGCCCGGCGGACAGCCGCACCTGGGGCTCGCCACCGGGGTAGACCTCGTCGGTGGACGGCGCGAACACCACGTCCGCGCCCTCCTTGCCGGCGACCTCCAGATCGGCGTCCAGGGTGCGCGGATAGCGGTCCAGGTCCTCGCCCGCACCGAACTGCAACGGGTTGACGAAGACGGTGACGACGACCTGGCCGTCGGGCCCCACCCGCTCACGCGCGGCGCGCACCAGCGCCGCGTGGCCCCGGTGCAGGGCACCCATCGTCATGACGACGGCACGGGTGACGGGGCGCGCGGCCTCGGCCTCGGCGTCCCGCCGCAGCGCGCGCAGCTCGGCGGCGGTGGTGACGACACGCGGTGTCATGCGCCCGCCTCCCCGCCGTCGTGACCGTCACCGTCGCGGCGGCCCTCGTCGCCGTCCCTGGCCTCGTCGCCGTCCCTGCCGACCTCGCCCTCACGGCTCCCGCCGCCGCGGGGCGGGGATCCGTCGGGCGGGGCGGGGCCCGCGGCCGGCTCCGGTGGGGCACCGAGCACGTCCAGCAGGTCCTCGGCGAGCTTCGGCCCGAGCAGCCCGTGGTCGAGGGCGCGGTCGGCGGTGGCGCGGGCCATCGCGAGGTAGCTTGCGACCGCCCCGGGAGCGTGCCGGCGCAACTGGTCCACGTGGGCGGCGACGGTACCGGCGTCCCCCCGGGCGACGGGCCCGGTCAGCGCGGCGTCGCCGGAGCGCAGCGCGTTGTCCAGGGCCGCCCCCAGCAGCGGGCCGAGCATCCGGTCGGGGGCCTGCACACCGCTGGTGCGCAGCAGCTCCATGGCCTGGTTGACGAGGGTGACCAGGTGGTTGGCGCCGATGGCGAGAGCCGCGTGGTAGAGGGGGCGGGCCTCCTCGGCGATCCACTCGGGCTCCCCGCCCATCTCGATGACCAGCGCCTGGGCCGCCAGCCGCAGCTCCTCGGGGGCCGTCACCCCGAACGAGCAGCCCGCCAGGCGCTGCACGTCGACCGGCGTACCGGTGAAGGTCATCACCGGGTGCAGCGCCAGCGGCAGGGCGCCGGCGCGCAGTGCGGGTTCCAGTACGGAGGTGCCGAACCGTCCGGAGGTGTGCACCACGAGCTGCCCGGGGCGTACCGCACCGGTACGCGCCAGCCCGGACACCAGGCCGGGCAGCGCGTCGTCGGGGACGGTCAGCAGGACGAGCTCGGAGCGGGCCAGCACCTCGTCGGGGTCGACCAGCGGCACGTCGGGCAGGAGTGCGGCCGCGCGGCGCCGGGAGGCGTCCGAGACGCCGGAGACGGCGACCGGGCGGTGCCCGGCCAGCCGCAGGGCCGCCGCCAGCGCGGGGCCGACCCGGCCGGCGCCGACGACACCGACGGACAGCCGCGCGGGGCGGTCCTCGGCCCGTGCGCCCTGCGGCCCCTCGGCAGGATGGGAGTGCTGTGGGTTCACGAAAGAGGCCTTCCGTATGCGTTCCGGTCCGCTCGCTGGGCGGTACCGGACGAGACCTCGCCATGCTAAGCCCTCCGCGTCCGCCGGCGGACGGGCCCGGGGGCGGCTCCGGCCGCACCCGGGCGCTCCGTGCGGACCCGCTCGTCGGACTCCCGCTCCCGCTGCGCACCCCGCTCGGCGGCGCGGGCCCGGGCCCACTCCTTTCTCGCCTCCCTGCGGGCCACCCACCACGCCCGCAGGAGCTTCGCCTCGTGCGTGCCCGGGGCCGGAGGCGGTGCCTGGCCCTGGGAACCGAGCCGCCAGACGTCCATCGCGTACTGCTCGTTCACTGTCATGCCGCCGACCGTGAACGACGGCCCGGCCGCCCGGCACGCGCATTGACGCGGCTCGTCAATCCACCGCCCGCCGATTGACGGGGCTCGTCAATCGACGGAGAAGCCGGTGGTCACGGACCGCAGAATGGGGGCATGAGCATCACCATCCACATCGCGGGGATGCCGTTGGAGCGGGCGGTCTTCACCCCCTCGCCGCTGGCCGAACTGGGGACCGCGCTGCACACCCTGGCCGAGCCCGGCCACCACCCCGGCGTGCACGGCTGGGCGACCGCCGTCAACGCCTCCCTCAAGCAGGATCTGGCCGACCGGCTGTGCGAGGCGGACTTCCTGTGGCGCGTCACGTTCTCCGACATCCTGCTGGGCTTCGCGGGGCTGCGGGACGCCTCCGCGCAGCCCGGGGCGACGCTCGCCGAGGACCTGGACCTCCTCGACAGGCTGGAGGACGAGGAGTTCGTCCTGGCCGCCCTGGAGTTCACCTGCGGCTCGTTCCACGGCACCGACACGATGCCCTCACCGTCGGCGGACAGCGCGCTGCGGGAGCGGGCCCTCGACCTGGCGGCGGCGCGCGGGCCGCAGCAGCAGCGGATCACCCAGCGGCTGCTGGACGACCCGCCCGCCGTCCGGTCGTGGATCCGCCGCCTGTTCGAGGACTGCGACCAGGCCTTCTTCGCCGACACCTGGCGCCGGGTGCGGGTGCAGCTTGCCGCCGACGCACGGGAGAAGACCGAACTGCTGCGCCGCCGCGGCCTGGCTGCCGCGCTGGCGGCGGTCTCGCCCGCGCTGTCCACCGACGAGGCCGGCACGGTCATCACCGCGGACAAGCTCGCCAGCGCCCGCACCACCGCCGTGGACCCGGCGGTCGGCCCGGGGGTGACGTTCGTCCCCTCCATCCACCAGTGGCCGCACCTGCTCGTGCTGCACCGGCCCGGGTGGCGGCCCGTCGTGCACTACCCGATCGCGGCGCCCGAGATACCGGGCCCGCTGTCGGTGGACCAGTTCAAGCTGCGCATGGAGGCCCTGGCCCACCCGATGCGAATGCGGCTGTGCCGGAACCTGGCCCGCGCCCCGTACTCCACCAGCGAGCTCGCCGACCAGTACGAGCTCAGCGCCCCGGAGGTCTCCCGGCACCTGGCCGTGCTGAAGAAGGCGGGGCTGATCACCTCCCGGCGGCGGGGGCGGTACGTGCAGTACCAGCTCGACCTGAAGGTGGTCGGCCGGCTGGGCAGCGACTTCCTGGAGACCGTGCTGAGGTGAGCCGGCCCGGGGGAGGGTGAGGCGGCAGCGGGGTGGGCCGAGGCGGGGTGGTGGCCCGGCCGTCAGCCCCCGGCCCGCACCAGTCCCGTCTCGTACGCCAGGACGACCGCCTGCACCCGGTCGCGCAGGCCCAGCTTGGCCAGGATGCGGCCGACATGGGTCTTGACCGTCGCCTCGGAGAGCACCAGCCGGGCGGCGATCTCCCCGTTCGAGAGGCCCTGCGCGATGAGGACGAGGACCTCGCGCTCGCGGTCGGTCAGGCTCTCCAGCTCCTTGGCGACCGGCTCGGTGGTCGTCGCGGGCAGCACCGAGGAGAACCGGTCGATCAGCCGCCGCGTGGTGCTGGGCGCCACCACGGCGTCGCCGCTGTGCACGGCGCGGATGGCGTCCAGCAGGTCGGCGGGCGGCACGTCCTTGAGCATGAAACCGCCCGCCCCGGCCTTCAGCGCGGAGAAGGCGTACTCGTCCAGGTCGAAGGTGGTCAGGATCAGCACCTTGGGGGCGCCCGGCCCGCCCTCGCCGCCCTCACAGATGCGGCGGGTGGCCTCCACCCCGTCGACGTTCGGCATCCGCACGTCCATCAGCACCACGTCCACGGGTGTCTCGCGCAGGATCGCCAGCGCCTCGGCGCCGTCACTCGCCTCCGCCGTGACCTCCATGTCCTGCTGGGCCGTGAGCACCATGCGGAAGCCGGTGCGCAGCAGCGCCTGGTCGTCGACGAGCATCACGCGGATCGTCATGTGGGGTCCTTCTCGGTCGTACGGGGACGGGGGGAGCCGGGGCCCGGAGCGGGGGCCGGGACGGTGGACTGCGCCAGGGGCTCAGTCTGCGCGTTTGAGGGGGAGCGCCGCACTGACGCGGAAGCCGCCGCCGGCGCGGGGCCCGGCCTCCAGCGCGCCGCCGACCATGCCGACCCGCTCGCGCATGCCGATCAGCCCGTGTCCGAGGCCGTCGGCGCCGCCCTCCTCGTACAGCTCGCGCTGGGCACCGCGCCCGTCGTCCTCCGCGAGGACGGACAGCTCGTCGTCGCCGTAGCGCAGCCGCACGGTGGCGCCCACGTCGGGGCCGCCGTGCTTGCGGGTGTTGGTCAGCGCCTCCTGGACGATGCGGTACGCGGTCAGCTCGACGCTGCTGGGCAGCGGATGCGGGACGCCCTCCACCCGGAAGTCGACGGCGACCCCGGCGCCGCGCACCTGCTCGACCAGATCCGCGATCTCCTCCACACCGGGCTGCGGCACGTACTCGCCGCCCTCCCGGCCGGCGCTGTCCTCGCTGCGCAGGACGCCCAGCAGCCGGCGCATCTCGGCGAGCGCCTGCCGCCCGGTGCCCGAGATGGTCTCCAGCGCCATCCGTGTCTGGTCCGGCGCGTTGTCCAGCACGTAGGCGCCGCCGTCGGCCTGCACGACCATCACGGACACGTTGTGCGCCACCACGTCGTGCAGCTCGCGCGCTATCCGGGCCCGCTCGGCGGCGACGGCCATCTTGGCCTGTGCCTCCCGCTCCTTCTCCAGCCGCCGGGCACGCTCCTCCAGCTGCAGGTAGTAGGCGCGGCGGGTGCGCAGCGAGTCGCCGAGCACCCAGGCCAGCACGAACATCAGCGTCAGGAAGAGGGTGCTGAAGATGTCGGCCGTCAGGTCGTCGCGCTCGTTGGGCCAGCGCAGGGTGCTGATGGTGGGCGTCAGCAGCGCCCCGGCCAGCGCGAACCGGGAGGCCCAGCGGGTGTGCCGGGAGGCGACGGTGAACAGGATGACCAGGAAGGCGAAGTTGCCGGGGAACGGGCCGACGTCCACCACCACCTGGGCCACACCCGCGCCCGTCGCCAGCAGCAGCATCTTCTCCGGGGCACGCCGCCGCAGCGCCACCACCAGGCTCAGCACGAGCGAGAGGGGGACCAGCGCGATCTGCTCCCGCGGGCCCTCCGCGAGGCCCTCCGCCTCGGGCGGCGCGGTCACGCCGGCGACGATCCACAGCGACGACAGCATCAGCAGGAACACAGCCCAGAGGCTGTCCACCCAGGTGGGGTGCCTGCGGATGAAATCGTAGAGCCGATGCACGTAACCCAGCGTATGCAGTGTCAGCACGTGCAGGGGTCAGCCGGACGGCCGATCCGTTCCTCCGCGCCTACTCCCCAAGGTGGAGGGTTCCCGTCCGCACATACGGTGAGGCCCATGCTCCCCCAGTCGCCGGGCTGGCGCACCGCCACCGAAGCCGCCCTCTACGGCCCGCATGGCTTCTACACACGTCACGCGCCGGCCGCCCACTTCCGCACGTCCGTGCACGCCTCCCCGCTGTTCGCCCGCGCCGTGGCCCGTCTCCTGCTGCGGGTGGACGAGGCTCTGGGCCGGCCCGGCCGGCTCGACCTCGTCGATGTGGGCGCCGGCGGCGGCGAACTGCTGAGCGGGGTGCTGGCCGCCCTGCGGAACGGCGAAGAGGGCGGGGCGGACGGAGCACAGGAGGGCCGGACGCCCGGACGCGACGTCCTCGACCGGCTGCGGCCGCTCGCCGTCGAGCACCGCCCGCGGCCCGAACAGCTCGACGCGGCCGTCGAGTGGCGTACGCGGCTGCCCGCGCCGGAGACGGTCACCGGGCTGCTGTTCGCCAACGAGTGGCTGGACAACGTGCCCCTCGACGTCGCCGAGACCGACGCGCGGGGCACCCCCAGGCTGGTCCTCGTCGAGCCCGACGGCACCGAACGGCTCGGCCCGCCCGTGACCGGCGCCGACGCGGACTGGCTGACCCGCTGGTGGCCGCCTGCCGGGGAGGGCGAGGGCATCCGCGCCGAGATCGGGCACCCGCGGGACACGGCCTGGGCGCGGGCCGCCGGGAGTCTGCGCCGCGGGGTGGCCGTCGCCGTCGACTACGCCCACACCCGCGAGAGCCGGCCGCCCTTCGGCACCCTGACCGGATTCCGCGCGGGCCGCGCCTGCCCACCCGTGCCCGACGGCACCTGCGACGTGACCGCGCACGTCGCCCTGGACGCCGTCGCCGCCGCCGCTCCGGGCACCCCGCGGCTGCTGTCCCAGCGGGCCGCGCTGAGCGCCCTGGGCGTGACCGGCCGCCGCCCCGCTTCGACTTCGGCCCGCACCGATCCCGCCGCCTACGTCCGCGAGCTGAGCGCCGCGGGGCAGGCCGCCGAGCTGCTGGACGCGGGCGGCCTGGGCGGCTTCACCTGGCTGATCTGCGAGCTCGCCTGCGAGACCGGCCTGGCCTGACCGCCCGACCGGCCCGACCGGCCCGCGGTCCCGGGCGGTACGCGCGGGCAGGGCCGATCGTGGACGGGCCGAGGCACAGGCGGGACCCGGACACGGGTGGAAGCGGGATCACAGGCGTGACCCGGCCACAAGCGGGAGCGGAATCACAGACATGGCCCAGTCACAGGCGCGACCCGGACACAGGCGGGGCGGGGTCACAGGCGTGGCCCGTCCACAGGCGGGAGCGGGATCACAGGCGTGACCCGGCCACAAGCGGGAGCGGAATCACAGACATGGCCCAGTCACAGGCGCGACCCGGACACAGGCGGGGCGGGGTCACGGGTGGGGCGGGGGTTCCACCGGGAGGCCGGCGGACCGCCAGGCCTGGTAGCCGCCTGCCAGGTCCGTCACCTGCCGCAGGCCGAGCTCGCGCAGGGAGCGGGCAGCCAGGCTGGAGGCGTAGCCCTCGTTGCAGAAGACCACCACCGGCAGGGAGAACCCGGTGGCTTCCGGAGCCCGGTGCGGGCAACTGGGATCCAGCCGCCACTCCAATTCGTTCCGCTCGACCACGAGCGCGCCGGGCACCGTCCCGTCGCGCTCCCGCAGCGCCGCGTACCGGATGTCGACCAGCAGCGCCCCCTGCTGCTGGGCGGCGGCGGCCTGCTGGGGCGTCAGCCGGACGAGCCCGCTGCGGGCGGCGGCCAGCAGCGCGTCGACGCGGCTGTCGGCGGCGGCGCTCACACCCGCCCCGCGGACCGCTCCGGGAGGGCCCCGTCCGCACCGGCCCCGTCGGCGTCCCACTCGCCGGGCTGCTCGACCTCTTCGAGCCGCAACACGCTGCCGGTACGGCTGTAGCGGCGCATCAGCGGCAGGGGCGGGTAGTAGGCGTGCACGGAGACGGCGTGCTCGGCGGGCTCCTCGTTGAGCACCTCGTGCACGTGGTGCGGCCCGAAGGCCCTGCCGCGGCCGGCCGTCAGGCTCCTGACGCGGTCCACGCCGTCGGCGAGCTCCAGCGTCTTCCAGCCCTCGGTGGGGATGCGGGCGGCCAGCGCGTTCTCGGTCAGGGCGCCGCGGGCGGTGGTGAAGGCGCCGCGTGAGCCGCCGTGGTCGTGCCAGCCGGTGCCGGTGCCGGGCGGCCAGCCGATGAGCCACGCCTCGCTGCCGTCGGGCCCGGCCAGCCGCAGCCAGGTGCGGCCCTCGGGGTCGAGCGGGAGGGAGGCGACGAGCGCGTCGTCGGCGGCGACGCGGTGTACGAAGGCGAGGAGTTCGGCCTCGGAGGGGCCGGAACGGCGGTCAGCGGTGGCCGCCGGGGGTGTCGAAGAGGTCGTCGCCGGTGACGTGGAAGTCGAAGAGGTCGCCGGCGGGGTCGCTGCGGCAGGTGCGGAAGAAGACACGGGAACCGTCCTGAGAGTGGTCGTGACCGCGTGCGGCCACGGCTCGGCGGCCCGCACGGGATACGGAAGGGGAAGCGCTCAACAGGACGGCGAACACACGCAGCCCGCGTAGCGGAGCAGGTCCAGGTGGACCCTCCGCCACAGGTGGCCGTGTGCGCCGATCATGCGGGTGAGTGCAGCACAGGTGCGGGAACGGTGTCAACGGCCCCGCAGACTCCCGAGCGGCTCACGGCAAGGCCCCTCAAGAGCTCTCGATGGACTCCAGTTCCACCTCGCCCCGGCCCACCTCGCGCGCGTCGGCGTCGATGGAGCGCCGCAGCGCCGCGTGCAGCCGCGCGGGGGTGAGCACGCCGACGAATCTGTCGCCGTCCAGCACGGCGATCCAGCCCGCGTCGTGCTGGAGCATCGTGCTGAACGCCTGCTTGAGGGAGGAGCCCAGCGGCAGCCAGGCCTCCATGCGGCGGGCGTGATCGGCCACCGTGCCCTTCTGGGCGGAGACGGTCCCCTCGGAGACCCAGCCGTGCAGTTCGTCGGCGTCGTCCAGTACGACGGCCCAGCGGGCCTCGCTGAGGGCCATCCGTTCGGCCGCCTTGTCCAGCCGGTCGCTCAGGTGGACGGTGGGCGGCTCCTCCAGGTCACCGAGTTCGATGGGCGTGACGGACAGCCGTTTGAGACCGCGGTCCGCGCCGACGAAATCGGCCACGTACGGGGAGGCGGGCGCGCCCAGCACCGTCGCCGGGCGGTCGAACTGTTCGATGCGCCCCTCGCCGTAGACGGCGATGCGGTCACCGAGGCGGACGGCCTCCTCGATGTCGTGCGTGACGAACAGCACCGTCTTGTGCAGCCGCGACTGCAGCCGCAGGAACTCGCTCTGCAGGTGCTCGCGGACCACGGGGTCCACGGCGCCGAACGGCTCGTCCATCAGCAGCACCGGCGGGTCGGCCGCCAGCGCCCGTGCGACGCCCACCCGCTGCCGCTGCCCACCGCTGAGCTGGTCGGGGTAGCGGTCGCCGTAGACGGAGGGATCCAGCCCCACCAGGTCCAGCAGCTCGCGGGCCCGCTCGCGCCGCCGCGCCCTGGACCAGCCCAGCAGGTGCGGAACGGTGGCCGTGTTGTCCAGCACCGTGCGGTGCGGGAACAGGCCCGTCTGCTGGATGACGTAACCCATCCGGCGCCGTAGGTCGACCGGTTCGACGCGGGAGATGTCCTCGCCGTCGACCAGGATGCGGCCCTCGGTGGGCTCGATCAGCCGGTTGACCATCTTCATGGTGGTGGTCTTGCCGCAGCCCGAGGGGCCGACGAGCGTGACCAGCTCCCCCTCCGCCACCTCGAAGGACAGCCCCTCGACCGCGACGGTGCCGTCGGGGTAGCGCTTGGTCACGTTCTCGAACCGAATCATGTCCCCATCCTCACCTGCCGGCCGTCCCCTCACCTGTCCGGCCCCGCGGCCGCCGGTCCTCGTCCCTTGGCCGTACCGAACACCGAAACACACCCCACCGACAATCCCCAGCCCCGTGGGATGAACACCGTGTTGCGCGGGTACCGCACTGCGGGCCGATTGTCAGTCTGTCGGGATAGGGTCGGCCGACACCGACTCGAAGGACCGCACGGCACGGGAGGTGACCGGCGTGAGCAGCACGGCGACGGGCAGCCCGAAGGGCTGTCTCGCGCAGAACGACTGGCTGTGCGGGGAGTACCTGCGCACCCGTCAGAGCGAACTGCTCGACGCGACGGTCGAGCACATCTGGATCACCGCTGCCGCCGTCGGCATCGCACTGGTGCTGGCGCTGCCGCTGGCCGTCGCCGCCCGCCGCTGGCAGGCCGCGCGCGCCCCGGCCCTCGGCGTCACGACGGTGCTGTACACCATCCCGTCGCTCGCGATGTTCGCGCTGCTGCTGCCCGTCTTCGGACTGTCGGCGGCCGTGGTGGTCACCGGCCTGGTGCTGTACTCGCTCACCGTCCTGGTGCGCAACACCCTCGCGGGCCTCGACGCGGTGCCGGAGGAGGCCCGGGAGGCGGCCCGCGGGATGGGCTACGGGCCGGGCAAGCTGCTGCTGGAGGTGGAGCTGCCGCTGGCCCTGCCCGCGCTGCTGGCAGGGGTGCGGATCGCGACGGTCACGGCCGTGTCGCTGACCACGATCGGCGCCGTCGTCGGCTACGGCGGCCTGGGCAACCTCATCTACGACGGCATGGAGACCTCCTTCAACGCGGAGGTCCTGACCGCCTCCGCGATCTGCGTCGTCCTCGCCGTCGTCGCGGACGTCCTGCTGCTGTGGCTCCAGCGCACGCTGACGCCCTGGACGCGCGCCCGCTCGCGCCGCCGCGGCGGCGACCGCGCGGACGGGGCACCACCGGCCGGGACCGCGCCCGGCCCCTCGGCGACGCCCGACGCGCCGGGGACGGACCTCGTCGGGAAGGCGGGCTGAGCTGCCATGGGGATCTTCACCGACGTCTGGTCCTGGTTCGCCGACGGCTCCCACTGGACCGAGAACGGCGGCGTGCTGCAACGCCTCACCGAGCACGCCTACCTCACCGGGGTCTGCCTGCTGCTGTCCTGCGCCCTCGCCCTGCCCGCGGCCCTGTGGCTCGGCCACGTGGGGCGCGGCGGCGCGCTGGCGGTGAACCTGTCCAACGCGGGGCGCGCCGTGCCCACCTTCGCCGTGCTGGTGCTGCTGTCGATGGGGCCGCTGGGCAAGTACGGGGACTGGGCGACGATCGTGGCGCTGGTGCTCTTCGCCCTGCCGCCGCTGCTGACGAACGCCTACACCGGCGTACGGGAGGCCGACCGGGAGGTCGTCGAGGCCGCCCGCGGCATGGGGATGACGGGCTGGCAGTTGCTGCGCCAGGTGGAGTTGCCGCTCGCCCTCCCCCTGATCATGACGGGGATCCAGACCGCCGCCGTGCAACTGGTCGCCACCGCGACCCTCGCCGCGCTCCCCGGCGGCGGCGGCCTCGGCCGGCTGATCACCGCGGGGTTCGGCAACTACGACACCGCCCAGGTCGTCGCGGGCGCCGTGCTGGTGGCCCTGCTGGCGCTGCTGGTCGAGCGGGCGCTGACGCTGGCCGAGCGGCTGCTGGATCCGATGCGCCGCCGGTCCCGCCCCGACTCCGCGTCCGCGGACCAGGGCGGCGACGGCACCGGGGGCCACGACGACGGCACCGGAAAGGTCTCCGGACCACCGGCCCCGGCGCACTCCGCGGCCTGATCCGGACCGGCCGGCCGCCGCGCCGCCCCGGGCCGCTCCCTGGCCGACCGCGGGGAGACAGGGCCCGCCCCGCCGGTCACGCAGAAACGACTCGCCCGCACCCACCACAGACCTCTCGACGAACGGACACACCATGGCTGCCACCACGACCACACCCGGCGCGCGCCGCTCGCCCACCACCCGGCGCGCCACCATGCGCCGGCACGCCCTCGCCGCGGGCGGTGCCGTCGCCGCGCTGACGCTCGCGCTCACCGCCTGCGGCGGCGACGACCTGGAGACGAAGGGCGGCAGCGGCGGGGGCGGCAAGGGCAGCCTCGTCATCGGGTCAGCCGGATTCACCGAGTCGGAGATCCTCGCCGAGCTGTACTCCGGCGTGCTGTCGAAGGCCGGCTACAAGACGACCGTCAAGAAGGTCAAGAACCGCGAGCTGTACGAGCCCGAGCTGGAGAAGGGCCGCATCGACGTCGTCCCCGAGTACGCGGCGACGATGGCCGAGTTCCTCAACGCCAAGAAGAACGGCCCCAAGGCGAAGCCGGTCGCCTCGCCCTCCTCGGCCAAGACCGTCGCGGCCCTGCGCAAGCTGGCCGGGCCGCGCGGGCTGAAGGTGCTCGACCCGGGCAAGGCGGTGGACCAGAACGCGTACGCCGTCTCCGCGGACTACGCGAAGAAGCACAAGCTCAAGACCCTCAGCGACCTGGGCGCATCCAAGCAGAGCGTCACCATCGCGGCGGGCGACGAGTGCGAGACCCGCCCGTTCTGCCGGCCCGGCCTGGAGAAGACGTACGGCATCGACGTCAAGGGCCTCGACCCCAAGGGCGTCGGCACCAGCCAGTCCAAGCAGGCCGTCAAGGACGGCAAGGACCAGCTCGTGCTGACGACCACCACCGACGCCACCCTCGACCAGTTCGGCCTCGTCCTGCTCAAGGACGACAAGAAGCTGCAGAACGCCGACAACGTGCTGCCCGTCGTCAACGCGAAGGAGGCCGGGGGCAAGAAGGCCGCCGGTGCCCTGGACAAGCTGACCCGCACCCTCACCACCAAGGACCTGACCGACCTCAACGGCAAGGTCGACCAGGAGCGGCAGAAGGCCGAGGACGTCGCCCAGGACTACCTCAAGGAGAAGGGCCTGGTCTGAGCCGGGCGCGAGGGAAAGGCCGGGCGCGCACGCCGGGCGTGCACGCCCGGCGCGGGGTCCCGACGCCGCCGTCCGGCCGGGGCCGTCCTGACGGGCCGCTCGGCGTGAGCACGCCCTGCGGCGACCTCGGCCGGTGTCGTGCTCCGGCGGACACGCGGTAAATTCCCCACCATGCCACGTGGACGTCATCGCCATTCCCCGCCGCTGCACCGTCTGCTCCCTCCGGTGACCGTGGCGGTGGCCGCGTCGGCCTGCGCCGGTGGCGCCTGGCTGGTGGGCGAGCCGGGCGTCGGCGACCTGGAGACCGTCGTGCTGCGCGCCCTGACGGCCGCAGCGGCTGCCGCCGCCGTCACCGGAGGGGTGCTGCTGCGCCGCTGGGACCGCGCCGCGGGCAGACAGGTCGGCGACCTCAAGGCCCGCATGGCCAGCACGGCCTGGCGCGCGGAGGAGAAGCAGGCCGAGCTGGAAGGCGAGGTGGAGGCGCTGCGCGAGACGCGGGCCGCGCTCGGCGGCCGGCTCCGGGAACGGCGCGCCGAGCTGGCCCGGCTCCGCTCCGAACACGCCGACCTGCTGCGCCGCTATGCCCACGCCGAGACCCAGCGGGCCAGCGCCCTGGAGGGCCGCAGGCTGCTGGAGTTGGAGGCCGGCACCCCGGCTGCCGAGGCCAAGGCGCTCACCGCCGACGCCACCGACCACCGCCGCCGCTCCGGTGCCCCCACGCCGCTCACCTACCTGCGGGCCGACGAGGCACTGACCGCCCTCGCCCGCAACGCGGTGCGCCAGCGCGCGAGGGAGCGGGCTGATGCGGAGGGCGACACGGAGCGCGACACCGGACGCGACACCGCTGAGGCGGCCCCCGTGGAGCCCGGTGCCACGGAGCCCGGCCCCTCCCTCGGCCCCGCCGCTGCGGAGAGCGCCGCCCCCGGGCGTGACGACGAGGGGGACGCCGCCGGATCGAGGGCCGAGGGGGCCGACGGGACCGAGACCGGGGCCGAGGGTGCCCGGGAGCGCGCGGCGGGGCCCCGTACGGCGGGGAGCCGTCAGCCGCAGGCCGCCGGGCCCGCGAGCGGCTCCACGGCAGCCGAAGCCGCGCCCGCACGGAGCGCCGCGTCCGGCGAGGGGTCGGAGGCCGCCACGTCCTCCCCCGGCGAGGGCGACGGGGGCGGCTCCGTCGGTGCAGGCGCCGCGGGGCACGGAGGTCCGTCCCGGGGGCCGGGACGGGACGGGCGCCCGGTCGCACCGGCCTCCCCCGTACCGCCGCAGCCGACGGCGCCCGAGGACGGCGGCGGCCCGCAGGAGGGCGCCGCCGAGCCGGACGGCCGCGCACGCGACACGAGCGGCTTCGACTTCTTCGGCCGCGACAAGCGCACCGCACCCACCCGCCACTGACCCGGCCCGGCCCACCGGGGCCGTCCCGCAGGCAGCCGCAGACCCTGCAGATCTCCGCGGAACCCGCTCCCGTGCAAGCCGCCCAGGGGGCTACTTGTCGATGTCACCCACCACGAAGAAGAACGATCCGAGGATCGCGACCATGTCCGCGACCAACGTGCCCGGCAGCAGCTCGGTGAGCGCCTGGATGTTGTTGAACGAGGCCGAGCGCAGCTTGAGCCGGTAGGGCGTCTTCTCCCCCTTGGAGACCAGGTAGTAGCCGTTGAGCCCCAGCGGGTTCTCGGTCCAGGCGTAGGTGGCGCCCTCGGGCGCCTTGAGCACCTTGGGCAGCCGCTGGTTGACGGGTCCCGGCGGCAGCTCCGCGAGCCGGTCGAGGCAGGCGTCGGCCAGGTCGAGGGAGTTGTGCACCTGGTCGAGGAGGACCTCGAACCGGGCGAGGCAGTCGCCCTCCTGCCGGGTCACCACGCGCAGCACGTCCTGCAGCTGCCCGTACGCCAGGTAGGGCTCGTCGCGCCGTAGATCGAAGTCGACGCCGGAGGCGCGGGCGAGCGGCCCGCTGACGCCGTAGGCGTGCACCAGTTCGGGGCTGAGTGCGCCCACTCTCCTGGTGCGGCCGCGGAAGATCTCGTTGCCGAGCACCAGGTCGTCGAAGGTCTTCATCCGGCCCCGCACGGCCGCCACCGCGTGCCGCGCACGGTCCCGCCAGCCCGCCGGGAGGTCGTCCTTGAGGCCGCCGACGCGGTTGAACATGTAGTGCATGCGGCCGCCGGAGACCTCCTCCATGACGTTCTGGAGCTCCTCCCGCTCCCGGAACGCGTAGAAGACCGGCGTGATCCCGCCGAGCTCCAGCGGGTAGGAGCCGAGGAACATCAGGTGGTTGAGCACCCGGTTCAGCTCGGCCAGCAGGGTGCGGGTCCACACCGCGCGCTCGGGCACCTCCATGCCGAGCATCCGTTCGACGGCGAGGACGACGCCCAACTCGTTGGAGAACGCCGACAGCCAGTCGTGGCGGTTGGCCAGCACGATGATCTGGCGGTAGTCCCGCGCCTCGAAGAGCTTCTCGGCGCCCCGGTGCATGTAGCCGACCACCGGTTCCGCCCGCTGGATCCGCTCCCCGTCCAGCACCAGCCGCAGCCGCAGCACGCCGTGCGTGGAGGGGTGCTGCGGACCGATGTTGAGCACCATGTCGGTGCTCTCGGCCGCCCCGCCGATACCAACGGTCGTCTCCGTCTGAGTCATGACGTCATCCTGTCAGCTTCCTCCTCCAGGCTGACACGGCCTCCTGCCCGCTGCTCCTACGCTGAAAGGCATGGCCGACCTCCCGCCCGGACCGCCCACCGACCTGCCGACCGCAGCCGAGACACAGTGGCGCGGTGTCGAGCGGGCGCTGCTGGCGCTGCGTCGGCTCGTGCTGCTGCTCTGGGCGCTGCCGGTCACCGTGGCGGCCGGAGCGACGCTCGCCCTGACGGCCAAAGGGGCGTGGGTGCTGTGTGCGCTGGTACCGCTCGCGGCTGCCGCCTGGGGCTGGGGCGCCCTGGCCCGCAACTGGCGCTCGTGGCGGTACGCGGAGCGCGCCGACGACCTGCTCGTCTCGCGGGGCGTGCTGTGGCGGGAGACCACGGTGGTGCCGTACGGGCGGATGCAGCTCGTCGAGGTGACCTCCGGCCCGCTGGAGCGGCGCCACGGGCTGGCCCGGCTCCAGCTCCACACGGCGGCCGCCACCACCGACGCCACCGTGGTGGGGCTCACCCCCGCGGAGGCCGAGCGGCTCCGCGACCGGCTGACCGAGCTGGGCGAGGCCCGATCGGCGGGGCTGTGACCGGCCCGGACGGCCCTCACGGGCCGGAGCAGCAGGGGCAGCAGGGGCAGCGCGAGCACCGCGCTGCCCCGGAGCCCCGGGACAGTGCCAGGAACTCCGACTCCCGGGACCGCGGCGCGGATCCGGGACCCCGGGGCAGCGACAGGGAGCCGGAGGTCCGGGACGGCGGCGCGCAGCCGGGGCCGTGTTGGCTGCCGCAGCGGCCCGAGGGGACGCCGCTGCATCCGGTCACCCCCTGGCGGCGGGCCTGGGCGCCGCTCGCCGCGCTGCTCGCCTTCGTCGCGCACGACGCCGAGCAGGCCCGCGAGTGGTCCACCCACCTGACGGCCGGGTGGGTGGCACTGGGGCTGCTGGTGCTGCTGCCGGCGGCCGCCGCGTACGGGTTCCTGTCCTGGTGGTGCACCAGCTACCGGGTCACCGACTCCGAACTGCGCATCCACACCGGGCTGCTCTTCCGACGTACCGCCCACATCCGGCTGGACCGTATCCAGGCCGTCGACGTCGCCCGGCCGCTGCTCGCCCGCGTGGTGGGCGTCGCCAAGCTGAAGCTGGACGCCGTCGGCACCGAGGCCAAGGACGAGCTCGCCTTCCTCGGCGAACGGGACGCTGTCGCGCTCCGTGCCGAGCTGCTGGCGCGGGCCGCCGGGATCGCCCCCGAGGCGGCGCCCGAGGCGGGCGAGGCCCCGGCTCGGGAGCTGCTGCGCGTGCCGCTGCGGACGCTGGTGATGAGCGTGGTGCTGCTGGGTGCCGGGTGGGGGACGCTGGTTGCGCTGCTCGTCGTGCCCCCGCTGCTCTATGTCGCCTCGGACAGCGTGTGGCCCGCCGTGGCCTCCGCCGTCCCGCTCGCCGGGGGCGTGTGGGCCAGCGGCGCGGGGCGCGTGATCCGCGAGTTCGACTGGACCGTCGCCGAGTCCCCCGACGGGCTCCGCCTCGACTCCGGCCTGCTCGACCGGCAGCACGCCACGGTGCCGCCCGGCCGGGTCCAGGCCGTCACCCTGGTCGAACCGCTGCTGTGGCGGCGCCGCTCGTGGGTGCGGGTCGAGCTGGCAATCGCCGGTACGGGGAAGAAGGACGGCAAGGACAGCGAGGGCCTGCTGCTGCCCGTCGCCCCGTGGTGGGAGGCGGCCGCGGTACTCGCCCGCGTGCTGCCGGGGGTCGACCTGGACGCCGCGGTCGCCGCGGCGAAGCCGGTGCCGCGGCGCGCCCGCTGGTGCGCCCCGGTGGTACGGCGAGGCTACGCGCACGGTGTGGCACCCGGTGTCTTCGTCACCCGCCAGGGCCTCCTCAAGCGCCGCACCACGCTGGTGCCGCACGCCAAGGTGCAGAGCGTCCGGCTCGCCCAGGGGCCCTGGGCCGCCCGGCACCGCCTCGCTCACGTGTGGGTGGACCACGGGGGGAACGGCGCCGCCTGCGCGCGTCTCCGCGACGAGGCCCAGGCCCGCGCGCTGCTGGCCGCCCAGGCCGACCGCTCCCGTACGGGGCGCCGCACCGCCCTGCCCGAACGCTGGCTGACCGCCCCCGCGCCCCCGGACCGCCCCACTCCCTGACCGCGCCGGGGCCCCTCGCGGCGCGGTCGGGGAGTGCGGCGGCGGGGTCCTTCGGGGCGGGGCAGCGGCAGGGGTGCGGGGCCGGCCGGGACCGGACGCCTACCCTGGGCACATGGGTGCGAGAACGCGGGGCCGCGTGGACGGCCTCCCCGAGTGGGACCGCTGTGCGGTGATGGGTGTGGTCAATGTGACCCCCGACTCGTTCTCGGACGGGGGGAACTGGTTCGACACCGAGACCGCGGTCAAGCACGGCCTCGACCTGGTGGCGCAGGGTGCCGATCTCGTGGACGTCGGCGGTGAGTCCACCCGCCCGGGGGCCGCCCGCGTGAGCGAGGGCGAGGAGCTGCGCCGCGTGCTGCCCGTGGTCCGCGGGCTGGCGGGCGAGGGCGTCGTCGTCAGCGTCGACACCATGCGCGCCACGGTCGCGGCCCGGGCCGTCGAGGCGGGCGCGGTCCTCGTCAACGACGTCAGCGGCGGACTCGCCGACCCCGGCATGGTGCCCGTGGTCGCCGAGGCGGGCGTGCCGTTCGTGGTGATGCACTGGCGCGGCCGGAGCATCGACATGAACAACCGCGCCGTCTACCGCGACACCGTCGGCGAGGTCGTCGGCGAACTGACCGAGTCGGTACGCCGCGCGGTGGACGGCGGCATCGATCCGGCCCGCGTCGTCGTCGACCCGGGGCTGGGCTTCGCCAAGCGGGCCGAGCACGACCTCGCACTCGTCGCGGAACTGGCCACGCTGCGGGCCGAGCTGGGCCGGCCACTGCTCGTCGCCGCCTCCCGCAAGCGGTTCCTGGGCCGGGTGCTCGCCGACGCGCAGGGCGCGGCCCCGCCGCCGGCCCGCGAACGGGACGCCGCCACCGCGGCTGTCTCCGCGCTGGCGGCGCGCGAGGGGGCGTGGGCCGTGCGCGTCCACGAGGTGCGCGCCAGCGCCGACGCCGTACGGGTCGCGCGCGCCGTCGAACAGGCCGCCGACGCGCTCGGGGAGACGCCCCGGTGAGCGGCACCCCCACGGATGTCGAAGCCGTCGAGGCCGCCAACACCGCGTTCTACGACGCGATCGAGCGCGGCGACATCGAGGCGCTCTCCCGCATGTGGCTGGGTGAGGGCGCCGACGATGCGGCGGACCCGGAAGGCGGCGAGGGCGAGCACGGGGTGCGGGTCGTCCACCCCGGCTGGCCGGTGCTCACCGGGCGCGGCGAGGTCCTGCGGTCGTACTCACTGATCATGGCGAACACCGAGTACGTGCAGTTCTTCCTCACCGACACGGAGGTCTCCGTGCTGGGCGACACCGCCCTGGTGAGCTGCACCGAGAACATCCTCAGCGGTGGTCCCGCCGAGGCGGACGGCTCGGCGGGACCCCTGGTGGGCGGGCTGGTGGTGGCCACCAACGTCTTCCGGCGCACCGAGGAGGGCGCCTGGAGGCTGTGGTCCCACCACGGCTCGCCCGTCCTGGTCGAACAGGACGAGGACGGCCCCGGCGAGGACGAGAGCGACCTCGGCCAGGGCGACGTCGAACTCTGAGCCCCTGCAACCGCGGTGTGCCTGCCCGGTACGCGAACGGGCTGTGCACCAGGCGCGGCCGCCGTAGGCGCGAGGCACCCGCATGTGCACGAGAAGCGGACGGTGCGCGCACCGGACGTGGACGGCGTGCGCACAAGGTGGGACGGCGTGCGCACAAGGCGTGGACGGCGTGCGCACGGGCGCGGCCCCGCGGGCCGGAAGCGTCGGCCGGGAATGCGCGCGTGGCCGCGGGCGCTGTGGGGTAGGCGGCGCCGCAAGCCGCTGAGCACGCGGGTAGATTCGGGCCGATGCCGCACACGGCGGCACCGGATCCGCACGACGGACGGGAGGGATGCGCGTGGATCGCGTCGCACTGCGCGGCCTCACGGCGCGTGGGCATCACGGCGTGTTCGCCAGGGAACGCGAAGAAGGTCAGATCTTCGTCGTGGACCTCGACATGGGCCTCGACACGCGCCCGGCTGCCACAGGCGACGACCTGTCCCGTACGGTCCATTACGGCGTCGTCGCCGAAGAGGTCGTCGCGGTCGTCGAGGGCGAACCGGTCGATCTGATCGAGACGCTCGCCCAGCGGATCGCCGACACCTGTCTGCGGCACGAGGCCGTACGGGAGGTGGAGGTGGTCGTCCACAAGCCGGAGGCGCCGATCACCGTCCCCTTCGAAGACGTGACCATCACTATCAAGCGGAGCCGCGCATGACGCCGAACAGTGACCCGACCGTACAGCCGGTGCCCGCCTCGGTGGTGCAGCAGGTGGATGCGGCCGACACGACCCTGCACGACCCGAGCGTCGCCGTACTGTCGCTGGGCAGCAACCTCGGCAACCGGCTGGAGTCCCTGCAAAGCGCCGTCGACGCGCTCGCGGACACCCCGGGGCTGAAGGTCAAGGCCGTCTCGCCGGTCTACGAGACCCAACCGTGGGGCGTCGACCCCGACAGCCAGCCCAGCTACTTCAACGCCGTCGTCGTCGTGAAGACCACGCTGCCGCCCAGCTCGCTGCTGGAGCGCGGCCACGCCATCGAGGAAGCGCTGGAACGCACCCGCGAGGAGCGCTGGGCGCCGCGCCCCATCGACGTGGACATCGTCGCCTACCAGGGCATCGTCTCCGACGACCCGCAGCTGACCCTGCCCCACCCGCGGGCCCACGAGCGGGCCTTCGTCCTCGTGCCGTGGCACGACGTCGACCCGGCCGCCGAGGTCCCGGGCCGCGGTGCGGTCGAGGCGCTGCTCGCCTCCCTCGGCCGGGAGGGCATCACCGCGCGCCCCGACCTGGAACTCGTCCTTCCCGCCTGAGCGCCGGTGCCCGTGCCGTCCACGACCGTGCACCCCGCGAGGTGGAAGTGAGATGAACCAACTCCGTGTCCGCACCCTGGCGGCGCTCTTCGTCGTCGCCGGGGTGCTCTCATGGGGCGTGGCCCGGCTGTGGGACTCGCTGGGCACCCTGCCGGGCGTCCCGGTCGCCGCGCCCATCGTGCTCGGCGCCATCGTGGCCGTGCTGCTGGCCACCGCCCTGTCGCTGCGCTCCCGGCTGAAGGCCCAGCGCGAACGCGAGCCGGACGCCAAGGGTGTCGAGCCGATGATGGCTGCCCGCGCCGTCCTTTTCGGCCAGTCCAGCGCCCTGGTCGCCGCGCTGGTCTCCGGCATGTACGGCGGCACCGGCCTCTTCCTGATCACCGAGCGCTCCGAGATCCCCGCCCGCGCCGCCCAGGCCCTCTACGCGGGCCTCTCCGTCGTCGCGGGCATCGCCGTCATAGCGGCCGCCCTGTACCTGGAACGCATCTGCCGCCTCCCCGACGACGAGGACGACCGCCGCCCACCGGGAGCCGGCACCTGACCCGCAGGCGCGCACTTCCGTACGCACGGATTCCCGAGAACTTCCGTACGCACGACCTTCCGGCGTGATCCGGGGGATGAGGGCCGGAGGCACCGCGCCAACCAACCGGCAGCCGCGGGAGCCGCGCGACCGGCCGCCGCGAGCGCCGCTGCCCCGCACCAGCCCGTGCGCCCCTGCGCGGGCGCTCGGCGCCGACCCTGCGCGGGCGGCGGACCCCCCGCGTGAGTGGCGGACCCTGCGTGGCCGACCCTGCGTGGGCAGCAGGCCCCGCGTGGGCGGCAGACCCCCCGTGGGGGGCAAACCCCGCGTGCGCGCTCGGCGCCGACCCTGCGTGAGTGGCGGACCCTGCGTGAGCGCTCGGCGGCGGACCCCGCATGGGCGACGAACCCCGCGTGAGCCCTCGACGCCGACCCTGCATGGGCGGCGGCCCCTGAGTGGGCAGCGGGCCCCGCGTGGGCGGCGAACCCCCGTGGGCGGCGGACCCCCGCGTGGCGGACCCCGGTGAGCGCTCGACGCCGACCCTGCATGGGCGGCGGCCCCTGAGTGGGCAGCGGGCCCCGCGTGGGCGGCGAACCCTCGTGGGCGGCGAACCCCGCGTGGCGGACCCCGCGTGAGCGCTCGACGCCGACCCTGCATGGGCGGCGGCCCCTGAGTGGGCAGCGGGACCCCCGTGGGCGGCGGACCCCCGCGTGGCGGACCCCGCATGAGCCCTCGCCGCCGACCCTGCATGGGCGGCGGCCCCTGAGTGGGCAGCGGGCCCCGCGTGGGCGGCGAACCCTCGTGGGCGGCGAACCCCGCGTGGCGGACCCCGCGTGAGCGCTCGACGCCGACCCTGCATGGGCGGCGGCCCCTGAGTGGGCAGCGGGACCCCCGTGGGCGGCGAACCCCGTGTGAGCGGCGGACCCCGAGTGGCGGACCCCGCGTGAGCGCTCGGCGCCGACCCTGCATGGGCGGCGAACCCCGCATGGGCGCTCGGCGCCGACCCTGCGTGAGTGGCGAACCCCGCATGGGCGCTCGGCGCCGACCCTGCATGGGCGGCGAACCCCGCATGGCCGACCCCGCATGGGCGCTCGGCGCCGACCCTGCGTGAGTGGCGGACCCCGCGTGGGCAGCGGACGCGTTTCGGGTACGACCGGTGCGGTCGCCCGCGGCGGAGCAGTCCTACGTCAGCACGGCGGCGGCCGTCGGGACCGAGGCCATGGCGGTGACGACCGGCCGTTCCGCCCGGCGTGCGCGGCCTACCTGGCGAGGATGAGGCTCATCGCCTCGGCCCGCGTCGTGGCGTCGCGGAGCTGCCCGCGCACGGCGGACGTCGTGGTCTTGGCGCCGGGCTTGCGGACGCCGCGCACCGACATGCACATGTGCTCGCACTCGATGACGACGATGACCCCGCGCGGCTCCAGTATCCTCATCAGCGAGTCCGCGATCTGGGTCGTCAGACGCTCCTGCACCTGCGGGCGGCGGGCGAAGACGTCCACGAGCCGGGCCAGCTTCGACAACCCCGTGATCTTCCCGCTCGCGGACGGGATGTAGCCCACGTGCGCCACGCCGTGGAACGGCAGCAGATGATGCTCGCACTGGCTGACGACCTCGATGTCCTTCACCAGGACCATCTCGTCGTGACCGAGGTCGAACGTGGTCGTCAGCACGTCCTCCGGACGCTGGCGCAGGCCCGCGAACATCTCCCGGTACGCCCGCGCCACCCGCGCCGGCGTCTCCAGCAGACCCTCGCGGTCCGGGTCCTCACCCACCGCGATGAGGAGCTCACGAACGGCGTTCTCCGCACGCTTCTCGTCGAACTCGCCTGTCGGGGTCTCACCGTCCAGGGTCACCGGGTCGGTCATCTGGCTCCTCGTTCCTTGACTCGCGCAGTGGCCCCCGGCTGCCGCGCCGGGGCACCCGCGGCCACACAGCGGAAAGCCGCGCCCCTCAGTCGCTAACGCGAGGGGCGCGGCTGACATTCCTGGGCGGTCACCGGGGCGCAGAGACCCCGGTGACCTCGGCCTCATCCGTTGTCCGGGTCCGCGGGCTCGACGATGGCGTCCGAGTCGCGGGGGCCGATCTCCTTGCCGAGGTTGGTGCCGCCGTTGCCGTTGGTCAGCGCGGCGGGCGGGGCCGAGACCGGCGGCCGGGTGGAGGGAGTGCGCCGCGAGGAGCCGGTCCAGGCGGGGCGGGTGGGACGCCGGACGACGGGGCGGAAGACCTCGGCGATCTCCTCCTTGTTCAGCGTCTCCTTCTCCAGCAGGGCCAGCACGAGGTTGTCGAGGACGTCGCGGTTCTCCACCAGGATTTCCCAGGCTTCGTTGTGCGCCGTCTCGATCAGCTTCTTGACCTCCTCGTCCACCAGCCCGGCGACCTCTTCGGAGTAGTCGCGCTGGTGACCCATCTCCTTGCCCAGGAAGGGCTCGGACTGGTCGGAGCCGAACTTGATGGCGCCCAGCCGCTCCGTCATGCCGTACTGGGTGACCATCGCCCGCGCCGTGGCCGTGGCCTTCTCGATGTCGTTGGCCGCGCCCGTGGTCGGGTCGTGGAAGACGAGCTCCTCGGCCGCGCGCCCGCCCATCATGTAGGCGAGCTGGTCGAGCATCTCGTTCCGCGTGGTCGAGTACTTGTCCTCGTCCGGCAGCACCATCGTGTAGCCCAGGGCCCGGCCTCTGGACAGAATGGTGATCTTGTGGACGGGATCGGAGTTCGGTGAGGCCGCCGCGACCAGGGCGTGTCCGCCCTCGTGGTACGCGGTGATCTTCTTCTCCTTGTCGCTCATGATCCGGGTCCGCTTCTGCGGTCCGGCCACGACGCGGTCGATCGCCTCGTCCAGATACTTGTTGTCGATCAGTTTCTGGTCCCCGCGCGCGGTGAGCAGCGCCGCCTCGTTGAGGACGTTGCTCAGGTCGGCGCCGGTGAAGCCGGGGGTACGCCGGGCGACCGCGCTCAGATCCACGTCGGGCGCCATGGGCTTGCCCTTCTGGTGGACCTGGAGGATCTCCAGACGGCCCTGCATGTCGGGGCGGTCGACGGCGATCTGCCGGTCGAAACGGCCCGGACGCAGCAGCGCGGGGTCGAGGATGTCGGGCCGGTTGGTGGCGGCGATCAGGATGACGCCGCCCTTGACGTCGAAGCCGTCCATCTCGACCAGGAGCTGGTTGAGCGTCTGCTCGCGCTCGTCGTGGCCGCCGCCCATGCCGGCGCCGCGGTGGCGGCCGACGGCGTCGATCTCGTCGACGAACACGATGGCCGGCGCGTTGGCCTTGGCCTGCTCGAACAGGTCGCGCACCCGGGAGGCGCCGACACCGACGAACATCTCGACGAAGTCGGAGCCCGAGATCGAGTAGAACGGCACCCCGGCCTCGCCCGCGACGGCGCGGGCCAGCAGTGTCTTACCCGTACCCGGAGGGCCGTACAGCAGCACGCCCTTGGGAATCTTGGCACCGACCGCCTGGAACTTGGCGGGCTCCTGGAGGAACTCCTTGATCTCCTGGAGCTCCTCGACCGCCTCGTCGGAACCTGCCACGTCCGAGAACGTCGTCTTCGGGGTGTCCTTGGTGATGAGCTTGGCCTTGGACTTCCCGAAGTTCATCACTCGGGAGCCGCCGCCCTGCATCTGGTTCATCAAGAACAGGAAGATGACGATGATCAGCACGAAGGGCAGGAAGGAGATCAGCATCCCGACGAACGGGTTCTGCTTCTGCGGTGCGACCGTGTATCCCTTCGGGATCTCCTTCTGGTCGTACTTCTGCTGAAGCTCCTTGGCG
Organism: Streptomyces sp. CNT360; assembly: GCF_000424785.1. Classification (NCBI taxonomy): domain Bacteria; kingdom Bacillati; phylum Actinomycetota; class Actinomycetes; order Kitasatosporales; family Streptomycetaceae; genus Streptomyces; species Streptomyces sp. CNT360. The sequence continues at coordinate 67,252 of NZ_AUKO01000029.1, read as the reverse complement.
ATGTCGACGCCCTGGTCGTCGATGTAGCTCGCCTTGATCTTGTCGCTGTCCTCGACCTTGGCGCCGTCCTTGAGCTCCAGCTTGACGATCTCTTCGTCGCCCGTGGTGAGCTCAGCGGACTTCACCTTGTCCTGTCGGATCGCCTGTACGACCTGGCCGGTGTCCACCGTCTTGAAGCCGCCGGACGAGCCGACGACCTGCATCAACACGACCACGGCAAGGACGGCCAGCACGATCCACATGACCGGCCCGCGGAAGTATCGCTTCACGTCCATCCATACGGAGCGCGTGCGCCCCGTCCCTCCTGCCACAGTGAGTTGAAAAGCCTGACCTTCGGACGGTACCCCAGCATTGTCACCCGGCGCCGCCGAGGACGGTCAACCGCACCGTCCCCGCAAGCACCAACGAGGGGCGCCGTCCCTGTGTTCCCGGCTCGGAACGACGTACGGCGACCCGGGGCACCGCCCGCGTCCCGTGCGCTCCGCACCGGAAGCCCGTTCGCAAGCGTCAGCCGCCGTAGACGTGCGGGGCGAGCGTGCCGACGAAGGGGAGGTTGCGGTACTTCTCCGCGTAGTCGAGCCCGTAGCCGACGACGAACTCGTTGGGGATGTCGAAACCGACCCACTTCACGTCGATCGCCACCTTGGCGGCGTCCGGCTTCCGCAGCAGCGTGCACACGTTGAGCGAGGCGGGCTCGCGCGAACCCAGGTTCGACAGCAGCCAGGACAGCGTCAGACCGGAGTCGATGATGTCCTCGACGATCAGGACGTGCCTGCCCTTGATGTCGGTGTCCAGGTCCTTGAGGATGCGGACCACACCGGAGGACTGGGTCCCGGCCCCGTAGGAGGAGACCGCCATCCAGTCCATCGTCGCCCGGGCCGACAGCGCCCGTGCCAGGTCCGCCATCACCATGACGGCGCCCTTGAGCACCCCGACAAGCAGCAGGTCCTTGCCCGCGTACTCCGCGTCGATCTGCGCGGCCAGCCCGGCCAGCTTCGCGTCGATCTCTTCCTTGCTGACCAGCACCGACTGAAGGTCGGCGCCCATGTCTTTGTCGTCCACCCGTGCTGCTCTCGCTCGTCGAGGTCCGCCACTTCTGCCGACCCGCCGGGAGACCGGGCGGCCGACCCGGATGGGTGCCGGGTCGCCGGTCAGTTCGGTGAGCCGTGCCGGATGACCAGTCTGCCACCCTGCCGGGCGACCTCGACACGCCCGGGGAGGTTCAGCGCCCGCTGACCGCGCCAGGCGGTCAGCAGCCTGTCCATCTCCTCGATGTGCCGCGCGAACAGCGAACCGGCGGGCGCACCCGCCTCGACTGCGGCCCGGCGCAGCACGCGGCGGCGCACCGCGGGCGGCAGCGCGAAGAGCCGCGCCACGTCGAGTTCGACGCGTACGTCCGATCCGGCGACGGGGTCACCCGGCTGCGCGAACACGGTGCCGGACGCGGTCTCGGACGCCGTCCCGGCCCCGGCCTGCGCCCCGGTTGCCGCACCGGCGTGCGCCCCGGCCGCCGCTGTTGCCTGCGCCCCGCTCTGCGCTCCGCCCTGTGCCCCGACAGTGGGTCCGGTCTGGGTTCCGGTCGCCGGCCCGGTCCGGGGCCCGGACGCCGTCGAGGGCTGCGTACCGTCGATCGGCCCGGAGGGCGGTCCGACAGCGGGACCGGAGGAGCCACCGGCAACCGGCCCGGAAGAGGACCCGACGGTGGCGGCGGAGGAGTTGCCGGAAGCGGGCCCGACGGCGGGGCCGGAGGGGGCGGTGGCGACCGGCTCGGAGGGCGTGGCGTCACGGCTGGGGGTCCGTACGACTGCCCGTTCGGCGTCGTCCGTCCAGGCGTCCAGCGCGTCGGCGTCGTCGCGGGAGAGCTGCGCGGTGCGGGCCAGCGCCTCGATCACGCCCTTGCCGAGCGCCTTCTCCAGGGCGGGCAGCGCCTCGTGGCGGACCCGGGAGCGGGTGTAGGCGGGGTCCGCGTTGTGCGGGTCGTCCCAGACGGGGAGCGACTGGACCATGCAGCCCTTGCGGGTGGTCTGCCGGTCGACGGTCAGGAAGGGACGGCGGTAGCGGCCGCCCGGGCCGGAGACCGCGGCCATGCCGGACAGGGAGCGGGTGCCCGAGCCGCGGGCGAGGCCGAGCAGCACCGTCTCGGCCTGGTCGTCGCGGGTGTGACCGAGCAGCACGGCGGCGGCACCGAGCCGCTCGGCGGCCTCGTCGAGCGCGGCGTAGCGGGCCTCCCGAGCGGCGGCCTCGGGGCCGTTGCGGGTGCGGCCGATGTGGACGGTGACCGACTCGACCGGGTCCAGGCCGAGACCGGTGAGGCGGCCGGCAACTTCCGCGGCGCGGTCGGCGGAGCCGTCCTGCAGGCCGTGGTCGACCGTGACGCCTCCGGCGCGCACACCCAGCCGGGGGGCCTCGAAGGCGAGGGCGGAGGCGAGTGCCGTGGAGTCGGCACCTCCGGAGCAGGCGACCAGAACGAGCGGCGGCAGCGGCTCGGCGGACCGGTTGCGGGCCTGGGGGGTGGCCGGCGTGGTGGCCGTCGTCGCCTGCGCGCTGAGCACGTCGTGGAGTGTGCGGCGTACCGCCAGGCGTATCGCGGCGACCGCGGGATGGGGACCCATGTCCGATTCACTTCCTCGTCAGGATCTGCGCCGGCGCCGCGGGTGGGGACTCCGCGGTCCACGGGGCGCGGGGGGAGTTGAAGGCCGACTCTTATCACGCTGAGTATGTCGATGGTGACAGAGATGGACCGTATTACCCGAGCATCGCACGCGTGCCAGGCCCGCACGGTCCCTCGGAAGAGTGATTGGAGGGGCCTTCAGGACGCCCCGGAAGCTCACTCCCCCTTACGGTGCACCCGCGCGATCCACTCGGCCGGCGCGGCGATCTCCGCCTTCGTCGGCAAGGTGTTCGGTGACGTCCACACCCGGTTGAAACCGTCCATGCCCACCTCGTCCACGACCGCCCGCACGAACCGCTCCCCGTCCCGGTACTGCCGCAGCTTCGCGTCCAGTCCCAGCAGCTTGCGCAGCGCCAGGTCGAGGCGGCCCGCGCCGGTGGCGCGCCGCTTCTGGAACTTCTCCCGGATCTCCGTGACGGTCGGCACGACCTGCGGGCCCACCCCGTCCATCACGTAGTCGGCGTGGCCCTCCAGCAGCGACATCACGGCCGTGAGCCGGCCCAGGACCTCGCGCTGGGCCGGGGTCTGGACCAGCTCGACGAGGCTGGGCTTCTCCTCCGCGCCGGCCGCCTCGCCCTGCTCGCCCTCCCCCGGCTTGCCGCCGCTCAGCGCCTGGACGGCCTCCCGGATGCGCTCCAGCAGCGTGCCGGGGTCGATGTCGGTCTGCTCCAGGAAGGCCTGGATCTCCATCCGCAGATGGTCGCGGAGCCACGGCACGGCGGTGAACTGGGTGCGGTGCGTCTCCTCGTGCAGGCACACCCACAGCCGGAAGTCGTGCGGGTCCACCTCCAGCTCCCGCTCCACGTTCACGATGTTCGGCGCCACCAGCAGCAGCCGCCCGCCGCCGTCGGCGCCGCCGGGCAGGTCGCGTCCCGCCGGGGCGAACGTCTCGTACTGGCCGAGGACCCGCGAGGAGAGGAACGACAGCAGCATCCCCACCTCGACGCCGGTGACCTTGCCGCCGACCGCCCCCAGCACCGCCCCGCCGGGCACCCCGGCGCGGCGCTCCTGCACCTTGGCCAGCAGCGGCGAGAGCAGCTCGCGGAAGCCCGCCACGTTCGCCTTCACCCAGCCGGGCCGGTCCACCACCAGGACGGGCGTGTCCGCCCCTTCGCCGGCCGGGGTCAGCCTGGTGAAGCCCCGGACGTGCTCCTCGGAGACCTTGGCGTGCCGCCGCAGCTCGGCGACGATGCCGCGCGCCTCCTCCCGGCTCACCTCAGGGCCCGGCCGTCCGAGCCGGGTCGCGGTCGAGACCGCGAGATTCCAGTCGACCATCTCCACACCACCGAGGCTCGTCATTCCTTCACCGTACGTGCCGTGCCCGCCGTGCGGGAGGCGACCGGAGGACCACCCGTCCCCCAGGGGCGGCGTGCCCGCGGCCCGCGCGGATCATCCCGCGGACGGCGAATCCCGGCACCCGCAGTTGGCCAGGGCCGAGGCGATCCGGTCCAGCGACTTCTCCGCCGCGTCGGCCGCCGGGGCGCCGGTCGTCATGAAGGCGAAGGCCAGCATCCGGCCGTCCGCGTCCACGACCGTGCCCGCCAACGTGTTCACGCCCGTGAGGGTGCCCGTCTTCGCCCGGACGAGGCCCGCGCCCGGCTCCCCGCGCTCGCCGCCGTACCGGTCGTCGAGCGTGCCGGTGAACCCGGCCACGGGCAGGCCGGTCAGCACGCTGCGCAGAGCCGGTCTGCCGGGATCGGCCGCCAGAGTGAGCAGCCGGGTCAGCAACGCGGGTGAGACCCGGTCGGAGCGGTCGAGGCCGCTGCCGTCCGCGAACCGCGCCCCCTTCAGGGGCATGCCGAGCTTGCCGAGGGTCCGCTGCACGGCGCGGCCGGCGCCCGCGAAGCTCGCCGGCTCGTCCCCGGCCAGCGCCGTCTGGCGAGCGAGGGCCTCGGCGATGTCGTTGTCGCTGTGGGTGAGCATCCTCTCGACGAGCGCCCGCAGCGGCGTCGAACGGTGCACGGCGAGCTGCCGTGCCCCCTTGTCCGCCGTACGCGCCGCGGGAGCGCCCCGCACCGTGACGCCGCGCTTCTCCAGTTGTCCGGCGAACTGTCCGGCCGCTTCCTGTGCGGGGTCGGCGACACGGGGCGCGGGCCCGTGGTCGCTGTGGTCGCTGCGGCCCTCGTCCACCATCAGCGGGGTGATGCGGGCCAGGTTCTCGTTCGGGCCGATCCGGTGCTGCTCGCCGCCCTGGTAGCGGGAGGTGTCGTAGCGGACCCGCACCGTCTTCTCGCCGCGCTCGCGCAGCGCGCGGGCCGTGTCGGTGGCCAGCCCCGCCAGATCCTTCCCGGTCAGCGTGGGGTCGCCGCCGCCGACCACCGTGACCCGGTCACCGGCGCCGACCACCCGCGTCGCGATCCGGTACGACTCGCCCCGGGCCGTCAGCGCGGCCGACGCGGTCGCCAGCTTGACGGTGGACGCGGGCGCCGACACCTCGGCCGCTCCCTGCGCGAAGAGCTGCCGTCCCGTGACGGCGTCCACCACCGCGGCGTGCCGCACGGAACCGAGCGCACCGTCCTCGATCAGCGGTTCGAGCGTGTCGGCGAGGGCCGAGGCGGTGGGCGGCGGCACCTGCTCGGGACGGGACCCACCGGCCTGCGGGCCGCCCTCGTCGCCGTCCCGCCGCCCCGCGGGGCCGGCGGCGGCCAGCACCTGCGGCGCGGTCAGCTCCGGGCCGTGCCCGCCCGCGCCGCCCGGGGTGTGGCCCCCGCCACTTCCCCGCCCTTCGCGGGCCGCCCACACCCGCTCGGCCCTACGCTGACCCGAGTCCCACGGGCCCGCGGCGGCCACCGTCACCAGCGCGACCACGAGTCCCAGCGCGGCGGAGGCGGCCGTCAGTCGAACGGTCTGCCGTTGCTGCGGGGCCGCAGCCCGCCAGCGTCGTCGGGCCCTGCGCACCGTGACGCGGCCGCGTCGACGGGCACGTGTCCACAGCTCGCGGGCCGTCCGGCGGGCCGCGCGGTAGGCACGGTTCGCGGTGTCACGCACCTTCCCCACGGCGTGAACCACCTCGACCAGCCCCTTTCGCGAGCACACATGTGCGTGGGGGACACTTAATCACCAGACTGGAGTTCTTCTGGGGGACGGCCCCCAGGGCACACGAGTGCTGATCTCATCATGATCTATACGGAGGAGCCTCCCTTGGAGTTCGACGTCACCATCGAGATCCCGAAGGGCTCGCGGAACAAGTACGAGGTGGACCACGAGACGGGTCGCATCCGCCTCGACCGTCACCTGTTCACCTCGACCGTGTACCCCGCGGACTACGGCTTCGTCGACGGCACCCTCGGCGAGGACGGCGACCCCCTCGACGCCCTGGTCCTGCTGGAGGAGCCCACCTTCCCCGGCTGCATCATCAAGTGCCGCGCCATCGGCATGTTCCGGATGACGGACGAGGCCGGCGGCGACGACAAGCTGCTGTGTGTGCCGTCGTCCGACCCGCGGATGGAGCACCTGCGGGACATTCACCACGTCAGTGAGTTCGACCGGCTGGAGATCCAGCACTTCTTCGAGGTCTACAAGGACCTGGAGCCGGGGAAGTCCGTCGAGGGTGCCAACTGGGTCGGCCGGGCCGAGGCGGAGTCCGAGGTCGAGGCCTCCATCAAGCGCCTCGCCGCCGAAGGCGGCCACTGACACACTCCCCACCACCGGAGCCTCACCCCCACGTGACCCCACCTTTCCCTCACTGGAGGGGCTTAGCCGGGCTTTCGCGCGGGTCAGAAGCCACCACAAAGCCGCGCGAAAGCCGCCGGACGCACCAAGGTGGTCTGCCACCAGGGCGTTCCCACGAAGTAAACGAGCTGAAGCTCTTGCGGAAGGGGGCTCCCAGGGGTGGGGGTCCCCCCGGACGGAGTCTGGGGGAGAAGCCCCCGTAGCGGGGGGCCGTTGGGGGGCGGAGCCGCCCCAACGCCCGTCCGGCGAGGACAAAGGGGTCTGGGGCGAAGCCCCAGGAATGAGAGGTCACAAGGGGCTGAGGCCCCAGCCGTGAGGGGCACCAACGCCGCGAGGCTTCCTCAGAAGCCCCGCGTCCGCTTGGCAGCCCGCCGCCCCGGAAGCGGCGTCTCCCGCCCAGGAGTCTTGATGAAGAGCCGGGCAAGCTCACCACCAAGATTGACTCCGATGGCAATGGCCAACGCCAGAGCCCCCGCGGTGGCGAGATGCTCGAACCCCTTGTTCACATCCTCCTGCGCAATGTTCAGCAACCCGAAATACGTGTTGCTACCAGGCAGCAACGGCCCGATCGCCGCGGTGATGTACGGCAGCGAGGACGCGAACTGGTACCGCGACAGGAGCTGCCCGAAGAGCCCGACGAGCCCGGCGGCGATCACCGTCGCAGGCACCGGCTTGAGGTGCGCGTTGGTGAGCACCCCGTAGATCAGCCAGGCGACGCCACCGTTGAGGGTGGCCAGCAGCACGGTGTGCCGCTCCTGCTGGAGGAGCACGCAGAAGGCCAGCGCCAGCAGCATGGCGGCGAGCAGCTGGGTCACCGGGCGGCCACCGTGCTGGACGACGTCCGGGGTGAGCTGGGCATGGAGCCGGTCACCGACGTAGAGGATCATCAGGACGCCGCAGACGATGCCGACGATCAGGTAGACGACCTCCAGCAGGCGGGCGGCGGCGGTGATGTAGAAGCCGGTGAGTCCGTCGTGCACGGCGGCGACCAGGGCGCGCCCGGGGATCAGCGCGAACAGTCCACCGGTGATCACCGCGGAGGCCTGGATGCGGGTGTCGGTGTGCTGGGAGAGCAGGGCGACGCCCACCCCTATCGCGGCGGGCGGCATCGCCGCGGCTGCGAACTGGTAGAACTCCGGCAGCCCGCGTCCGGCGCACAGCCAGGCGAGCCGGTCGCCGAGGACGGCGCCGAGTGCGGCGAGGAAGAAGACCAGCGCATCGCCGCCCACCAGCAGGGACGCCGCACCGGAGAGTGCGCCGCTGGCCACGCTGAGGGCCCATTTGGAGTAGGGGTGCCGGTTGCGGCGCATCTCCGCGAGGCGGCGGTAGGCCTCCTCCAGGGAGACGTCGCCCTGGGTGATGTCGGCGACGAGGCCGAAGACGGAGGAGAGCCGCGTGTAGTCGGTACCGCGCCGCCGCACGGTTCTGCTGAGCGTCACCGGGTCGTCGACCAGTGAGGGCTGGTGGGTGATGGACAGCAGGGTGAAGGTGACGGTGGGCTCGGTGCGGTCGAGCCCGTAGGCGTGGGCGACACCGAACATCGCGGCCTCGACGTCCTCGGCGCCCTCGCCGCCGGCCAGCAGCAGTTCGCCGATACGGAGCGTCAGGTCGAGGACGCGGGGGACGGGCGGCCCGCTCTCGGCCTCCTCGGTGCGGGCGGGGCGCTCGGGGACGGGGCGCTCGGCGAGCGGCATCCGCACGATGGAACGCATCCGGTCCTGCCAGGGCGATCCGGGCCTGGCGAGGGGGCCGACGACGGGGATGCCCTCGGGCGGGGTGAAGGCGTTGCTGTGCTCGGACTGCTGGGGGGTCTTGAGTCCTTCGGGGAGGGTGAACTCGGAGGTCGGGTGCTCCTCCTCCGGGACGGGGGGAAGCGGCACGCCCAAGGGGGCGGTGAACGCGCTCCGCGACTCGTCGGCGGAGGCCGCCTGCGCCTCCTCCGACTCACCGTTCTGGTCTGCGGCGTCGCCGTTTCCCTGGGACTGCCCCACCACGTTCTGTCCGCTCCTTACCGTTTCGCGCCGTACGCGCCGCATGCGTCATGCATCCACCAGTGCCACACGTCGGACGCGGTGTCCACCGATGCCGGTTCCACGTGCCGGAAGCGTGATACCTCACAGTGGAGCATGACCCGTGAGTCTCCTGCCAAAGGTCCCCCTGTACCCGCGGATTAAAAAGCAGTCAGCCCGTCCGACGGGTGTGATGTGCGAGACCTTGCCGCCGGATGCCGCCGGATGCCGCCGGATGCCGCCGGACGGCCCCGAATGCCGCCGTACGGCGACCCTCGTCGGCCTTTGCCGCACGACGGTTGCCGACCGTCGAGGACGGATGCCGTCGTGCGGCGCGGCGGCGCGCCGGGCGGAGCCCGCCCGGCGCGCCGGTCACTCCTGTGTGCCCCCGCCGGTCACCGCCCCATGCGCGCGTACCGGCGTACCGCGAGCGGGAAGAAGGCGGCGCACACCACGGCGGGCCACACCAGCGCCAGCAGCAACGCGTGCTCGGCGGCCCAGGAGGTGCCGCCCCACACCGGGTTGCCGAACAGCTCGCGGACGGCGCGGGCGGTCGCCGACAGGGGGTTCCAGTCGGCGACGGCACCCATCCAGTCCGGCATGGACGCGGGGGAGCTGAAGACGTTGGAGAAGAAGGCGACGGGCCAGACGAGGATCTGCACCGCCTGCACCGTCTCCGGCGTGCCGACCAGCAGGGCGAGCTGGACACCGACCCACAGCACGGCGAAGCGCAGCCACAGCAGCAGCCCCAGGGCGGCGAGCAGTTCGGCGGGGTCGCAGTGCCATCGCCAGCCGATCAGCGCTCCGGTGGCCATGAGCAGCAGGAGGCTGACGACGGACACCAGCATGTCGGACGCGGTGCGGCCCACCAGGACGGCGGAGCGGGCCATGGGCAGGGACCGGAAGCGGTCGACGACGCCCCGGTCGAGGTCCCGGGTGAGCGCGATCATGGTGGACTCCAGGCCGAAGGCCATGGTGAGTGCGAACATGCCGGGGACCAGGTAGGCGCGGTAGTCGTCGACCTCCATCCCGCCGCCGATGAAGTAGACGAACATCACCAGCATCAGCAGCGGGAAGGCCAGGTTGACGGCGGTCTGGCCGGGCCGGCGCCGCAGGTGGGCGAGTTCGCGCCGGGTCAGCGTCCAGCAGTCGGTCAGCGCGTGGCGGCGGGGCGCGGCGGCGGCCACGGCGCGCGGGGCGGGGGCGGCATGGGAAGTCGAGGTCATGCGGCGCCCTCGGAGGTGGTGGCGGCCGTGGTGGTGTGCAGGAAGACCTCGTCGAGGGTGGGGCGGCGCAGGGCGATGTCCTCCGCTTCGATACCGGCCGCCTCCAGGGCGCGTACGGTGCCGGTGAGTGCCGCCATCCGGTCGTGGACCGGCGCGCCGATCAGCCGCCGGTCGGGGTCCTGGGTCACGTCGGCGGCGCCCGCCGCCCGGCCGACGAGCAGCGCGGCCTCCGCCAGCCGGGCCGGGTCGCGGACGACCACGTCGATCCGGCCGGCCCCGAGCATGGCCTTCAGCTCGTCGGCGCTCCCCTCCGCGACGACGCGGCCCGCGTCGAGGACGGCGATGGAGTCGGCGAGCTGGTCGGCCTCCTCCAGATACTGCGTCGTCAGCAGCACGGTGGTGCCGCCGTCCACCAGGGAGCGCACGGCGCCCCACACCTCGCCACGGCCACGCGGGTCGAGCCCGGTGGTCGGCTCGTCCAGGAACAGCACCCGGGGCCCGTGCGCGTGTTCGCTGCCGAGGAGACAGACCGCCAGGTCGAGGCGGCGGCGCATACCGCCGCTGTAGCGGCTGACAGCGGTGCGTCCGGTGTCGGTCAGCGCGAAGCGTTCCAGCAGTTCACCGGCGCGGGCGGCGGCCCTGCGGGCGCCGAGGTGGTGGAGACGCCCGAACATCTCCAGGTTCTCCCGGCCGCTCAACTCCTCGTCCAGGGCGGCGTGCTGGCCCAGCAGGCCGATGCGGTGCCGCACCTCGTCGGGGTGGGTGGCCACGTCGTACCCCGCTACGCGGGCGGTGCCGGCGGTGGGCCGCAGCAGAGTGGCCAGGATGCGTACCGCCGTGGTCTTGCCCGCACCGTTGGAGCCGAGCAGCCCCTGGACGGTGCCGTGGGGCACGGTCAGGTCGAGGCCCGACAGTGCCTGTTTGTTCCCGTACTCCTTGCGCAGCCCCTCGATCCGGATCGCTGCCTGGTCGCCGTTGGTCATGCGTCTCCTTCTCGCCCCTCCGAGCCACTGGTCAATTTTGACTAGCGGCGGATGAAAGTAACGCCTCCTCACTCGGTAGTCAAACTTGACCAGAGTGCTACTGCCGGTCGGTGAGCACGCTGAGGTCGCGCCGGCCCTCGCCCGCCATGACGAACGCACCCTTCTCCAGGCGCTCGATCAGCTCACGGGCCCAGGCGGCGTCGCTGTCCGCCGTGTGCACCCACAGCTTCATGATCTCCCCGATGTGTCCCCACTCCTCGGGGGTACCGCTGTCCGGAGACCAGGTGGACGCCACCTCGTCGTGCCACGCCTCCAGTGCGGCCACCCGCTGCCGGAGCAGATCCACGGCCTCCGCGCGCGGCAGGTCGACGAGGAAGCCGACGGCGGAGGTCAGCAGCTCCTTCTTCTCCTCGGTCGCGGTGAACGCGTGCCGCAGCAGGCGGAAGAACTCCGCCTCGCCCGCCTCGGTGATCTCGTACTCGGTGCGGGGCGGCCCGCCCGCGGTGCTGGGGGCCGTCTCGTGGGCGAGCAGCAGGTCCTGCCTGGCCAACTGCTTGAGCGCGTGGTAGATCGAGCCGGGCTTGGCCGTGGACCACTCGTGCGCGCCCCAGAACTCCAGGTCGCTGCGGACCTGGTAGCCGTGCGCCCGCCCGCGCAGGCGCACGTCCCCCAGCACCAGCAGTCGGATCGCCGACATCGCTCGCCTCTTCCGCGGGTTGCTTCCTCGTCTCCGCCCCCATGCTGGTCAAGTTTGACCAATGGGGCGGTTACGGAGGTTACTCGCCGTCCTCCCAGCCGGACCAGTCGGGCTCCGGCATGGCACCGGTCTCGAAGACCAGGTCGAAGGCGCCCTTGCCGTCGATGGTCTCCCGGATGATGTCGGCGTGCCCCGCGTGCCGGGCGTACTCCTCGATCAGGTGCAGCAGGCCCCACCGCCAGGAGTGGTCACCGCCCTCGGTCCAGGGCGCGGGCGGTACCACGAACGTGTCGTCCAGCGAGGGGAGACCTCGCACGGCCGCTTCCGTCTCGGCGGCCACCCGCGCCCAGCGGGCGAACAGTTTCTCGGCCGTCTCGTCGGCGCCCGGGGTGAAGCTGCCCTGCCACTCCTTGCGCTGCTCGTTCCTGCCGATGTCGATGCCCTGGAAGCGGCGCAGCCAGCTCTCCTCTGCCACCACCACGTGCTTGAGGATGCCCAGCAGCGACAGTTGGCTGGCTGCGGGGGTGCTGCGGGCCTGTTCCCCGGTCAGTCCGTGCAGGGCACGGCGGACGCCGCCGCGCTGGGCCTCCAGATAGGCAAGAAGAGCTCCGCGCTCGTCTCCGGGGGACTCGGCCCGGACCGCTACCGGCATGTTGTTCGCCGCCTCTCATGTCAGCTCTTGCGAGCATCGACGCCGACCGGGTTCCCCCGGCTGGTGAGGACGACGCTAGGGCGGCTTGCGGTCAGCTTCTGTCCGCGAAGGACGCGGCGCGGCGAGGCAGCGCGAAGCGGCGCACAACGAGCCGGCCCCCGCGGGAGGCGGGGGCCGGGCAGCTTACGGGAGGGGCGGGGCGGACGGGTCAGAAGGGGAACCGGCTGCGCTCCCGCTGGACGGAGAGCCAGCGCGTGGTGGTGAACGCTTCGACGACCTGGGGGCCGTTGAGGCGGCCGAGTCCGGAGAGCTTCTCGCCGCCGTAGGGGACGGTCGGCTCGTCGGCGACGGTGGAGTCGTTGACGTGGACCATTCCGGCGTCGATGCGGCGGGCGACCGCGATGCCCCGTTCGATGTCGGCGCTGTGCACGGCGCCGGCGAGTCCGTAGGGGGTGTCGTTGGCGACGTGGACGGCTTCCTCGTCACCGTCGACGGGCAGCACCAGGGCCACCGGACCGAAGATCTCCTCGTGCAGCAGCGGGGAGCCCTCGGGCAGGTCGGTGAGCACGCTGGGGGCGACGAGGTTGCCCTCGGCCCTGCCGTGCAGCAGCGCCGTGGCGCCCTCCGCGAGGCCCTGTTCGACCAGCGCGGTCACCCGCTCGGCCTGGCGGGAGTTGATGAGCGGGCCGATGTGGGTGGCGGGGTCCTCGGGATCGCCGACGACGAGCCGGCTCACGCGCTCGACGAACTTCGGCGTGAACTCCGGCTCCAGCCGGCGGTCGACGATGATCCGGTTGGCCGCCATGCACAGCTGGCCCTGGTTGACGAAGCGGCTGTAGACCGCGGCGTCGACGGCGTAGTCGACATCGGCGTCGTCCAGCACGATCAGGGCGCTGTTGGAGCCCAGTTGCAGGATGACGCGCTTGAAGGTGCGGCCCGCGACGGTGGACACGTGCCGGCCGACGCGGTCGGAGCCGGTGAAGGAGATGACCTTGGGCACCGGGTGGTCGATGAGGCTGTCGCCGATCTCGGCGCTGTCGGTGATGACGACGTTCAGCAGCCCCGGCGGCAGCCCGGCGTCCTGCAGCACCTTGGCGACCAGCGTGCCGCCGCAGACGGGTGTGCACTGGTGCGGCTTGAGGACGACGGCGTTGCCCAGCGCGAGGGCGGGCGCGGCCGACTTGACCGCCAGCAGGAACGGGTAGTTGAACGGCGAGATGATCCCGACGACACCGACCGGGTCGCGGTGGACGCGGTTCTCCTTGCCCTGCACGGCGGACGGCAGGATCTGGGCGCTCGGGGTCAGCGCAAGCTGCAGCGCCTCCCGGAAGAACTCCTTGACCATCTGGATCTCGAAGGCCGCCTTGAGCCGGGTACCGCCCAGCTCCGCGACGATGGCCTCCGTGATCGCGGTCTCCTGCTCCTCGATCACACGGATCGCCCGTTCGAAGACGCGTCTGCGCTCGTACGGGTTGGTGGCTGCCCACTCACGCTGTGCGCGTTCGGCGGCGCGGTAGGCCTCGTCCACCTCGTCGCGGGTGGCGACGGTGATGGAGGCGAGCTTCTCCCCGTTGTACGGGTTGAAGTCGATGATGTCCCAGGAACCCGAGCCGGGACGCCACTGGCCGTCTATGTGCTGGAGTGCCAGTTCCGTGAAGTAGGACATGCCATTCCTTCGTGGGGTTGAAGGAGGTGCTGCTGGCTGGTCATCGTACCGGCCGATCACGGCAGTTGGCGGATTCTGTGAAGGTGATCCCGGGTGTGTTCCGGAGAAAGGCTGAGATCCATCAGTCGCCGCAGCACCTGGTCGTACTGTGTCACCTCGTCCCGCTTGTCCAGGTACAGCGCGCTGGTGAGCTGTTCCAGGTACACGATGTCGTTGAGGTCCGACTCCGGGAAGCGCAGCAGCGTGAAGGCGCCGCTCTCGGCAGCGTGTCCGCCCAGCTCGAACGGGACGACCTGGAGGGTCACGTTGGGCTGCTCCGAGACGTCCACCAGGTGCCGGAGCTGGGCGTCCATGACGGCCTTGCCGCCGAAGGGGCGGCGCAGCGCGGCCTCGTCGAGGACGCAGATCAGTTCCGGCGCGTTCTCCCCCAGCAGCAGTTTCTGGCGTTCCAGGCGGAGCGCGACGCGGCGGGCGACCTCCTCCTCGGCGAGCGGGGTGCGGTGCCCGGCGGAGACGACGGCGTGCGCGTACTCGTCGGTCTGGAGCAGGCCGTGCACGAACTGGACCTCGTAGGTTCCGATCTGGGAGGCGGCGCCTTCGAGACCCACGTAGGTCTGGAACCAGCCGGGCAGGACGTCGCTGTAGTTGTGCCACCAACCGGCGACGCTGGAGTCGCGGGCGAGGGCGAGGAGGGGCTCGCGCTCGGTCTCGTCGGTGACCTCGTACATCGTGAGCAGGTCTTCCACGTCACGGGCCTTGAAGCTGACGCGGCCCAGCTCCATGCGGCTGATCTTCGACTCGGAGGCCCGGATCGAGTATCCGGCCGCCTCACGGGTGATGCCGCGGGACTCGCGCAGCCGGCGCAGCTGGGAGCCGAGCAGGATGCGACGGACCATGGAACCACTGGCGCCGCCCGCCCCTTTGGGCCCCGCAGCGCTGCCCTGCACCGGTTGTGTTGCCATTCCGATCAGCCCTCCACCCCTGCTCGAGGGGAAGTGTGCCATCTCCGCGCTCCGTTGCGTGCCGACCCGATGACACACGACGCGCCAGGAGGATGGCACACAAAGAGAAGTTTCGCGTGCACGTGCATCTGCCCTTGCATCTGCCGTGAGCATCGGAAACCATGGGCAGTGCGCAAGTGGACCCGGCGGCTGCGAAGTTGACCTCCGGGAGCACTGTGGCGCCCGCACCCGCGGGAGCACGGCCGACAGGATCCGCACAGGATCATCACTGCCGCTGACGCCAGGAGAGGCCCTTGCCAGGGACCGAAGGATCGACGGTGCTGGAGCCCTTGCTGGACGGGCTCCCGACGCCGGACGCCTCCTCGGTCTCGGGTTCCGCCTCCTGCGCACTCCCCTCGCACCGCCGGTCCGTCCCCGGTGCGCGGGACTTCACCCGAAGAACGCTCCAGAACTGGGGCCTGACCGCAGAGTTCGACGACGTGGCGCTGGTGGTCACCGAGCTGGTGACCAATGCCATGCGGCACGGCCTGACCCCCGGCGCCGATCACGGGGCGGCGTCGGGGGACGAGGGCGACCCGCCGGTGCGCCTGCACCTGACGCGCTGGTCCGCCCGGTTGGTCTGTGCCGTACGCGATCCCAGCGACCGACCGCCCGACGTGTCAGCCGTACGGCGCGCGCACCGGGCGGCTCTCGGGGCCTTCGACGGCCCGGCCGGGTTTCCCGACGACGGAGCTCCCGGCCACGGAAGGCCCGGTCACGGGACGCCGGACCAGGGCACGTCCGGGCGCGGGACGTCCGGCCTCGGAGGCCACGAGCACGGGCCCCGAGAAAACGGGGGACACGGGGGAAGCGGGGGACACGGGGGAAACGGGGGCGTCGTGGATGCCGTTGACGCGTGGGACGCGTCGAGCGCCTGGGCCTTTCCTGGGGACTGCCTGGGAGAGGCCGAGGCGCTCGGCATCACGGCGGAATCGGGCCGGGGGCTGCGCCTGGTCGACTCCTTCAGCGACGCCTGGGGCTGGCACCCGCTGTCCGGGCCGCGCGCCGGGAAGGTCGTCTGGGCCCTCTTCCGGGTGGGCCGGTACACCGGCCAGGCCACGGGCGCCCCTGCGGTCGCGGGCGCGGCGGCCCGTCCGGTCACGGACGCCCGTCGGGTCACGGACGCAGCAGATCGTCGAACTCCCCTTCCTTGACGCCGAGGATCATCGCCTCGACCTCCGCCGGCGTGTAGACCAGCGCGGGCCCTTCCGGGAAGCGCGAGTTGCGCACGGCGATGTCACCGTCGGGCAGCTTCGCGAACTCCACGCACGTTCCCTGGGAGTTGCTGTACCGGCTCTTGCGCCACTCGACCTCCTGGAGGTCCTTGGCGGCCATGCCGTTGTACACGTGGGGCACTGGGGTCTCCTGGACTCGTCCGGACGGGTCGGGCCGGGACGCGAGCGGCCGCTGCCGCAGGTCACTGCCAACTTCCCCGGATCATAACTTCGTTCACGTACCGATGCATGTGCCGATGCACGTGCACGACCCGCCGTTGCGAGATCATCACAGCGGGTCAGACCCTTGACTTGAAGTTCACTTCAATTTCTAGCTTCTCCCCCATGAGCATGGAGATGACCGCGTGGAACGCGCTCTACACCTCGCGCCACGCCCACCAGGACCAGCACCCGTTCTCCGCGGCCACGCTCGGCCGCATCGTCCGCTTCGCCCACCGGCATCATCGCAAGCTCGTCGCGTTCCTGCTGCTCAGCAGCGTGCTGGCCGTGCTGACCGTGGCCACGCCGCTGCTCGCCGGGCGCGTGATGAACGCCATCGACCGGCACGGGTCCGCCTCGACCGTGCTCTCCCTCGCCGGGCTGATCGCGGCCATCGCCCTGGCGGAGGCCGGCATCGGCATTCTGACCCGCTGGCTGTCCGCCCGTATCGGTGAGGGCCTCATCCTCGATCTGCGTACCGCCGTCTACGACCACGTGCAGCGCATGCCGGTGGCCTTCTTCACCCGCACTCGTACGGGTGCCCTGGTGAGCCGTCTGAACAATGACGTCATCGGCGCCCAACGGGCCTTCTCCACCACCCTCTCGGGGGTCTTCAGCAACCTCGTCACCCTGCTGCTGACCCTGGTGGTGATGCTCAACCTCTCCTGGCAGGTGACCCTGATCACCCTCGTGCTCCTGCCCCTGTTCGTGCTGCCCGCACGGCGGATGGGGGCGCGGCTGGCCCGTCTGGAGCGGGAACGGGCCGATCACAACGCGGTGATGAGCACACAGATGACCTCGCGCTTCTCCGCCCCGGGCGCCACCCTCGTCAAACTCTTCGGCCGCCCGGCGGAGGAGTCGGCCGAGTTCGCCCGCCGCGCGGACCGCGTGCGCGACCTGGGGGTGCGTACGGCGATGGTGCAGGAGGTCTTCCTCACCGCGCTGACCCTGGCGGCGGCGCTCGCGCTCGCCCTCGTCTACGGGCTCGGCGGCTACTACGCGCTGCGGGGCAGCCTCGACGCGGGCTCCGTGGTCTCCCTCGCGCTGCTGCTGACCCGCCTGTACGCGCCGCTGACCGCGCTGGCCGGGGCCCGCGTGGAGGTGATGAGCGCCCTGGTCAGCTTCCAGCGGGTGTTCGAGGTGCTGGACCTCAAGCCGCTGATCGAGGAGAAGGAGCACCCCGAGGAGGCGCCCGAGGGCCCGCTGTCCGTCGAGTTCGACGAGGTCCACTTCGGCTACCCCTCCCCCGACAAGGTCTCGCTCGCCTCGCTGGAGGAGGTCGCCACACTCGACACCCGGGGCGGCGAGGAGGTCCTGCACGGCATCTCCTTCCGTGCCGAGCCCGGCCAGATGATCGCCCTGGTGGGCTCGTCCGGGGCGGGCAAGTCCACCCTCGTCTCGCTGGCGCCCCGCCTCTACGACGTGGACGGCGGTGCCGTCCGCATCGGCGGCACGGACGTCCGCGACCTGAGCGCCGCCACGCTGCGCGGCACGCTCGGCATGGTCACCCAGGACGGCCACCTCTTCCACGACACCATCCGCGCCAACCTGCTGCTCCCCCGCCCCGAGGCCACCGAGAAGGAGCTGTGGTCCGCGCTGCGCCGGGCCCGCCTCGACGAGCTGGTCGCCTCCCTGCCCGACGGCCTGGACACGCTGGTCGGCGAGCGCGGCTACCGGCTCTCCGGCGGCGAGCGGCAGCGCCTGACGATCGCCCGCCTGCTGCTGGCCCGGCCCCGCGTGGTGGTGCTCGACGAGGCGACCGCGCACCTGGACTCCACCTCCGAGGCGGCCGTCCAGGAGGCGCTCGGCGAGGCACTGGCGGGTCGCACCTCACTGGTGATCGCCCACCGGCTGTCCACCGTGCGGGCCGCCGACCAGATCCTCGTCCTGGAGGCCGGCCGGGTCGTCGAGCGGGGCACCCACGAGGAACTGCTGGCCGCGGGCGGGCGGTACGAGCAGCTCCACCGCACCCAGTTCAGCGAGGACCCCGCCGGGGAGAGCGACAGCACCTCGGTGGGCGCCCTGGCCCCGTGACCCACGGTGGGACGCGGGGCCGGGAGGGGGTGCGGGCGTCCGCGGCCGGTGAGGGCTCACCCGGGCGGATGCGCTCGGCAGGCGTGCGGTCACCTACCGGCACAGGCTGGAGAGCGGACGTCCTGCGGGACGGCCACCGGTCGTCGCCGACCGACCGCACCGCCGCACGATTCCCGGAAGGACACGAGCGCCATGAGCTGCTCCAGCCTGGAGTCCCTGACCCGCTGCTCCGTCGCCGTCGACCTGGGCGCCGCCAGGACCCGTATCTACGCCAAGGGGGCGGGCCTCGTCGTCGACCAGCCGTCCGTCGTCGCCGTCAACACCTGCTCCGGCACACTGATCGCGGTCGGCGAGGCGGCGGAGCGGATGGACGGGCGCACCCCGCAGCACATCCGCGTCGTGCGGCCCGTCGCCGGCGGCACGGTGCGGGACATCGACATGGCGCAACGCATGGTGCGCTCCCTCATCGACGAGAAGCTGCGCCGCGTCAAACGGCGCCGGGTCATGACCCACGCCCTGGTCACCGTCCCGCACGACGCCGACCCGCTGGCCTGCCGGGCAGCCGTGGAGACGCTGACCGGCGTGGGGGCGCGCAAGGTGGAGCTGGTGGAGGCGCCGATCGCGGCGGCCATCGGAGCCGGGCTGCCGGTCGCCCGCCCGGAGGCGGCGATGGTCCTGGTCTGCGGGACGACGACCACGCAGGTCGCGGTGGTCTCCCTCGGGTCGATCGTGGCGGCGGGGACGGTGAGCCTGGGCGGGGACACCATCCACCACGCCGTGGTGCAGTACCTGCGCAACCGGCACGAACTGCTGCTGCCGAGCCAGGAGGTGCGCCCGCTCCACCTGGCGCTGCTGGGCAGCGGGGGCGTCGGCAACGGCGTCTACACGGGGACGGTCGAGGTCCAGGGACGCGACGTGGTGACGGGGCTGGCCCGTACCGTCACCATCGACCCGGAGGAGGTGCGCGGCGCCATCCAGACCCCGCTGACGGGGCTGCTGGACACCATCCGCGTCGTCCTGCACCGCTGCCCGCCCGACCTGGTCGCCGACCTCGCCGAGCGCGGCATGGTGCTCGCGGGCGGCAGCGCGGTACTGCCCGGACTGGCCGACCAGTTGCGGGAGCACACCGGCATGGCCGTCCAGTTGGCGGAGGAGCCGGAGCGCAGCGCCGTGAACGGTCTGGCCGCGATGATGACGGGGCAGCTCACCCCGCTTTTGACACCGGACGCCGCCGATACGGCCGCAGCGCCCGCCGATGCCGGGCGCGCCGGCCGCAAGGGCCGCGCACGCCGGCGTGCTGCGGCGGGGGATCGCGAGGTCATCGGCGCACCCGAGGGTGGCGCGACCGCTGAGGCGGTGCCCGTGCCGGGCCAGGACGCGGGCTGACCTGCCCGGGGCCCTGCCGTGGGTCAGATGGCGCCGGCGGCGCGGTCCCTGGGGGCGTACGGCCCGAAGAGGTCCACCAGGCGGGAGCGGGAACGCTGGAGCCGGTCGCCCATCACGGCCGCGATGGAGCGCGTCATCGCCAGGCCCAGCTCCTTGTCCTCCTCGCACATCACCCGTACCGAGCGGGCGTCGAATTCGAGCGCCCTCACCGGGCTGTCCGCCTGTGCGCCCAGGGACCACACATACGGCTGGAACATCCAGGACCAGCCCAGCAGCTCCCCGTGGCGGACGTGGTCGATGGCCACGTCCCGGTGGCCGGGTATGTGCATCGCCAGCGTGGCCGAACCGGTGTGCAGGATCCAGAAGCGGTCGGCCCGCGTGCCCTCTTCGAAGATGCGGTCACCGGCTTCGAAGTGCACCTCGTGTCCGAGGGAGCGCACCCTCTCGCGCTGCTCCGGGGTCAGCTCGGCGAGCAGTCCCGTCGTGGTCTGCATGGCCCGCCCTCCCTTCCGGGAAATGAGCGACGTATTCCCACGTCACGGCAGTTTCAGCGTACCTCTCCTCACTCGAATGGGCGAGTAACCGCAGCCACGCCCGTCACGGCGTACCGTCGGCCTCATGTGCAGGAACATCAGGACACTGCGCCCCCCGTACGCCGAGGACGTCTCCGAGGAGGACATGCGGGCGGCCGCGCTCCAGTACGTGCGCAAGGTGTCCGGTTTCCGGGCTCCCGCCGCGCACAACCAGGAGGCCTTCGACCTGGCCGTCGAGCAGGTGACCGCCGCGACCCGGCAGTTGCTGGACGACCTGCGGGTGAAGGGCGCAGCCCCGCGCTGACCGGGCGTGGCCAGTCGTACGCCCCCGGCGGCCCTCAGTGCGCGTCGCCCCCGCCCTCGCGGCTCTCCAGCAGCCGCAGCAGCTCGCCCAGTACCTCGTTGAGCTGCTCGCGGTCCCCGTGGTCGAGGCCGGCCAGCAGGGAGCGCTCGTAGGCGACCTGCGCGGGCATGATCCGGTCCACCAGGTCCCGGCCGCTCGCGGTGAGCGACAGGTGCGCCACGCGCCGGTCCCGCGCGTCCGGGCGCCGGGTGACCAGCCCTTTCTCCTCCAGCGTGCGCACCCGTTTGGTGACGGCGGTGCCGGAGGCATAGGTCTCCCGGGCGAGGCGGCCGAAGCTCAGCTCACGGTCCTCGCGGCGCAGGGCGCTGAGGATGTCGAACTCGGGACGCGAGAAGCCCTCGTGCGCCAGCGGCGCGTCGGAGGCCTGCCGCAGCAGGGCCGCGCACCGGGTGAGACGGCCGATGACCCCGATGGGCTCGGTGTCGAGGTCGGGAAGCACCTGCCGCCACTGGGCCAGGACCCGCGCGACGACGTCCCCGCCGGACGCCTGCCCTCCGTTCACTGCGGCTCTGCCACCAGGTGCGGCGTCCTCCGGCACGCGCTGCCCCTCTCGCCCGAGCTGTTGTCTCCCGTTCGCCGCTCATTCTGCCGTCGAGGGGCACGCCGACCGTGGAGCGGGGTGCACGGCC
Source organism: Streptomyces sp. CNT360 (assembly GCF_000424785.1). Lineage (NCBI taxonomy): Bacteria > Bacillati > Actinomycetota > Actinomycetes > Kitasatosporales > Streptomycetaceae > Streptomyces > Streptomyces sp. CNT360. The sequence continues at coordinate 46,296 of NZ_AUKO01000029.1, read as the reverse complement.
ACGTCCACCGCCCCTGCGCCCGGTCCGGCCAGGAGCAGGCCCGAGCTGGGCGGGGCACGTCACACGGAAGAAGTCTCAGCGGATGACATGCGGGCTGAGGGCCGGTCCGACATCGCTCGCACGTGTGGCTCCCTCGGGTTCGAGCCGATCAGCGGCGGCCCCGTGTGCCTCCGGGGCGGTGACGCTCACCTTCACGGCGGCCCCGTGTGCCTCCCGAGCGGTGGCATTCGCCTTCGCGGCGACCCCGTGTGCCTCCGGGGCGGTGGCGCTCACCTTCGCGGCGGCCCCGTGTGCCTCCAGAGCGGTGGCATTCGCCTTCGCGGCGACCCCGTGTGCCTCCGGGGCGGTGGCGCTCACCTTCGCGGTGGCCCCGTGTGCCTCCAGAGCGGTGACGCTCACCTTCACGGCGGCCCCGTGTGCCTCCGGGGCGGTGACGCTCACCTTCGCGGCGGCCCCGTGTGCCTCCAGAGCGGTGGCATTCGCCTTCGCGGTGACCCCGTGTGCTTCCAGAGCGGTGGCGCTCACCTTCGCAGTGGCCCCGTGTGTCATCTCGGCAGCGAGGCGGTCCGGTTCCGGCCGTGCGGACCCGCTGTCGACCCGGCCCGGGGCGAGAGCGCCCGCATGCGCCACCCAGCGGCTCGACGAGCTGCCGGGCAGGCGCCTGTCCCACGTCGCGCCGGGCCCGGCGGACAGCGGGTCCCCGGGGAGGTCCGGGAGGGAGGTCGGGGCGAGGTCCGGGTCAGGTGTGCCGGGCACCGCTCGCACGCGGAGAACGTGAGGGGGAAGGCGGAGACCGCCACCGTGGTCGTACCCCCTCCCCGCGCCGAGTAATGTTGTCGGGCAGCAAGTATCGCGGGGGAGGAAGAAAGGGCGGAGCATGTCGACCACGGGTGACGCCCGCGGCACGGTACGCACAGAGGTGGTACGGCTTCCGGGCGGGGCGGGGCTGTGGGTGGTCCGCGCCGAGGGGGGCCTGCGGGATGCCGCGCACCCGGCGCCGGCTGCCGCCGAGCCCCCGGAGGCGGAGTACGCGTACGCGGCCGTGGTGATCGATCTGACGCTGGTGCCGCTCGTCTCCGCCGCCGGGGTGCGCGCCCTCGTCGCCCGCGCCCGCGAGCTGGCCGACCACGGGGTCGGCCTGCTGGTGGCCACCGCGGACGAGGCGGTCGCCCGGGTACTGTCCGCGGACGGCGCGCTCCCCGTCTTCCCCGGTGTCGCCGAGGCGGCCGCCCACGCGGTCCGGCGCACCACCCCGGACCCGGTCCCCACGGGGCAGGCGGCCACCGCGGCGCAGGCCCTCACGGAGCAGGACGACACGGAGCAGGACGCCGCGGGGACGACCGCCACCAAGCAGACCCCCGCGGCGGAGTCCCCCGCGGAGTCGGCGACCGAACGCGAACTGGCGCGGCTGCGCCAGGAGATACGGAATCTGCGGGCCAGGGCGCGCACCCACCCGCTCGTCTCCCGCGCCCAGGGCATCCTGGAGGAGCGCTACCAGCTTCCCGACGACCGGGCGGCCTTCGCTCTCCTGGAGGCCAGTTCGCAGCGGTTCAACGTCCGGCTGCGCGCCCTGGCCGCCGGAGTCGTCACCATGCCCCGGCCGCGCGGCCCGCACCGCGAGTGGTTCCCCGGCCGGCAGCGGCGTGTGCCGCCCCCGCTGCCGTTCCAGCGCGACCTGCGCCCCGCCACCGCGAACACCGCCGAGGTGCTCGGCGCGGTCCTGCGCCGCAGCCTGGAGATCACCGGGGCAACGGCGGGCACCGTGCATCTCGTCGATCCGGTCAGCGGTGACCTGCGGTTGGAGAAGCACAAGGGAATCGACGACGGTTTCCTGGAGTTCTTCGACCGGGTGAGCCTCACCGAAGGCGGCGCCGAGACCCCCTGCTCCCTGGGTGCGCGCCAAAGCTCCCGCGTCACCGTCACCGACGTGGCGACCGCCGATGCCTTCGCCGGACCCGCCCGCCGTGTCGTCCTGGCGGCGGGCATCCGCGGCTGCCACAGCACCCCGCTGCTCGCGGGGCCCGGACGGGTGCAGGGCATGGTCTCCACCCACCACCCCACGCCGGTGGCCGCGCTGACGGCCGCGCAGGCCCGGACCCTGGACGGGATCGGACTCCAGGCGGGCCGCTGGCTGGACTGGTACCAACGCACCGTCGTCCTCGACGCCCTGGAGGACCTGCACCGTGCGGGGAGCTCCCGGGGCCGGGACACCGTGTCCGTCCCGGCCACCAGGAGCCCGGTCACCGGAAGTCCGGCAACCCGCCGGGAGGGAGCCACGTCGGTGTGACCGACCCCCTCACCGGCAGCACCACGTCACCGGACTAGCGGCGCTTGGCGGAGTGCTTCTTCGCCACGGTCAAGGATCCGTCCTTATGACGCACAACGTTCATGTCGCCGGTCGGCATGCTCTTCTTCCTGCCGCCGTTCTTCGCTTCCCTGCTGACCGCCGCCATGCTGCCGTTCGCGTAGCGCGCCACCTCCAAGTTCCGGTCCACGGGCAGAGTCGTGACCGGTCGCTTTCCGTGCGTCCCGCGGTGGCTCCTGTCCGACTGTGCCGCAGACGTTTCCGCGGCCCACGCCGCAACACGTGCGTTCCCCTCGGACACCCCCGGGTCGAAGTCGGCCCTCGACCCGTCGCCGTACGACTGGCTGCCCGACCTGTACGACTGCGAACCGTCGCCGGGCCTGACCGTCGAACCGCTCATCCCCGACTGGTAGCTGGCGACCGACGGCGCGGTGCGGTAGCTGGGGGGCGCGCTCGGGCCGCTCGGGTGCGAGCGGTAGTCGGCCACCGACGGGGGGTCGGTGTGGTAGCTGGGGGGCGGCGTGGCGATGGATTCCGCATACGCGTTGGATGGCGCATACGTGCTGGACCGCGCATACGAGCCGCGCGGCTCGACGGTGACGATCTCGACACCGTCCCGGAACTCGCGGTGCCCTCGCGGCGCACCGCTCGACCGCGAAGACCTGCTGTAGTCGTCCATTCCGACCTCTCTCTTCCGGAAGGAATTCCCCGCTTCGGACAGCGGGTGACGACAACCACGTGACCTCACTCCCGGTGGTTCAGCGGGCGCCGGTGGCGGCCCCGCCCTCGGAGGGGGAGCGGCGTGGGCGTCGGGAGCGGTGGACGAGGACGACCGCCGCGGCGATCAGCGGCGGGACCGCCAGATGCCACCCGGCGAAGGGGACCGTCGCCAGCAGCAGGACGAGGGCGAGGACGGCGACGCCGCGCTCCCGGCCGCTGAAGAGCTTGACGGCCGCGGCCGCGCCCAGCAGGTAGGTGGCCAGCACGAGGACGGAGGGGACGAAGACCAGGTCGTCCGTACCCCATCCGAAGAGTGCGGCTCCCAGCAGACCGGCCGCGCCGACCGCCCCGACGGCGAGCACCGCGTTCCCGGGGACGTCGCGGCGGTTGCGCCGGGTCAGCAGGCGCGGCGCCCAGCCGTCCCGGGCCAGGGCGTAGCCGAGCCGGGAGACGGAGGAGACGAACGCGTTGGTGGTGCCCAGGCAGATGACGACGGCGGCCACCGCGACGACACCGCCCGCCGAGAGTCCGACGCCGTCCTCGATGATGACGCCGAGGGAGATCCGGTCGAGGGCGCGGGACCCGTAGGAGCCGGTGCCCACGACGGCGAACGCGACGCCCAGGTAGAGCACCGTGACGACGAGGACGGTCAGCAGGGTCGCGCGCGGCAGGGTGCGCCGTACGTCGCGGAACTCGCCCGACAGGTGCGCGATCGCCTCCCACCCGGCGAAGGCGAAGAACAGCACGACCACGGCCTCACCGATCCCGGGCAGCCCGCGCGGGGCGAACGGGGTCATCTCGTCCCACCGCACCTGCGGGAGCGCGACGACGATCACGGCGAGGAGGATGACGGCGACGCCGAGCGCGAGGACGATCTGCACGCGGGCGCCGACCTTGAGCCCGGCCAGGTTGGCGCCCACCGCGACCGCGAGGACCGCGGCGGCCACCGCGGGCGCCCACCGCTGGTCGAGGTCGAGGGCCGAGGCGACGTAGTACCCGGCGGTCAGCGGCACGATGGTCTGGCCCACCGAACCTGCGATGAAGTACCACCATCCGGTGACGCCGCCCAGCGACGGCCCGAAAGCGCGGGACGTGTAGGTGGCCACGCCCCCGGCGTCGGGGTGGCGGGAGGCGAGCGCCGCGAACGTGAACGCCAGCGGCAGGCCCATCAGCGCGCTGAACCCCCAGGCCACCATCGAGGCAGGACCGGCGAGGGAGGCGGCCTGCCCCGGGAAGACGAGCACCCCGGCGCCGAGGATGGCGCACACGTACAGCGCCACGCCCTGGGCGAGCCCGATACTCGGGCCCGGGTCCCGGCCTGCTGGGGCGGTCTCGGTCGGAACGGTCTCGCGGGGGGCCGGCGCGGCAGCGGAATCACGGGTCACGGTTCCCATCACAGCGAGTGCCGGCCGCCCCCACGAGTGGCATGGTGGCCGCCATGCGCAAGAAAAACGACACACGAACCGACGCACGCGGGGAGCTCCGCACACACCGGGAGCAGCGGGCGCGCCGGGCGCACCGGGTCGCGCTCGCGGTGACGGCGGGGGCGCCGGTCTTCGAGCTGGCGGTCCCCTGCGAGGTGTTCGGCACCGCACGGCCGGACCTGTCCGACCCCTGGTACGACCTGCGGCTGTGTGCCGAAGCACCCGACACCGCCGTCGCGGGCGGCTTCCGCACCACCGCAGCCGGCTCCCTCGACGACCTGGTCGAGGCGGACACGGTCGTCGTCCCGGCCTGCGCGAACGTCCACGAACGCCAGCCCCCGGCGCTGGTCGCGGCCGTACGCGAAGCACACCGCCGCGGTGCGCGGGTGGCGTCGGTCTGCTCCGGCGCCTTCGTGCTGGCCGAGGCCGGCCTGCTCGACGGCCGCCGGGCCACCACCCACTGGATGCACGCCGAGTCCCTCGCCCGCCGCTACCCCCGCGTCCGGGTGGACGCCACCGTCCTCTACACCCAGGACGGGGACGTGCACACCTCGGCCGGTACGGCAGCCGCGCTCGACCTGTGCCTCGAACTCGTCCGGCAGGACCGCGGCACCGCCGTCGCCAACGCCCTGGCGCGCCGCCTGGTGACACCGCCCCACCGCACCGCCGACCAGGCCCAGTACATGACCGCCCCCGTGCAGCCCGCGTCCCCCGCCTCGGCGCTGGCCGACGTCACCGCCTGGGCCCTGGACAACCTCTCCGCCCCGCTCCGCCTGTGCGACCTGGCCGAGCGGGCCCACCTGAGCGAGCGGCAGCTCACCCGCCGGTTCCTCACCACCTACGGGCGCACACCCGGCGAGTGGCTCGTCCGCGAGCGGCTCCGCCGGGCGCAGGAGCTGCTGGAGGCGACGGCCCGCACCGTCGACCGGATCGCGGAGGACTGCGGCTTCCGGACCGCCGCGGGACTGCGCGCCGCGTTCGCCCGCCACCTGCACACCTCGCCCAGCGCCTACCGCGCGGCGTGGTCCACCCGGCAGCCCGCCGGGACCGGGCAGGTCAGACGTTGACGCGACGCGCGCGCAGCGACCACGATGCGGCCATGACCTCGCCGCACGTCCGCCCTCCAGCACCCCGCCGGACACCGGAGCAGGACCGGTGAGCGGCGCCTGCTGCGGACCCGCCCGTGAAACCGCCGCGGTCCCCCCTGCCACCACGCCCGCCGCCCCCGAGTCACCCGATGGTCCGCAGGACGTACCGGTGGCCTCCCGCTCCCGGGCCGACCTGCTGCGCGGCATGGTGCGCATCCCCGGCGGGCCGTTCCTGATGGGCGGGGAGGACGAGGACGCCGTGCCCGGCGACGGGGAAGGGCCTGTGCGACAGGTCACCGTCTCGTCCTTCCACATCGACGCGACCTGTGTGACGAACGCGCAGTTCGCCGTCTTCGTCAACGCCACGGGGCACCGGACGGAGGCCGAACGCTTCGGCTGGAGCTACGTCTTCGCCCCGCTCGTCCCCCGCGCCGCCCACGGCGCCGTCCTCCCCGGCACCGTGCCGGGCGCGCCCTGGTGGCGGGCGGTGGAGGGCGCCTACTGGCGGGCGCCGGAGGGCCCCGGCTCCGCGGTCGGGGACCGCGCCCAGCACCCCGTCGTCCACGTCTCCTGGAACGACGCGTGCGCCTACGCGCGCTGGGCGGGCAAGCGGCTGCCCACGGAGGCCGAGTGGGAGAAGGCCGCGCGCGGCGGTCTCGTCGGGGCCCGCTTCCCCTGGGGTGACGAGCTGACGCCCCGTGGCCGGCACCGCTGCAACATCTGGCAGGGCCGCTTCCCCGACCATCACACCGGCGAGGCCGGCCCCCTCGGTACGGCTTCCGCCAAGGCGTTCGCGCCGAACGGGTACGGCCTGCACAACGTGTCCGGCAACGTGTGGGAGTGGTGCGCCGACCGCTTCTCCGCCGACTGGCACGCCGCCGACCGCCCCGCGACGCGGAACGATCCCCTCGGACCCCCGGGCGGCGCCAACCGCGTGCTGCGCGGCGGCTCGTACCTGTGCCACCACTCGTACTGCAACCGCTACCGCGTCGCCGCCCGCACCGCGAACGCGCCCGACAGTTCGACAGGGCACGGCGGGTTCCGCTGCGCGGTGTCGGTCTTTGGCGAGCCGCCCGTCGGGGAGGAGCCGTGACGCGGCGGCGCGACGGGAAGCCCAGACCCCGAAAGGTGTGACCTGCTTCACACGCGCGCTCATGAACAAGCCCCGCCCGGTCGCCATCTCAGTGCACATACCGACCAGCGACCGGCCGGGACGCCCCAGGGGAGAGGGGCGGCCTTGCCGCACCGACACCCATGGGGGGACCTCGTGAAGACCATCCGCCGCACTCGCCGCACCGCCCGCACCGCCGGCCTGGTGGGCCTGACTGCCGCCGCCGCGTTCTCGCTGACCGCCTGCCAGGGCGACGACAGCAACGACGGTGCTGCCAACTCCTCGTCGCCCGCCGCGGCGTCGAAGGACTCGGGCGCCACCGGCTCGGACACCGGCGGGAACGGCGGCAACAGCGGTGCGCAGAACGGCACCGGGGGCGGCGACGGGGGCAGCGGCGGCACGAGCGCCCGCGGCGGAAACGCCGGCAAGGGCGGAAACGCCGGCAAGGGCGGAAGCGCCGGAAGCGCCGGAAGCACTGCGGGTTCGGGCTCCGACTCCCAGGGCACCACGTGCGCCCTCGGCACCACCACCGTCGGTCTCCAGCAGACCGGCGGCACCGCGCCGGTCATCCTGCTCAAAGCCACCAACAACGGCAGCACCCGCTGCGACCTGTACGGCTACCCGCTGGTGGGGTACCCGAACGCCCAGGCTCCGATCGCGGAGGGCGGCGGCAAGCCGCAGGCCGTGGTCTCCCTGGAACCGGGCAAGTCCGCCTACGCCGCGCTCGGTCTGGCGGAGGGTGACGGCGCCGACGTGCACCGCGAGAAGCGGCTGACGGTCGAGTTGGCCGACCGCACCCTGCACGGCACCGGCAGCCCCGCCAACCTCGACGCTCCCGAAGGCGCCGGCCTCGCCCTCGGCGACAGCTCCACCGTCTCCTACTGGAACACCACCATCGAGCAGGCGATGCAGTAACCGGTGCAGGGCCGCGGGCCTCAAGGCTCGCGGCTGCGGACGCCCCCGCGGCACGAAGGCCGCGGGGGCGTCCGCACGTTCCCGGTCGGCGTTCCCGCTGATCCACACGGTACGGTCGCCGGCGAGCACCACGCGGTCGGCATCTCGCACGTCCGGCTCGGCAAGCACCGCCTCCACCTCCAGGGCGGGCAGAACTCCACGGGTGCCGGAGAGAACGGCTACGCGGTTCAGCACCATTCCTCATCGTGCGGCGCGGACGTCGGGCTTTGGGCCGGCGCGCCCGAAACGTCACCGTACCCGAGCGGTCACCGTGCCGCCTCGCCCAGGCGACGGGGAGCCCGGGGGACGTGTACCTGTGCCATCCGGTCCTGGTGCACGCCGTGCAGCCGCACCACGGCACGCGGCCCCGCTTCCTGGCGCAGCCGCCGCTGTACCCGGCGGTGCCCTGCGCGTCGGAGCGGCCCGCGGGAGGCCACTCCTCCGTGGAGACGGCGATCCGCCGGGGGCTCGGCAGGGAGTGAGGGACGACAGCGGGGCGGCGCAACGAGCGCGTCAGGGAGCAGCGGTCGCGTCGGAGGAGGTGCGGTCCGGTGCGTCACAACTCCGTCGCAACGGAGCCTCAGACCGTCGCCGAAATACTGAACTGTCGGACAGGCGTGCCATCATCAGCGCACACAGGCGTCCAAAATGGCCTCGGGCGGGACGGTCGGAGGAGGGGGTAGGGATGTCGCTGCGCGACCTGGTGCACAAGGAGTCAGCCGCACGGATGACTCCGTCCCAGCGGCTGGCTCAACTGCGCGCCACCCGGTTGTACTTCCAGCGCCCGGAACGCCCGGGCTTCTTCGTGTCCGAGACGGCCGAAGGGCCCGTGGTACCGGTCTTCACCTCCTGGGAGGCGCTCGCGCTGTTCGCCGGGGTGTGCGACTGGGCGTCCACCACGGCGGAAGACCTGGTGGAGCTGCTTCCCGAGGGGGTGCGGGCGCTGGTGGATCCGCTGGGACCACGGCCGTTCCTGCTGGAGGCGGCGACGCTGGAAGCCGAGGAGGAGTAGCGATGTCGGGGGACGGGGAGCACGGCCCCAAGCCGGGGGACGGCTATGCCATCGAGATCGCGAAGGTGCGCAAGATCCTGACGCCCCTGGAGGAGTCCGTCGTCGCCGCGCGCAAGGTCAAGGACGACTGGAAGCCGATGGCGAGCGGCATCCAGAACGCGGCCACCTACGACATCGAGAAGCCCGCCAAGGACGTGCTGGAGAAGTGGGGCTTCGGCATGGGCCGGGTCGCCGAGCACACCGACACGATCGTCGAGACCCTGCGGCAGGTCATCGCGGCGTACATGATGGCCGACCTGCTGCGGATCAAGGACTTCTCGCCGACCGAGGACAACATCGCCAAGCTCCCGTTCGGCGAACACGGCCTGCGGGCCTGGAAGGACGGGGACCGCCCCCACTTCGACCCGCCGCCCGAGATCTACCAGGAACCGTGGCTCGACGGCGGCGGTGGCGGCGACGGGGGCTCGGGGCACGGCGGCGGTGACGGCACGCACGTCACGGGCGAGTTGCCCACCAACCCCCGTTACCAGGTCGCCGGTCCCGGCGGCGAGGGATGGGTGACCGACGGCGGCGGGAAGGGCAACATCGCATGACGCAGAAGGACGCGATGGAGGGCGGGACCCCCGAGCGGATACCCCTGCACGCCGAGCCCGACGACGTCATCCCCGGCGACCCCGACAAGATCGACGATCTCGTCGTCAGGCTCAAGGCCTACGCGGGTGCCTTCAAGGACGGCAACGAGAAGCTGACCGACCTGTCCCTCCTGCCGTGGACCGGCGCCGCCTCGGACAGCTTCGAGGACGCCAGCAAGTACCTGCCCAGGGAACTGGAGTCGGCCCGCAAGTACTTCACCTCGGCGGCGGGCGCCCTGGACGCGTACGCGGACAAGCTGCGGTCCGTGCAGAAGCGGGTCAAGCCGATCATCAAGGACGCGGACGAGATCCGGGCCGCCTCCACGAAGCACTGGAAGGACTGGAAGGACTACCAGGCGGCGAAGGACCGCGGTGACGAGCCACTGCCCGACAAACCGCCGGAGGACGACCCGATCAGCGGCCTCGACGGCTGCTACCGCAGGCTCGACAAGCTGGAGAGCGAACTCCAGGGCGTCGTCGACACCTCCAAGAGCAAGCTCGACAAGGCCGCCGAGAAGGCACCCGACCCGCCCAAGGGCTGGAACCGCTTCAAGAAGGGGGCCGGCGACTTCCTCGGCGGGATGGGCGACAGCGCCAAGGGCATGTGGAAGCAGTTCGAGTACATGGTCGAGGACGGGCCGGGCGGCGCCAGTCTCCAGCTCGCCGGCATGGTCGACGGCGCCGCCTACGCCATCGACCACCCCAAGGAGTTCGCCAAGGCCGTCAGCAACTGGGACGAGTGGCAGCGCAACCCCTCCCGGGCCGCGGGCCAGCTCACCCCCGACGTGCTGCTCGCCCTCGCCACCGGCGGCGGTGGCGCCGCACGCAAGGGCGCCTCCGCCGCCAAGAGCGCCGCCCAGCGGCTGGCGCGCCGCGAACGCGCCCTGCGCCGCGACGGCAGCGCCGCCAGGCGCGCCGACGGCGAGCCGAACAAGCACGACAAGTGCAACAGTGAGAGGTGCGGTGAGGGCGAGCCCGTCGACGTCGCGACGGGTGAGATGTTCATGTCCGCCACGGACGTGGACCTGCCCGGCGCCCTGCCGCTCGTTCTGGAGCGCCACTACGTCTCCGGGCACCCGTGCGGCGGCTGGTTCGGCCCCAGTTGGGCGGCGACGCTCGACCAGCGTCTCGAACTCGACGACAAGGGTGTCGTCTACGTCGCGGACGACGGCATGGTGCTGCGCTACCCGGTGCCCGACCCGGAGACCCCCACCCTGCCCGTGTCCGGGCCCCGCTGGCCGCTGCGCTGGGACGGCAAGCCGGACGGCACCTTCACCCTCACCGTCCCGGAGGAGAACCGGCGCCTGCACTTCTCCCGCCTCCCGGTGGGCGGCCCGGAACTGGCGCTGCACGCGGTCACCGACCGCAGCGGCGAGGGCGACCGCATCACCTTCGCCTACGACGAGCACGGCCTGCCCACGCACATCGCCCACTCCGGCGGCTACCGGATCGCCGTGGAGACCGACCGCGCCCTGCACCGCGTCACCGCCCTGCACCTGCTGCACGGCGACGCGTACCAGCACCGCACCCGGCTGGTCGCCTTCACCTACACCGAGGGCGGCGACCTGGAAGGCGTCGTCAACTCCACCGGCAAGCCGCTGCTCTTCCGCTACGACGACGAGCACCGCATCACGTCCTGGAAGGACCGCAACGGCACCGCGTTCGCCTACGTCTACGACCACCGGGGCCGCGTCCTGCGCACCGTCGGGCCGACCGGCATCCTCTCCGGCCGCTTCCGCTACGACGACACCACGCGCACCACCCGCTACACCGACTCGCAGGGCCACGAGACGACCTACGTGCTCGACGAGGCGTACAAGGTCGTCGAGGTCACCGACGCGCTCGGCCACACCACCCGCACCGAGTGGGACGAGACCGGCCGCCACCCCGTCGCCGTCACCGACCCGCTGGGCCGCACGGTCCGCTACGACTACGACGAGGCGGGCTGCCTCACCCGCATCGAGCGCCCCGACGGCACGCACGCCGAGGCCGTGTACGACGACGACAGCCTCCCCCTTCAGATCCGCGAACCCGGCGGGGCGGTGTGGCGCCACACCTACGACGACCGCGGCGCCCGCACCTCCACCACCGACCCGACGGGCGCGACCACCCACTGGACCTACGACGCGGCGGGCCATCTCGCCTCCGTCACGGACGCGCTCGACCGCACCACGACGGTGGCCACGAACGCGGCCGGCCTCCCGGTGGCCGTCACCGACCCGCTCGGGCACACCACCCACGTCCGCCGCGGCCCGCACGGCCGCGTCACCGCCCTCACCGACCCGCTGGGCCACACCACCCGCCTCGGCTGGACCATCGAGGGCAGGCCCGCCTGGCGGGAGCACCCGGACGGAACCCGCGAGGAGTGGAAGTGGGACTGCGAGGGCAACCTCGCCAAGCACACCGACCAGGCCGGCCACACCACCACCTGGACCCGCACCCACTTCGACCTGCCGACCACCCGCACCGACCCGGACGGCACCCGGTACGCCTTCGCGTACGACACGGAGCTGCGCCTGGTCGCCGTCACCAACCCGCAGGGCCGCGAGTGGCGTTACACGTACGACGCGGCCGGCCGCCTCGCCGCGGAGACCGACTTCAACGGCGCGGCACTGACCTACGAGCACGATGCGGCGGGCCGCCTCACCGCCCGGACCAACGCGCTCGGGCAGACCCTGCGCTCCACGCACGACGCCCTCGGGCGGGTCCTCACCGAGCACGACGAGACAGCCGGCGAGACGACGACCTTCGCCTACGACGCGGGCGGCGCCCTGGCCCGCGCCCGCCACGGCGACACCGTCCTCACCCTCGAACGGGACCCGGCGGGACGCCTCGTGTCCGAGACCGTCGACGGCCGCCGGACCTCCTACACCTACGACGCGGTGGGCAACCGGCTCACCCGCACCACACCGTCAGGGCTCACCTCGTCGTGGACGTACGACGCCGCCGACCGGCCCCGCACCCTCACCACCGGGGGCCAGACCCTCACCTTCACGCACGACGCCGCCGGGCGCGAGACACAGCGCGCCGTCGGCGGTGTCACCCTCACCCAGCGCTGGGATGAGACCGACCGGCTCACCGGCCAGACCGTCACCTCCCCGGGCGACGAGCTCCTCCAGCACCGCTCCTACGCCTACCGGCCCGACGGATACGTCACCGAGATCCGCGAACTCACCTCCGGCACCCGCCACTTCGACCTCGACCCGGCCGGCCGGGTCACCGGGGTGCAGGCGCACGGCTGGACGGAGCGGTACGCCTACGACGCGGCCGGCAACCAGACCCGCGCCGAAGCCCCCGGCCACCCCGACGCCGGCGCACGCGTCCACGAGGGCACCCTCGTCCGCAGCGCCGGCCGCACCACCTACGAACACGACGCCGCGGGGCGCCTCGTGAGCAGGACCCGCCGGCTCCTCAGCGGCAGAACCCGCACCTGGTCCTACACCTGGGACGCCCACGACCGCCTCACCGAGGCGGTGACCCCCGACGGCGAGACCTGGACCTACACCTACGACCCGCTGGGCCGCCGCCTCATCAGAACCGGCCCCGAAGGGCGCCCCCTCACCTTCGCCTGGGACATGACCCGCCTCGCGGAAGAGGTCACCGAGGACGGGGCCGCACGCACCTGGGAGTACGCCCCGGCGACCCACCGCCCCCTCACCCAGGTGACCAGCGAACTGGGTGTGACGCACTACCGCGCGGTGGTCACCGACGCCACCGGCACCCCGACCGAACTGTTCACCCCGGACGGCCACCCGACCTGGCACCACCGCACCACCCTCTGGGGCACCCCCCTCCCAGCCCCCACCACCCCGGAAACCTGCCCCCTCCGCTTTCCCGGCCAGTACGCCGACGCGGAGACGGGACTGCACTACAACTTCCATCGATACTACGATCCGGCGACCGCCCGTTACCTGACCCCGGACCCCCTCGGCCTCAGTCCCAGCCCGCACGACTTCACGTACGTGATCAACCCGTACTCCTGGTCCGATCCGCTGGGTCTCAAGGAATGCCCGAAGGACAAGAAGACGCCGCCCCGCTTGTCCGATCCATGGCCCCAGGGACTGCGGAAGACTTTCGTCAAGGCCTACGAGGACATCCGTGCCGGAGGAGGCGAAAGGCAGACCGATCCCCATACAGGGCAACCGAAGACTTTCCAGGGGACTCACAAGCCGCACGAGCGGCCGTGGGCCGGCGCCGAGGAATACCGCGTACCGGGCGCAAAGGACCCGGAGAACTCCCGGATCCTCGTCAAGACGCTGCCGGACGGCCGTAAAGTGATGGGATGGTCCGACGACCACTACGCGACCATCCACCCCTTCAAAGCGCCTCATTTCCCTGATGACGGCTGGAAGTGAGCCACAGCGATGTACAGACTCGTGGAAGACGAAACGCAACGGGAGCTTCTCACCGCAGTCGATGTCGACGGTTTCTTCGTCTCCTCCTCAGCCGACTCCACAGTCATCACCCTCATCGGCACCTCCTCCAGTCCCTCCACCGTGCCGGTGCTGTTCGAAGACGTGGAGTTGCAGATCTGGGACGTCCACAGCAGGGAGATCGGCTCGTACTACATCGGCAGAGTCGAGATCACTGGCATCAACAGCCGCCAGACGACACATGGCCAAACCGATCTGGAAGCGACCTTCTTCGGATACGGAAAGTCCTACCCGTACGCCAGAGCCATTTGGGCGCAGTGGGTCCAGGAAACTCCGCGCGAAACAGGACAGTGGAAGTCCTTGCCCGCAGAGGCCCACCGGAGCTGGTTGCACGTGGCCCAGCAGGCGTGGTTCCGCACTGGGCACAAGGCCGAGAAGCAAGGAGCGGGGAGCGTCTGCGAGATCGAGGGTGCCGACCTGGCCAACATCGACAGCTTCTACTGCGCACTCGGTGAGGCTGTGAACGGGCCAGGAGGGTACTTCGGATCCAACATCAACGCCCTTGCGGACTGTCTCATCAACAGCGGTGCCCGCAAGACAGCCCCCTTCAGTCTCGGGTGGCATGACTTCGAGGCGTCTCGCGACCGCCTCGGCAGCCAGGACTTCGACGAAGTGGTATCGGTCCTGGGCGACTTCGATATCCAGATCTCCCCGTTGCCCTGACCTCCTATGCGATGCACCACCGTCGAACAGCACCCCGAGTTCCGCGGTTTCAGTGTGCGGCCGCGTACACGGAGGAGCTGCCCCGGCTTCTCGGCTCCCTCCCTCCGGGGGCACGCAGGTGCGCCTCGGACGAGGAGCACCACAGCTTCAGCAGCCCGCATGGCGACTTCTCGACGAAGTGCTGCCCGGGGACGGCGGCTGCTCCCAGGAGAGCGAGTTGAGTGACGCGCACAGGGTGTGCCCCGCGTCGCGGCGTCCACACGAGGGGAGAGGGGACTTGGCCCTCGGGGAGGGCGGCTACGTGCTGCACTGCACCCGCGCGGAGAGCGACCTCTACACGGTCCGGGATCTGGTGGGTTTCTTCGGCAGCGAGGGAGAGGCCGCCGCCTTCCGCGCGGTGGGGGCCGGGCGGGTGGCGGAGCCGCCGGTGGCGGCCGGGCACGAGGAGTTGGAGGTCCGGGTCCTCGGGCCGTTCGGGCGGCCCGTCGCCGCGTACACGGTGGGCGACGCACACCTGGCGGAGGAGCAGCGGGCGGACGGTTCGCTCGACGTCCGTGTCACCGGATACCTGCTGGACCCGCCCCGCCGGGGAACCGGCGAGATCTGGTCGCTGTGGCGCCGTCGAAGCGGCCAGGGGCGCCGCAACGCCTGGGCGGGGCTCCGGGAGGACGGCAGGGAGGCGTGGCTGGACGCGGCACGGCTGCGCGCCGTATGGCGCCACCCCCGCCCGCCGACGGCAACGGCACCGGCACAGCCGCCGCACGCCGCCACCTTCGTGCTCGACGGCCGTCACACCACCGACCACGCGGGCCTCTTCTGCGCGCTGGGTGAGGCGCTGAACGGTCCGGGCGGCTACTACGGCGCCTGTACGGACGCGCTCAGGGACTGTCTGCGCGGGGGCTTCGGCCCGGCGGCACCGTTCACTCTCACCTGGCGGCACGCCGGGACAGCCCGTGCCCACGTCCCCCGGGCGGGCGCCGACGTCCTGCGTGTCCTCCGCTCGGCAGGCGTGGCCGTCCGCCCGACGGGTCCGCCACCGACCGCCCTGCACCACCTGTGGGACGACTTCCGACTGCCGCTCGGTGACGCCCTGTACCTGTGCGGGGACGAGGGTGTCGTCGCCGCGTACGAGGTGTCCGGCAGCAACCTGTGCGGCGCCGGCGCGCCGAGCCCGCTGGCGATCGGGGAGCCGTTCGACGTGGAGGCGGCGGCGAGGGACCCGGAGTGGTGCACGTATGCGGACTGCGTCCTGGCGGCGGTGGCGTTGGAGGACGGCGGGGCGCTGTGGGCCGGTGAGGGCTCCCACGGTTCGGAGGGGTTCTTCGCCCGGCTGGGCGCCGATCGCTCCCTGCGGTGGGCGGTGCACTTGGACGACTCGAATCCGTTCGACGCGATCGAGCGGGACGGCGGCGTGGCGGCGTTCCGTTCCACGTCCGGTGTCGCCCTCGCCGTGGACGTCGACGATCCGCGTCGCCGCCCGCCCACGAGCCCGGGCCCTCACGCCACCGGACCGTTCCAGCGGTAGAGGTGCTGGGGGCGGCCCGTCTCACCGTGCTTGAGGCGGCGCCGTACCAGTCCGGCCCCCTCCAGCAGCTTCAGGTACCGCTGCGCGGTCTGCCGGCTGAGGCCCGCGCGGTCGGCCACCTCCTGCGCCGAGAGGGGCTGCTGAGCCGTGTGCAGGACACCGCGTACGAGGTCCGCCGTGAGGACCGAGTGCCCCTTGGGGAGGGTCTCGGCGCTGCCGCCGGGCACCGTGGCGGCGCCGAAGACACGGTCGACCGTCTCCTGGCTGGCCCCGGCCACCGGTGCCGTGGCCAGCTCGTGGCGGAGGGCGGCGTAGCTGTCGAGCTTGCTCCGCAGGTGGGCGAAGGTGAACGGCTTCACCACGTACTGGAGCGCACCGCGCCGCTGGGCGGCGCGGACGGTCCCGGTGTCGCGGGCCGCCGTGACCATGATGACCTCGGCCTCGACGCCGGTGCCGTGCAGGCGGTCGAGGAGGGCCAGCCCTGACTCGTCCGGCAGGTAGTGGTCCAGCAGGACGAGGTCCACGGGGTGGCGGCGCACGAAGAGCAGCGCGTCGGCCGCGCTGTGCACCGCCCCGGCGGCCCGGAAGCCGGGGATCTTGTCGACGTACGCCGCGTTGATGCGGGCGACGTTCGGGTCGTCGTCCACGACGAGGACGTCGATCGCCGTCGGACCTGCCTCGCCCGACGAGCCCACGGCCTCGTCCGTCCGGGGCGCCTCACCCACCTCGTCCACCTCGTCCGCCGAACCGGCCCCGCCCGTCTCCTTCCTCTCCTCCGTCTCGTCCTCCTCGTCCCTCTCGTTCCCCCCGTCCGCAGCGCGGTCCCGCTCCTCCGTCATGGCCGCTTCCCTCGCCCGGCGGGCGCTTCGGTTCCATCGGGCTCTTCGGTTCCTGTGGGCCCCCCGGACTCCTCGGGCGCGCGGAGTGCTGCGGGTACTCCGTCGTTCAGCGGCTGCCTCAGCGCCTCCGGGAGGACGACGCGGAACTCGGCGCCGCCACCGGGTGCGGCGCCGACGCGTACGGTGCCGCCCGCCCGCTCGGCGAACCGCCGCACGAGGGCCAGGCCGAGGCCGCGGTGTGCCCCGTGCGGGGAAGGCCCGGGGTCCGGGTCGGGCGTCTTGGTGGACCAGCCCTCTTCGAAGACCAGCTCGCGTCGCGCGGCCGGCACCCCAGGCCCCGAGTCGCGGACGGTCAGCACCACCGTGGTGCCCTCCGCACCCAGCTCGACCTCGACGGTCGGCTCGGCGCTCCGGGCCGCCGCGTCGAGCGCGTTGTCGACCAGGTTGCCGACGACGGTGACCAGTCCGCTCGGGTCGACGAGGCGGTCCGGCAGCCGGGAGCGGGCCGCCAGTTGCAGTGCGACCCCGCGTTCGGCGGCCACCGCCGCCTTCCCGACCAGCAGCGCGGACAGCAGCGGGTCCCGCACCCGTTCGGTGACCTCTTCCGCGGTGGCCCGGTGCACGCCGAGCGCGTCGGTGACGAACCGGGCCGCCTCGTCGTACAGCTCCAGCTCCAGCAGGCCGAGCAGGGTGTGCAGCCGGTTGGCGTGCTCGTGGTCCTGGGCGCGGAGCGCGTCGAGGAGCCCGCGGGTGCCCTCCAGCTCGCGGCCGAGCCGCTCCAGCTCGGTGCGGTCGCGCAGGGTGACGACGGCTCCGCCGTCCGCGGTGGGCATCCGGTTGGCGACCAGCACCCGGCTGCCGCTGACGGTCACCAGGTCGCGGCCGGTCACCCGCCCGGCCAGCACGTCCGCCGTACGGCCACCACGGCTCTCCCGCGCACCGCCCGCACCCCCCTGGCCGACATCCCCGGCGGGGGCCGGGCTCCCGGTCGGCTCCGCGCCCCCGGCGGGTTCCAGGCCGCCGGGGGCGGCAGCGCTCTCGGTGCCACCGGGACCCTCGGTGCCGCCGGAGCCACGGAGGCCGTCAGGGCCGCGGGTGCCGCCGGTGGCGCCCGCACCGGAGAGGGCCTCCGTCACCGGGAGGCCGAGGGCGTCGGGGCCGAGGCCGAGGAGCCGCTGGGCCTCGTCGTTGACGAGCCGGATGCGTCCGGCCGCGTCGAGGGCGACCACCCCCTCGGCGAGCCCGTGCAGCATCGCCTCGCGCTCCGCCAGCAGCGCGGAGATGTCGGAGAACGCGAGCGCGTGCGTACGGCGGCGCAGCCTGCGGGCGAGCAGGTAGGCGGCCAGCGCCCCGGCGGCGAGGGCACCTCCCGCGTACGTCAGCAGCCCGGGGACGGCGGCCAGCAGTCCGTCGCGGACGTTGGCGTAGTCGATGCCGACGGAGACGGCCCCCACGACGTTCCCTTCGGCGTCGCGCAGCGGTGCCTTGCCGCGCGCGGAGCGGCCGAGGGTGCCCTCGT
The DNA here is from genome assembly GCF_000424785.1 of Streptomyces sp. CNT360. Lineage (NCBI taxonomy): Bacteria > Bacillati > Actinomycetota > Actinomycetes > Kitasatosporales > Streptomycetaceae > Streptomyces > Streptomyces sp. CNT360. The sequence continues at coordinate 28,071 of NZ_AUKO01000029.1, read as the reverse complement.
CGATGGCGGTGACCTCGCGCCCCTCCAGTACGCGGCCCGGCTCGGTGGAGACGTGCCGCCCGACCGCTGAGGGGGACGGGTGCGACCAGCGGATGCCGCGCCGGTCCAGGACGACGACGTACTCGGCGCCCGTGGCCCGCCGCACCCGCTCCGCCTCGCTCTGGAGAGGGCCGCGCGGGGAGGGGACGCGCCCCTCCCGGCGGGCCGCGGCGAGGTCGGCCGCCAGGTCGGGCCGGGCCGCCGTGCTCTGCGCGACGGCGAGGGCGCGGCGCATGGCCTGGCGGTCGAGCTGGTCCCCGAGCGGTGCCAGGAACAGTCCGCTGACCAGGGCGGTCACCCCGACGACGAGTGCGAGCTGGGCGGTCAGCACGTGGGAGAAGACGCGCCGCGGGGGCCGTATGCGCACGGCCGTCTCCTCTCCGTAGGGTGCCTGGCGTTCCGTCCGTTCCGTACTGTCGACCGGAGGAGCGCCTTCCGGTTGAACTCTGCCTGGAAGAGTAAGGGACCTCGCGGGGCCCGGCGGCGGCCGTTACAGGACCCCGAACAGCAGCCCCGCCGCCAGTACCGCCAGCGCCGTGAGCACCGCCCACTTGAGGGTGAACCTGGTGTGCTCGCCGAACTCGACCTTCGCCATCCCGACCAGCACGTAGACCGCCGGGACGAGCGGGCTCGACATGTGCAGCGGCTGCCCGACCAGCGAGGCACGGGCGATCTCCAGCGAGCTGACGCCGTGCGCGGCCCCGGCCTCGGAGAGGATCGGGACGATGCCGAAGTAGAAGCCGTCGTTCGACATCAGGTACGTGAACGGGATGCTGAGGATGCCCGTGACCAGCGCCATGTGCGGCCCGAGCGCGTCGGGGACCGCCCCGACCACGGTGCGGGCCATCTCCTCCACCATGCCCGTACCGGTGAGGACGCCGGTGAAGACCGCTGCCGCGAAGACCATGCCGGAGACGTTCAGCACGTTCTCCGCGTGGGCGGCGATCCTCGCCTTCTGGTCGGCCATGTTGCGGAAGTTGACGGTCAGCGCGAGCGCCGCGCCGAGCAGGAAGAGCACCGGGATCGGCAGCAACTGGGCGATCAGGAGGACGAGGAGCGCGACGGTGAGGGCCGCGTTGAACCAGTACAGCCTGGGCCGCAGGCAGGCCCGGTCCGGGTCCAGCACGTCGGTGTCCGCCGCCCCCGCCCCGGTGCCCGCGGAGCCCGCGGAATGTGCGGAATGTGCGGTGTCCGGGGAGCCCCCCGTCGCCGCGGGGCCGTCCGCTGCTGCGGTGCCGCCATCCTTGCGGAGGGACACCCGCCGGACACCGCCTCGGCCAGCCGCGCCGACACCACCCGTACGGGTACCGGCATGCGCACCAGCACCCACGAGTACGGCAGCCTTGGCCACCGGCTCCGTGTCCGTCTCCGCGCGCGCGGCCCCGCGGTCGGCGGCCGGCCCGTCCAGGGAGAGGGTGCCCAGGCGGCGCCGTTCCCGCAGGCCGAGGAGGTACGCCAGCGCCAGCACGCACAGCATGCCGACGGCGAGGGCCGGGATCATGGGGACGAAGATGTCGCCCGCGTCGAGCTTGAGGGCGGTCGCGGCCCGCGCCGTGGGACCGCCCCAGGGCAAGGTGTTCATGACGCCGTTGGCGGTGGCGGCGACGCCCGTCATCACGACGACGCTCATCCCCAGCCGCCGGTACAGCGGCAGCATGGCGGAGACGGTGATCATGAATGTCGTCGACCCGTCACCGTCCAGCGAGACGATCGCGGCCAGCACGGCAGTGCCCACGACGATCCGCATCGGGTCCGCCTTGCAGAACCGCAGGATGCCGCGGACGACCGGGTCGAAGAGGCCCACGTCGATCATGACGCCGAAGAAGACGATCGCGAACATCAGCATCGCGGCCGTGGGCGCGAGGTCGCCGATCCCGTCGAGTACGTACTTTCCCAGGTGGGCGCCCTGTCCGACCAGCACGCAGAACAGCGCGGGGATGAGGACGAGCGCGGCTATGGGGGACATCTTCTTCGTCATGATCAGCACCAGGAAGGCGGCAATCATGACGAATCCGAGGATCGTCAGCATGGAAAACCCAATCTCTCGCCCGCCGCGACACGGCGGGGGCCCGCACGGGGCCTGAGACAGCAGCCCCGGTGCCCGGCGACGAAGGCGGCAAGGCATGCGGCGGCCCTGGCAAGAGCGGGCCCCGATGCCCTGCGGTCGCCCGACCGTAAGCAGCGCCACACGCCCGTCACAAGGGCGTCATCCGCGAGCAATATGCGCGAAACCCCAGCTCACGGCGGGGTTGCTGGTCGGCGCCCGGTGAGCCGTACGGAGCGCCGCCGCGTGGTTGGGCCGCGCCGCCCACGGGCACCCGGAGAGCGGCCGGACGGGAAACGCCGAGGCGCGGAAGTGATCAGGCATGGCTGCGGAGACCACGGAAACCGTGCAGATCGAAACGGATGACGGCGCCCTTCTGACAGGCGACCTGGCGGTGCCGGACGCGGCGAACGCGACCGTACTGTTCGCCCACGGCAGCGGCAGCTCGCGGTTCAGTCCCCGCAACCGGGCGGTCGCAGCAGCGCTGCGCGAGGAGGGCCTGGCCACGCTGCTGCTCGACCTGTTGACCGGCGAGGAGGAGCACGTGGACGCGGCCACCGCGGAGCACCGCTTCGACATCCCGCTGCTGGGACGTCGGCTGGTGGCGGCGATCGACGCCCTGGGCCGCACCGAGCGGACGGCCGGGCTGCCGGTGGGACTCTTCGGGGCGAGCACCGGCGCGGCGGCCGCGCTGACGGCGGCGGCAGAACGGGGAGGGCCGGTGTACGCGGTGGTCTCGCGGGGCGGCCGCCCCGACCTCGCGGGAGACGCGCTGCCGGAGGTTCTGGCGCCGGTGCTGCTGGTGGTCGGCGGGCACGACGCGGAGGTGCTGCGGCTCAACGAGGCGGCCGCCGACCGGCTGCGGGCCCCGCACCGGCTGCACGTCGTCCCCGGGGCCACGCACCTGTTCGAGGAACCCGGCGCGCTGGAAGAGGTCGCCCGGGAAGCAGCCGCCTGGTTCGCTCTCCCGCCCACCACGGACGGCGAGTGACGACGACGTGTGACGACGGACGACGACCGACGACCTGTGACAGGAGGGACTCCGATGCGTTTCGCAGACCGCACCCAGGCGGGCCGCGAACTCGCCGCTTCGCTCCAGGAGATGCGGCGCCACGAGGGCCTGCCCGACCCCTTGGTGCTGGCGCTCCCCCGCGGCGGCGTACCCGTCGCCGCGGAGGTGGCCCGCGCGCTGGAGGCCCCGCTCGACGTGCTCGTCGCCCGCAAGGTCGCGCTGCCGGGCCGGCCCGAGTACGGGGTCGGGGCCCTCGCCGGTGAGGACCCGCCCGTCTTCGACGGGACGGCGCTGGAGATGCTGGGCATGACGGAGGACCGGCTCTCCTCGTCGGTGGCGCAGGAGCGTATGGAACTCCACCGTCGTGAGGCCCTCTACCGCGGTGACCGCCCGGCACCGCGCGTCGCGGGCCGCACCGTGCTCGTCGTGGACGACGGGCTGGCCACGGGCGTCACCGCCCGCGCCGCGCTCCGCCACGTACGCGGGCAGGGCCCGTCCCGGCTGGTGCTGGCGGCACCGGTCGGAGCGCCGCAGGCCGTCACCGCGCTCAGCACCGAGGCCGATGTGGTGGTCTGTCTGCACCAGCCCGCCGCGTTCGAGGCGGTCGGCCTCTGGTACGACGACTTCCCGCAGACCTCCGACGAGGAGGTGCTCGCCCTCCTTCATGCCGCCCCGGCCCGTTGAGCACTGCACCGCCCGCCCCTTCCTCCCCTGCCCTCCACCGCTGGACGCGGGCCGCCGGATCGTACGAGGTGGGGCCGGTCGGATCGTACGGAACCGGCCAACTGCGAGGTATGCCACAAGAAGCGCTCTGAGGCCCAGGTGTCCCGGTCCGGGGGCGTATGGTCTGCGTCTGGCCGCCCGTGCGCTCGCACGCGGGTGGCCGGTTCTGTGTCCCTGCCCGAGAGGAGAGCCGCCTCATGCCGACCGACAACGGTCACGCTTCGCCGATCTACAACAGCCTGGTCGAGGAGCACGGGGACGTGCCCGCGGACGTCCGCGAGGCCGCTCAGGCTCTTGCGCAGGAAGCCGAACAGGCGCTGGACTTCTCGCCGGTGCACAACCGCCACCCCGATACCGGCAGACCGCAGGCCGCTCCCGCCCAGGGGCCCGACGGCGGCCAGGGCGAACGAACCGGGCCGGCACCTGGGCCCGCACCTGCCCCGCAGTCCGGACAACCGCGGCGCCCCGCACAGGCGCGGCGCCCCGCACAGGCCCCGCGGCCCACACAGGCTCAGGCACAGCCCGCGCCGGCGCCGCAGCCCGTACGGCATGCAGGCCCGGAGCAGTTCGACGGAACCGAGCAGTACGGCGGCGGAGAGCAGTTCGGCGGCGCGGAGCAAGCCGGTTACCCGGACCGGTTCGGCCGGCCGGCGACACCCGCTCCGCAGCCGACCCCCGACGACGGTCAGCGGCAGGACTGACGGACTCCGCCGACCGGGGTCCCCCGCGCAGCGAGACGCCGAAAGGCGCCGCGAGAAGCGGGAGTCACCCGGAAGCGTCGGTACGGACCTGGCGCATGGCGGCAGCCAGGGCCTGCCGCACGGGCCGGGGCACGGGCTCCCCCTCGGCTCCGTCGACCAGCGCGGCGGCGACCCTGCGCAGCTTGACGTTGGAGTGCTGCGAAACCTGCACCAGCACCCACCACGCGGTCCGCGCGTCGCACGGGGCCAGGGCCATCACCATGCCGCGGGCCTGGTCGATCACCGGGCGGGAGTCCAGGGCCTGACGCAGCTGTCCGACCTCGGTCCGCAGTTCCTCGACCTGGTCGCGCAGCTCCCGCTCGTTGTCGTGGGGCTCGGCGGCCCGGGGCTCGGCGTCACGGGTGCCCCACCCACCGTTGTCCGCCGCCTCGGCGGACCGGTCGGCCGCAGGCCACGGCGCCGTAGCGGCGAACGAGGCCGCGGCTCTGCGCCGCGCGCAGGCCACAGACGTCCTCGCGCGACCGGATGCGGCACTCATCGGTCCCCCTGGGGACGAGACGGGTCGGGGCGGATCGAGCCTCGGCGCGCAGGTACGGGCCGACTGGGGCATTCCGCCGAGTACTTCGAGAGTGGACCCGCGACCGCTGCCGCGGCAACCCCGCACCCTCCACGTGTTACCGACACATCACCCCGCGCCCACAGACGGCACCGGGGGCTGTGTCCTCAACCCTCCGGTGCCTACACGGGGCGAGCTCTCTCCCGCGCACTCGGGCAGGTAACCAGTGCAGGGTTCGGTCAAACAGTCCCAGGGGGCCGGGCGGACGCCTCAGAAGCCTCCGCCCCCGCCGAAGTCACCGCCGCTGCCGCCGAATCCCCCGCCGTCCCCGAATTCCCCGCCACCGAAGTCGCGCGAGTCGAAGTCGCCACCGGAGAAGTCACCCCCGGAGAAGTCACCGCCCGCGCCGCCGTCGCCGTCGTAGGCGTCGGCACCGTAGGCGTACGGGCCGAAGAGGCTGCTGCCCAGCAGGGTCCCCATCAGCATCCCGGGGAGCAGCCCGCCGCCGAAGTAGCCCGCGGCCCAGGGTGCGTACACCGGCCCGGCATTCCAGTAGGGACGCGGGCCGCGCGCCGTGCCGACCTCGCGTGTCATGGGCTCCAGCCCGTCCGCCAGCCGGGTGGCGTCGGCGGCGCAGACCGGCACCGTGCGCTCCTCTCCCCCGTCGGGCGGCGCCCAGGTGGCGTCCTCGACCGAGGGACCGTGCCGGGGGTCGAAGAAGCAGGGCGGCCTGCGCTCGGGCAGCGGGTCCCCGTCGAGGCGCGCCTCCAGCGTGGCGAGGGCGAACCGGCCCCGCTCCAGGGACGCGCTCAGCCCGCGTACATCCCGCGCCCGCCGGGCCTTCGCCATGGCGCGCTTGGCCTCCTCGTAGGCGTCGAGCGCTCGGGCGTAGTCGTCGCGGGCGGGTTCGCTCGCGTCCGGGCCCGTCGGGTCGAACCCGATACGGCTCAGCTCCTCGCCGAACGCGGTGATGTCCTCGTCCACCACCGGGCGCAGTTCCTCCAGACCGGCCCGCTCCTGCCGCTCCCGCCGCTTGCGGCTCCGCCGGCTCAGCAGCACCGCGCCGGCCGCGGCCAGCAGGACGAGCACACCCAGGGTGACCACGGCACCGACGCCCCCGCTCCGGCCACCGTCCGGAGCCGCACCGTCGCCGCTCCAGGAGGACGGGGCGGTCCCGTCGGCCTGGTCGAGGGCCTGGTCGACGAAGTCGGTCACGGTGGCCCGCGGGTCGCCGGGGTGCGCCCGCTCGACGGAGCCGGTCACGTTCCGTACCGCGTCGCGGGGCATGACCTGGCTGTCCGCCGCGGCATCGAACCGGTCACCGAGTGCGACCGCGTACACGCCGGTGACGCCGGTCCGGGTCCGCAGGTCCCGCAACAGGGTGGCCCGGTCGAATGCGCCGGTGCCGGGCAGTACGGCGACGAGGACCGGCTTGTCAGCCCGCTCGATGCGGTCCGCCAAGGCGTCGGCGTCAGCGCGCGGGAGCACGTCACGGGCGCGCGGATCCACGTAGACGGGCCCGTCGCGCAGTGCGTCGGCGGCGTCGTCCACCCCACCCGGCGCCGCCCGTGACGACGGCCCCGCCGCCGTCGTCGCCCCCGTCGGCCGCGGTGCGGACGCCGATACCGGCGACGTCGCTGCTGCGAGGGTCAGCACGATGACGGTCACCACGGCGCCGAGCAGCGGTGCGAGGCGGAAGACCCGCCGTACGGGCTTCATAGGTGTGACGATAGCGCAAAAGCCACATTCCGGTCTTTCCGGTCGCCCAGTCGGCCCCGGTGAGGAAAGAGGCGTCCGCCCTCGCCAGAAGCACCATGGCGGGAGCGCTCTCCTCCACGTGGCCGCGCGCCGCACGGGCGTACGCGCGATGTCGGGCTGGCGACCCCCTGCTCGTCATCGCGTCTTCTGGACCAGCGGAATGCCTGCGCGAAGAGCCCGGATCCGGCCGTGAGTTCCATGAACAGCCGCCCCCGGCGCCTCCGCGGGGTCCTACGGCCACGGCCTGCCACGGTTCGCCCGGCCGAAAGCGGGCTCGCCGTCCCAACGGCCCGCGCACTCGGACACCGGGGCACCCTGGCTCCCGGAAAACGGCGACCACGTCGCTGCCCCGTGGCGTTCGGGCAGCGACGCGGTGCGTGGCGGCGACGAGCGGCTACGTGCAGACGGCAGTGTCCACCAGCTCCTGTACGTGCTGATGAACCTTCTGAATCGCCTCCGGCTCGGCAGCCACCGCACTCGACAGCGCCGTGACCGCCACTGTGGCCGCGCGGCCGTCGTCCGTGACGCCGCTGAAGGTCTCGTAGCCGTGGATGGAGCCGCCATGGCCCCACAGCCGGCCACCACAGGAGAGGGGGGTGCGGAAGAGACCCAGGCCGTACTCGGTGTCCGGAGCGACGGAGCCTTCGGCGGCCGGGACCGTGGTGGTCATCTCCTTCAGCTCGGCTGCGTCCAGCACCTCGCCGCCGAGCAGGGCGGAGAAGAAGCGGTTGAGGTCGCGCGGGGTGGTGACGAGCTGCCCTGCGGCCCAGGCCTGCGACGGGTCGAGGCGGGTGATGTCCTTCAGCGGGCCGCCGGGAGTCGTGGAGCCGTAGCCCCTGGGGTGGGTGCCCCGGATACCGCGCTCGCCCGCGGTCGGCCAGTAGGTGTCCTTCAGACCGAGGGGGCGGATGATGCGGTGCGTGATCTCCTCGCCGAAGGGGCGGCCCGTGACCTTTTCGACGAGCAGGCCCGCCAGGATGTAGTTGGTGTTGCTGTACTGCCACTCCGCACCGGGCTCGAACGCGGCCTTCTGGCTCAGGGCGAGGTCGAGCATCTCGCGCGGATTGTAGTACGTGTCGCGGATCTCGAACGGGTTCGGGTCAAGCGACCGGGTGTAGTCGGGCAGGCCGCTGGTGTGCTGGAGCAGGTTGCGTACGGTGATCCGCTTCCCGTCGATGCCGTCGCCGTGCACCAGACCCGGCAGGTAGGTGTCGATCGGTTCGTCCAGCTTCACCCTGCCCTCACCGACCAGTTGGAGCACGACCGCCGCAGTGAACGACTTGGTGTTGCTGCCGGCCCGGACCTGGCCGTTCACCGGTACGGCCGCCCCGGTCTCCCGGTCGCTCGTGCCGGCTGTGTAGTCGCGGACGCGTCCGTGGGAGTCCTCGACGGCGGCCAGCGCGCCGGGGAAACCGTCCTTGTGCACCAGGTTCTCCGCGCCCTCGCTCACGGCGTCGCGGTGACCGGCACGGTGCTCGTCACCGTAGGCCAGGGAACCGCTCACAGCGAGGCCGCCCAGGACCGCGAGCGCGGCGGCCAGCGACACCACACGGCGGCCGCGCTGCTTCTTCAGCTTGTTCCGGGCGGAGGAGCGAGGACGAACGGACACGGGGTTTCCTTCCAACAGGGCTTCCTTCGCGACTCCCTGAGCATGTCGTGGAAGGGCCGCCCGCTCGATGGCACCAACCCGCTGAACGGGGGTGCACCTGGCACCACCCCGGCCCGGGGGTTGAGCCCGACCACCCTATCGAGTCCTCCTCCGCACAACGCCGCATGCGCAGCTCGGTGAGCACGGAACACCTGGTGCCGAGTGCGGCCGGCCGCCGGTCGGCAATCCACTGACGCCATCCGCCGTCTGCGGGCGGTGCATGGTGGAGGTCCCCGCGGGCTCGTTCTCGTCGGGTTCCTGCGGCAGGGCACGCCATTCGTCCAGCTCCGCCTGGGGGGCCTGCCACGTCAGGCAGGGTCCGGCCGTCCGGTCAGCGGTGCATCCAGTCCGGCGTCCACACGTCGCGCGGGGTTCGCGGGCGTGCGGTACGCAGGTGGTCGCGCAGCGCGGTCAGCACGGGGTGCTGGTCTCCGCTGCGGAACAGCAGCACGTGCGGGTAGACCGGGGTGGGGCCGTGCAACGGAATGCGCCGCAGGTCGTGGGCCTGGGGCCACAGGTACCGGTCCCCGCTGCCGACGAGGGTGGCCAGCGAGGCCGAGTCGGCCAGCGCGTCCATCAGCACCTCGTCCCCGAAGTTGGGGCCGAGCGCGTCGATGTTCAGGCCGAAGGCCTCGGACAGTGCCTGGTAGAACGCCGCCCACTCCGTGCCCGGCCTGATCCCGGGGATCCAGATGCGATGGCCTGCCAGGTCCGCGGGACCGACCCGGGGCGTGTCGGCCAGCGGGTGGCCGGGGCCGACCAGGAGCTCCAGGGGCGCGTCCAGGAGTCGTTCGGCGCTGATCCCGGCCGGGACCTGGTCCGCCGGCAGGGCGCGGAAGGACGCGTCGACGGTCCCTTCGAGCACCGCCTGGGCGGCCTGAGCGGCGTTCTCCTTGCTCAGCGTCACCGCGTCCAGGTCCGTCCCGGGGTGGGAGCGGTAGAACCGGTAGACGGCCTGGGCCGGGGAGATGCGCCGGTTGAGGACGTCGACGCGCAAGGGACGGCTGTCGGGGCGGACGGCCTGCTCGGCCTGCGCGAGGGCCGCCAGGACCTTCTTGGCGTGCGGGAGGAAGACCTGCCCGTCGAGGTTCAGCCGGGAGCCCCGGGAGGTCCGCACCAGGAGCGTGACCTCGATGTGCCTCTCCAGGGCCGCGATCCGCTTGGAGACCGCCTGCTGGCTGACCCCCAGCTCGTCGGCCGCGGCCTGGAACTGGCCGGTCTCGGCGACGGCCACGAACGTCCGCAGCGCTTCGACATCCACGCCTCCACCTTATTTCCACAACCGAAGGTTGTTTCCGGTGTGGTGCACGGTTGTTTGAACGAGTGTTCCGCGCGGTGGTGGGATCAGCGCATGTCTACCCGCACCGAGCAGGTCATGCATGTCAGGACACCGGAGTTCGCGCGGCACGCGGAGCGGATTGTGGAGGTCACCGACGCGACGTCTCGACTGAACGCGCTCCCGTTCAGCGACACCGAAGGTCGCGCGGAACTCCTCTCTGTTGTGTTCGGTGGCCCGCTGTCGGACTCGGTGGTGATCTACCCGCCGTTCTTCACCGAGTACGGGCTGAACACGACGTTCGGGGAGAACGTCTTCGTCAACCAGGGATGCACCTTCATGGACAAGGGAGGCATCCGTATCGGGAACGGCGTCATGATCGCTCCGAAGGCCAGTCTCATCTCCGGAGGCCATCCACTGCCCCTGGCCGAGCGCCGCGAGTACCTCTCCTTCGCCCCGATCGTCATCGAGGACGACGCCTGGATCGGAACGGCCGCCGTGATCACACAAGGGGTGACCATCGGTGCCGGTGCGGTGGTCGCTGCCGGTGCGGTGGTCACTCACGATGTCCCTGCCGGCACCGTGGCCGCAGGCGTGCCCGCCCGGACGCTCAAGACGATCGACTGAGCCCGGCCTGACTGCCGGTCCCCGCCCCCGGGAACGGAGCAGCCCGTTCGCCCTGTTGCGACCTCGCGCAGGCGTGCGCAGACGACTTGCTCGTTCCGTCGGATGAGGCAGCGGCGGAGCATGCTGCCTTGTCCCTCGTGGTCCCTCGCGGTCCCTCGTGACCGGCACGGTCGGTGCCGTCGAGGGCGACGCGGCGCAGGGCGTGTCCCGCTCGATACATGCACTCGGGCCGCCCGCCGACGCCGGTGGCCTCGCCTCCGCCTTTCCCGTCCGGCATGTGCGCTCGGCCGGGAAAGGCGGAGACGGTCAGCGCCTCGGCCCTCGCCCCCGGCGTCGACCGAGTCGATCCGGAGTGTCCACGTGCTGCCGGACCCGGGGCCGAGGCGGGAGAAGTCCCCTACGCACCTCCACGAGTTGCCGTCCTCCGCGCAGCCGGCCCCGGCGGGCTCCATGCACGTGTCACCCACCATGACTCCGCCGCGTTCGGGCAGAATCTTCGCGGCTCCGGCGGCTCCGGCGGCTCCGGCGGCGAGGCCGGAGATGGCGGGAGGACCGGTTGGGTCCCGTCCCGTCGCCCGGACGGTCGTGAAGGTTCCGGGCCCGTCTGCTCAGGGAAGCTCTCAGCAACCCTTCACGGAGTAGCCGCCTTCGGAAGCCGCCGCGGTACGGGGCGGACCGGGGCACTGGCTGAGCGAGTCGATCCGGAACGTCCAGGTGCCGTCGGGGTGGGGGCCCAGGCAGGAGAACTCGTTGACGCCCCACCACGTGTTGCCGTCCTTCTCGCAGGCGGCCTTGCTGGGCTCGGTGTAGGTGTCGCCCACCATGTATGCGTGCGGGTCGGGCAGGGCCTGGGCGGCTCCGGCGGCGACGCCGGTGAAGGCGATGAGCCCGGCGCCGACAACGGCGGCGCGCTTCAATCCGCGCATGTGATGCTCCTTCTGTTCGCTTGCGTCGCGTGCACGCCCGACGGCGTGCCAGCCCGCGTTCCGGGGCGTGCGCAGTGCCTGCACCACTGCCCCGGCCCCCGCTCCCCGGCGCCGCCCCGGTTCCGGGTTTCCGCAACGGACCCCGTTCCCGGTCGGCTACGGTCCCGCTCGAGTGGCGGCCCGGCGCGTGGGGGTGCGGCGGGAGGCGTCCCCGTCCCTGAGAGCGCCTCCCGACACGACGGGACCGATCTTCGGTACCGACGAATCCGATGACCGGGCCGAGGGAAAAGTTCACGGAGACCCCGGAAAGCTCTTCCGCCCGCGGAAGGGACCGGCACAGTCGGCGCCTGACCGGCACTTCTTCCGGCCCCGTCTCACCGTCACGTGCGTGCGGTGCCCGCAGACGTGCAGCCACGCGTGCTCGCTGCGTACGCCGGAGAGTCGCCCGACGTATGACGCCCCGTCACGGAAGAGGCATGCCCCCAAAGCACAAGCAGGGCGCGAGGTCGAGCTGCCGGGCCACGGTGCGGGGCCGAACTGGGCAGCCAGGGTGCGGGGCCGCACTGGGCAGCCAGGGCGCGGGCGCCGAACTCACCAAGGGCGTGCGGGCAGCACTCACCCATCGGGAAAGCGTGCCCGAACTGCCAACCGGACACCCGCAGTTGCGCTCAGCCCGGACCCGCCAGGCCGTGCGCCCCGTGACTGCCCCCTCCCGTCCCGCGGGCACCGTCGCCCGGGGGGCCGGGCAGGCCGCCGCCACTACACTGCCCCGGTGATCACACCTCGACGGGTTCCGGAGCTGTGGCGTCGGCTGAATGCCACAGCCCTGTATCTCGTGTTCGGGCTGGTGCTGTTCACCGGATCGCTCGTACCGGCGCTCCACAGCCAGGGCACGCAGCTCGGCGGTGTGCCGTCCCGCCCCTACGACGCGCTCGCCCTCGTGGCCGTCGCCCTCCAGTGCCTCCCGCTCGTCCTGTGCCGACGCCGGCCGGCCCTCGGCCTCTCCCTGGTCGCGGTCGGTTTCGCCGTCGACCAACTGCGCGGCTACCACGCGTTCGCCGGTACCGCGCTGCCCCTCGCGCTGGTCGCCCTGGGGTGCTGGCTGGAGCGGAACCGGCGCACGACTGTGCTGCTCTTCTCCGTCGCGTACCTCGCACTGGCCGTCGCGCTCCACCAGCTCGGGACGGAGGGCCCCGAGGAGTTCGTGGTGTTCTACCTCGCGCTGGTGCTCGCCTGGGGCATCGGCGCGTGGCTGCGGTCCCACCGGGCCGCGGAGGCCGAACGCCGCCGCCGCGTCGCCGATGCGGCGCTCGTCGCCGAACGCACCCGTATCGCCGGGGAACTCCACGACGTGGTGACCCACCATGTGACGGCAATGGTCGTCCAGGCCGAGGCCGCACGCTGCCTGACCGCCTCGCCCGAACGCCTGGACCAGTCCCTCACCGCCGTCACCGACACCGGCCGCCGCGCCCTCACCGACCTGCGGCACCTTCTCGATCTGCTCAATCCCGACCACGGCACGGGGGAGCGCACGCTGCCCGTCGGCAGGCTCCGCGCGCTCGTGGAGCAGACCCGGCGGGCCGGGCAGCCGGTGGAGTTCGAGGAGAAGGGCACGCCCGCGGAGGCGACGGGAAGCTCCGACCTCGTGGCCTACCGCGTCGTACAGGAAGCCCTCACGAACGCGCTCAAGTACGACCACGGAAGCCGCACCTCGGTCACGGTGCAGCACGCAGAACGGGAGATCAGGGTGGAGGTCGCCACGGACGGCACCGGCTCGCGGGCGGCGTCCCCCGGAGGCGGCGGACGCGGCCTCACCGGTCTTCGTCAGCTGGTCGACGTCCTGGGCGGTGACTTCCACGCGGGCGCGCGCCCGGACGGCGGCTTCGGTGTGCGGGCCCGCGTTCCGGCGGGGAGCGCGTCGTGAGCGCGCCGACCAGGGTCCTCGTCTGCGACGACCAGGTACTCGTCCGCACCGGGCTGGTGACGATCATCGACGCGCAGCCCGACCTTCAGGTGGCGGGCGAGTGCGGGGACGGGCAGGCCGCCGTCGAGCTCGCCACGCAACTGCGCCCGGACGTGGTGGTGATGGACGTCCGGATGCCCGTGCTCGACGGCATCGACGCCACCCGCCTGCTGGCCGGAGCCGGAGTCCGGCGACCCGTCAAGGTGCTCGTGGTGACCACGTTCAACCTGGACGAGTACGTGTACGAGGCGCTGCGCGCCGGGGCGAGCGGGTTCCTGCTCAAGGATGCGCCGCCCGCCCAACTGCTGGACGGCATACGGACCGTGGCGACGGGCGCCGCCCTGCTCGACCCCGAGGTGACACGCCAACTCGTCGGCGTCTACGCCGCCCGCATCAGACCCACCGGGGGGAGCCCGGACGACATCCCGGTGACCCCGCGCGAGCTGGAGGTCCTCCGCCTCCTCGCCGAGGGCCTCTCCAACGGCGAGATCGCCGCGACCCTCCTGATCAGCCAGGAGACCGTCAAGACCTTCGTCTCGCGCATCCTCACGAAGCTGGGACTCCGCGACCGCGTCCAGGCGGTCGTCTACGCCTACCGCCACGGACTGGTCACCTGACGCACCGCCCAGGCGCCCCCGACTCGCCTGCTGCCCCGACTCTGCGCAACGGTGAGCGCGCTACGCGCCGCTGCCGGCCCGCGAGGCGACGCGCTGGACCGCGGCGACGGCGATGTCGGGCTGGTCGGCGTAGATGTAGTGCTCGCTCTTCTTCGCGACGCGCAGCCTGCTGTCGCTGGAGACGCCGAGCCACTTGCGCTGGCCCCGGGTCCACGCCCGCTCCAGGCCCTTGCCGTACCGGGGAACAGCTTCGAGGTACGGCTTCCCGTGCTTGACGACCTCCACGGGGATGCTGCCCGCGGAGCGGACCTCCCCGTCCGGGACGACGAGCTTCTCCGGGCTCTTCCCCGAAAGCATCGCCAGGGTCTGTTCCCGCAGGTCGGCCGCCGGGCCGGTGGCGGACTCGGGGATCTCCTCGGTGAGGTTTGCCTTCTGGGTCGGTGAGGTGGCGTCCATCAGGACCAGCCCCTTGACCCTGTCCCGGTGGTCGGGCGCGTACCGGGCGGCGATCAGCCCGCCCAGCGAGTGCCCGGCCAGCACGACCGGCCGGTCCCCCGCGACACGGTCGAGCACCGAGGTGATCACCTTGCCGCCGTCCTCCAGGGACTGCTTCCCCTCGGGCTTGTCGCTGGCACCCGCGCCGAGCCGGTCGTAGGAACAGACCCGGTTCTTCGCGCTCAGCGTCTTCTGGAACGGCGCCATCTTCTTCAGCGAGTCACCTCCCCCGTGCAGCAGCAGGACGACGGGGCCGCCCTTCGCCGCCTTGCCCGAGCAGGAGACGTTCACCGAGTGGCCGTCGAGCTTCAGCTTCTTCGTCCCGCTGAACAGCGCCGCCTCGGCGCCCTTCGCGGAGCTGTCCGAGCCCGCGTCCGCCGACGAGGTGGCGTCCGCCTTGGAACTGCCCGTGTCGTCCTCGCAACCGGCGAGTCCCGCACCGGCCACGGCGCAGCACAGTGCGATCAGGGCGGATGCCCTGCGGCGACGGTTCATGAAGGTCCTCCGAAAACAACGTTGACGCGGGCACGAGGTGAAGGCCGCGGCAGACGCGATGAGGTGCGAGCGCCGCCGGCCGCGCCGAACGTTACGGATCCCGTCCTCCGGAATCGTCACCTCACGGTGGACACCTGCACGTAGCTCCCACGGGGGACAGCGGCCCACCGGCCCTCCCTGTACACCTCGCCCACCACTCCCCCAGGCACAGCGCCGACTCCCGTGTCCCGTCCCGACGGGGGCCACTCACACCGAAGGGCCGCAGCCGGGAAACCGGCGACGGACAGCTCCGCCGGAGCCGAGTACCTGCGGCGGGTTCAAGCAATTTCCGCGCTTCGGGGGCTGACATTTATCACCGCGAGGTCAGATTTCAACAGCCCGCCCGGAGAGGGTTTTCCTCGGGAATCCGACTGGCAACGATCAATTGCACGAATGCCGCTACCGCATGCTAGCGTCGCTTCCAGTTGCGGTAATGGTTCCCGAACTCCCAGGCCACCGCCTGCGTTTCAGCAGCCGGAAGGTGAGCTCTGTCTCCAGTCACGACGCCCGGGCGGGATGCCGTCCCGGCAACCCCGGTACCCGTGATTGCGGATACCGGCGCGCTGACCCGAAGGAGACACGACATGGCGTCCGGCACTGTGAAGTGGTTCAACGCGGCAAGGGGTTTCGGCTTCATCGAGCAGGAGGGCGGCGGCAGCGACGTGTTCGCCCACTTCTCGGAAATCGCCACCCAGGACTGTTTCGCACTGCTTGAAGGCCAGAAAGTCACCTTCGAGATCGTGCTGTGCGAGAAGGGCCCCGCGGCCGAGAACATCTCCCCGGCCTGATGCCGACGCACTCTTACGCACAGCGGCCTGCTCTTTGCACGCAGGCCGCTCCACGAACCAGTTCGGGACCCGGCCGAGGCCGGGTCCCGAACTTCGGTGTCAGGAGATGGGCCCGAGAACGCCGAGAACGTATCCGTCCTCATCGACCACAGGGGACAGGCGCAGGGCGCGATGCCGCATTCCGGCCTCCACGTCGCTGAGGTGCTCCGCGGTGGAGGGGAACGGTCCCCGGTTGCAGGAAAGGTCGCGCAGCCGGGTGTGGTCCGTGTACCAGGTGCCGCCTCGGTGGGCGGCAAGTTCCGCCCGGGTGACCAGGCCGGAGCAGCGGCCGTCCTCGTCGTGGAGCACCAGGTGCTGGACGCGGGCGCTGGCGGCGACGGAGAGGGCCACGTCGGCCATCATCTGCTCGTCCGCCTGCAGACCGGGCACGCCCATCGCCTCGGCAACGGTGAGTGCAGTGCCGGACTTCGGGCGGGTCTGGTTGTCGATCTGTGTCACGGGGGCCCTTCTGTCGACTGCAAGGATGACCTGCTGGCCGCCGTACGGCCGCAGTCGCGCTAGGCAGCTGTGTTGAAGGAGGAGCGGCGTCCCCGGCGGGCAGGGCGGCTGCGACGCGAACGCTGTGCAGGGACCGTGCGCTTGGGCGGCTCGGTGTCCGCAGCGGTGAGCGGGATCCCCGAAGGCGTCCGTGCACCAGTGATACGCCCCAAGTCGGCGTCGCCGGGGCGGACCCGGGTCTGCTCGGCCGTGATGGAGGCGTCCGACATCATGCGGTTCATGCCGTGGCGCTGTCCGGGCAGGACGAGGGTGACGACGGTGCCGGACTCACCGGCGCGGGCGGTGCGTCCGCCACGGTGCAGGTAGTCCTTGTGGTCGCTCGGCGGGTCGACGTTGACGACGAGGTCGAGGTTGTCGACGTGGATGCCGCGGGCGGCGACGTTGGTCGCAACCAGCACATTCGTGTGGCCGGACTTGAACCCGGCGAGGGTCCGCGTGCGCTGGGACTGCGACTTGCCGCCGTGCAGGGCCGAGGCACGCACCCCGACGGCCAGCAGATCCCTGGTCAGACGGTCCACGGCGTGCTTGGTGTCCAGGAACATGATCACCCGGCCGTCGCGGGCGGCGATCTCGGTGGTCGTCGCGTGCTTGTCGTTCCCGTGGACGTGCAGGAGGTGGTGTTCCATGGCGGTGACCGCACCGGCGGAGGGATCGACGGAGTGCACCACCGGGTCGGTCAGGTAGCGGCGGACCAACAGGTCGACATTGCGGTCCAAGGTGGCCGAGAACAGGAGCCGTTGACCGCCGGGACGCACCTGGTCGAGCAGGTGGGTCACCTGGGGCATGAAGCCCATGTCGGCCATCTGGTCGGCTTCGTCCAGGACCGTGATGTCCACCTGGTCCAGCCGGCAGTCGCCGCGTTCGACCAGATCCCTCAGCCGGCCCGGTGTGGCGACCACGACCTCGCTGCCCGATTGCAGAGCCCGTGCCTGACGGCCGAGAGACATGCCGCCGACGACGGTGGCAAGCCGCAGGCGCAGCGCGCGGGCGTAGGGGGTGAGTGCGGCCGTCACCTGCTGTGCCAGCTCCCGGGTGGGCACGAGGACCAGTGACAGCGGCTGCCGGGGTTCGGCGCGCTGCCCGGCGGTGCGGGCCAGCACCGCGAGTCCGAAGGCCAGGGTCTTGCCGGAGCCGGTCCGGCCGCGGCCGAGCACGTCCCGGCCGGCCAGGGCGTTGGGCAGCGTCGCCGCCTGGATCGGGAAGGGGACGCTCATGCCCTGT
Source organism: Streptomyces sp. CNT360 (assembly GCF_000424785.1). NCBI lineage: Bacteria > Bacillati > Actinomycetota > Actinomycetes > Kitasatosporales > Streptomycetaceae > Streptomyces > Streptomyces sp. CNT360. Next base: position 10,585 of record NZ_AUKO01000029.1, on the reverse strand, counting down.
GCGCTGAGCGTCGTCTTCAGACGCTCGGGCATCTCCAGGTCGGCGAAGGTTTCGACGGCCGGGAGCGGCGCCGTATGGCTGACCGGCAGCGCGAACTCCTTCGGCGGGCCGGCCGTGCGGCCCTTCCCGGCGCGAGCGCCCTGGGACGAGCGGGACGGCCCGCCTCGTCGGTCGGTCCGGTGCCGGCGCCGGCTGGAGCCGGCAGAGGCGCGGTGTGCAGGGCCTGCGGTGGTGCGAGCGGTGCGGTTCATGCAGAACCTTCCTCGAAGCGGCACGATTCGAGGAATTCACCGCAGCATTGCGCAGCCGCATGATGATTCACGGATCGAGCCGGAGAAAAAGACGAAACAATCCGGAGCCGTGAAAGGCTGCGGGTTCGTCACGAAAAAGCACCCGGCCGTCGATGGAGAAGTCGGCCGATCAATGGGTGCCGGGTCGCCGGGCACGTTGCCTCACGGCCCAGAGGTGCGACAGAAGATCCTGTCGCTCGTTCACTCACCGCGGGGACGGATCTCCGTTGCCGCCTGGGCGAGTAGGAACAATGCGACGAGCCGGGGCCGCACGAAGTGCGTGCCCCAGCTCGTCGTACGCGTCAGTGTCAGGCGGGAACGATGTTCTCCGCCTGCAGGCCCTTCTGGCCCTGCGTGACGTCGAAGTTCACTTTCTGGCCTTCGAGCAGCTCACGGAATCCGGTGGCGTTGATGTTCGAGAAGTGGGCGAACACGTCGGCGCCGCCGTCCTCCTGCTCGATGAAGCCGAAACCCTTTTCCGAGTTGAACCACTTCACGGTGCCAGTAACCAAAATACATCTCCTTCAAGGCGGTACCCGGGCCCACACTGCGCGGGATCCGGGGCTGCCGCAATGATCACCCTGCGCGAACGGCACAACACAAGACTCGTTCCAGGGGCCTGGAGGAGCGCTCGAAGTTTTGGGGGAACCACAACTGCAACTGGTTGAAACCGTAGCACAGCCACCCGGGCCATTGCGATGGCTCCTGATTTCGGATGCGCCGAGGCAACACTTCTCCTCGGGCATTATTCGCGTTTCTGCAGCGGCGCAAAGAGATTTACCGGGGCGGGCGGTTACAGAAAATCAAGTCGCAATGGCCGGCGCCACAGCGCCGACCACCGGCCGGGCCGGTGGGGTACCTGCCCGCGAGGACAGGTGGCACGGCCGGGCCCGGCCGTGGTCGGCCGGGGAACAGGCCGGTGGCCCGAAGTCAGCTGAAGCAGGATCCGGCGCGTCAGCGAGGGTGTCGGCGCCCCCGCGGAGGACGGCCCGTACCCGGCCGACGAAGTGGGAGCCCGGCAGGGCGAGCGCACCATGCGGAACGAGCTCCGTCTTACCCGGGCGGGGCATTCGCCGCGCCCCCGGAGGACGGGCGGAAGGACCTTTCAGCGCATGCGTCGTCAACTCCCGGAGCCGCGGCCGTGGGGCGCAGAGCGCAGCGGTGGCGCCGGGCCCGGCTTCTTGTGCGGTTGCGGCACGGGGGTCAGCCGGTGATCTGCTTGTGCAAGTCCCCGCTGCCGATGGCGACTTCGCCAGGTGGCTCGGCGCGTTCGGCAGACGCGAGGCGCAGCCACTGCACGTCGGCATCGCAGGTCGCCTCGACGCGTTCGGTGTCCGATCACAGCGATCACCGATGGCGGGCGGGCCGCACACGGGCGGAGAAGAGCGCCTGGCGCTGCGCTGGACGTAAGTGCTCCCGCATCCGAGACGGACATGCCCACGATCCCGGAGATCCTGCCCGCAACGGGCCGCATGCGAAGGACATATGGCCGGAAGGAGCGGGTGAAGGCGGCCCAGGGTGCAGTTCCCGCCCGGGTCGGTCAGGAAGCTACGCACACGGGGGTCGCAGGGGAGTCGACCTCCCTGGACTCGCGCGCTCTTCTCACGCCCCGGCCTCGACGTCGAGCTCTTCGCTGAGGGAACGACAGGTATGTCACGCGGAAGTACAGGTCAGTCGCGCAGCCAGGGGCCAGGGGCCAGGACAAGGCTTCACCGCGGGTCCCGCGCATCAGCGCCTTTGCCTTTCCCCTCGCTAAGACTCTTATGTGCCTGTAATCGTGCGGCTGCTTTCATGAGCCCCATGAGGGTTCTGGTAGCCGAAGACCACCGCGTACTGGCCCGCACGATCGCGAAGGGGCTGCGCCGCGAGTCGATTGCTGTCGACGTCGCGGGCGGCGGCGCCGAGGCCGAGCGGATGTGTCTGCTGACCGACTACGACGTGCTCGTGCTCGACCGCGATCTGCCGGTGCTGACAGGAGACGAGGTGTGCCGACGCCTGACCGGCCTGACGGAGCGCCCCCGGATACTCATGCTGACGGCGGCCGGCGGAACCGAGGACAAGGTCTACGGGCTGACCGAACTCGGCGCCGACGACTACCTGGCGAAACCCTTCGACTTCGCCGAACTGGTCGCCCGGATCAGGACCCTGTACCGCCGCGCGACCGATTCGCCGGTCGCGGTGCTGCGGTACGGCGGTATCCAACTGAACCGTGCGCGCCGCGAGGCGTTCGCCCATGGTCGTCCCGTCGACCTCACGCCCAAGGAGTTCGACGTCCTCGACGTGCTGCTGACGTTCCGTGGCGAGGCCGTCTCCCACCCGGAGCTCCTGCGGACGGTCTGGGACGCGAACATCGACCCTCACACCAGCCGCGTCCGCGCCATCGTCAGCAGGCTACGGAGAAAGCTCGGCGGTCCCGGCACCATCACCGTCGACACCGGACAGGGCTACCGGCTCACCCCGTGAACGCCACCCGACACGCCCCCCGTTCCGCTCTCCGCCTCCTCCGCCGCCGGATCTCGCTCTCCCGTATCCCCTTCCGCTCCCGGCTGGCCCTCGCCTTCGGCGGTCTCTTTCTGCTGGCGGGCACCTCGCTGCTGGCGTTCGTCGTCCTCCTGGCGCGCTACGGGACGGCGGAGAAGACGGCCGACATCTCTGTGCGCAAGGCCCCTGTGGCTCCGGACGACACGGCGTCGCCGCCCGCGCAGTGGGAATCGGCGCATCCGGGGGGAACGGCGTCACCGACGGAGCCCTACCAGGGACATACCCGGCCAGGTACGGCGGACGGCACGGGGAGCGAGGCATTCGCCATGGTCAGGGAGACCGTGCACACCGTGCAGACCACGGCGCTGCAGCAAATGCTCCTCTGGTCGGTCATCGGCCTGGCCCTCATGACCCTCGTCGCGGCGCTGACCGGCAAATGGCTGGCGAGCCGGGCACTCCGCCCCGTCTCCGCGGTCACCGAGACGGCGCTGCGGATGAGCGAGCAAAACCTCGACCGGCGGCTCGACCTGAGCGGCCCGGACGACGAACTGCACCAACTCGCCGACGCCTTCGACTCCATGATGGACCGCTTGCAGCGCTCCTTCGACAGTCAGCGCCGCTTCGTCGCCAACGCCTCCCACGAACTGCGCACCCCGCTCGCCGTGCAACGCGCCAGTATCGAGGTCGGGCTCGCCGGTCCGCTTCCGGACGATCTCGCGGAGACCCGTGAGGACCTCCTCACCACCAACCGTGAGGCCGAGCAGCTCATCTCGTCGCTGCTGCTCCTGGCGCGCAGCGACCGCGGGCTGGATCGCACGGAGGAGGTGGAGCTGACGGAAGTGACCGACGCGGCCACGGCCGACCTGCGGCACCTCGCCGAGGAGAAGGGACTCACGCTGCGCACGGAGTTCGACGCTCCGGCGCGGGTCACCGGCGAGGCGGTCCTGCTCCGCCATCTCGTCGCCAACCTGGTGAGCAACGCGCTCCGGTACAACCGACCCGGCGGCCGGGTCGAGGTGACACTGCACGGCAGGACGCTCACCGTCACCAACACCGGACGACCGCTCGACCCGGAGTGCGTCGAGGAGCTCTTCGAGCCGTTCCGGCGTCTTGGGCAGGACCGCACCGGCACCTCGGGCCACGGCCTCGGGCTGTCCCTCGTCCGGTCCATCGCCCGCGCGCACGGAGCCGATACGCACGCCGAACCGGGTCCCGACGGCGGCCTCAGAATTTCGGTCCGCTTCGCCTGACGAAACCGGCAGGCCAGACCCCGGGGTGTGCCAAAGCGATAAGGACTCGGCCAGCAATTCCCTGCGCTCGCTTACCGCGCTGAACACCGCAGCGGGATGGAATGAGGTCACCGAGCACGGCAAGGGGACCACGCCGGCTCTTCCACCGGACGACGAACCGCTCGTCCGCCCACTCATTTCTCTCAGGAGGATTCCATGCGCAAGAACCGGGTCATCGGCTTTGCGGCAGCGGCGATCATGGCTCTCGGTCTGACGGCCGGCGCGGCCACCACGGCGGGCGCGTTCTCGGGCAGCGGGGACGGCTCCGGCCACGCGAAGCCGGCCAAGCAGTCCGGTAGCACCGCTCCCGCAGGAAAGGCCGGCGCCACGCACGGCGACAAGCCCGAGGGCATCGCCGTGCAGCGCACCAAGGACGGGATGAAGGTCCGGAAGCTCACCAAGGAGGAACTGGAGAACTCGGACGGCGCCAAGCCGACCAAGCCCCTCCCCCAGGGTGGTGCCGTCGGCGAAGGAAAGCCGGAGAAGTAACCCTCGGTCCGACTCGCCGGTCTCCCGCGGGGCGTGGGGTGTCCCGGATCCGTGTGAGCGGGCTCCGGGACACCCCACGGTCATCCCGGCGAACCCGACCACATCACCGCCGGTAGACCAGCGAGCTTTTTCGGCTCTACGTCGCGAGGGGGAGTGCGGCTTCAGCGATCGACGTCATTCGATCCGAGCTGCACCGCGCTCTTCGGAAGACCTACCAAAGCCCGACCCGCGCCGTACCACGTGCGACGGGTGTCCGGGACGTGACCGGCACCCGGTTGTCTGGTGTGTTGGCAGCAACTGCCCACGGGGGAGCGCCTGCCCTGTACGTGGGGGTCCGGGTCGCGCAGTGTGCGACCCGGACTTCGAAGGAGCCGCCCTGAAGGAAACGAACCCTTGGCCTATGCATGACGAGCACGTCTCATTTTGCAGATCAGAGCACCTGCCATGGTCCCGCGCTTCGTACCCTGTGTCGGGCTGTCCGAATGCATCCGCGCTCCCTTTGCGCTCCCCCGCCTGCGGACAGCAACTCGCTCACAGATACACCGTCACCTGTCCAGATGTTCGCCCGCCCCATGGTGAGGTCGGACAGACGCTCCCCTTGAGGCGCGCTCCAGAGTCGCCTTCGTCTTCCGCCCCCTCGGCGAGTCCTCTCGGGCAACCTCCTCCAGGTCCTCCCACGTAGGTCCTCGCCGCTGCCCGATGCTCCGGCCCTGTCGTTGAGAGACGGCGATTACGGGGATCGAGAGCGCGTAGCCATACCGCGGGGATCGCCCTGAGTAAGTGCTCGCAGCTCTTTTCCAGGCGTGTTCCCAGGCGATCCCCTGCCCGTCGCTGACACCGCAAGCGCCGACGAAGGCGGACAACTGCCCCAGGCGGGGTTTACGCGCCCCCCGAAGGATGTCTCCAACGGTGGTCTTGCTCAGCCGCGCGTGCTCTCCCGCCAAGTGGGAGATTTCCCGAAGGGATGGTGTTCCGGCGCGCGCTCGGAGCGTCAGCATCGCCTGCCGCAGGTCGTGGAAGTCGTGAACCAGGTCGAGATCGACTCTGTGGTTGGTGCCCTTGAGCACGCGCCGGGCTTTCAACCACAGGTGCCGAGCGATCGCCGCCTCCTTCTCGTGAACCGCGCACGCGCTGCCCCATGATTCGACCGTCCGAAATGTCGGGAGCGACCGACCGTTGGTAGCCCGGGAGAGCGTCGCCTTCGAGGCCGGGCAACGGCGAGCCAGCTCGTCGAGAGTCAGCTCTGCTTGGGCACGCTGGACGCGCAGCCGTTCTGCCAAGGCACGGAGAGCAGGTCGGGCGCCGTCCAGCGGCCGTTCGGGGCGACCCATGTCAACGTACCGCCGCAGACGGCGCTGCCTCGCTGAGCCGTGCGTCGCCGAGATGCACGCTCAGGAGCCCTCCGGACACCAGCACTTGCAGGGCTTCGTCGACGCTGAGCCCCAAGGCCACCAAGGCCGCGATCAGCAGCATCACGAGGATGACGAGTCGTGCGTCCCTCCAGCCTCCGGTCCAGAACCGGCGAGCGGGAGCAGAGGAAGGCCGGCAGTCGTTGCTGGCGCGAGTGAAAGACACGGGTTCTCCCGATTGAGTCCGAAGGGAAGTGGGGAGCGCCGGCGCTGCTCCGTTGCCATCGGTACCTTGCCACTGCTGCGCGCCGTGACGGGGCGGGTCGAGGCCGTTGTTCCACTTCTGTCCAGGTGCAGGTACGGCTCCCCCGGCCTCGGTCTCAGGCTCGCTGGCCAGGTGTCCTGGGCCTCGTCCTGCGTTGTTGCGTGTGATGTCCTACTCGGCCCCTCGATGCATGCGCCCGGGAGGTGAGGGCCTCGCGCGGTCCCGAGCGCGCGGCCACAATCCTGCGGGGTGTACGAGCTCCCAGGTACTTCGGCAGGCGCAGCAGCGAAGTGCGCGCCAGTCGCGACAGCCGTGTCCCTACGGCGCCGGGGCCTTGAACCACCGGCACCGTAGACGGACGGCCACGGGGCTTGCGGGCCTCGTTGCCGATGGTCATGTCGGTTGCGGTAGTCCGCCGACCCGATGTCGCCCGGTGCCGACGCCAGAACCGTGCACCCACGTGTGTGAACGACTGCATACGGTTCTGGCGGTGGCCAGTACAGCGTCGATGAGCACGAACAGAACCGGCTACGGCGCCTGTGGAGCCATCATCCGGTGCAACGCGACCGTGATCGCTTCTCCGTCTGCTCTTGCTGGGCCGAGGCTCTCCCTGATCTGAGCGCTCTGGCGCATCACGAAGTCCCGTTGCTCTTGCGGGTCATGTCCAAGCACCGTGCGCCGGGTGGCGAAAATTCCCGACTGGGAGAGCCGACCCAGCACTGGTATCCCATGACGAGCCAGTTCGGAGTCGACGCTGCTGTCGAAGGATGAATGGGCGCCCGCCACCCGCTACGCCATGGGTAAGACCGTGAAACGCCCGAGAGCATCATCGAGCGAAACCGACTCGGAGCCGAGGAGAATTCATACAGCAGTCGGAGGTGTCGATGTAATTGCCGTTGAATGCGGCCCAAGTGGCCCACCAGGGCCGAAACGTGAGAATTTCAGTGCACGGGCCGGACAGCTCAGGTGCGGGCGGGGGTTCCGAAACCCGCGGCGGACTCGGGCCGGGCTGAGAAGGGCCGCAGCCTCGCTGCAGCATCGGCGGTGGCACCGCCGTTTGACCGGGAGCTCCGTCGAGGCGCGGCCCCGGTGACGTGCAGGAGCGCGGTGTCCAGGTTCCCGACGTACATGCCGTCGCCCGCCGTGCGGCCATCGCCGTCACCGAGCAGCACAAAGGCGGCCCCTCCAGCCCTCGCGCAGGAGGTGGAGGAGCCGCCTTCGTCCGTCACGTCGACGGAACGGCTGGTGCGGGCGCGGTGTCCGGTTCTCCGGTGTGCGCGCGGCCAAGAGGACCGGGGCCTCGGAGGAGAGGGCCGGAGGGGATCCGCCTCGGACTCAGGGCCGGTAGAAGACCATCATGCTGCCCGGGTTCTGGGGCTCGCGTTCGCAGTGGACGATCGTGACGTGGTGGCCTACTCCCTCGTCCGCCAGCTTCTGGGTCTCCTTGGTGAAGCAGTCCGTCGCGGCGTCGCCCTGCGTCTCGAACGAGGGGAGGTCGGCGGCCTGGGCGGCTCCGATGCCGAGGCCGGAAAAGGCCAGGATGCCGGCGGCGGCGACGGCTGCGCGCTGGAACTTGCGCATGTTTTCTCTCCTTCACGTGCAGTGGTGCATGCGCGCCTCTGCGGCGCAGGAGCTCGCTGCTCGCGGAACGCGGCTGGATCGGGCCGGGCCCGCGGTCGGCCGGAGTCGTATCCGACCGTGGCAAAGCGTTGTGTTGCGCTTCGAGCTCCTCTTGGGCACTAAGCAGTTGATCATGCGAACGGGTGGAGCTGCAACCGCTCGCAGTTCCCATTGCAGGGCTATAACAGACCAACTGGCGTGGATTCCCCGCATGACACCCACTCCCGAATATTCGGAGAACGTGCCATTCGCGATCGGCGTACACCGGCCTCCCGGACGCCCCCTGAGCCTGTTCTCCAGCCTCCGTCCGTTTGAGCCTGCGGGCGTCTCTCCGATAGGGCACGGTTTCTGATCACGTGGAAGGGGAGAGCTGTGCGCGCACCATCAGGAACAGGAATTGATGTGTGGCCGACCCGCAACGAACGGTCGACGCGGTCTCGTTGCCGTCGCTGGCCGCCCTCACCGTTGCAGCTCCTGCCGGGTCACGCCCATGTTCTTCGACCTTCCAACCTTTTCATGGTGATGAGGGCCGTCTCGCGTCCGACGGTTTTGCCCACGTCGAAGTGGGGTGCCCGGCGTCTGTCGGCGATGCCGGGTGGGCGCCCGGGGCCTGGGCGGTGGGGTTTCGGTGCTCTGGCGGGGCGTGGCATGTACTGGCGGAGATTCCGGAACGTGCGCCGGACCCGGGCGGGTGTGAGCCGGTGCGGCGGGGCCGACTCCTCCCAGGAGTGCCGCAGGTTGCGAACGACCCGACGCGCGAGCCGGAGCTGGGTACAGACCTCGATGATCAGCCAGGTCCACCGGCCGGCCGCGTCCGGTGCGCGCAGGCGGGCCGGATCCAGCCCAAGGTCTGCTTGAACAGCCGGAATGTGTGCTCCAGGTCGAAGCGCCGGAGAAGCGCCTGCCGGGCGCGGTCGACGTCGTCGGTGACCATGCGGACGATCCGGCTGACGAGCTGGGCGAACAGCCGTCGGCCGAACCGCGATCCACTCCGAGGGCGGGAGAGCCGATCCTTGGCCGCCGGGGACCGACAATTGGCCTTCCACATCCTTCGTTCGAAGCATTTCTTGACACCCTCTTTCAATGCTGTTACACATTCTAACGAAAGTGTCAAGCCATATACAAAGTTCCACCTTCAACCACCGAGGAGTAGTCATGACCCATTCCGAGCACACCCCCAGCGGCATAGACGAGACCGCCCCGGTGATCTCCCGGCACAGCATCCGGATCGCCGCCCCCATCGAGCGGGTATGGCAGCTGCACACCGACATCGACGCCTGGCCCCGCTGGCAGACCGATATCGAATCGGCGCAGGCCGACGGTCCTGTGGCCCCCGGCAGCACCTTCCACTGGACCACCGCCGATCTGTCCATCGGCTCCACCGTCTACGCCGTCGAGGCCCCCGGGCGCATCCTGTGGGGCGGCACCGCCCACGGCATCACCGCCATCCACGAGTGGCGCTTCGAGGCCCACGGCGACGAAACCCAGGTGCACAACGAGGAGTCCTGGTCGGGCGACCCGGTCGATGCCGACACGGAGAACCTGCGGAAGGTGCTCGGCCAGTCCCTCGACTCCCGGCTCGAACGCCTCCGCCGCACCGCGGAAGACCCCGCGTAGGCGCCTGAACGTCGCAAGGATCACTCCGCGGATTGCCGAGTGCTGGAGTTGAATCGTCCCAAACGGGCTGCAGGAGATCGCGAAGTCGTTGATTCCGCCGTCGATCCCGCCGCCGGGGGTGCAACCGCAAGGTGGCGGAACGCCGGGCACACCTGATGAGACGCTGTTCGCGGCGATCACTTCCATGCTGGTCAGCGGTTGCGCCTGGCGGACCTCGCCGCCGCGCTTCCGCATCTCGGAGTCGACCGCGCGCCGTCGGCTCCCGATCCGGTCGAGAGCCGCGGCCGGTCCTGCGACCGGGTCCGGGCCTGAGTAGTTGAGATACGGGAAACCCGGTGAGATTGATCTTGCTCGGATCCGCCTGCTTCGCGCGCGCTTCGAGCTGGTGGGGGATGGCCCCGACGCGAAGCTGCTTGGCGATCGAGGTGATCGAACGGCCGAAGCCGGGCAGAGATCGCGGGCCGCGAGGACGACTTCCTCGGTGGCGACGCTGAGACGCCCGCCGACGCGGGCGCGGGCGCGAGCGGCGGCCAGGCCCTCGTTGGTGCCGCATACGATGAGTTCGCGGACGAACTCCGCGAGGACAGCGAAGACGTGGAAGCCGAGCCGACCACCTGGGGTGGTGTCGAGGTTCTCATGCAGTGAGGTGAAGCCGACTCCGCGCTCGCGCAGTCCGCCTCCACGACCTGCGGCACGAGGCGGCCGCCCTTGTGCTCGCCGCTGGCGTCGGCATCAACGTCGTCTCCGCAACACTCGGTCACAGCGATACCCGCATCACCCAGAACATCTGCCAGCCCGTCCTCGACGACCTCGCCGCGGCGCCGCCGAAGCTGTCGTCAAGCGCGTGCCACGAGCCCGCAGGCGCCCAGCACAGGCCAGCGGCCCCACCGACACGCAGAGCACTTACTGATCATTTCAGAATGAGGTTCGGAGTCTTCGCAAGCAGATGAGGCTGCAGGCGAGTTGGAGCAGTCCGAGGTGGAGGTCGGCTCGTATCTCGTAGCGGATCCGCAGGCGTTTGAACTGGTGGAGCCAGGCGAAGGTGCGCTCGACAACCCACCTGGTTCTGCCCAGACCGGATCCGTGGGCGGCGCCCTTGCGTGCGATCTTCGGCGTGATGCCGCGAGCGCGGAGGAGCCGACGGTACTTGTCGTAGTCGTAGCCGCGGTCGGCGAACAGCCGCCG
>NZ_AUKO01000028.1:0-136634 GCF_000424785.1 Streptomyces sp. CNT360 | reverse complement strand
GGGGAGCTGGCGGGTCTGGGCGGCGGGCTTGCCGTGCTCGGGCTGGTCGGCGGCGTGGGCGGTGCCGGTCAGGGTGGCGGTGGCGATACCGGCGGCACCCAGGACGGTCAGGCCGGTGGTCAGCTTGCGGTTGCGCAGAGCAGTACGCATGCGAAGGGGGATGCCTTTCAAAGGGGGACACATCCGACCGCGTCGTGCGGGGCGTACCCCGGCTCTCGTCGCGATCCGGCACCCACCCTGGAAACCGGCTCCCCGAGCCGACAACTGTGTGACCTACGACCCCGCTTCGTCCCCAACCCCCACCCCGACGCGCTGGACCGCCCCCACCCCCGCACACGGAACCTGCGACGCCGCTTCGTACGTGACCTGGCTCCTATGGGCACCCTCACAACAGGCCCCACCCACCCTCACCCACAGCGCAGCAGACCCTCACCCACGGGCAGCAGAATTCAGCCCTCAACGGCGCGGTACGTACATGATCACGGCCATCCCGGCGAGGCAGATCAGGGCGCCGAGAACGTCGTAGCGGTCCGGGCGGTAGCCGTCCGCGACCATGCCCCAGGCCAGGGACCCGGCGACGAAGACACCGCCGTACGCGGCGAGGACGCGGCCGAAGTCGGCATCGGGCTGGAGCGTGGCGGCGAAGCCGTACAGCCCCAGCGCCACGACACCCCCTCCGATCCACACCCATCCCCGGTGCTCCCTCACCCCCTGCCACACCAGCCAGGCACCCCCGATCTCCAGGAGCGCGGCGGCGGCGAACAGGGCGAGGGAGCGGAGCGTGAGCACGGGCGCCAGTCTTCCAGACCCCTGGCCGGCGCCCCGCGTCAGGCGTCGAGGTCCAGGGCGTTCTTCGCACGCTCCAGCGACTCCTCCGGCGCGCCCCGTCCGGGGTTCTCGGTGGCGAGGGCCTGGTTGAGGGCGACGAAGGGGCGCATGCGCTGCTCGTAGCGCGCGAAGGGACCGCAGGCGTCGGTGCCGCCGGGGGCGACCGCCGCGCAGAGCTCGTCGGCCAGCACCCGGGCGCCGACGAGGGCGAGGCTGGTGCCCTGTCCGGACAGCGGTGACGGACCGTACCCGGCGTCACCGACCAGCGCGACACGGCCGTTCACCCAGCGGTCCATGCGGATCTGGGCCATGGCGTCGAAGAAGAAGTCGGGCGCCGTGCGCATGGCCTTCAGGAGCTCCGGAGCGTCGCCGCCCAGCCCCGCCATGCGGGTGGCCAGCAGGTCCTTCTGCTGCTCGGTGTCGTGGTGGTCGTAGTCGAGCGGCCCCGACATGAAGCCCAGCGTGGCCCGCAGTCGGGTGTTGTCCCGTACGGGGTAGAGGCAGTAGCTCGCGCTCTCGCCCTGGCTCCAGACCTGCCAGTTGTCGAGGCCGGGGAAGTTGTCGGTGGAGAAGACGGCCAGGTGGGAGCCGAGGTGGTGGAGGTAGCGGGACTCGGGCCCGAAGGCCAGCTTCCGCACCCCGGAGTGCAGGCCGTCCGCTCCCACGACGCGGTCGAACGTGCGGCGGGTGCCGTCGGCAAAGGTGGCCGACACCGCGTGAGGGGTCCGGTCGAGCGCGGTGAGGCGGTTGCCGAAGAGGAACTCGGCCCGGCCCCGCGCACGGCGGTACAGCAGTGCGGTCAGGTCCTCGCGGAGCAGCTCGATGTCGTCGCTGTCGAGCCGGCCGCTGCTGTAGGTCATCTCCGAGGACCGCCACAGTTCGCGACCGTTCGCGTCGTGCATGGACATGCCGCGCATACGCGTCCGCACGGCGCGCGCCTCGTCGAGAAGGCCCATCCGGTCCAGGACGTCGAGTGCGACACCGCGGACGTCGACGGCATGCCCGCCGGGGCGCACCGCGGGGGCGCGCTCGACGACGGTGGGCGCGAAGCCGCGCTCGGCCAGCAGGCAGGCGAGGGTCAGCCCGGCGACGCTCGCTCCGGAGATGAGGACGGTCTTCACGGCAGACTCCTTCGTACGGCGTACGCGGCGGGATGCGCCCTGGCGCCCCGGCGCCTCCGGTGTTTCCGGGTGGCAGGACATCCTGAATGTACGGTGTACGCACACAGCCGGTACAGCTCCCCCGTGCGCTCAGCGGGTAATCTGTGCTAGTACAGCTCCTCGCACGGGCAGTCCTCCCCGCCCGTCAGATCTGTGCTAGCACAGGCCCCACAGGAGGAACCGTTGTGACCGACCCCACACCCCCCTACGCCCGGATCGCGGCGGAGCTGCGGCGGCGCATCCGCGACGGCGAGTTCGCCCCGGGCGACCGGGTGCCCTCCACCCGCGGGCTCGCCCGGCAGTGGAACGTGGCTCTGGCCACCGCCACCAAGGCGCTGGCCGCCCTGCGCCAGGAGGGGCTCGTCGAGGCGCAGCCGCGGGTGGGCACCGTGGTCGCCTCCCCGCGGGCCCCCCGGCCCGACCCGCTGCCGCCCCGTCGGGGCCACGCGGCGGGAACCGGCTCCCGGGAGACGGAACGCGAGCCGGCGCGGGAACAAGGGGGAGCACAGGGGCGGGAGACGGGGCGGGAGCTGACGCGGGAGCGTGTCGTCCGGGCGGCGGTCGAGATCGCCGACGCGGAGGGGATGGCCGCGCTGTCGATGCGGAGCGTGGCCGCCCGCCTCGGCACCGCCACGATGGCGGCCTACCGCTACGTCGACGGCAAGGACGACCTGGTGCTGCTGATGGCGGACACCGTCCTGGCCGGGCTGCCGCTGCCGGCCCCCGACTCGCCGGAGGCGCCCATCGGCTGGCGGGCCCGGCTGGAGACGGGCGCCCGGGCCCTGTGGCGGCTCCACCGCGCCCACCCCTGGCTGGCCCAGATCACCCCGCTGACCCGCCCGTTGCTGCTGCCGGGCCTGCTGGCGTACTCCGAGTGGATCCTCGGCTCCCTGGAGGGCCACGGCCTGTCCGCGGCGACCATGCTGAACGTCGACGTCCTGCTCTACAGCCATGTGCAGGCCCTCGCCGTGCAGGGGGAGCGGGAGACGGCTGCGCGGAGCAGCACCGGGCTGACGGACCAGGAGTGGCTGGACCAGCAGAAGGCGACGCTGGAGTGGTTCACCGCTTCCGGGACGTACCCGGCCTTCACCCGGGTGCTCGGCGCCCTCGGTGAGGACGGCTACGACCTGCACCTGGACGAGCTGTTCGAGCTGGGGCTGGCCGCCGTCCTGGACCGGGTGGCCCGGCTGACGGCGGGCGAGGGGTGACCCCGCGGGCGGAAATCCGGTCGCCCCGCGGCCGGCGGTTCGGCAGGCTCCCGTCATGGAAGCCCACATCTGGCCCCTGTACGGGCTGCGCCTGACAACTCCCCGGCTGGAGCTGCGCCTTCCGGACGCGGCGGCGCTCACGGAGCTGGCCGAACTGGCCGGGGGAAGGATCCACGACGAGGCCGAGATGCCCTTCAGCGTCCCCTGGACCGCGGTCGGTCCCCAGGAGCGCATGCGGGGCTGTTTCCAGCACGTCCTGAGCACCGTCGCGGACTGGCGCCCCGAAGCGTGGACGCTGAGCACGGCCGTGGTGCACGAGGGGACGGTGATCGGGCGGGCCGACCTGAGCGGCGACGCGTTCGCCGTCGTACGGGAGGCCCGCACCGGCTCCTGGCTCGGCGCCGACCACCAGGGCCGGGGGTTCGGCACCGAGATGCGGGCCGCGCTGCTGCACCTGGCGTTCGAGGGGCTCGGCGCCCACAGCGCGACCTCGGCCGCAATGGCGGACAACCCGCGCTCACGCCGGGTCTCGGAGAAGCTCGGGTACCGGCCGGACGGCGTCTCCGTGGCCGCCGTCCAGGGCCGGGCGCGGCACCTGAAGCACTTCCGTCTCGACCGTGCCGGCTGGGAGGCGCACCGCACCGTGCCCGTGCAGGTGCACGGCCTGGCCGCGGCTCTTCCGCTGTTCGGCCGGTGAGTTCCGGCCCCGGACGGCCCGCGCTGAGTAGGTTGAGCGGAACGCCCCACCGACTCCGTCCACGACGCAAGGGAGAGCCCATGTCTCCGCACGGCCAAGACCGGGGCAACGGTCACACCATCACCGTCGAAGAAGGCACCGACCACGTCAGGGTGACGCACCAGGGCCAGGTGCTGGCCGACAGCAGCCGCCCGCTCCTGCTCCGCGAGACGGGCTACCCGGTGCGCTACTACCTGCCGCCCGAGGACGTACGCACCGACCTGCTCGCCCCCTCCGAGACCCGGACCACCTGCCCGTTCAAGGGCGTCGCCGCGTACTGGTCCCTGGCCGACGGCAGCGCCGAGGACGTCGCCTGGTCCTACCCCGAGCCCAAGGAGCTGGTCTCCCCGATCGAGGGCCGTCTGTGCTTCGCGGAGGTCGAGGTCGGCTGACCTGCGGCACGGCGAGAGGCCGGCCTACGGCACGACGAAGGGCGGGCACCCGCGTGGGGTGCCCGCCCTCTGCTCGCCTCGGCTGCGCCGTAGCGGCCTGCCTCGGCGGGCGGTGCCGTGACCGGCGGCCGGACTCAGAAGTCCATGCCGCCCATGCCACCGGCGGCAGCCGCGTCGGCGCCCGCGGCGGCCTTCTCCGGCTTGTCGGCGATGACGGCCTCGGTGGTCAGGAAGAGCGCCGCGATGGAGGCGGCGTTCTGCAGCGCGGAGCGCGTCACCTTGGCCGGGTCGAGGATGCCCTCGGCGATCATGTCGACGTACTCGCCGGAGGCGGCGTTCAGGCCGTGGCCCGGGGTCAGGTTGCGCACCTTCTCCACGATGACGCCGCCCTCGAGACCGGCGTTGACCGCGATCTGCTTGAGCGGGGCCTCCAGGGCCAGCTTGACGGCGGCGGCACCGGTGGCCTCGTCGCCGTCCAGCTCCAGCTTCTCGAAGACCGAGGAGGCCTGGAGCAGGGCCACGCCACCGCCGGCGACGATGCCCTCCTCGACGGCCGCCTTCGCGTTGCGGACGGCGTCCTCGATGCGGTGCTTGCGCTCCTTGAGCTCGACCTCGGTGGCGGCACCGGCCTTGATGACGGCCACGCCGCCGGCCAGCTTCGCCAGGCGCTCCTGGAGCTTCTCGCGGTCGTAGTCCGAGTCGCTGTTCTCGATCTCGGCGCGGATCTGGTTGACCCGGCCCGCGACCTGCTCGCTGTCGCCCGCACCGTCGACGATGGTGGTCTCGTCCTTGGTGATCTGGACCTTGCGGGCGCGGCCCAGCAGGTCCAGGGAGGCGTTCTCCAGCTTGAGACCGACCTCCTCGGAGATGACCTGGCCACCGGTGAGGATGGCGATGTCACCGAGCATGGCCTTGCGGCGGTCACCGAAGCCCGGGGCCTTGACGGCGACGGACTTGAAGGTGCCGCGGATCTTGTTGACGACCAGCGTGGACAGGGCCTCGCCCTCGACGTCCTCCGCGATGATCAGCAGCGGCTTGCCCGACTGCATGACCTTCTCCAGCAGCGGAAGGAGGTCCTTCACGTTGCTGATCTTGGAGTTGACGATGAGGATGTACGGGTCCTCCAGCTCCGCCTCCATGCGCTCCATGTCGGTGGCGAAGTAGGCGGAGATGTAGCCCTTGTCGAAGCGCATGCCCTCGGTGAGCTCCAGCTCCAGCCCGAAGGTCTGCGACTCCTCGACGGTGATGACGCCTTCCTTGCCGACCTTGTCCATGGCCTCGGCGATCAGCTCACCGATCTGGGTGTCGGCCGCGGAGATGGAGGCGGTGGAGGCGATCTGCTCCTTGGTCTCCACGTCCTTCGCCTGCTCCAGCAGGGCGGCGGAGACGGCCTCGGTGGCCTTCTCGATGCCGCGCTTGAGGGCCATCGGGTTGGCACCCGCGGCGACGTTGCGCAGCCCCTCGCGGACCAGCGCCTGGGCCAGGACGGTCGCGGTCGTCGTGCCGTCACCGGCTACGTCGTCCGTCTTCTTGGCGACCTCCTTGACCAGCTCCGCGCCGATCTTCTCATAGGAGTCCTCAAGCTCGATCTCCTTGGCGATGGAGACACCGTCGTTGGTGATGGTGGGGGCGCCCCACTTCTTCTCCAGAACGACGTTGCGGCCCTTCGGGCCGAGCGTGACCTTGACGGCGTCGGCAAGCTGGTTCATGCCACGCTCAAGACCGCGCCGCGCCTCCTCGTCAAAGGCGATGATCTTGGCCATGTGGGTTGGTCCTCCCTGGATTCCCCCATGCCCGAGCAAGGGGAGGGTGTGGATTGCTCCGGACCGCGTGGCGCCCGCGACGGACGGCCTGCGACCCGGCGGGTTCCTTCCCCACCCGGTCCGCGGACCTCACCGACCCGGTCCTTGTCTGTCACTCTCACTCGTAGAGTGCTAACCCAATGATTAGCACTCGGGCATGGTGAGTGCAAGCGACTCCGAGGGAGTCCTGACGGGGGCCTGGTGGTCGGGCGACGGGGGAAGCGCAAGCGACCCGGGGTGCTCCGCACCGTGCCCCGCAGGCCGCGGACACCAGTGAGGGGCCGCCCCCCGTCGGGGGGCGGCCCCTCACTGTTCGAGTCTGCGTCTGCGCGCAGTCCGGCGGCAGTCAGCCGGTCACGCGGACCATGTCCGCCTGCGGCCCCTTCTGACCCTGCGAGATCTCGAACTCGACCCGCTGCCCTTCGTCGAGAGTGCGGTACCCGTCCATCTGGATCGCGCTGTAGTGGACGAACACGTCCGCACCACCGTCGACCGCGATGAAGCCGTACCCCTTCTCCGCGTTGAACCACTTGACGGTGCCCTGAGCCATTCCTAACTCCCCTATTACTGGCCCTTGCACGAGCCCGCACTTCGCGAACCCGGGTCAGACCTCACCCCCACGACGAGCGGGGGGCGTGCGCCGGAACGCGTCGACCGCCGCTGAATGTATCTGCACGGACGCCCTGTGCAACAGGTCAATCGGACGAGAATTCTGGGCACGGCTGATCGGGAAAACCGCCTCAACTCCGGTGCCACCAGGGCAAGTCGGGCCAGGCATACGGGGTCATCACGACAATTGGCCCGGCGTTTTCGGCACCAACTTGTACGGCCGCTGTCACATGTGCCGACGCATTCGCATATGCGCCTGGTATGGAGCGGCGGGACACCATGCGGAAACTCCCGTCACTCTACCGCCTTCCGGAACGCGGAATCGCCCCTTCCGGACCGGATCCGGAAGGGGCGATTCCGAGGCTGCGGACGCCGTGGCCTCAGCCGCCGGCCACCGCCGGGATGATCGAGATCCCCGCGCCGTCCGGCGTCGGGGTCTGCAGGCCCTGCTCGAAGCGGACGTCGTCGTCGTTGACGTAGACGTTGACGAAGCGACGCAGCTTGCCCGTGTCGTCGAGCACCCGGGCGCTGATGCCCGTGTGGTTCTTCTCCAGGTCCGCCAGCACCGCCTCCAGGGTGTCGCCCTCGGCGGAGACCTCCGCCTGGCCGCCCGTGTAGGTGCGCAGAATGGTCGGGATCCGGACGTTCACGCTCATGTTTCGTCTCTTCCTTACGTCGGAGGGTGGGCCCCGGGTCAGGCGAGCCCGGCGTCCCGGAAGGCGGCCAGGTTGGGGCCGATGACGGCGGTGGGACGCGCCGTGGGCGCCACGGCGTCCAGCGTCTTGAGGCCGTCGCCGGTGTTGAGGACCACCGTCGTCAGGGTGGGGTCGATCGCCCCGGCCTCGATCAGCTTGCGCGTCACGCCCAGCGTGACGCCGCCCGCCGTCTCCGCGAAGACGCCCTCGGTCCGCGCGAGCAGCTTCATCGCGTCCACGATCTGCTCGTCGTTCACGTCCTCGACGGCGCCGCCGGTCCGCGTGCAGATGTCCACGACGTACGGACCGTCGGCCGGGTCGCCGATGGCGAGGGACTTGGCGACGGTGTCGGGCTGCCTGACCGGGCGGACGGCGCTGGTGCCCTCCTTGTAGGCCCGGGAGACCGGAGAGCAGCCCTCGGCCTGGGCGGCGAAGATCCGGAACGGCTTGTCCTCGACGAGGCCGAGCCGGACCAGCTCCCGCAGCCCCTTGTCGATCTTGACGAGCTGACAGCCGGAGGCGACGGGGATGACGATCTGGTCGGGCAGCTCCCAGCCGAGCTGCTCGCAGATCTCGTACGCCAGCGAC
Source organism: Streptomyces sp. CNT360 (assembly GCF_000424785.1). Classification (NCBI taxonomy): domain Bacteria; kingdom Bacillati; phylum Actinomycetota; class Actinomycetes; order Kitasatosporales; family Streptomycetaceae; genus Streptomyces; species Streptomyces sp. CNT360. The sequence goes on along the minus strand of NZ_AUKO01000028.1, from coordinate 128,616 downwards.
TTCGACCCCTCGGCGTAGAAGGGCCGCAGGTTGACGTTGGTGAAGCCCCAGCCCTCACCCAGCGGGTCACCGATCAGCTCGGAGCAGAACCGGTTCACGTCGTCGTACGTGCCGTCGATCGCCACCAGGTCGCCGCCGTAGACCGCGGCCATCACGACCTTGGACTGCTCCAGTCCGTCGGGGATGAACACGCACGAGCGCAGTCCCGCGCGCGAGGCGGCAGCCCCCACCGCGCCGGCCAGGTTGCCGGTCGAGGAGCAGGACAGCGTGGTGAAGCCGAAGGCGCGGGCGGCCTCCAGCGCGATGGCGACCGGGCGGTCCTTGAAGGAGTGGGTGGGGTTGCCGGAGTCGTCCTTGACGTAGAGACCGCCGGTCACGCCCAGCTCGGCCGCGAGCCGGTCGGCCTGGACGAGCTGGGTGAAACCGGGGTTGAGGTTCGGCCTGGCGGCGACGTCCGCGGGCACGGGCAGCAGCGGTGCGTAGCGCCACATCGAGGCGGGCCCCGACTCGATGCGCTTGCGCAGCGCCTCCGGGTCACCGGTCGGCAGCTCGTAGGCGACCTCCAGCGGACCGAAACACTCCAGACACACGAAGCTGGGACCGAGCGGTGTGCGGGTGCCGCACTCGCGACAGGAGAGGGCGACGGCCGCTCCGAGGTCGTAGGAGGGTGCGGCGTCGGAGTCGGTGGTGGCGGTGGTGTTGCCTGCAACGGTTTGCACAGCCATGTGAGGCGAGGCCCTTTCTCCTCATCTTCCCCGTGCCGTATCTCGCCACGGGCCGGAATTGGCACCGTCCCCACGAGGCGGTCTCGCCACAGCTTTCCGCGTACACGCGGATCGCGGGATGGTTGCCGGGGCTTCAACGGGCCGTTCCCTCTGCCCCTCTGGATGAGCTGCTCTGTGGCACCGGGCGGCGAGCGGCCGCCCGGGCGTTTGTCGCGACGGCCCCCGAGATGCGGAGGCCACCTGCGTTGTTCAAGACTGTAACCGACGGCCGTCACGCTTGAGAGGGACGTCCGAACCGCGAGACGGATCACCGTCGACCGTCCGCCACCCCCCGTCCGGCCCCGCCGACGGACCCGGACGGCCGACAGGACAGGCGCCCAGGACGGACGACCAGGACGGACTACAGGAAGGCGCGCACGTGCTCGAAGAAGTGGGCCAATGGCTGCGGCGCCGCTCCTGGCGCGCCGCCGACCGGCCGCTGGAGTCGCTGCTGGCGGCCAAGCGGCGCACCGGCACCACGGTCAGCGTGGTACTGCCCGCCCTCGACGAGGAGGAGACCGTCGGCGAGATCGTCTCGATCATCCGCCGCGAACTGGCCCTGCCGCACCCGGCCACCAGAACTGCGCTGGTGGACGAGGTGATCGTGATGGACTCCGGCTCCACCGACCGCACCGGCGAGGTCGCGGCGGCGGCCGGCGCCAGGGTCGTCCACCGCGACGAGGTGCTCCCCCGGGTGCCGGCCCGCTCCGGCAAGGGCGAGGTGCTGTGGCGCTCACTCATGGTGACCGGAGGCGACATCATCTGCTTCGTCGACGCGGACCTGCGCGAGTTCTCGCCCGACTTCGTCACCGGCATCGTCGGCCCGCTGCTGACGGAGCCCGACGTGCAGCTCGTCAAGGCGATGTACGACCGGCCGCTGCGGGACAGCCCGGCAGGCGGCGGCCGGGTCACGGAGCTGGTGGCGCGCCCGCTGCTCAACCTGCACTGGCCGCGGCTGGCCGGACTGGTGCAGCCGCTGGGCGGCGAGTACGCGGCCCGCCGCTCGCTGCTGGAGCGGCTGCCGTTCCCGGTCGGCTACGGGGTGGAGCTGGCGCTGCTGGTCGACGCGCTGGAGCTGGCCGGGCTCGACGCGCTGGCGCAGGTCGACGTGGGGGTGCGGCTGCACCGCAACCAGGACGGGCTGGCGCTGGGCCGGATGGCCACGGCCATCTACGCGACGGCACAGCGCCGCATCGAGCGCGGAGTGGGTCTGCACGTACCCGGGGACGGCCACCGGAGCGTGCACGGGGACGGCCACCTGCTCGGAGGCGGTACCGGCCCGGCCCCCGAAGGCGGCGCCGAGCTGGGGGGCCGCCGGGACGACGCGTCCGTGCTCGGGGGCCGCTCGGGGGTGACGCCGCTGACCCAGTTCGAGCGGGACGAGGAGGGCGCCTTCATCCCCCGCGGCCACCTGATCGACGCGGAGGAGCGCCCGCCGATGTGCACGGTGCCCGAATACGGGCAGCGGCGGGTGGCCGCGTGAGGGGCGGCCCGTCGCCCGGTGAGCCCGGGGCCACGGAGTCCTGGGCGCTCAGCACCGGGGGCTCAGGAACCGGGGGCTCAGGGCCGGGGAGCCGGGTGCAGCCTCGGAGAGCCGGAGGACCGGGAGTACAGGGGATTCCGGCGGTCCAGGGGCACGTTTGAGCGGATTCGTGAACGGCTAAGCTCCGCGCATGGCCGCTGGAGCACCACCACCGCACGCGTCGTCCCCCGCAGCAGCCGAGGCGTCCTCGCAGGTCCTTGTCGCCTCCAACCGCGGGCCCGTCTCGTACACGCGCGCGGAGGACGGGACGCTCGCCGCCAAGCGGGGCGGCGGCGGTCTGGTGTCCGGCCTGTCGGCCATCGGCCCGGACGCGGACGCGGTATGGGTGTGCGCCGCGCTGGGTGACGGCGACCGCGAGGCGGCCCGCCGCGCAGGCGGCCACCTGGACCGCCAGGACACCGGCGGGCAGACCGTGCGGATGCTCGACATCCCGGCCGGCACCTTCGAGGCCGCCTACCACGGCATCGCCAACTCGGTGCTGTGGTTCACCCACCACATGCTCTACCAGATCCCGCTCGAACCCGCCTTCGACGAGGACTTCACCCGCCAGTGGGCGGAGTACGGGACCTACAACGCCGCCTTCGCCGACGCGCTGGCCCAGGAGGCCGGGCCGGGCGCCACGGTGCTGGTGCAGGACTACCACCTCACCCTGGTCCCCGGGCTGCTCCGGGAGCGCCGCCCCGACCTGCGGATCGGCCACTTCTCGCACACGCCCTGGGCGCCCCCCGACTACTTCCGGCTGCTGCCCGACGACGTGGCGGCGGACGTCCTGCGGGGCATGCTCGGCGCCGACCGCACGGCCTTCCTGACCGCGCGCTGGGCGCGGCTGTTCGCGGAGTGCTGCGCACGGGTGCTCGGCGCCACCGTCACCGACCACGGCGAGGCAGGGGCCGGGCTGTCGGTGACGTACCAGGGCCGCACCACCCGCATCGGGGTGCACCCGCTCGGCGCGGACGGCGACTTCCTGCGTGAGCGTGCCCACCGGGAGGACGTCGCGGAGCGGATGGGGCAGCTCCGCGAGCAGGTGGGCACCGCGCCCGACGGCAGGCCGCGGCGGACCGTCGTACGGGTCGACCGCACCGAGCTGTCGAAGAACATCGTGCGCGGGCTCCACGCCTTCCGGCGGCTGCTCACCGACCACCCCGAATGGCGCGAACACGTCGTCCAGTTGGCGTTCGCCTACCCCTCGCGCCAGGACCTGGCCGTCTACCGCGACTACACCGCCGAGGTCGGCCGGGTCGCCGACGAGATCAACGCCGAGTTCTCCACCCCCGGCTGGACACCCGTCGTGCTGCACGTCAAGGACGACTTCGCGCGGTCGCTGGCGGCGTACCGGATGGCCGACGTCGCGCTGGTCAACCCCGTCCGGGACGGGATGAACCTCGTCGCGAAGGAGATTCCCGTCGTCTCCGACCAGGGCTGCGCGCTGGTGCTCTCGCGGGAGGCCGGCGCCCACGAGGAGATGGGCGCCGACGCCTGGTCCGTCAACCCCTTCGACGTACGGGAGACGGCACGGGCGCTCCGGGACGCCCTGGAGGCGGACCCCGCCACCCGTGCCGCGTCCTCCGCGAAGCTGGCCGCGACCGCCACCGCGCACCCGCCCACGCGCTGGCTCCTCGACCAACTGGAGGCGCTGCGGCGCTGAGCCGCTGCCGTCGTCGTCGCTGCCGCCGCGGGCCTTACCGCGCGTCCAGCGCGTCCGCCAGCGCGCGCAGCCAGGCCACCAGGCCCGCGGGACCCCGGACGGTCACGTCCGCGCGCTCCGCGAGGCGGGGAACCGTCTCGTCGCCGGTCTCGGGGGCGCTGTAGAGCAGCAGGCCCGGCACCCCCGCGTCCCGCAGCGCGGTGACCGTCTCGTAGGCGGGCAGGTCGCCCAGGTCGTCGCCCGCGTAGACGACGGCGCCCGCGCTCTTCTCCCGGACGTAGTCCGCCAGGGCGGCGCCCTTGTCGGCTCCCGGAGGGCGCAGCTCCAGCACCATGCGGCCGGGCTCGACCACGAGGCCGTGCCGTTCGGCGAGGGCGTACAGGGGCGCGCGCAGGAGGGCGAGGGCCTCGTCGGGGGCGGCGGCGCGCCGGGTGTGCACGGCGAGCGCCCTGCCCTTGTCCTCCGTCCAGGTGCCGTCCGGGGCCCCCAGCTTTGTGAGCAGGGCGGGGAGTTCGGCGCGGACGGCGGCCACCCCGGCAGGGGGTTCGGGGGCGCGGACGGTGCGGTCGGCGGCGTTCCACCGCTCGGCCCCGTAGGCCCCCAGGACGGTCAGCCCCTCCAGACCGGCCGCGCCGTCGAAGGCGCCGTAGGTGACGGCGTCGGCGGCGGGCCGGCCGGTGATGACGGCGATGCCCGCCAGGCGCGGCGCGAGCCGGGCGAGGGCCGCCGCCGCCTCGGGGTGGGCCCGTGCGTCGCGGGGGTCGGCGACGATGGGCGCCAGCGTCCCGTCGAAGTCGAGTGCCAGTACGGCGCGCTTTGGTGCGGCACGGAGCGCGGCGAGCCCCGCGCGCCCCGCCTCCGTCTCCGGTGCGGGCAGCGGGTGCGGGGACGGGGGAGGCGAGGGCTGAGACGGCATGGCGGCACCCTAGCGAGTCAGGTGCGGAACGCGTCGGCTCCGGCAGGCGAACGGCCGCCGCTCAGCGGGCACGGTCGCGGTTGGCCTGGCGGAGCCGCCGCAGCCGGTTGACCGTCACGGGGTCGTACCGCAGCGCCTGCGGGTCGTCGAGCAGGGCGTTCAGGAACTGGTAGTAGCGGACCGGGGACATGCCGAGCCGCTCCCTGACGGCCCGCTCCTTCTCGCCGGGCGAGGGCCAGCCGCGCGCGGCGAAGGCGAGGACGGCCCGGTCCTCGTCCGTGAGCCCCGCCGTCTCCGCGGGTTCCGCCGCTTCCGTGAGCCCCGCCGTCTCCGCGGGCTCTTCCGCTGCGCCGCCCTCGTCCCCGTCCGGTGTGCTCATGCCTCCACCGTACGGCGGGCCCCTGACAGAGCCGGCCGGGTCCAGGGAGCCGGGCCGCGTGGCTAGGAGCTCGCCTTCTCGGCCGCCTCCGCCTTGCGCTGGAGGGCCGTCAGCACGCTCCTGGGGTCGCCGCCCTTCTTCGCGGCCTGCCCGACGGACTTCTTGAGAGTGTCGTTGGTCGCCGTCCACGAGACCTTGCCGACCGGGTAGAACTCCGCGCCGGCCAGTTGGTCGAGGAAGGGCCACAGCTTCTTGTGCTTCTTGTCCTTGCGCATCCGCTCCGACGCGCTCGTGGTGACCGGCAGCAGACCGTACTGGGCGGCGAAGGCGTAGTGGTTCTTCTCCTCGTAGACGAAGGAGAGGAACTTGCCGCACTCCTCGCGGTGGCCGTTCTTGTTGAAGGCCATCATCCAGTCGCCGACGCCCAGGGTGCCGTCCGCCGGACCGTCGCGCCCCGGCAGCTTGCCGGTGCCGTAGGAGATGTCCTTCTGGTCGGCCTGGTGCATCAGGGTGGGATGCCCGTTGAGGACGCCGACCTTCCCCGCGCTGAAGGCGTCGAAGAGCTGCTGCCTGTCGACCCGCTGCGGGTTGGGCTCCGTGTAGCCGGGAGCGACGAGGTTGTCGCGCAGCCACTCCATCGTCTCGATGTTCTCCGGGGAGTTGAGGGTGTAGTTGCCGACGCTGTCGACGTAGGACCCGCCGTTGCCCAGCATCCACATCAGCGCCTCGCCCTGGGCCTCCTCCGGGCCGAGCGGCAGGCCGTAGGGGATCTTGACGCCGGCCTCACGCAGGGAGCGGGCGGCGGACTTGAGCGCCTCCCAGCTCCGCGGCGGCTTGTCCGGGTCCAGCCCGGCCTTGGCGAAGAGGTCCTTGTTGTACATCAGTACGCGCGTGCTGGCCACGAAGGGCAGCCCGTACTGGACACGCTGCACCTCGCCGGCCTCCGCGAGGGAGACCAGGAACTCGGCCTGGGCGGGTATCGGCAGCAGTTCGCTGACCTTGTAGAGCTTCCCCTCCGAGGCCCAGGTGGCGTACGAGTCGACCTGCGCGATGTCCGGCGGGTTGTCGGAGTCGACCAGCTCCTTCAGCTTCTTGCCGATGTCGTTCCAGCTGTGGACGGTGACGTCGACGGAGATGCCGGGGTTCTTCTTGGTGAAGGCGTCGGCGAGGTTCTGCCAGTAGACCTTCGAGCTGTTGTCCGCGCCAGGGTTCCCGTAGTCCGCGGCGACGAGTTTCAGCGTGACGCCGCCGGACCCCGGACCGCTGCCGCAGCCGCTCAACGCGGTCATGCCGGCCGCGGAGGCCGCTCCGCCCGCCGCCATGCCCAGAAAACGCCGCCGATCCATCTTTTCGACACCCCTAACGACCCTGCGAACCCTCAGAACGTGCGATGTACGTGCTGTGGACCCCCTGGCACCGTCAGTCCCCTTGGCACCACCAACCCCGGTCCGTTGGGCGGGAGTCTCTCTCCGTGACCCCTGGGTCGTCTACAGATGATCGATACCGGTAAGGGATCAGCTTGGCTTCCGTTCGGGCTCCGCAGAACCGTTCCGGGCACGGACGGTTCGGACGGCGGCCGCGTCCGCACCGGGCACCCGGACGGCCGCGGCCGGGTACCCGGAGGGGGACCGAACGGCAGAAGATCCCCGGAGTGGACTAGACCTTTTCAGGTCCGACGCGGGACACTGTGCCGCGTGAGTACCCCCGAAGAGGCCCCCACCGCACCCCCCACGCGGCCCGCACGCACCGCGCGGTACGTCCTCGCCCTCGATGTCGGCGGCACCGGCATGAAGGCCGCCCTCATCGGCTCCGGCAACGAACTGCTGTACGAGGCACGGCGGGCGACCGGCCGCGAGCGCGGACCCGAGGCCGTGGTCGAGGGCATCCTCGACTTCGCCGCCGAGCTGCGCGCGGTGGGCCTGGAGCAGTACGGCACCGAGCCGTCCGCAGCCGGAGTCGCCGTGCCCGGCATCATCGACGACGAGCGCGGCGTCGCCGTCTTCTCCGCCAACCTCGGCTGGCGCGACGTCCCCTTCCGCGCCCTGCTGAGCGAACGCCTGGGGCAGGACCGGCCCGCCGAACTGCCCCTGCTGCCCGTCGCGCTGGGGCACGACGTACGCACCGGCGGACTCGCGGAGGGACGCATCGGCGCCGGCGAAGGCGTCGACCGCTACCTGTTCGTGCCCCTGGGCACCGGCATCGCGGGGGCCATCGGCATCGGGAGGACCGTCGAACCGGGGGCGCACGGCAGCGCGGGGGAGATCGGCCACATCGTCGTACGCCCCGACGGACCGCCGTGCGGCTGCGGACAGCGCGGCTGCCTGGAACGGCTCGCCTCCGCCTCCGCGGTCGGCGCGGCCTGGGCCGCGGCCAGCGGGGACCCCGAGGCGACGGCGGCGGACGCCGCGCAGGCCGTCGAGGCCGGCGACCCGCGGGCGGCGAAGGTGTGGGCCGAGGCCGTCGACGCGCTCGCCACCGGGCTGGTCACCGGCCTCACCCTGCTCGACCCGCACACCCTGATCATCGGCGGCGGCCTCGCCGAGGCGGGCGACACCCTCTTCGTTCCGCTCCGGGAGGCGGTCCGCGAGAAGGTCACCTTCCAGCCACTCCCGGCCATCGTGCCCGCGGCGCTCGGGGATGCCGCGGGCTGCCTGGGTGCGGGGCTCCTCGCCTGGGACCTACTCTCCGCGGAGGTTGCGAGCCGATGAGCGAGCGAACAGTGCTGACCGGCGCCCGGGTGGTGCTGCCCGAGGGGGTACGCGAGGACGGCAGGCTGACGGTCGACGGCCGCCACCTGGCGGACCCCGCGCCACCTGGCGGCGCCCCGGGCGGGGCCGAGGAGATCGACCTGAGCGGCCACTGGATCGTGCCCGGCTTCGTCGACATGCACGTCCACGGCGGCGGCGGCGCCTCCTTCTCGGCAGCCAGCCACGACGAGTCGCTGACCGTCATCGACACCCACCGCCGGCACGGCACCACCACGATGGCGGCCTCCACCGTCACCGGCGACCTGGACGACCTGTCCCGGCAGGCCGGCTCCCTCAGCGAACTGGTCGAGCAGGGCGAGCTGGCCGGTATCCACTTCGAGGGGCCCTTCATCGCCTGCAACCGGCGCGGCGCCCACGAGGAGTCCCTGCTGCGCGACCCCGACCCCGCCGACGTGCGCAAGCTGCTGGACGCCGCACGCGGCCACGCCGTGATGATGACGCTGGCCCCCGAGCGGCCCGGCGGCCTGGACTCGGTACGGCTGCTGTCCGACAGCGGCGTCATCGCCGCCGTCGGCCACACCGACGGCAGCTACGAGTCCACCCGGGAGGCCATCGACGCGGGCGCGACGGTCGCCACCCACCTGTTCAACGCCATGCCGCCGCTCGGCCACCGCGAGCCCGGCCCGGTCACCGCCCTGCTGGAGGACGAGCGGATCACCGTCGAGCTCATCGACGACGGCACCCACCTGCACCCCGCCGCGCTCCAGTTGGCCTTCCGCGCGGCCGGCGCCGACCGGGTCGCCTTCATCACCGACGCCATGGGCGCGGCAGGCATGGGCGACGGCCGCTACCCGCTGGGCAACCTGGAGGTCGACGTGCGCGACGGCGTCGCCCGGCTGGTCGAGGGCGGCTCGATCGCCGGCTCGACGCTGACGCTGGACCACGCCTTCCGGCGCGCGGTCACCGTCGACGGGCTGTCGGTCACCGACGCGGTCACGGCCCTGTCGGCCAACCCGGCACGGCTGCTGGGCGTGGCCGGGACGGTGGGCTCCCTGGAACCGGGCAAGCTGGCCGACCTGGTGGTGCTGGACGCGGACTTCCGGCTGACCGGCGTCATGCGCCAGGGCTCCTGGGTCGTGCGCCCGCGCACCCGCTGAGCTGCACGGAACTCGCGCGGAGGCGGCACCGGGGGTCGCCGGGCGGCCGTTCCGATGGCATGATCGCTGGCGCGGCCGGTTCCGCCCGTGGAGCCGCTCGCGGAGTCGTGTCGTCGTGGGTTGGGTGTCATGAGCCGTTGTCCGACGGGTGAGGGTGGTACGCGCGGATGATCCTGACCGTCACACTCAATGCCGCCCTCGACCTCACCTACCGGGTCCCCCACCTGGTCCCGCACACCTCGCACCGGGTACGGGAGGTGAGCGAGCGACCCGGCGGCAAGGGCCTGAACGTCGCACGGGTGCTCGCGGCGCTCGGCTTCGAGACGACCGTCACGGGCTTCGTCGGCGGCGAGACGGGCCGCGCCCTGCGCGCCCTGCTGGCAGCGGACGCCGCGTCCGCGGGCAGCGGCGGAGGTGCCCCGGTCACCGACGCGCTGGTCCCCGTGGCGGGCAGCACCCGGCGCACCCTCGGCCTCGTCGACGAGACGACGGGGGACACCACCCAGCTCAACGAGCCCGGCCCGCACCTCACGCCCGAGGAGTGGGAGACCTTCCTCGACGCCTACCGGGACCTGCTGGCCGCCGGTCCCCAGGCGGTCGCCCTGTGCGGCAGCCTGCCGCCGGGCGTCCCCGTCGGCGCGTACGCGACGTTGGTACGCGAAGCCCGTAGCGCGCAGATCCCCGCGCTGCTCGACACCAGCGGGGAACCGCTGCGCCGCGGGCTCGCGGCCCGGCCCGACCTCGTCAAACCCAACGCGGAGGAGCTGGCCGGGATCACCGGCACCGCCGAACCGCTGCGCGCGGCCCGCGCGGCCCAGCGGCGCGGAGCCCGCGCGGTGGCCGCCTCACTGGGCGCGGACGGGATCCTGCTGGTCACCCAGGACGGCGCCTGGAGCGCCGCCGTACCCGAACGGCTGGCCGGCAACCCCACGGGAGCGGGCGACTCGGCGGTCGCCGGACTGCTGTCCGGGCTGGCCGAGGGCCTGCCCTGGCCGGACCGGCTGGCCCGGGCGGTCGCCCTGTCCGCCGCGACGGTGCGCTCCCCCGTGGCGGGCGAGTTCGACGAGCCGACCTACCGGCAGATGCTGCCCTCGGTCCGGGTGCGGCCCGCCGAGACGCCGTAGCCGTACGGCGCACGAGGGGGCCGGCCGGATCGTCCGGCCCCCTCGACAGCGGGTCGGCGCTACTTCCAGCCCTTCTCCAGCCAGACCTGGTCGAGGTTGGCATCGCACTTGTTGCCCTCCTCGCAGGAGATCTTCACGGAGTTCTGGCCCTTCTTCAGCTGGATGTTCGACCAGGTGCTCGTCCAGCCGTGCTCCCAGTCGCCTTTCTTGGCGTGGGCGAAGTTCTTCATCCGCACCGGACGGGTCTCGGGCTTGCCGTTGACGGTGACGGTGGCGTCCGAGTCCTTACCGGGCACGCCGTACCGCACGTGGAGGGTGTACTTGCCGGCGGCGGGCAGGTCCTTGAGATCCCATGTCACCGAGGCGCCCGGCTGGTTCAGCCCGCCCACGTAACTGCCGCCGCGGCCCTGGGCGCCGGGCACGTCCTTGGCGACCCCTGCGGAGCCGCCCAGCGTGAGGCTCGCGGCGTCCTCCTTGGGCAGCGCCTTCGGTGCGGGCTTCTCGTCCTGCTCGTCGTCCTGGTCGCCGCCGCTCTCCTGCTTGTGATCGTCCGGCTGGGAGGTGGGCTCCTTGTCCTGCGGTTTGTCGGAGTCGTCCTTGTTGAAGACGATCGCGGCGCCGATACCGATCACCACGGCGGCGACCACGGCTATCGCCCCCACCAGCAGGCCGGTGCGGTTGCGCCCGCCGCGGCCGTTGCCGCCGGGCCCCGGTCCGCCCTGCTGCCGCGTCGCGGCCCGGCCGCCGGGCATCGTCTCGGGCGCCGCATAGTGCGGGCTGGGCTGGTGGCCGGGCGGTGGCGGCGACTGCTGCTGCGGCGGATAGCCGTACCCGGACTGCTGCTGGCCGGCCCCCTGCTGCGGGTAGCCGTAGCCCGAGCGCTGCTGCTGGGGATAGCCGTAGCCGTACTGCCGTTCACCGACCGTGCGGACCTGGTTGAAGGAGCGGCGGGGGACGCCGGGCTGCTGGCCGCCGGCGGGGGGCTGCTGTGTGCCGCCCTCCTGCCGGTACAGATAGGCGAACGGGTCCTCGTCTCCCCCTTCCGACGCGGCACCCGTGCCGTGGTTCTCGGCAGTCATCCCCTCACTCCCTACTGCGTCAGGTATCCGGGCGAGCCTACCTCTCCTGGGCGAACCGTTCGGCACGGTCGTGGCCTCTTGCCCCGGTGTGTGCTAGCCCGCCCGCCGCTGGCCCTTGGAGCGAGACCGCTTCTCCACGTACATCCGCTGGTCAGCGGAGTGCAGGACCTCGTCGGCGGTCATTCCGCAGCCTGCCCAGCCGATACCGAAGCTGGCGCCCACCCGTACCGAGCGCCCGTCCACCTGGATCGGGGGGATGATCGCGTTGCGCAGCCGGACGGCGAGATCCTGCGCCTCGGAGGGTCCCAGCCCGTCGGCGAGGACGACGAACTCGTCCCCGCCCAGCCGGGCGACCGTGTCGTCGTCCCGCACCCCGCCCGTCAGGCGCCGGGCCACCTCGATGAGCACCGCGTCACCGCAGTGGTGACCGTGGCGGTCGTTGATGGACTTGAAGCCGTCCAGATCGCAGAAGAGGACGGCGAGCCCCTTCTCCCCGGACCCGTCGCCCTCGGGCGGCACCGTGTGCACATGGTGAGGGTCCGCCGGAGGACCGGGGGCCGCCGCCCCCGCGCCGACGCCCGCCCCGGCCCCGGATATCTGACCGTCCAGCCCCGCCAGGTCCCAGAAGGCGTCGCCACCGTCCGAGTAGCCCGGGTCTCCCGGGTCTCCCGAGACCTCCGGGACCTCCGAAAAAGCAGCCACCGGGTCGAACGGGGAAGCCGGGCCGGCCGGGCGGTCGGGCAGCGAGCAGAGTCGGCTGCTGAGCCGGGCCCGCAGCTCCGCGCTGTTGGGCAGCCCGGTCAGGGAGTCGTGGCTGGCGCGGTGCGCGAGCTGCAGTTCGTGCCGCTTGCGCTCCTCGATGTCCTCGACGTGCGTGAGCAGGTAGCGCGGCCCGTCCGCGGCGTCGGCGACCACCGAGTTGCGCAGCGAGACCCACACGTACGAGCCGTCACGCCGCGCCAGCCGCAGCTCGGCCCGGCCGCCCTCGGCGAAGGTACGCAGCAGGGTGCCGACGTCCTCGGGGTGGACGAGGTCGGAGAAGGAGTACCGGCGCATCGCGGCCGCCGGACGGCCCAGCAGCCGGCAGAGCGCGTCGTTGATACGCAGCAGCCGCCCGTGCTGGTCCCCGCCCATCTCGGCGACGGCCATCCCGCTGGGCGCGTACTCGAACGCCTGCCGGAAGCTCTCCTCGCTCGCGCGCAGCGCCTGCTGTTCGCGCTCCAGCCGCACCAGGGCCCGCTGCATGTTCGAGCGCAACCGGGCGTTGCTGATCGCGATGGCGGCCTGCGAGGCGTACATCTGGAGCGCCTCGCACCCCCAGGCCCCCGGGCGTCGGCCGTTGCGCGGCCTGTCGACGGACAGCACGCCCAGCAGCTCGCCGTCGGGGGCGTGCAGCGGCGCGAAGAGCCGGTCCATGGGGTGCCAGGCGTCGGGCGCCTCCCGCACGGGCGAGGGGGCGTGCCACTCCGGCACGTCGTCGTCCAGCACCCAGCCCTCGGTGTACGGGATGAACCGGAGCGCCCCCCACTGCTCGCCCATCGCCAGCCGGCGCTCCCAGGAGGCCCGGGGGCCGACGCGGCCCGCCATCATCGCCTCGGCTGCCTGACTGCCGGCCACGGCGGCGACGACGAGGTCTCCCTCGGCGCGGACCAGGTTCACCGCGGCGATCTCGTAGCCGATCCCCTCGACGATCCCGTCGGCGACGGTCTGGAGCGTGTCCGCAAGGCTGCGAGCGGTGTTGAGCTGCGCCACGACATGGTGCAGGCGACGCAGGCTGGCAAGGCGGACATAGGGCTCCGACTCGGTTTCCATAGCCCTCCCCCTGAGCCGTTGTACGTCAACTCCAGGTGCTCTTGCCGTCGTTTCCGGGCCTCGCGAACTCTCGAATCCGGGCGTGCATCGGATGCCACGGCCACTGAATCACAGCGAGCTGTTCACCCGGTACACAGGGTCAACAATTACTGCCCTCTGTGACTCAAGTCACAACAATCTGCGGTTGGTTGACTGCACAACGTATGCCCGAGGCAACAACCGGGCGGCTCGGCATCCCGGTGGCGACGGGTTCCCCCGCCTCTCGGCCGCCCACACCGGCAGACCTAGGTCCCACCTGGTCCCCAGGCCCGATGCGGTCCGCGAAACGGCTGGTTAGCGTAGTCGGCGTGTCCCACGCAGTGCAGCAACAAGCAGCCCAGGTGCCCCAGCCGCACCCCGTCCCTCATGCTGAAGGGGTGAGTGACGAGGAGTTCCGCGCGGCGATGGCCCGGCTGGCGGCAGGAGTGGTGCTGGTCACCGCGCACGACCCGGAGGAAGGGGCGCGCGGTGAGGACGTCGGCATGACCGCCACCGCGTTCCTGTCCGTCTCCCTCGAACCGCCGCTGGTGCTGATCAGCCTCCGGGAGGGCTCCCGGATGGACGAGCTGCTCTCCCGCCAGGACCACTGGGCGGTCTCCCTGCTGACCGACGCCCAGACCAGTACCGCCGGTCGTTTCGCCATGAAGGCGCGGCTCAGCGACCGGCTCCTCTTCCAGGAGCTCCCGCACACCCGGGGCACCACGAGCGGCGCTCCCCTGGTCGACGGCGCCCTGGCCGCCGTCGAGTGCCGCACCGAGCAGTGTGTGACCGCGGGCGATCACACACTGGTGATAGGGCGCGTCCTGGCCACCCGGCTCACCCACGGGGAGAACGGCCCCCTGCTCTACTACAGCGGCCGCTACCGCTCACTGCGCTGACCCCACCGTCCGCCACGCTCCGCGGCTGCCCACCCCGCCCAGCCCCTCACCGACCTCACCACCCACTACGCACCCGGAACTGCCCCGCCGGAGCACCACCGGTCCCACCACCCAGGGCACCACCGGGGCCCACCACCGGGGCACCACCGGTCCCACCGCCCCGGCACCGGGCCCACCACCCGGGAAACGCATCAGGCTCGCCACCCGGCGCACCACCAGGCCACCCAGAGCGGCACCAGGCCCACCGCCCAAACCAGCACGGAACTCACCCCCGGGCTACCCGCCCAGGACGGCACCGGGCCCACCACCAGCCCCGCCGCCCCGCACCGGGGCCCACCACCGGGGCACCACCGGTCCCACCGCCCCGGCACCGGGCCCACCGCCCGGAAAGCGCATCAGGCTCGCCACCCGGCGCACCACCAGGCCACCCAGAGCGGCACCAGGCCCACCGCCCAAACCAGCACGGACTCGCCCCCGGCACGCCACCGGGCTACCCGCCCAGAGCGGCACTGGGCCCACCACCCGGCGCACCACCGGCCCCGCCGCCCCGCACCGGGGCCCACCGCTCGGCACGCCACCGGTCCCACCGCCCCGGCACCGGGCCCACCACCCGGAAAGCGCATCAGGCTCGCCACCCGGCGCACCACCAGGCCACCCAGAGCGGCACCGGGCCCACCGCCCGCTACGGACCCCGAACTGCCCCCAGAGCGGCACCGGGCCCGCCGCTCGGGGCGGCGTACGGCTCGCCGTTGGGTGGGGTCAGTCCCAAGTGCGGCCGGAGCGACCGCGCTTGACCTCGCTGCGCTGCTTCTTCTGCCGCAGGCGGCGCTCGTTGATGCCGCGGGGCATCTTCTTCTTGCGGCGCGGCGGCGGGGGCGGGGCCGTCGCCTCCGCCAGCAGGGAGGCCATCCGCACGGCGGCCGTCTCCCGGTTCCGCCACTGGGACCGGTGCTCGCTCGCCCGTACGACCAGCACGCCGCCGTCGACGAGGCGCCCGGCCAGCCGCTCCAGCGCGCGGCTCCGCCACACCTCGGGGAGCGACCGGGTACGCGCGAGGTCGAACCGGAGCTCGACCTGGCTGTCGCTGGTGTTCACGTGCTGCCCGCCCGGGCCCGAGGAACGCATGAAGCGCCACGTCAGCTCGGCCTCGGGCAGCGGGACCGAGCCGCGGATGTAATAGGGACCGGACATGCCTCCATGGTCCGTCTTCGACGCGCACACGTCACCCGCATTTCGTACGGGCCGCGCCCGCCGCCCGCGCCGGCCGGGCCAAAACGCCGCCGCCCCCGGCGTGCCGGGACCGCGGGCAAAGAAAGCAAAGAAAGCTGGAACCCGTCGTCGGGCCGAGTGCGTTGTGAGGAGTGAGACGTGGACCGCGGACCCCGGTGAGGTCCCGGTCGACGTCGACGGTGATCTCCTCCGGGAGTCACCACCGAGCCAACACGACAGAAGGGCACCCCCATGGCTGTAAGCCTGTCCAAGGGCGGCAACGTCTCGCTCACCAAGGAGGCACCGGGCCTGAGCGCCGTCACGGTCGGCCTCGGCTGGGACGTGCGCACCACCACCGGTACGGACTTCGACCTGGACGCGAGCGCCATCGCGGTGAACCCGGAGGGCAAGGTCTACTCCGACCAGCACTTCGTCTTCTTCAACAACAAGGCCACCCCGGACCAGGCGATCGTCCACACCGGCGACAACGTCACCGGCGAGGGCGAGGGCGACGACGAGCAGATCAACGTCAATCTGGCGACCCTGCCCGCGGAGGTCGACAAGATCGTCTTCCCGGTCTCGATCTACGACGCGGAGACCCGCAGCCAGAACTTCGGCCAGGTGCGGAACGCCTTCATCCGCATCGTCAACCAGGCGGACGGCAACGAGATCGCCCGCTACGACCTGAGCGAGGACGCCGCCACGGAGACCGCGATGGTCTTCGGCGAGCTGTACCGCAACGGCGCCGAGTGGAAGTTCCGCGCCGTCGGCCAGGGCTACGCCTCGGGCCTGGTGGGCATCGCCCAGGACTTCGGCGTCAACGTCTGAGACCCGGGACCGACCGCCGCGGCGGCCCAGGCCCGGCAACCGGCGGGCAACACCTGCACAGGGCGGCGCTCCTGGCTCCAGGAGCGCCGCCCCGCGGCCGTGCCGCCACGGCGTGACACCATCGCGGCGTGCTCGACATCGGTTACGCCCTCTCCCGCCGCTTCCCCGACCCGCCCCAGACGGACTACCGCGAGGCCGACGTCCGCGCCCTGCGGCACGATCTGTTCTGCGGTGACGTCTACCTCGCGGACACCGGAACGGACCGCGAGCTGTCCACAGCCTGGGGATGGGTTCCGGTGCTCGACTTCGCGTGGGCACTGTGCGACGTCGTGGAGGAGCTGGACCGCGACCCCGCGGGAAGCCGCTCCCCCGGGCCGCACCGCGCCGCACTGGACTTCACCGAGTCCAGTGATCTGCTGCGCTTCACCCGGCGCTTCGGCTGGGTGGACGTCACCGCCGACTGGTCGGCGGAGAGCGAACGGCAACCGCTGACCTTCTCCCACTCCGCACTGCGCCGTGAGGCCCGCGACTTCCTGCACGACCTGGTCGCGGACCTCACCGACCTGCACGGGGGCCTGGCGGACAACCCGGCCGTCTGGGCACTGACGGCACGCTTTCCCCGCATGCCATGACGGTACGAAGGAGCCGCAGCCGCCGCGTCGACCGCTCCGCCACGGCTGCGCCCAACCCCCTCTGCCGCGGCCTCAGTCGGCGGGTGAGACGCGGAGCAGCACCGTGCCGTGGGCCGGCACCTTGGCCGACAGGTCACCGTCCGAGGTGCTGTCCGTGTGCTTCCACAGGTCGCGGACCTCGTAGGAGTCGGCCTGCGGCAGCCCGACCCCGCCTGCCTCGGTGGAAACGGTCTGCTCCGTGTCGCTCTCGTTGAAGAGAGCGACGGCGCGGCTCCCGTCGGACATCTCCTTGGCCACCACCCAGCGGCCGTCCTGTTGCGAGACCACCTCACCCTGCTTGCCGAGCGGGTCCTGGTCGACGGCGACGACCTCCTTGTTGGAGAGGATCTCCAACGCGGCACCGTCGTCCTTGCGCAGGTCGGAGCCGATCAGCAGCGGTGCCGCCATGACGGACCACATCGAGAAGTGGGTGCGGTACTCGATGTCGGTCATCCCGCCGTTGCCGACCTCCAGCATGTCCGGGTCGTTCCAGCCGCCGGGGCCCGCGTACTGCGCCAGCGGCAGGTTCTCCTTCATGATCCCGAGCATGCTGTCCCAGTTGTCGGAGATGTCACCCGTGGTACGCCACAGGTGCCCCAGGTCCCCGGCCCACTGCCACGGCTCGTTCTCGCCCCACTCGCAGATGCTGTAGACGATGTCGCGGCCGGTCTTGTCGAGCGCGTCCCGCATCGCCTGGTACCGCTCCTCGGCCGGGACGCCCTCGTTGTTGCAGTTGTCGTACTTGAGGTAGTCCACGCCCCAGTCGGCGAACTGGCGCGCGTCGCTCTCCTCGTGGCCGAGCGCGCCCGGCATACCCGGCTCCGTGCTGCACGTGTGGGTGCCCGCACTGGTGTAGACGCCCAGCTTCAGCCCCTTGGCGTGCACGTAGTCGGCGACCGCCTCGATGCCGTCGGGGAAACGCTCCTTGTCCGGGACGAGCTTGCCGTCCGCGTCCCGCTCCGGCTCGGCCCAGCAGTCGTCGAGGTTGATGTACTCGTAGCCCGCGTCCTTGAGGCCCTTCTCGACGAAGATGTCCGCGGTCTCCTTGACCATCTTTTCGTCGAAGTCGGCCTCGCAGTGCGTGGCGTTCCAGTTGTTGAAGCCCATCGGCGGGGTCTTGGCCAGTCCCTCACCGGGCGGCGCGGCCGGGGCCGCCTCACCCGCCGCCGGGACGGGATCCGGTACGGCCGCGGGGCCGCTGCCCGGGGTCGGGCCCGCGGCCGAGGCGGGGCCGGCCAACCCGGCCCCGCAGAGCAGGGCGACGCCGATCGCGCTGGCGACCCGTCTGCCGGTGACGCGACCGCCGTCGTCCGACCTGCTGTCATCTCTTCGGTGCACGACACGGCTCAATACGGTGGGGCGCATGTTCCGTCCTCCCGGTCGTTCGCCGGGCTGCCCCGCGTCATGGTCGGCGGGGCAGCCCTCATGACAGCCTCACCGTAGGACCGTGTTCACCTCTGTTGGAACCCTCACGACAAATGTTTGTTTCCGTGTGTTCCTTTGCGCCGGCACCGGTGCCGTTCGCCGCGCGGCCCGCTCGACGGCGGACAGTTCAGCCCTCCACTCAGCCCTCCACCCGTACGCCGAGCTGAGCCGCGAACGCCGGTGCCAAATCCATCAGTTGGCCCGGCGAGATGACCGCACCCGCCAGGTCGCCCACCCCCGCGGCCACATCCAGCTCCGTCGCCCCGCGCAGATCCACGTCCTTGAGCCGCGCCTGGTGGAACTCGGCCCGCCGCAGCACGCAGTCCCGGAACTCGACCCGTTCGAGCGAGGCGCCGGAGAAGTCCGGCTCGCTGAGCACACACTCCTGGAACGTCACGTCTCTGAGGGCAGCCTGACGGAGGTTCAGGTAGTCGATCTTGCCGCCCCGCACCAGCACCCGGTCCCACCGCGCCCCGTGCAACTGGACACCGCCCAGCCGCGCGTCCCGCAGCTCCACGTCACGCCATCCGGCGCCCGCCAGGTCCGTACCGACGCCCCAGACCCCCTCCAGCACCGAGTCGATCACGCGCAGCCTGCCCAGGCGCGCCTCGTCCAGCGCGCAGCGGTACATGCCCACGTCCAGCAGCGTCGCCCCGCCACCGTCCGTACCGCTCAGGTCGAGCCCCTCGAACCGCACCCCGTCGTAGTCCCCGTCCGGCTCCAGCCCGCGCCCCTCGAAGGGGCGCAGCTCGGACAGGGAGACCTCGGGGCGCCGTGCCGCGCGTACCGCTGATGTCGCCATGCCCCCATGCTGCCCCCGACCACTGACAACGGCCCCGCGCGCCCGGGCGGGACAACGGTGCCGCCTGCCCCGGGCAGGACAACGCTGATCGGCGACTGGACGGTTGCCGGCCGGCGAGGTCTCCTCACGCCGGGTCGGCCGCCGCCGCAACGTCCGGCCTGAAGACCTCTCTCGGCTTGACCAGCGCCCGCATCCGGGCCCCACTCACCGCGTCACCGTCGCCCCCTTCCCCGGGCGCCTCCCCCGCAGCGCTCTGAGCGAGGTACGTACGCCACGGACCGACCCCCAGCACGGCGCCGACGACGAGGCCGAAGGCACCGAGCACATCGGCCGGCTGCACACCGGACCGCCGCCCCGCACCGCGCCGCCGACGCCCTTCGCCCACGGCACCGTCACCGTCGCCGCGCCGGATTCCTCCCTTGCGCGGCCCACTCTCGTCACCCTCACCCACTGCTCTCACCTGCCTCGTCTCTGCCGTTCACCGGCCGGCCGTCACCCCGTGCGCCGCGCGTCCCACGCCCGCCCACCTCGCTCCGGCCGCACCAGCCCGTCCCCCGGTGTGATGCGGCTGCCGCACCTAAAGTTCACGGCACGTCCCGCCCCTCCCCGCGGCTGAACGAGACGAGACGGGCCGCCCGACGCAAAGGGACGCGTGTGGCCAGGAGGTGTGGCCAGGAGGTGTGGCCGAATGACGACGCCTCACCGCCCGGGTTCTTTACCGATCTGCCGCAGTACGGCTAAAGTAAGGGCACTCATTTCTTCTACGAAGACGGAGGGGAGGTAAACCGTGCTGATTCTCATGAGCAACTGGGCCGCCGGTAAAAGCGTGTGGCACAGGACCTGCGGCGTGTGGCGAGAAACTGCGGGAAAGGCCGGTTCCTTCACCTTCTCCGCCACCGGGAACAATTCTTCGTCCGTATGAACCGTAGAAGTGCGCGCCCGGCCCGTGCGGGAAGGCGAGCGCGATGTACCTCCAACTCCTCGAATCCCTGGGCACGTTCTTCGGCGGCCTCGGCGCCCTCACCGCAGCCACCACCCAACTCCTGACCTTCCTCCAGAAGAAGTCCGAGGGGGAGGCCGACGCCGGAGAGCCGGGCGTCGGCGGCGACAGCCGGCGGCCCCCGATGCACCCGCTGAAGTGCCTCACGTACTCGCTCGCCATCTGACCTTCACCTGCTCCGCATTTCCGCTCCGTCACCCACGGAAACGGTTGCGCCGACATCACCGCACCGTCAAAGCCGAACACTCCGGTCCCGCACACGGAATGCAAAGAGGAGCGGCAGAAATCGTGCGAATGCTTTCCTTCAGAAGGGCCGCCGGTTCGCCGGTCGGGATTCCTGGGGAGGCCGACATGAACGGCAACGACTTCCTCCGCGAGCAACTCCGCCTCGCACTCCGCTTCGGCACCGCCTTCACGGCCCTCGCCCTCGCGGGCGCGGCGCTGTCCCTCTCGGGCGCTCCGGACCTGGTGTCCTGGCCCGCCGCAGCGGGAGCAGCCACCGCAGGCTGGTGGGGCGGGGACCGGCTGATGAGGCGGTACGAGGAGCGGCACTGACGGCGTCGCCGTAACCCCTGACTGCCGGGCTGCCACGGTGGCCCGGCCCCGACATATCCACCGACTTCGACGCCGAAGAGCTCTACCTCGACCATCAGCCACAGCGCGCGGGCCGTGAGGTCCTGCACCGGGAGACGAAGACAGAGGACTCGGAGGATTTCCTCCCCCTGCCGGAACCCTGCCTCGCAGCGCTCCGCCAGCGCCGTCAGCAGCAACAGGAGGACCGGAGAGCGGCCGGAGAACTCTGGCAGGACGTACACAGGCTGATCGTCACCACCCGCTACGGGACACCGATCGAACCCGGCAACCTCACCCGGGCCTTCGCCGTCCGCGTCCGCCAGGCCCACGTCCGCGCGATCCCGCTCCGGAACACCCGGCACACCACGGGTTCGCTCCCCGTCGCCATGAAGGTGCACCCCAAGGTGGCGCAGCGGATCTTGCGGCACTCCAAGTTCACGATGACCTTCGACGTGTACTCGGAGGCCAGCGACGAAGAGATCCGCGAGGCGCTGCAACGTCTCTCCCGCGGCTTCGGCCAAGAGCCGCCGGACGTCGCCGAGGAGTCCGCGGGAGGCTCGTAGCGGTCCGTAACGATCACCCCGGTTGCTGTCCTCCGCTGCTGTACGGCACGAAAGAGGCCCCGCATCGATCATGATGCGGGGCCTCTGAGCTGCGGAGCCGCCTGTCGGATTCGAACCGACGACCTTCTGTTTACAAGACAGATGCTCTAACCAACTGAGCTAAGGCGGCGGGGTGCGGTGTTGCTCGTGCAGTGTACCCGGCGCGGGTTCGGGCTGGTCGGACTACTGACAAACGGAGGATCACAGGCTAGCGTCCAGGCCAGGTCCACGCAGTGGACTACACCTCCCCCTTTACGACGGATCGTCCGGCACGTACCTGCCGGTGAAGGAGAAGAGAACATGGCCACGGTCACCTATGACAAGGCAACCCGGGTGTACCCCGGAGCGGAGAACCCCGCCGTCGACAAGCTCGACATCGAGATCGAGGACGGCGAGTTCCTCGTCCTCGTCGGCCCCTCCGGCTGCGGTAAGTCCACGTCGCTGCGGATGCTCGCAGGGCTGGAGGACGTCAACGAGGGCAACATACGCATCGGTGACCGGGACGTGACCCACCTTCCGCCGAAGGACCGGGACATCGCGATGGTCTTCCAGAACTACGCGCTGTACCCGCACATGTCCGTGGCCGACAACATGGGCTTCGCCCTGAAGATCGCGGGCGTCCCGAAGGCCGACATCCGCAAGAAGGTGGAGGACGCGGCGAAGATCCTCGACCTCACGCAGTACCTGGACCGCAAGCCGAAGGCGCTCTCGGGCGGTCAGCGGCAGCGGGTCGCCATGGGGCGGGCCATCGTCCGTGAGCCGCAGGTCTTCCTGATGGACGAGCCGCTCTCGAACCTGGACGCGAAGCTCCGTGTGCAGACCCGTACGCAGATCGCGGGGCTCCAGCGCCGGCTCGGCATCACCACCGTGTACGTCACGCACGACCAGGTCGAGGCCATGACCATGGGCGACCGGGTGGCCGTCCTCAAGGACGGGCTACTCCAGCAGGTCGACAGCCCGCGCAACATGTACGACCGCCCCGCCAACCTCTTCGTCGCGGGCTTCATCGGCTCCCCGGCCATGAACCTGGTGGAGGTCCCGATCACCGACGGCGGCGTGAAGTTCGGCAACAGCGTGGTGCCGGTGGAGCGCGACGCCGTGAAGGCCGCCGCCGACAAGGGGGACAAGACGGTCACGGTCGGTGTCCGGCCCGAGCACTTCGACCTTGTCGACGGGGAGGGCTCCGGCGAGGGCGAGGGCAAGAAGCTGACCAAGGGCGAGGCCGCGGGTGTCCCGGTCACGGTGAACGTGGTCGAGGAGCTCGGTGCCGACGGGTACGTCTACGGCACCGCCCAGGTCGGCGGCGAGGAGCGCGACCTGGTGGTCCGCGTGTCCGGCCGCAGCGTCCCGGAGAAGGGCACCACCATCCACGTGGTACCGCGCGGTGGCGAGTCCCACGTCTTCGCCACCTCCTCCGGCGAGCGCCTCAGCGACTGAGGCCCGAGCGCGGATTCGGCCGCCGGGGCGGGTGCGCAGAGGCACGCCCGCCCCGGCGGCCTTTTCTCGAACACTCCAGCATCAGGTCCCTCGAAGCGGTGACACAATGTCGCCAAATCACTACCGCTCGCTACCATCGCGGGCGTGAACCACGCAGCCCGCCGTATCGGCCGATCCCTCGCCCTCGTACTCCCGGTCGTGCTCGTTCTGTCCGGGACGCTCGCCGTCACCCGTGTCCCGTGGGCCACTGCGCCCGCGGACTCGCAGGTCCTCGCCTCCTCCGCACACGACGCCGCGTCGTCGGACAGCGCCTCGGACGGAGCGTCCCCGGACGCCTCGTCGGCGGACGCCTCGACGCCCACCTCCCCGGGCACCGCCTCGAACGCACGCGCCCCACAGGACGTGCTCCGGCACCGTCTCGTCGCCGAACTCCAGGAGAAGGACCCGGGGGTGGCGCTCAACAGCCTTCAGCGCGCCGTCAACCGGAAGCCGTCGCTGGCCCGCCACTGCTCCTCCCTCGCTCGGGCGCTCGGCAAGGCCGCCGTCCACAAGTACGGACCCCAGGGCGCCCAGCGGTTCTCCCGCCCGGTCTGTGACACGTCCTTCGCGTACGGCGTCGCGCAGATGAGCTGACGGCGGCACCGGAACGCGAAAACGCCCCGGAATGCCTCCGAACACCCTGGAATGATGCGGAACGCATCGGAACGTCCCGGAACACGGCACGCTCCGGGCTTCGGACGAAGCCGGACTCCCGGCTCCGGTCCAGGAATCGGCTCCGGTCCACAGATCGGCTCCGGTCCATGGATCATCGGGCTCCGGTCCACAGATCGGCTCCGGTCCATGGATCATCGGGCTCCGGTCCAGGAATCGGCTCCGATTTAGGAATCGGCTCCGGTCCAGGGACCGACTCCGGCCCGGGGACGGACTCCGGCCCGAGGACCGACTCCGGTCCAGGGGTGAACCGGCTCCCGGGAGCCGGGTGTCCGGGCCGCACACGCGCCCCTGCCCGGGGCCGGGGCCCAACCTGCGGGGGCCGGAGCGGTACCCGTACGACACACCCCGCAGCCGCGCGCCCCGCGCGCATAGGCTGCGGCACATGACCCAGCATCCGACCCAGGCCGTGATCCTCGCCGGTGGGCAGGGATCACGGCTGCGGCCGTACACCGACGACCGCCCCAAGCCGATGGTGGAGATCCCCGGCACCGGGGTACCGATCATCGGCCACCAGTTGGCCTGGCTCGCGGACGAGGGCGTCACCGACGTCGTCGTCTCCTGCGGGCACCTCGCCGAGGTACTGGACGAATGGCTCGGCAAGGCCGAACTGCCCTGCCGCGTCGCGACGGTGACCGAGCCCGAACCCCTCGGACGGGGAGGCGCGCTGAAGTTCGCGGCACGCTCCCTGCCTCGCCCCGACGAGCCGTGGTACGCGACCAACGGGGACATCTGGACCCGCTTCTCGCTGCGCGGGATGGCCGCCTTCCATGCGGAGCGCGACGCCACGGCCACTCTCGCGCTCGCCCGGCCGCGCATCCCGTGGGGTGCGGTGGAGACCGACCAGTTCGGTCACGTCCTCGACTTCATCGAGGCGCCACCCTCCCCATACCTGATCAATGCGGGCGTCTACGTCTTCGCACCCCGGTTCGCGGGGCTGCTGCCGGAGCGCGGCGACCACGAGCGCACCACCTTCCCCCGCCTCGCCCGCGAACGGGCCCTGGCGGGCTACCCGCTTCCCCAGCGCTCGTACTGGCGCGCCATCGACACGGCCAAGGACCTGACCGAGGCCGCCAGGGAACTCGCCGGCGACAACGGAGTCTGAGGCCCCTCGCCCCCCCCGGGGGGCCACCCGTCCGGCGCGCCACACGCACGAGGGCCGTCGGAGTCCCCGGAGTGTTCCGAAGGACCCGACGGCCCTCTGCCTCCCGTATGCGTACGCGGCGTACGCGGTGCCTCAGCCGTGGCCCAGCAGGCCACCCAACGCGCCGCGTCCGCCACCGCCACCGCTGCTGCCGCCGCTGCT
Organism: Streptomyces sp. CNT360; assembly: GCF_000424785.1. Taxonomy (NCBI): domain Bacteria; kingdom Bacillati; phylum Actinomycetota; class Actinomycetes; order Kitasatosporales; family Streptomycetaceae; genus Streptomyces; species Streptomyces sp. CNT360. The sequence goes on along the minus strand of NZ_AUKO01000028.1, from coordinate 104,008 downwards.
GCCGGTGGAGGTGCCGCCGGCCGAGCCCGTCGACGTGCCGCCGCCGGAGTCGGAGGACTCGCGGGAGAGGCCGTTGCGGGAGCCTGAGCTGCCCGTCGTGGCCTGCGGCGGCTGTTGCTGCTGTTGCTGGGGTGGCGCCGTGGTGCCCTGCTCGCCCGGCGTGGTGGCGCCCTGCTGGGCGCCCTCGGTGGCGCCCTGTGTGCCGCCCTGACTCGGGGTGGCCTCCGGACCGCTGGTGGCCCGTTGCTCACCGGGCCGGGTCTCGCCCGTGGAGGGGTGGCGTCCCTTGTGGCGGGCGTCCGTGCCGCCGCGGTGGCCGTCCGCGCCGCCTGCGGGACCACTGGTGGCCTGGCCGGTGCCGGCGCTCTGCCCGGGGGTGCCCGGCATCGGCGAACCGGGCAGCCGGTTGGTGGGGACCTCGCCGCGGCCGGGGACGGTGGTGGTCTGCGAGGAGCGGACGGCGCTGCCCAGCAGGGAGCCGACGAGCAGCGCGAGGCCGACGATGACGGAGGCGGCCAGCGTGCCCCGGCGCAGCACGCGGCGGCGCAGGTCCCACAGGGTGACCCGGGGGCCGAGCTTGCGCCAGGCCTCGCTCGCCAGCCGGCCGTCGACGGAGAAGACCGGGGCGCCGGCGATGATCAGCGGGCTCCAGGCGGCGAGGTAGATGATGTCGGGCGCCTCGTAGGCGGGCACGGAGCTCCAGCTGACGGTCAGCAGCAGGGCGACGGACAGCAGTGCGCCGACGCCGGCGGCGAGGCGCTGCCACAGGCCGAACATCGTCAGCACGCCGACGATCACTTGAAGGAACGCCACTGTGAGCCCCGAGCCGACCGGGTGGGCGAGGGCGAAGTCGCGGAGCGGGGAGGCGATCGTCCACGGGTGGAGGGAGCGGAGCCAGGTGACCATGGAGCCGCGTTCGCCGCCGTCGAAGTAGACGGGGTCGCACAGCTTCCCCATGCCGGCGTAGACGGTGATGAAGCCGAGGAAGATGCGCAGCGGGAGGAGGACGACGCCGAGGTTCAGCCGGCGCCCGGGGTAGTAGGCGTGCCGCACCCCCTCGCGGCGGCGACGCCCGTCGGCGTCCCGGCTGTCGGCGGCCCCGGGGTCGGTGTCGTCGACGTAACCGTCGTCGGGGTGGACGCCGCCGGGGTAGGCGTCGTACAGGGCGGTGGCGGGGCCGGGGCGGGACGGCGCGGGGACACCGCCGCGGCGTCCGACGGTGCCGAGCTCACCGGTGTCGAACTCGCCGGTGTCGGCGCCGCCTCCGGCGGAGCCGTAGCGCTCGTGCGTGTCGTCGTCGAAGGCGCCGCGCGCCGGCCGTACGCCCTTGAGCAGCGGTTCGCCCGGGGGCGGCAGCGGCTGCCCGCTCTCGGAGGGCTGCGGGCCGCGGGGCGGGCCGACCACGGTGGCGGGACCGCCGGCGCCCGGTCCGCCGCGCGGCGGAGTGTCCATGACACGGGGGAGCAGCTGCGTGGACGGGGGCTCGGTCCCGGTGGCCGCGGGGCCGGCGAAGCCGACGAGGCCGGCGGTACGCGCGGCCTGGATGACCTTCGTGGCGCCCGTGTCGTCCGGCTCGGCACCGCCGCTCCAGACCACGGGCGTACGGCGCCGCGCCTGCCGTGCCGGGCCGGTCCCGCGGGCCGCGCCGGCCGCCACACTGCCGGCGGCGACCGGGATCGGCTCGGTGTCCTCGAAGGCCGTCCCGCGCGCGTGGGGCGCCGCGAACGCGGCCCCCACGGGAACGGCGGAGGCCGCGGACGCCAGGGCGGCGCGCGCGGCTACGGACGAGGAGAGGGCGGTCGGCGCCGTCGAGGACGCACCGAGCCGCACTCGGAAACTCGCGTGATTGACGACCACCTCAGCGGGGTCGGACGGGACCTTGACCGTGCTCAGCACCGGCTCGTCGTCGAAGAAACCGCGGGGGCTTCCCCCTGGGCTGTGCCCAGAGCCGCGGCCCGAAGCGCCGGGTGCGCGGGGTGTTCTGGTGTCCACACTCATCTAACCGAGTGACGGACGGTTAGGACACTGCCTTGACCGCACCGATCTGTCCGAGGCCCGTCAAGCCGGCCGGGCAGCCCCTCCCTGCCCCCTCCGGCGCCGGACGGGGCCCGGCGCCGCGCACGCCCCGGTCAGCTCCGGCGCCGCGCCGCCTCGTACAGGACGACGCCCGCGGCGACACCCGCGTTCAGCGACTCGGCACCGCCCGGCATCGGGATCCGCACCCGCAGGTCGCAGGTCTCCCCCACCAGACGGGACAGCCCCTTGCCCTCGCTGCCGACGACCACCACGAGCGGGCCGTCGAGCGCGGCCACGTCCTGGAGTTCGACCTCGCCGTCCGCGGCGAGCCCGACCACCGTGAGGCCTGCCTTCTGGTAGCCCTCCAGCGCACGGGTGAGGTTGGTGGCGCGCGCCACCGGCGTACGCGCCGCGGTGCCCGCCGACGTCTTCCACGCCCCGGCCGTCATCCCGGCCGCCCGCCGCTCGGGCACCACCACGCCGTGACCGCCGAACGCCGAGACGGAGCGGACGACGGCGCCCAGGTTGCGCGGGTCGGTCACGCCGTCGAGGGCGACGATCAGCGGGTCCTCGCCGCGGTCGAACGCGACCGCCGCCAGGTCCTCGGGGTGCGCGTACTCGTACGGCGGCACCTGGAGGACCAGACCCTGGTGGTTGAGGCCGTTCGTCATCCGGTCGAGCTCCGGCTTGGGCGCCTCGACCAGCCGGATGCCGCCCCGCTCACCCGCGACCCGGACCGCCTCGCGGACCCGGTCGTCGCTGTCGACGAACTGCTGGACGTACAGGGCGTTCGCCGGGACGCCCTCGCGGAGCGCCTCCACGACCGAGTTGCGGCCGACCACCAGCTCCGCGGTGCTCTTGCCGCCGCGCGGACCGCTCCGCTGCGTGCGGCCCTGCGCGCGGCGCGCCTTCACCTGCGCGGCACGCTGCTTGGCGTGGCCCTTGCGCATCTCGGCGGGCGGCGTGGGGCCCTTGCCCTCCAGGCCGCGGCGGCGCTGTCCTCCGCTGCCGATCTGCGGGCCCTTCTTCTTCCCGGGCATGGGTACCTACCTTGGTTGGTCGCTTGCTTGGTCGCTGCTTGGACGGTGCGTGGGCGGTGCGTGGACCGCGCCCGCGGCTCCGGACGGAGACCGCGGCCACGGGCGGCCGCGGTCTCGGACGTACGTTTCGGATGTACGTGCGGCCTGTCAACGGTACGGCACGGCGCGGGGCCGCGCCCTCACTCCGAGGCCAGCTCCCAGCGGGGCCCCGCGGGGGTGTCCTCGATGGCCAGGCCCGCGCGCTTGAGGTCGTCGCGGAGGGCGTCGGCCGTGGCGTAGTCCTTGCGCTGCCGGGCGGCCTGCCGCTGCTCCAGTACGAGACCGACCAGCGCGTCCACCACCGGGTGCAGGTCCTCGGCGGCGCCGCCGGACGGGCCGCCGGACCAGGCGGGGTCGAGCGGGTCCATGCCCAGGACACCGAGCATGGCCCGCACCTCGGCGACCGCCGTGGCGACCGCCGCCGCATCGCCGTCACCCAGCGCCGCGTTCCCCTGCCGCACCGTGGTGTGGACGACGGCCATGGCCTGCGGGACGGCGAAGTCGTCGTCCATGGCCTCGGCGAACGCGTCGGGCACCCGGCCGGCCGGCGGTACGTCACCGGCCGCCTCGGTGCCCCGCTGGAGGAAGCCCTCGATGCGGGCGAAGGCGGCGTCCGCCTCGCCCAGCGACTCCGGGCTGTACTCGATGGTGGAGCGGTAGTGCGGGGTGCCCAGGTAGTAGCGCAGCACGAGCGGGCGCCACTGCTTGACCATCTCGCTGACCAGCACCGAGTTGCCCAGCGACTTGCTCATCTTCTCGCCGCTCATGGTGACCCACGCGTTGTGCGCCCAGTAGCGGGCGAACTCGTCACCGTAGGCGCGGGACTGGGCGATCTCGTTCTCGTGGTGCGGGAAGACGAGGTCGACGCCGCCGCCGTGCACGTCGAAGACGCGGCCCAGGTACTTGTGCGCCATCGCGGAGCACTCCAGGTGCCAGCCGGGGCGGCCGGGACCGAACGGCGTCTCCCAGAACGGCTCGCCGGGTTTGGCGGCCTTCCACATGGCGAAGTCGCGGGGGTCGCGCTTCCCGGTCTCGCCCTCGGCGGCGGGCTGGCGCAGGTTGTCCAGGTCCTGGTTGGACAGCCCGAGGTACTCGGGGAAGGAGCGGACGTCGAAGTAGACGTTGCCGTCGGCGGGGTAGGCGTGACCGCGGTCGATCAGGACGCGCATCATCTCGACCATCTCGGGGATGTGGCCGGTCGCACGGGGCTCGTAGGTGGGCGGCAGGCAACCGAGGGCGTCGTAGGCCGCGTTGAAGGCGCGCTCGTTCTCGTAACCGATCGCCCACCAGGGGCGGCCCTGCTCGGCGGACTTGGCGATGATCTTGTCGTCGATGTCGGTGACGTTGCGGACGAACGTCACCGCGTAGCCGCGGTAGGCGAACCAGCGGCGCATGATGTCGAAGTTCAGGCCCGAACGGATGTGCCCGATGTGCGGGGCGGCCTGCACGGTGGCACCGCACAGGTAGATCGAGACACAGCCGGGCACAAGCGGGCTGAAGTCGCGGATCTGCCGGGCGCTGGTGTCGTACAGGCGAAGAGTCACGGGGTCAAGCCTAGTAGCCCGCAGAACCCCGTTGTGCCCCTCCCGCAGGAGGGGCACAGGGAAGGTCACAGGCGGCCGGCGACCTTGTCGACCGTGACGCGGACGACGACGCGCTCCGCCTCGCCGGCCGAGTCAGGGTTGAACTCGCTGTACGGCTTGCCCGTGTACTTGTGCGACAGCTCGTCGATCAGCTCCTGACCGCCCTCGGTGGTCAGGGAGGCGGTGCCCCGCAGCTCCCCGTACGCGTACGGGTTGTCGGCGGGCTGCACCATGACGCTCACCCGCGGATCGCGCTGCATGTTGCGGGTCTTGCGCCGGTCGACGGTGGTCGAGATGAGCAGGTCGTCGCCGTCCCGCTTCACCCACACCGGGGAGACCTGCGGGCTGCCGTCGGGCTGCAGGGTGACGATGGCGACGAACACCTTGCCGTCGAGGATCTTCTTCAGGTCGTCGGAGAGCTGGGCCACGAAACGCTCCTCGGGTCGCGGTGGGGCAGGATCACGGGGTCGGCGTACCCCCGGCGTCCGACGGTATCCGCGACGCCCGTGGCCGCTCCCCCGACACCCCTGACCGCTTCTGCCCCTTCCGGGCCGGAAGCGGACGCGGGCGCTCTCAGCGGTCGGGCAGCACCAGGGCGGTGGCCAGGGCGGCCAGCCCCTCGCCGCGGCCGGTGAGGCCCAGGCCGTCCGTGGTGGTGCCGGCGAGGGAGACGGGGGCGCCGACCGCGGCGGAGAGCGTCCGCTCGGCCTCGGCCCGGCGCTTGCCGACCTTGGGCCGCACGCCGATGACCTGGACGGCGACGTTGCCGATCGCGAAGCCGCCGTCCCGCACGATGCGGGCGGCCTCCGCGAGGAGGGTGACCCCCGAGGCGCCGGACCACTCGGGGCGCCCGGTGCCGAAGTGGGCACCCAGGTCGCCCATGCCGGCGGCCGAGAAGAGGGCGTCGCAGGCGGCGTGGGCGGCCACGTCACCGTCGGAGTGCCCGGCGAGCCCGTACCGCTCCCCCTCCCACAGCAGTCCGCCGCACCACAGTTCGCGGCCCTCCTCGAACGCGTGCACGTCGGTGCCGATCCCCACCAGGGGGACCGCGGGGCGCTCAGATGTCACCGTCGGTCTTCCTCCGCTCCAGTACCGCCTCGGCGAGCACGAGGTCCAGCGGCCGGGTCACCTTGAAGGCCTCCTCGTGACCGGGCACGACGACGACCTCGACGCCGAGCCGCTCGACCATGCCGGCGTCGTCGGTGGCGCCCTCGCCCTGGGCTGTGAGCCGGGCGTGCGCCTCGGCGAGGACCTTACGGGCGAAGCCCTGCGGGGTCTGCACGGCACGCAGCCGCGCCCGGTCGGGGGTGCCGGTGACCGGCTCGGGCTCCCCTTCCGTACCCGGCTCCACCTGCTTGACGGTGTCGGTGACGGGCAGCGCGGGCACCACCGCGGGCGCACCCTCGCGGACGGCGGCCGCGACCGCGTCCACCGTTCCGCGGGGCACGAGGGGGCGGGCCGCGTCGTGGACGAGCACCGTCTCCACCTCGGCGGGCAACGCGTCCAGGCCGAGCCGCACGGACTCCTGGCGGGTCTCGCCACCGGGGACGACGACGGTGTCGGCCAGCCGGTGGGCCCGCAGCAGGGCGCGGACGGCGGGTGCACCGTCGGGCGGAGCGACGACCACGACCAGGTCGACGGCGTGGGCGCGTGCCGTCGCCCGGACGGCGTGGACGAGCATCGGCGTACCGCCCAGCTCGCGCAGCGCCTTGGGGGCGCCCGGGCCGAGCCGCACGCCCCGTCCTGCCGCGGGGATGATCACCGCGGTGCGGGGGCCTGGGTCACCGGGGGGACGCGGGTCTCCGGAAGGGGCGGTGCCGGTGGAATCGAGTGACATCGGTAGCGCGTTCAGGGTTTGTGTCCTCAGCCGGGGTGGGTATGGCCTGGGGGTGCCCCCGACCGTAGGTTGGGGGAAGTGCCGGGCGCGACCGTTCGACCGAGCCCTTCCGTGATCACCGGTCGAGCGTGCAGCCCGGGCCCGGCACGCCAGATCCTTCGAGCCAGATCCTTCGAGGGGGCCGAGCCCTCTGCGGGTTCAGAGGGGCACAGCCCTCAGCGAAGCGTGCGTGCGCATGCCGCCACATATGCCGCAGCGCCCGGCGACGACTGCTGTCATCCGGGCACCGCGGCATCTGGACCGTCCGTACGGACGGTCGCTGGGTCAGGAAGCGAGAACCTCGTCGAGCAGGGCCTCGGCCTTGTCCTCGTTCGTGTTCTCCGCCAGAGCCAGCTCGCTCACCAGGATCTGCCGGGCCTTGGCCAGCATCCGCTTCTCACCGGCGGACAGGCCGCGCTCGCGCTCACGACGCCACAGGTCGCGCACGACCTCGGCCACCTTGATCACATCGCCGGACGCGAGCTTTTCGAGGTTCGCCTTGTAGCGGCGGGACCAGTTGGTCGGCTCCTCGGCATACGGCGCGCGGAGCACCTCGAAGACCCTGTCCAGCCCGTCCGAACCGACGACGTCACGCACACCCACGAACTCCGCATTGTCCGCCGGCACACGCACCGTCAAATCGCCCTGCGCAACCTTCAGAACCAAGTAGGTCTTGTCCACGCCTTTGATCTGGCGAGTTTCGATAGCCTCGATCAGCGCGGCCCCGTGATGGGGATAGACCACGGTGTCGCCAACCTTGAACGTCATGTGTCAGGTACCCCTTCCGTGGCTATCCAGGGTAACACGGCAACGACGTCTTCTGAATGGCGTTTTCGCAGGTCAGGGCGTATCTCGGGGCTTGACAAGCGGCCCTCTATCGTGCTGCGGCCGGTCAATGCAAGCGGGTATTCGCAGGTGGGAGCGGGTCTGCCCGACCTCGGAAACGTGACCCGAGAGGCGCCGGAGACGGACTGCAACACGTCCGCGATGCCCGTTTTGTCCCCCTGTAGGGAGTGAGCTCTTCGCGTGATCTTCCGGCTTTCCCAAGAATTGATCGGTGGCTGTGCAAGAAGCTGTTGATCAATTCTTCATCGGCCCCACGCATTCTCCGCATTCGCCCGTACGGAGCGCCGCGCCAACGCGCGGAGCCGCACGGTGCGGGACGGCCGCGCGGTGCGGGGTCCCCCATGGAGCGGGCGGTGGCGGGGCGCCCTGCGGCCAGCGGTGTGGAGTCGCCCTCGGGTGAGTGCCGCGGAATCGTCCCGCGGCAAGCGGCGCGGGGGCGCCCCGGGGCGCCCTGCGGTGAGTGGCGCGGGTCACCCTTGCGGGAAGGGGTGCGGATTCGCCCTGCGGCGAGGCGCGAGTCCCTCCGGGGGCGAGTGGCGCCGGGTCACCCCGCGGCAAGACGCATGGCACCAGACCCTCCCGGACGAGCAGCGCCGGATCACCCCACGGCAAGACGCATGGCGCCAGACCCTCCCGGACGAGCAGCACCGGATCACCCGGGGTGAGAGGTGCGCACTCGACCTGCGGCGAGTGGGACGGAGGCATCTGCTGCGACAGGCGCGGAAGCGCCGCGCGACGACTGAAGCAGAGCCGCCCCACCGCACTTGGAGCGTCCGTGGACTCGACCTGCGGCGATCGGCACGAGTCGCCTTGCGGCGACCGGCGGAGCGGAAACGACGGGTGGAGGGGCACGGGCACGGGGCGCGTGGAGGCGGAGGGCCGCAACGGTGGCCCGGTTGAGCGGCGCCCGGCGCCAACGCGAGCAGCACGGAGACAGCGGACGACGAACCGCGCCGAAGCGCAGGAGCCACAACCGGCAGCAAACGATGGACAAGCACCGGCGCAAATGCGGGCGGCGCGGGCATCGGGCGACGAGCCCGTGGAAGCGCAGGGGCAAACCGGCGGCAAGCATCGGACGGCACAGGCGTCGGTTAGCAGTAATGAAGGCGGGACCACAACCGGCAGCAAACGGTGGGCGGCGACCAGCACAAGCGGGGCGCGGACATCGGACGACGAGCCACGAGAAGGCACAGGGGCCGCAACCGGCGGCAGTGGTGGGCGGCGACCAGCACAAGCGGGGCACGGCATCGGGCGGCGAGCCGCGCCGAAGTACAGGAGCCGCAACCGGCAGCAAACGGTGGGCAAGCACCGGTGCAAGCGTGGGCGGCGCGGGGCATCGGGCGGCGAGCCCGTGGAAGTGCAGGGGCAAACCGGCGGCAAGCATCGGACGGCACAGGCGTCGGTTGGCGGTGGTGAAGGCGGGACCACAACCGGCAGCAAGCACCGGCGCGGGAGCGTGGGCGGCGCGGGGCATCGGGCGGCGAGCCGCGCCGAAGTACAGGAGCCGCAACCGGCGGCAGTGGTGGGCGGCGACCAGCACAAGCGGGGCACGGCGTCGGGCGGCGAGGCGTGTGGAGGCGCGGGGTCGCAACCGGCGGCAGGCGGTGGGTGACGCAGGCGTCGATGGCCTGGGTGGTGTGGGGTGGGGTGGGTCGGAGGGTCGGGTGTGGGGCGTCCGCGGGCTGTCGGTACCCTGAGCGCGCACGCCAAGCCCATCCGTACGCGATCGGCAACGCTCCGGAGCGTCCCCCGCTCAGCAGCGTGCCGCCGCCCCAGCCCGCCTAGGAGTTGCCGCCGCCGTGAGCAGCAGCCTTCGTCGCGGCGCCCTCGCCGCCACCACCCTCGCGCTCGCCGCCGTCTCGCTGACCGCCTGCGGTGCCGGAAACGACGCCCAGACGCTGGAAGTCAAGCCCGACAACGCGGCGACGCATGTCGGGGACATCAAGGTGCAGAACGCCAACGTCGTCACCGACACCCACGGCAGCGGTGAGGCGACCGTGACGGCCCGGATCTTCAACGACGGTGCCAAGGACCAGACCCTCAAGGGCGTCTCCGTCAGCGGTCACCGCACCGAGCTGAGCCCGGCCAAGGGCGAGCGGAAGCTCGTCGTCCCGGCGGGCGGCTCGCTGGCGCTCGGCGGCAGGAACGAGGCCTCCGCGCTGCTCACCGACGCGAAGCGGGCCGGTGTCAAGGACGGCAACGCGCAGCCGGTCACCTTCGACCTCAGCCGCACCGGCGCCATCAAGCTGAAGGCCGCCGTCTTCCCGGCCGAGGGCTCCTACAAGACCGTGGGCCCCAGCTCCTCGCCCTCCAGCCAGGGCCCCAAGCCGGGCGGCTCGGAGTCCGGGAAGCCCGGCAAGCCGGGTGAGGAGAACCCGTCGTCCTCCGCGACGGCAGGGGAGCAGGGCGGAGCGGGCGAGCCCTCCGACGCCTCCTCGGCCACGCGGGGCGCCACCGAGGAGGGCGGCGCACAGGGCGAGCACGCCGGTCACTGAGCCGGCCCGGCATCCGCGGCGGCGGCCCGCCAGGGCGCCGGGCGGCTGCCCCACCCGCAGACGGCGAGAGGCCGCACCCCGGAGCAAGGGGTGCGGCCTCTCGCCGTCTGCCGCGCGATGCGGCGGGGCCCGTCCCCGGACCCGGCGGCACCGGCGGGGCGGCTCCGGCCGTCACCGGCGGTCACGACCGCTCGGGACCGCTCACGGCTCGAACTTGTAGCCGAGGCCGCGCACCGTGACCAGGTGGCGGGGGGCGCCCGGGTCGGGCTCGATCTTGGCCCGCAGCCGTTTGACGTGGACGTCGAGGGTCTTGGTGTCGCCCACGTAGTCGGCGCCCCAGACGCGGTCGATCAACTGCATCCGGGTCAGCACCCGGCCCGCGTTGCGCAGCAGCATCTCCAGCAGGTCGAACTCCTTGAGCGGCAGGTCCACCTTGCCGCCGCCGACGGTCACCACGTGCCGGTCCACGTCCATGCGGACCGGCCCCGCCTCCAGGGCCGCGGGGGTGACCTCCTCCGGCTCGCCACGGCGACGCAGTACGGCGCGGACGCGGGCGACCAGCTCACGCGAGGAGAACGGCTTGGTGACGTAGTCGTCGGCGCCTATCTCCAGGCCGACGACCTTGTCGATCTCGCTGTCCTTGGCGGTCACCATGATCACCGGGACGTTGGAGCGGCCACGCAGCTGGCGGCAGACCTCCGTACCGGGCAGCCCCGGCAGCATCAGGTCGAGCAGCACCAGGTCGGCGCCGTTGCGTTCGAACTCGTCGAGCCCCTCGGGGCCCGTGGCCGCGACGGCGACCTCGAACCCCTCCTTGCGGAGCATGTACGACAGTGCGTCGCTGAACGATTCCTCGTCCTCGACGACGAGCACTCGGGTCACGGGAGGACCTCCGGGGCGGAAAGTTGTTCATCGGCCTGGTCGACATACGGCCGCTCCTCCTCGTCGAAGGCGGCCGGTTCCTGCAGTGCGCCGGAGAGGTGGTTGCGGCCCAGCCGGTCGGCTCTGTCGGCCGCAGCACGCTCCCGCCCGCTGCCCGCCTCGGGCAGCCGCAGGGTGAAGGTGGAGCCCTGGCCCTCGGCGCTCCACACGGTGACCTCCCCGCCGTGCGAGGCGGCCACGTGTTTGACGATGGACAGGCCCAGACCGGTGCCGCCGGTGGCACGGGACCTGGCCGGGTCGACGCGGTAGAAGCGTTCGAAGATCCGCTCCCTGTCGCGCTCGGAGATGCCGATGCCCTGGTCGGTTACGGCGATCTCGATCATGTCGCCGCCCGGGGCCCGCAGGGAGCGGCCGGCGACCTTGACCCGGGTGCGGGCCGGCGAGTAGTTGACGGCGTTCTCCACGAGGTTGCCGAGCGCGGCGGCGAGCTGGCCGCGGTTCCCCCACACGTGGAGCCCCTCGGTGCCCCCGGCCAGCAGCGTGATCTGCTTGCCCTCGGCACTGTGCCGGCTGCGCTCGATGGCCTCGGTCACCAGTTCGTCGACACGGACCGACTCCGAGTCCTCCAGCGGATCGTCGTTCTGCACCCGGGACAGGTCGATCAGCTCCTGCACCAGATTGGTCAGCCGCGTCGCCTCGTTCTGCATCCGGCCCGCGAACCGCTGCACCGCCTCCGGATCGTCGGAGGCGTCCAGGACGGCTTCCGAGAGCAGGGAGAGCGCCCCCACCGGCGTCTTGAGCTCGTGACTGACGTTGGCGACGAAATCCCGCCGCACCGCCTCGATCCTGCGGGCCTCCGTCAGGTCCTCCACCAGCAGCAGCACCAGCCGGGAGCCCAGCGGAGCCACCCGCGCGGAGACCGCCAGGGCGTCGCCCCTGCCCGTACCGCGCCGGGGCAGATCCAGCTCGACCTGGCGTATCTCGCCGTCCCGCCGGGTGTCCCTGGCCATCTGGAGCATCGGCTCGACGCCCAGCTTGCCGCCCCGCACCAGCCCCAGCGCGTAGGCGGCGGAACTGGCCTTGACGACGGCGTCGCTCTCGTCCAGCACCACGGCGGACGAGCGGAGCACCGACAGGACCGTGTCGACGCCGGGGGGAAGGCCGGTGCCGGTGTGCAGCGAGGAGGCGGAGGTCCGCGTCGGGCGGGCCTGCTCCCGTTCGCTCCAGCGGAACGCCAGCATCGCGATCACACCGGTGCACACACCGGCGATCGCTGCTGCCGCGGCGACCGCCGCATTCACGTCCATACAGCCAGGTTATGCGGCCACTGCGACAGTCCCCCAGTCCAGGAGGGGACGGGCGGCGCGACTGTCGCCCAGTGTTTACCCGTACGGCGCCTCCGGTTCACCGTGGAGGGCCGAGGTGGTCGCATTTCGGGCGCACCGTGTCAGCGTGGGGGCCGCCCGGGGGCGGCCTCGGACAGCAGTGCTCACAGCCGACAACTGTGCTCGCAGCCCGCAGCCCGCAGCCCGCAGCTCAGGGCCTCGGGGCTGCGCAGCCCGGATCAGTGCGAGGGAAGGACAGCCATGCGGGACGCGTACCACGAGGAGCTGGACTCGATCGGGGACAGCCTGGTCGAGATGGCCAGGCTCGTCGGCTCCGCGGTCGGGCGCGCCACCACGGCGATGCTCGACGCGGACCTGAAGCTCGCCGAGAGCGTCATCGCCGCCGACGAGAAGGTCGACGACCTCCAGCGGGACCTGGAGACCCGGGCGATACAGCTCCTGGCCCGGCAGCAGCCGGTCGCCACCGACCTGCGGATCGTCGTCACCTCGCTGCGGATGAGCGCCGACCTGGAGCGCTCCGGCGACCTGGCCCAGCACGTGGCCAAGGTCGCCCGGCTGCGCTACCCCGAGTCCGCCGTGCCGCAGGACCTCCAGGCGACGCTGCTGGAGATGGGGCAGCTCGCGCAGCGGCTGATGGCCAAGGCCGCCGAGGTCCTCGTCACCAAGGATGTCGACCTGGCGCTCCAGCTCGAACAGGACGACGACGCGATGGACCTGCTCCACCGCACCCTCTTCCAGCATCTGATGGACGACCGCTGGAAGCACGGCATCGAGACGGCCGTCGACGTCACGCTGCTGGGCCGCTACTACGAGCGGTTCGCCGACCACGCCGTCTCGGTGGCGCGCCGCGTCGTCTACCTGGTGACCGGGGACTACGCCGACGAGATCGACCCCGCCCTGGCGGCCGCCACCGGCGGGGCGGCCGGACCCGGCGAGGCGTCGGCGGGTCCGGGCGGCACCGCCTCGTAGCCGTCCGGGTGTGCCTCCGCGCGCCCTTGATGCGCCCAGGGCGGGGCGGCGTGCAATGGGCGGGCAAGGGGAGGGCGTCACGCCCGTCCACGACAGTCCCTGCCGAGGGACGGTCCCTGCTGAGGAGGGAACGATGGCCGAGACCCCCAGGCCGCTCCACACCCCGGCCGACCAGCCACCCGCCGCCCCCCTGGGCACCCGCGAGCTGCCTCTGCTGGGGGCGTGCGGATGCGGTGCCGGCTGCGGGTGCGGCTGCCAGTCCGGCGGTGCCTGCTCGTGCGGAGGGTCCTGCGGCTGACCTGAGCCCCCACGGGACGCGAGGCGGGGTCCTGGCCGGTCCGGCAGGTCAGGGCCCCGTGCCGACAGCGGTGTCGGTCCCGTGCCCCGGGCGGCGCCACGGCAGTCGGGCCGTCAGCGTGAACGCCCCCTCCTCGGGGCCGTAGGAGAGGGTGCCGCCCTCGATCTCCAGGCGTTCCCGCAGCCCGGTCAGCCCGGCGCCGGCCCCCGGGATGCCCGTCCCGCTCCGGCCGGGCGCCAGCGGGTTGCCGACCCGTACCGTCAGCTCCTCGCCCTCTGCACCGGCGACGTGGATGTCGACCGGCTGTCCCGGCGCGTGCTTGCGCGCGTTGGTGAGCCCCTCCTGGACCGCGCGGTAGGCGGTGCGCTGGAGCTGCGGGCGCAGCGGGTAGCCCTCCGCCGTACGCTGCGGCAGCTCCCGCACCAGGCGGACGGTCTGCCCCGCGCCGCGCGCCTCGTCCACCAGCTCGCCGAGCCGGTCGAGATCCGGCTGCGGCCTGGCCCCGTCCGGCACCTCGGCCCCGGACCCGGATCCGGCCTTGAGCCCGGCCCCGGTCCCGGCAGTGGGCTCCTCCTCGTCCTCGCGCAGGACGTGCAGGACGTCGCGCAGCTCCTCCAGCGCCTGGTGGGCGTTGTCGCGGATGACGGTCGCGCTCCCGGCGATGTCCGCGTCGTCCAGCGCCGCGCCCGCACCGGCCGCGGAGCGCTGCGTGCGGTAGGCGAGCGCACCCGCGTGCACGGACAGCAGCGAGACCCGGTGCGCGAGCACGTCGTGCATCTCGCGGGCGATCGCCCGTCGCTCGGCCCGCCGTACGTCCGCCAGCCGCCGCTCGTGGTCGGCGCGGGCCCGTACCGCGTCCTCGCGCAGCTTCAGGACGAGCTGCCGTCGCACCCGGGCGAGGCTGCCCCAGGTGAAGAAGAGCAGGTAGTACGCCGCCACCAGGGCGGCAACCGTCCAGTGCTCGGCGTGCGGCGCCCCGTACAGCAGGACGTACGGGAGCGTCAGCGCCAGGTGCACCAGCAGCACGAGGGCGGCCGTGCGGGGTGCGCAGCGCAGCGCCAGATTGAAGACGATCACCGCCAGGGCGCCGACGACGGTGTCGGTGAGCGCAGCCGCCGGTACCGCCGCCAGGGCGACGCCCAGCGGCCAGCGGCGGCGCACCCACAGCGACAGGCACGCCAGCGCCCCCAGCGGCGGGTCCAGCACCACGAGCCAGTGGGGCAGGTAGGTCTTCGCCTCGGCCTGCTCGAACAGGGCCAGCCAGCAGAACACCGCCCATCCGAAGAGGACGACGTCCACCACCCAGTCCCGGGCGCTCCGCCGCACCGGGCCGCCCCGCGACGGCCCCCCGCCGACCGTCAGCTCGCCGGCTGTCAGCTCGCCGGGCAGCCACCGCCGGGCACGGTCGGAGACGGTCTGACTGGTCATCCTCCGACCCTATGCGCGGCGGCCGGCCCGCCTCCCGTCACACCTGGGGGCGGTTGCTACTTCCTGCCCTGGTTCTTGACGGCCTCGATGGCGGCCTTGGCGGCGTCCGGGTCGAGGTAGGTGCCGCCGGGGACGACCGGGTGGAAGTCGGCGTCCAGGTCGTAGGCGAGCGGGATGCCGGTGGGGATGTTGAGGCCCGCGATGTCCTCGTCGGAGATGCCGTCCAGGTGCTTGACGAGGGCGCGCAGCGAGTTGCCGTGGGCGGCGACCAGGACGGTGCGGCCGGCCAGCAGGTCCGGGATGATGCCGTCGAACCAGTAGGGCAGCATCCGCTCGACGACGTCCTTGAGGCACTCCGTGCGGGGCCGCAGCTCGCTGGGGACCCCCGCGTAGCGCGGGTCGTCGCTCTGCGAGAACTCGGCGCCGTCGGGCAGCTCCGGCGGCGGGGTGTCGTAGGAGCGGCGCCAGAGCATGAACTGCTCCTCGCCGAACTCGTCCCGGATCTGCGCCTTGTCCTTGCCCTGGAGCGCACCGTAGTGGCGCTCGTTGAGCCGCCACGAGCGGCGGACGGGAATCCACAGGCGGTCGGCGGCCTCCAGGGCGAGCTGCGCGGTGCGGATGGCGCGCTTCTGCACGGAGGTGTGCAGCACGTCGGGGAGCAGGCCGGCGTCCTTGAGCAGCTCGCCGCCGCGGACCGCCTCCTTCTCGCCCTTCTCGGTGAGGTTGACGTCCACCCAGCCGGTGAACAGGTTCTTGGCGTTCCACTCGCTCTCGCCGTGGCGGAGCAGGATCAGCTTGTACGGTGCGTCGGCCATGCCCCTGAGCCTACGCGCCGAGGGTGGGGCCGCCGCCGAGGGTGGGGGCGGGCCTCACCGGCGGGCGGCGAAGTGTGGGGTGCCGCCACATGGGGGCCGGTGGGCGGTTTCCCTACGGTGCGGCTGCATGGCTGCCCCTTCCTCCAGTTCCCCCAGTTCCTCCAGTTCCCCCAGTTCCTCGGGGACCCCCGGGTCCCGTCCGCCTTCGCCCTCGTCCCGGCCCTCCGCCCGTTCGCTGCGGCGGATCGTCGCGGCCGGCCTGGTGGGGACCACGATCGAGTGGTACGACTTCTTCCTCTACGGTTCGGCTGCCGCGCTGGTCTTCAACAAGCTCTTCTTCCCCGACTCCGACCCGCTGGTCGGCACCCTGCTGTCGTTCCTGACCTACGCGGTCGGTTTCGCGGCCCGCCCGATCGGGGCGCTCGTCTTCGGCCACTACGGGGACCGGATCGGCCGGAAGAAGCTGCTGGTCGTCAGCCTGCTGATGATGGGCGGCGCGACGTTCGCCATCGGGCTGCTGCCCACCCACGCCACGGTCGGCTCGTTCGCGCCGGTGCTGTTGACGACGCTGCGGCTGGTGCAGGGCTTCGCGCTGGGCGGCGAGTGGGGCGGCGCGGTACTGCTGGTGTCCGAGCACGGGGACGCCCGGCGGCGCGGCTTCTGGGCGTCGTGGCCGCAGACGGGTGCGCCGGCCGGCCAGCTACTGGCGACCGGGGTGCTGGCGGCGCTGACCGCGCTGCTGACCGACGGCGCGTTCGAGAGCTGGGGATGGCGGGTGCCGTTCCTGCTGTCCGGGGTGCTGGTGGTGATCGGGCTGTGGGTGCGGCTCGCGGTGGACGAGTCGCCCCTCTTCCGAGAGGCCAGGGCCCGTGCCGAGGCCCGCACGGCGCAGGCGGGCGGCGAGAAGGAGGAGCTGCCGCTGCTCGCCGTGCTGCGGCACCACTGGCGTGACGTCCTGGTCGCGATGGGCGCCCGCATGGCGGAGAACATCAGCTTCTACGTGCTGACCGCCTTCATCCTCGTCTACGTCACCGACCATCTCGACCTGTCCCAGCAGACGGGCCTGAACGCCGTGCTGGTCGCCTCCGCCGTGCACTTCTGCGTCATCCCGCTGTGGGGCGCCCTGTCCGACCGGGTGGGGCGGAGGCCCGTCTACCTGCTGGGCGCCCTGGGCGTCGGCGCGTGGATCTTCCCCTTCTTCGCGCTGCTGGACACCGGGGACTTCGGCTGGATCGTGCTCGCGGTGACGGTGGGCCTGGTGCTGCACGGGGCGATGTACGCGCCCCAGGCGGCGTTCTTCTCCGAGCTGTTCGCGACCCGGATGCGGTACTCGGGCGCCTCGATCGGGGCGCAGTTCTCGTCGGTGGCCGCGGGGGCGCCCGCCCCGATGATCGCCACGGCGCTGCTGGCGGAGTTCGACGGCCCGGCCATGGTCTCGTGCTACGTGATCGTGGCGGCGCTGCTGACGATCGTCGCCCTCGCGTGCGCGACGGAGACCCGCCACCGGGACCTGGCGGAGGTGGGCGCCGAGCAGTCCGGCGCCGCGGGCACGCCCGGTCCGCAGGACGCGGTACCGCCGCAGTCAGCCGCCGAGGGCTCCCGCCAGACGGTGGAGCCGTAGGGCGAGCTGGACCTCCAGTACGCGGTGCGGCGCCTGCCAGTCGCCGCCCAGCAGGTGGGCCACGCGCTCCAGCCGCTGGGCGACGGTATTGACGTGGACGTGCAGGACGTCCTTGGCGTGGACCGGGCTCATGCCGCAGGAGAAGTACGCGTCCATGGTGGCCACCAGCCCGGTGCCGCGCCGCTCGTCGTAGTCGAGCACGGGCCCCAGGGTGCGGCGTACGAAGCCCGCCACGTCCCGCGCGTCCGTCAGCAGCAGCCCGAGGAAGCCCAGGTCGCCGGGGGCGGCCCCGTCGCCGGCCCGGCCGAGCAGGCTGAGCGCGTCCCGGCAGCGCCGCGCCTGGGACCAGGCGGCGGCGACGGCCTCCGGACGGTGCGCGGGGGACGGTACGGGGGCGGAGGCGCCGACGGTGACCGGCCCGCCGACGGCCCGGCCCAGTTCGGCGGCGACCTGCCGGGCCGCCCCGGAGACCGCCTCCGCCTGCGCGCCCTGCGGTGCCGTCAGCGGGAGCAGCAGCACGAGGCCGCCGTCACGGGTGGCGGCCAGCCCGTGCCGGGTGGCGGCGAGGTGGCTGGCGGCCGACCAGAGGCGCTGCCGGTCCCCCTCGTCGGGGCCCGCCCCGGCGGTGCGGGCGGTGTCGAGGGGGGCGATCCCGCGCGAGCCGTCCTCGGTGGTGGGCTCCCGCGAAACCGACTCCTGCTGGTCCGGCGGCGTCTCCAGGCGGGCGGCGAGCACGGTGTGCGGGGTGTCCAGGTCGGCGCCGAGCCGTGCGGCGCGGTCCCGCAGCAGGTGGGGGTCGCGGTGGGCGGCGTCCAGCAGGTCGTCCAGCAGCTCTCCGCGGACCCGTTGCTCGGCCTCACCGGCGGAGCGGCGGGCGAGCTGGAGCAGCGAGGTGACCATCGCGGCCCGCTCCAGGGTGCGCTTGTCCACCGGGGCGAGCTCGGGGTGGCCGTGCAGCAGCAGGGCGCCCAGCGGTTCGCCGCCCGCGGTGACGGCGGCCACCCAGGTGTCGTCCTGGCGTACGGCGTGGCCGTCGCGGCGGGAGCGTTCGACGGCGGCTTCCCACCCGGGCGCCTCCCCGCGTTCGGTGAAGGCCACCCGGCCGCCGAGCACCTCGGCCAGGGCGCGGGTCACGTCGGGCACGCCGCCGCCGCGCAGCACCAGTTCGGTGAGGCGGTCGTGGACGTCGGAGGCGCGGCGGATGGTCGCGTTGACGTCGCGGAGCCCGGCCAGCGCCTGGGTGGTCTCGGTCAGCAGCCGCGTGTTGTCCAGGGCGACGGCGGCGTGCGCGGCGAACGAGCGGAGCAGCGCGATCTGTTCGGGCTCGAAGACGCGTTCGCGCCGGTCGGCGGCGTACAGCACGCCGATCACCTCGCGCCCGCCCAGCAGCAGCGGCACCCCCAGGATCGCGACCAGGCCCTCCTCGCCGACGCCGCTGTCGATGGGGTGGGTGTGCCGGAAGCGGGCGTCGCGCGGGTAGTCCTGGGTGGCGTACGGGCGGGCCGTCTGTGCCACCAGGCCGCCCAGCCCCTCGCCCATGCCGAGCCGCAGTTGCTGGAAGCGGGCCGACACCGAGCCCTCGGTGACCCGCATGTAGGTGTCACCGCGCTCGGGGTCGGTGAGCGTCATGTAGGCGACCTCGGTGGACAGCAGACGGCGGGCGCGCTGCACGATCGCCTGGAGCACGTCGTCCACGTCGCGGAGCCCGGCCAGGTCGTGCACCGTGTCGAACAGCGCGGTCAGTTCGGCCTCGCGCCGCCGTCGGCCCTCCAGCTCGGCGCGGATGCGCAGCGCCAGGTGCTTGCCGCGGGCGGCGGTGGGTCCGCTCGCTTCCGAAGCGCCGGGCGGGGCGTGCGCCGCGGGGGCGTCGTACGCCTCGGCCGGGGCGCCCCGCGACAGCAGTTCGAGGTAGCCGAGGCAGGGGTCCGGGCCCCCGCCGGTGCCGGGCGCTGCTCCCCCGGCGAGGGGGCTGTCAGGACCGTGGGGGCTCTCGGCGTGGTGCATGGGCACAGGGTCAGTGCGCTGTCCAGGCGCCGTCGAGGGGCAGGGCGGCGCCCGTGACGAAGGAGGCGGCGGGCGTGCACAGGTAGGCGACCGCCTCGGCGACCTCCTCCACCTCCAGCAGCCGCTTGAGCGCCGAGTCGGCGAGCATGACGTCGGTGACGACCCGCTCGGGCGGAATGCCGTGTGCCTGCGCCTGGTCGGCGATCTGCCGCTCCACCAGTGGCGTGCGCACATAGGCCGGGTTGACGCAGTTGGAGGTCACCCCGTGCCCGGCACCCTCCAGCGCCGTCGTCTTCGACAGCCCCTCCAGACCGTGCTTGGCCGCCACGTACGCCGCCTTGTAGGGGGAGGCCCGCAGCCCGTGCACGGAGGAGATGTGCACGATCCGGCCCCACCCCTGCGCGTACATCCGGGGCAGCGCGCCACGCGTGGTGCGGAACGGCGCCTCCAGCATGAGGGTGAG
The DNA here is from genome assembly GCF_000424785.1 of Streptomyces sp. CNT360. Lineage (NCBI taxonomy): Bacteria > Bacillati > Actinomycetota > Actinomycetes > Kitasatosporales > Streptomycetaceae > Streptomyces > Streptomyces sp. CNT360. The sequence continues at coordinate 84,287 of NZ_AUKO01000028.1, read as the reverse complement.
CATCGTGCGGAACGCCTCGGGCGGGAACTCCTCGACGGGCTTCACGAGTTGGGTGCCGGCCGCGTTGACGAGCACGTCGGTGCCTGCGGCGGCCTCCTCGGCGCCGTCCAGCCCGGCCGGGTCCGTCAGATCGAGGGTGTGCACGTCCACCGACGCCTGCCCGGCCCCTGCCCCGCGGGCCGCCTCCCCGGCCTCCTCGGCCAGCGCTGCCAGCCCCTCCGGGTCGCGGTCCACCGCCCGCAGACGGGCGCCCGCCGCCACGAGCCGCAGCGCGCAGGCCCGGCCGATGCCGCTGGCCGCGCCGGTGACCAGCGCGGTGCGGCCGGTCAGGTCGAGGGAGACGGACGGGGACGCGGGACGAGGGGCCGACGCGGCGGAGCCGGCTCCCTGGGAGGGTTCGCGGTGTGGCGTCATGGCCGCCAGCCTAGGTGCGGCCCCCGACCGCCCGGATGTGGAGCGCGCACATACTTCGCGGGCCGACGGCGTGCGGCGGGCACCCTCCTCGCCGCACGGGCTCAGGGGGCGCAGGGGAGCTGGGAGGGGTCAGGCCGGTCGGGTCCCGCCCGCGCGCCGGGTCACCTCGGCGGTCGCCCGGGCCACGGCACGCGCGCCCTCGTCGGACATCACGATCGAGTAGTGGTTGACGCCCTCGACCCGCCCCACGGCGACCCGTTCCGGGTGCAGCCCGCAGGTGGCCAGGTGCCCGGCGTCGTACAGCCCTCGCGGCTCGTCCAGCATGCCGCGTTCGGCCCACAGGAAGGCGGCGGGCGGCCCGGGTTCCCGCAGCGCGGTGCGCAGCGACGGCTCGACGAGCACGCCCCGGCCGTCCTCGCGTACGGCGTCCAGGACGCAGCTGCTGCGCAGTTCGGGCTCGGTGCCGACCAGGTCGCGGTCGAAGCAGGCGCGCACGTCCGCGTTCCACAGCGGCCCGACGGCGGGGTGCTGCCGGAAGAAGTCGGCGTAGCTGTCGCGGTCGGGGAAGGTCATCGACAGCCGCCGCATGGCCGGGCCGATGACCGCCTCCAACTGCGCGTCGATACGGGCTGCTTGTGCGTCGGTGCCGGCCGCCGGTGCGTCGGTGCCGGCCGTGTCGCCGGCGGGCCCGTGAACGTGGCCGTCCCCCTGGCCGTGGTCGCCACCGTCTCCGTCTGCGGCGAGCGAGCCGGGGAAGGGCAGCCCGCCGTCGACCAGCACCGTTCCGGCGACGCGGTCCGGACGGCGGGCGGCGGCCAGTGCGGCGACGAAGCCGCCCATGGAGTGCCCGATCAGCACCGCGCGGTCCTGCCCCAAGTGGTCCAGCAGAGCGAGGACGTCGGCGACGTGCGCCCGCAGCCCGTACGGGCCGGGCAGCGCCGCACTCGCGGCACGTCCGCGCAGGTCGGGGGCGTACAGCGAGGCGCCAGGGAGGGTTTCGCCGAGCGCGTCGGCCACGGCGTCGAAGGCGCGCCCGTTCGCGGTGATGCCGTGCAGAGCGATCAACGCCGGGGCGTCCGGGGCCTGGGCGGGCGCGCCCTCCCAGTCCCCCGCTGCCGATCCCGTCTGTGCGGGCCAGTAGGTGACGGCGAGGGCGCCGCCGCCGGGCGCGGGGACGGTACGGGTGGTGGCCGTACGGATGCTCACGCGGTCCTCCTGTGCGCTGTGCCCGGTGCCGGGCCCGGTGCGGGCTGCCGCGCCCTCGCGACGGTGCCGGGACGCCCGGGACGCCGGCGCAGCCGACGATGTGTCCGCCGCACACGTGCGGCCCGACTCCGGTGGCAGACAGGCACGTTCGGTGCCCGGCGGGCCGACCCTACGGTACGGAAGCGTTCCGCACACGACCTCCGCCCCATCCGGAAGGACCCCCGCGCGTATCCCTGCGCGGCGCGGCGCTCCCGTGAACCGCGCTCGCCTCCCTCACCGCCCCGGGTACCGGCACGGCGGCTGCACGGTGGACGGCATGGGCCGCGGCACGCCGGTGAAGCCCCGGGAGGGCTGCGGGCGGGCCGGCGCGTACTTCCTGGACACGGTCTGCTCGACGGCGCACATCACCGGGGACCGGGGGCCGGCGCCGGGCGCCCGCACCGATTGACGGGTCACGTCAATTCGCTGGCGACCGCACACGCCGCGTGGGAAATTTGCGTCCAAGGGTCGTGAACCTTACGGGGCACGCCGTTCGGGGGCACGTGCACACCCCCCTCACCATCGAGCTGCCGGCGGGCAGGTTTCCCAGGGGAGCGGTCATGGGCGCAGGCGCGGGTACGGGCGCGGACCCGGGAGCAGGGCGGGCGGCGCGGGCGGGACGCCGCGGTGTCGGACGAGCCGTCGCCGAGAGCATCGGCGGGCTGCCCCGCCAGTTCTGGTGGCTGTGGACCAGTACGCTCGTCAACCGGCTCGGCGCCTTCGTCGCCACCTTCCTCGCCCTCTACCTCACCACCGAGCGCGGCTACTCGGCGTCCTACGCGGGGCTGGTCGGCGCGCTCTACGGGCTCGGCGGCGTCGTCGCCTCCGTCGGCGCAGGCGTGCTCACCGACCGGCTGGGGCGGCGGCCGACGATGCTGGCCGCGCAGCTCGCGACCGCAGCCTCCGTCGCCGCCCTCGGGCTGGTGACGCACCCGGTGGCGATCGCGGCCGTCGCCGGTCTCGTCGGCCTCGCCTCCAACGCCTCGCGCCCCGCCGTCCAGGCGATGATGGCCGACGTCGTCCGCCCCGAGGACCGCGTACGGGCCTTCTCCCTCAACTACTGGGCGATCAACCTCGGCTTCGCCGTCTCCTCCACCGGCGCCGGGCTCATCGCCCGGTACAGCTACCACCTGCTGTTCTTCGGCGAGGCCGCGATGGTGCTGGCCACCGCCGTCGTCGTCTTCCTCAAGCTGCCCGAGTCCCGGCCCCGCACCCCGGACGCGCCCGCCGGGTCCGCCGACCCCGCCCGGGTCGCGGCGGTCTCCATGGGGACCGTCCTGCGGGACAGGCGCTTCATGGTCGTGGTCGCCCTCAACCTGATCCTGGCCACCGTCATCCAGCAGGCGTTCGTCTCCCTCCCCATCTCCATGGGCGAACAGGGCTTCACCAGCAGCGACTTCGGCACCGTCATCGCCCTCAACGGCGTCCTCATCGTCCTGCTCCAGCTCCCCCTCACCCGCTTCATCCAGGACCGCGACCCCGCGCGGCTGCTGATCGTCTCCGCGCTGCTGACCGGCTACGGGTTCGGACTCAACGCGTTGGCCGGGTCCGCCGCCTTCTACGCGGTGGCCGTCGCCGTCTGGACGATCGGCGAAATGATCAACGCGCCCACCCAGATGGGGCTCGTGGTCCGCCTCTCCCCCGTGCACGGCCGCGGCCGGTACCAGGGCATGTACACCCTCTCCTGGTCCGCCGCCGCACTCGGTGCCCCGCTCCTCGGCGGCACCGTCATCGACCGCTTCGGCTCCACCACCCTGTGGGTCACCTGCGCCGCTCTCGGCACCCTCGCCGCCGCCGGCTACGCCCTCCTCCTCCGACGCCTGTCCGCCGACGAGCCCGTACGGGAAGAGAGCCCGGCGCGGGAGGAGGGCACGGGGCGGCAGGAGAGCCCGGCGCGGGAGAACGGTCCGGATCAGGCCGTCGCCCCCGCGGGCGGGGCAGACCCCGCTCCCCTCGCATAGGCAGGCACCTGCCCTCGCATACACCCGCCTCACCCGGGTACGCCGGGGGATGGTGATGCCCGCGCTGGGCGCCGCTCGCACCCGGCCGAGCTGCGAAAGGCGGATATGACCCATGAGTACGACCGTGAAGCCCCCGACCGAGCAGGACCTGCGCCAGGACCTCCGGGAGGATGTCCGGCCCGACGCGCACCCGGACGGCCATCCGGCCGGCCAGGTCGACGGCCACCGGAAGAGGGCCGCCGACGAGTCGGTCGGTGAGCTGGTCAAACAGGCGTCGGAGCAGGTCTCGGTGCTCGCCCGTCAGGAGCTCCGCCTCGCGCAGGCGGAGATGCAGCAGAAGGGCAAGCGCTTCGGTCTCGGCGGCGGCATGTTCGGCGGGGCGGCCGTCTTCGGCTTCGTCGCCCTGCTGGCCGCTGCCGCCACCGGCATCGTCGCCCTCGACCTCGTCTGGCCGCTGTGGCTGGCCGCGCTCGTGGTGACCGGCGTGCTGCTGGCCGTCGCAGGCGTGCTCGCCGTCGTCGGCAAGCAGCAGATCAGCAAGGCCACGCCCGCCACACCCGAACGCGCCGTCGACAGCGTGAAGGCCGACGTGGCCGAGATCAAGGAAAGGTCGCACCGATGACAGGCCACTCCCACGGCACCGGCCACGGTGCCGCACCGACCCCCGACGAACTGCGGGCCCAGGTCGAGGAGACGCGCAAGGAGCTCGGCGAGACCGTCGAAGCCCTGGCGGCCCGCGCGGACGTGCGCGCCCAGGCACGGCAGAAGGCCGCGCACCTGAGAAGCCAGGCGACCGACACCGCCCACACGGTGCGGGCGAAGGCCCGCGGCGCGGTCGGCGGGACGAAGCAGGCCGGCCCCGGGCTGCCGCTCGCCGCCGGCGTGGTGGTGCTCGCCGCCGTCCTCCTCGCCGTGCGCAGCAGGAGGCACTGATGAACGGGGCAAAGCTCGCCTACAAGCCCGTGGGCATGGTGCTGGGCGCCGCCGGCGGTGCGCTGGCCGGGACGCTGTTCAAACAGGTGTGGAAGTTCACCGGTCACGAGGAGGACGCGCCCGACGCCAAGGACGAGGACCGTGCCTTGCGGGAGATCATCCTCGCCGCCACTTTGCAGGGCGCCATCTTCGCCGCGGTCAAGGCGGCCGTGGACCGCGGCGGTGCCACCACGGTGCGCAAGCTGACCGGCACCTGGCCCGGCTGACGGCTGCCCACGGTAGAGAGCTTCCCCTTCACGGCTGCCGCACGTCGGTGATCCCGAGGCCCCGGCCCTTCGCGGCCGCGGGCCTCGGGATCACTTGCCGGAGCCGACGGGGTCGACCTTGATCTGGCCGGTGGCGCTGTCGGTGACCGGGAGGTTGATGCTGACCGGCAGGGTCCGCGACTGGGTCTCGCCGGGCGGGGTGACCACCAGGCTGGTCATGGTCGCACCGGTGCCACCGGTGTCGTTCGGCGGATAGTGCAGGGAGAAGCGGGTCTCCTGACCGGGGGGAACGTCGACGGGGGACGGCGCGAGGTTGCTGCGTGCGGCGCTGAGGGAGCCGCCCTCGCCCTGGAGGTCGGCGCCGGGGAAGCCGTTGAGGGTGCAGGACGCGGAGCCGTTGTTCTTCATGTCCACGATGAGGGTGCCCTCGCCCATGCCGTGGGTGGTGCGGAAGCCGAGCTGGGAGGTCTTGCAGGCGCCCCCGCCGCCACCACCGCCACCGCCGGAGGAACCCGACCCCCCGTCGGAACCGCCCCCGCCGGTCGATCCCGAGCCGCCGCCGCTGCCCGAGGAGCCGCCCGCGTCGCCGCCGCTGCCCTTGTCGCCCTTCCCGCCGCCGGACTTCGCCGAGTCCGAGGGGGAGGCGGTCTTTCCTCCCGCGGACTTCCTGGGGGAGTCACCTGGTGCGGGGGCGGCCTCGCCGTTCACCTTCTTCGGCCCGGAGTCGCCTCCGTCCTGCTCGCCGCACCCGGTCAGCAGCGTCGCCATGAGCCCCACCGCGACGGCAGACCCGAGACGTATGCCCCTGCCCGCACACCGCCTCCCCACAGGCCCTGCGGGACCCGCGGGGCCTGGCCCGGGTGCGGCAGCTCCGCACTCCTGTGGCCGCCCGGTGGCCCGCGCCCCGTGCTGCTGTCGTTCCCTCACTGCCGTCACTCCCTGCTGGTTCCTCGGTGAACGTACCTCGCGCGCGGACTGCCGAGCCAACGGCCCCGAGCTGCTCTCGTGCCGTACCCACAGTCCGATGGCCGGCCCGGCGGAAAAGTTCACGGCGGGCCCTCGCCTTCCGCCGCAGGCGACCGCCCCGTCAGGCTCTCTTCCCCTCGGTGAGGTGCCGGAACGCCTCCAGGTTGCGGGTGGACTCGCCCCGCGAGGTGCGCCAGGCGTACTCCTTCTTGATGGCGGTGGCGAAACCCATCTCCAGGAGCGTGTTGAAGGAGCCGTCGGCGTTCTCCAGGACGCTGCCCAGCAGCCGGTCGACCTCCTCCGGAGTGACGGCGGCCAGCGGGAGGCGGCCCGCCAGGTAGATGTCGCCGTGCTGGTCGACGGCGTAACCGACGCCGTACAGCCTGGTGTTGCGCTCCAGGAGCCAGCGATGGACGGCGGCGTGGTTCTCGTCGGGGTTGCGCACGACGAAGGCGTTCACCGACAGGGAGTGGGCGCCGACGGCCAGCGAACAGGTGGTCTGGAGCTTGCGGGTGCCCGGGAGCGTGACGACGTACGTGCCCTCGGCCGGCTGCTCCCACTCCAGCTCGGCGTCCACCAGCGTCTGCTCGATGGCCGCCCTCGCGGCGGCCGTCAGGTCCACGTCACCCATGAGGCGATCGTAGGCGACGGCGCCGTTCCTGCAATGCAGCGGTATAGACCTGTGCGGTGGCCTCGGCGGCGGCACCCCAGCCGAAGCCCTGCGCATGGGCCGCCGCGGCGCCACCGAGCCGGTCCACCAGCGCGGGATCGTCCAGGAAACGGCGCAGCGCCTGCGCGTACCCGGCGGGCTCGTGACCGTCGACGAGGTAGCCGCTGGTGCCGTCCCGGACGACGACGGGCAGCCCGCCCACGGCGGCGGCCACCACCGGGGTGCCGCAGGCCTGGGCCTCGGCGGCGACCAGGCCGAAGGACTCGTTGTAGGAGGGCATCACCAGCACCGACGCGGCCCGGTACCAGTCGGCGAGCTGTTCCTGGCCGACCGGCGGGCGGAAGAGCACCAGGTCGGCGATGCCGAGCCGGGCCGCCAGCTTCTGCAGCTCCTCGGGCTTGGCCAGACCGCTGCCGCTGGGCCCGCCGACCACGGGCACCACCATGCGGCCGCGCAGCGACGGGTCCTCGTCCACCAGCAGAGCGGCGGCGCGCAACAGCACGTCGGGGGCCTTGAGGGGCTGTATGCGGCCGGCGAAGAGGGGCACGAACGCGTCGGGGGGCAGCCCGAGCCGGGCGCGGGCGGCGGCACGGTCCGTCCCGGGCCGGAAGCGGTCGAGGTTGACGCCGGGGTGGACGACGGCCGTCCGCTCGGCGGGGGCGTCGTAGTGCCGCATCAACTCACCCGCCTCCTCCTCGGTGTTGGCGATCAGCCGGTCGGCGGCCCGCACGATCTGCGTCTCCCCGATGACGCGGGCCGCCGGCTCCGGGGTGTCGCCCTCGGCCAGCGCGGCGTTCTTGACCTTGGCCATGGTGTGCATGGCGTGCACCAGCGGGACGCCCCAGCGCTGCGCGGCCAGCCAGCCGACGTGCCCGGAGAGCCAGTAGTGCGAGTGGACCAGGTCGTAGTAGCCGGGCCGGTGCCCCGCCCACACCTGCATCACGCCGTGCGTGAAGGCGCACAGCTGGGCGGGCAGCTCCTCCTTGGACAGCCCCTCGTAGGGGCCGGCGTCGATGTGCCGGACCAGCACACCCGGCGTCAGCTCCACCACGGGTTCCAGGGCGCCGGTGGTGGCGCGGGTGAAGATCTCCACCTCGATGCCCTGCACGGCGAGCTGCCGGGCCAGCTCGACGATGTAGACGTTCATGCCGCCCGCGTCCCCGGTGCCCGGCTGGTGCAGGGGCGAGGTGTGGACGCTGAACATCGCCACCCGGCGGACCCGGCGGGGCACCGGGAGCCGGCGGAGCGGGCCCTTGGACGGGAGCCCCCGGGGCTGAGGCCCCCTGGTCGGGGAGCTGCCGCGCCACTGACCGAGCCGGGACACGTAGTGGCTCACGGTGCCGATGCCTCCTGACGATGCGGGCGGTACGGACCGGGACCGGACGGGGGTGGCCGAGCCGGGTGTCGCGGACCCGAGACGGGAACAGCGGAAAGGTTGCCTCTTCTTCCCACTTTGCCCAATCGTGACCGAGGGGTGCCCGCGGAGCTGCCTCGTATGCTCAGGGGATGCCCCCGCGTCCCCGCACGTCCGCGCCGTCCCGCCCGGTCGGCACCGTGACCCGGGGGACGACGAACCCGAACCGGCTGCGCCGGATGGACCGCTGGATCACCGCCACGCACGGCCCGGCGCTGCGCCGCGCCCTCCCCCACCCCACCGCCGTCGACCTGGGGTACGGGGCCGCGCCGTGGACCGCCGTCGAACTGCTGGAGCGGCTGCGGTCGGTGCGCGGGGACGTCCAGGTGTACGGCGTCGAGATCTCCCCGGAACGGGTCGCGGCCGCCCGCCCGTACGAGCGCGCGGGCCTGGCTTTCGTCCGCGGCGGCTTCGAGCTGCCCGTGGGCGGGGTCACCGGCGGCGGGAGCCGCGGCCTGGCGCTGATCCGCGCCGCGAACGTGCTGCGCCAGTACGCGGAGGCGGAGGTCCGCCCCGCCTGGGAGAAGCTGTGTGCCCGGCTGGCCCCGGACGGGCTGCTGGTGGAGGGCACCTGCGACGAGATCGGCCGCCGCCACGTCTGGGTCGCGCTCGGCCCCGAGGGCCCCCGCACCGTCACCTTCGCCGCCCGCCTCGCCGCCCTGGCCGCCCCCTCCGACCTGGCCGAACGCCTGCCCAAGGCGCTCATCCACCGGAACGTGCCCGGCGAGCCGGTGCACGCGTTCCTGCGCGACTTCGACCGCGCCTGGGCGACCGCGGCGCCCTACGGCGCCCTCAGCGCCCGGCAGCGCTGGATCCGCGCCGCCCACACCCTGGCCGCCGACTGGCCGCTCACCGACGGGCCCCGCCGCTGGCGCCAGGGCGAGGTCACCGTCCGCTGGAACGCCCTCGCCCCTCGGGGCACCGAGGGAGCAACCCGCTGAACCCGACCCACCTCCCGGGACCCGGGACGCTGCATCCGGCCCGCCCCTGGGACCCGGGGCGCTGCATCCGACGCCCGTCAGGGCCCGAAGCTCTGGAGACGACCCGCCCGTCGGGCCCGCGCCGCTGTATCCGACCCACCTCTCGGGCGCAGGGCGCTGCATCCGACCCACCCCTCGGGCCCGGGTCTCTGATCGCCACTCCGGCGGGCTCTCCGCGCCACGGCCCCGGGTCCCTTCGCTCGCCTGCTCGCCCCCACCGCCCGTGCTCCGCCCCGCGGACCGGCCGCGCGCCTCTTTCCCCCGGAGGGTGCTCGTCCCCCTCGGGGAGTATCCGAACGGAAATCAGCGGTAGCTGCTGACCTGGATCACGGTCCGTCTGTGCCGAGGTTGCTGATGCGGTTCGCGTACTCGCGGCGGGCCTCGCGCTGTACCGGGATCGCTGCTGCGTTGTCGAGCGGCTGGCAGCGGTCGAGAAGAGTGCGGTGGACGGCGGGTGTGGTGCTGACGCGGAGGGTGCAGCCCTGGCCGCGCCGTACGGTGACGCCCTGGTCGAGCGCAGCGCGCTCGGCGGGCTCCAGGTCGGCAGCGCGGAGGAGGTCGGCGACCTTGCCCGGCATGTCGGGGATGATCGGCAGCTCCAGAGCCGGGGCGTCCGGGTCGGCTGCCGCGTGCTCGGGCAGGAGGTCGGCGACGGCGGTGCGGACAGCGCCGCGGCTGACAGCGTGGTCGCGGGCCAGGGCGGCGATGAAGCGGCCCTCCGGGTATGCGGTGCGCACGGTGTCGGTCTCGCCGGTGTGCGGGGGGGGTGAGGTCCATGGCGGAGAACGCGCCGTCCTGGATGCGCAGGGACGAGGTGGGCGCGGTTGAGGACGTCGAGCGCGTCGAGGATGTGCCCGGTGCCGCGCACGAGGCGGAACATCTCGGAGATGTGCACGGTGTCGCCCGGCCGGGCGTGGGTGAGCAGTTCGCCGAGCTTCGGACGCTTCAGCGGGTGGAGGCAGCTGCAGGTGCCGGCCTGTCCCTCGAAGTCGACCAGGTCCTCGTTCCCTGCCTCGTCCGGGAGGTTTTGACGGTCGGTCGACTACTGGTCGGTCGACACCCGCTTGTGGACCAGGTCGGCCATGCCGCTCCCCGCTGTGGTGGTCGCATTCGACCCTGGCTGTCAGCAAACCCTGTCATCAGCCGCCATCGGATCTCATGGGATCCGCGCCGCCGACGAACCTCGAAAGGTCCGGGTTCATCGGACCCTCGCCGCCGCACCTGTCGTCATTCGTTCGTCTGCCACCACTCGGGGCCGCGATCACAAACCCTCTCAGGTGGGAAGTGTCGGCAACCCGCGTCGGGAACAGCGTCGAAGAACGGTCCTTCGGGCAGTTGTTCCCTGGAGTCCAGGTTGCGACTCCGGGCCGACGAGGCGTGGCTGCTGACAATCGAGGCTGTTGCCATGCGGTAGAGGTGCCACGCTGCGGTCAGGCGGCCTCAGTTGGGGGGGGCTGTCAGACCTCGGCCCTACACTTCGGGCGCATGACTGCACTTGCTCTCTCCAGCCAGCTCCCCTCCGGGCGCCTCTGGGACCTCGACCTTGTCACCGTCGACGGTCGTCTCCTCGTCGTCTGCGCCGTCGAGCCGTGGGCGTACACCTGGGAGCCGTCCGAGGACCGATGGACGCAGTACCGGCTGGACATGCCGTACCGTCCCGACGACTTCCACGCGAGGGTCGGGCACCTCCCGACCGACGATGACAAGGACGCCTCGCTGTTCACCAGAGTCTGCGCCGCCGTCGTGGACGGTCGGCTCGTGGTCGGTGGGGCCGAGTACCGAGAGTCCTTCGCGCAGTGGGATCTGGCCAGCGGAGCTGTCCGCGTGCACGCGCGCCTCAACCACGGCGGTACGGGGAAAGTGGCGACGGTGTGGTTGAACGGGCAACCGTTCTTCATCAGCTGTAGCGACCGTACATACATGTGGGATGCGGCACGCAGAGACACCACCGGTGCCACGGACGTCGAACCAGCCGTGCTCTATGGAGACCGGGACGACGTCACCGGGATCGCGGCCGGCATGTTGCACGGCCGCCCGGTCGTGATCTTCGGCTCCTACGACGACACTGTGGTCGTGTGGGACGTCGACGCCCAGAGCGTCAGCAGAGAGGTCCCCTGTCCCATACCCGTGGCGGACATCGGTTTGGCGACGGTGGACGGCCGCACCCGGGTGGTGGCGGCTGGCGGAAACCGGGTGATCCTTGGGGATCCCGACACCGGGGCATGGGAGTGGGGAGTGCCGATCGACGAGGATTCGATCGAGTTCGACGAAGAGAACGACGAGGACGAAGAGGACGACGAGGCGGAGAACTCCATCTCCTGCATGGATGTTGGCGTCGTGGGCGGCCGTCCGATCGCGGTGACCGGTTCGGGGGACGGTCGGGTGTGCGTGTGGTCGCTGGCGGAGCGCCGCCTCGCCCATGGGCCGTTCGACGAACACCACGGCAGTGAGGTCGTCGGCGTCCGCATCGCGGATCTGGACGGTCGCACGGTCGCCATCACGGCGGGGCAGGACGGCCGGGTACTCGTGTGGGACCTCGAACGGAGCTGACGTCGTGCCCGGTGGTTCCCGGGCGCTGCCTCCCGAACTGCTGTCGAAACGCTGCTGCGCGACGTGAACTGAGCTAACGGTTCCACTGTACGGGCGCGTGGCGCGGATGGTCGGGTGAAGGCGCAGCGGCCGAGGAAGTTCAGCATGCCGTTGACCAGCTTGCGGAACGGCACCATGAGCTTGGGTTCCTCGGCCTTGCCGAGCCTGGCATGTCGAGGACCGTAGGGACCCCTGGCCAGGTAAAACGGGCACGTCACCGAACCGGAACCGAGATCGCCCCGCTACCGCTGATTCCCGTTCGGATACTCCCCGAGGGCTCGTCCGGGCGGGGCCGTGGCGGACGCCGGCGCCGGCCGTGCCCACCGTCCTCCTCTCCCTCGCTGTGGGCACCGCACAGGGCCGGACCGGCACGGGCACGATGTCGGGACCGACGTGCACCGCGGCCGACGGCTGCCAGGACGGATTGACCCACGCCGACAGCAGGACCGTCACGGTGCCCGAGATCGTCCGCACCGCACCGTGCCGTGGGCCGCACTCCCCCTCTGCGGTGCCGCGGCGCCGACGCTGCCCCTGGCGGCGGCGGGCGTCGCCCTGCTGGTCGTGCGGCGTGGCTCCCCCGACGCGCAGGAGCTCAGGGCCGCGTGAGAAACCACGGGCCGCCGGGAGGGGAGGGGGCGGCCCGTGGGGTGTGTGGGGCGCCGAGTCCCCGGGCCCCTTGCTGCGTCAGCTCCTCGCCGCGTCAGCGGAGTTGTCGTCGGGGGCGGGCTGTCGCGGCCAGGGCCGTAAGGGTCAGTGCGGACAGCAGTGCCCAGGACAGGGTGAAGCTCCCCGTGGCGTCGGCCAGCAGACCGAGCACGGGGGGCATCGCGACGATGGCGATCTGGTTCCCCGACATGGCCAGCCCCAAGGCGAAGCCGGTCCTGTCCTGCGGGGCCGTTTCGGTGACGTAGGCGACCCACGGGCCGTACCAGCCGAAGCCGAAGAAGCCGAGCCAGACGAAGACGGCCCCGGCGACGACCGGTGACCGCCCCGCCGGAGTCATGAGCACGGTCAGCCCGGCGAGCACGGCGACCATGCAGACCAGCACGACGAGGTAGCGCCCGGATCTGCTGCGGTCGCTCCACGCCGCGAGGCAGACCCGGCCGGCCACACCCGCTCCCTGGGACGCCGTCAGGACCAGGGCCGCCCGCCCCGCGGGGACCGACGCCGTCTGGTTCAGGTGCAGCACCGTGAGGATGCCCACGCCGCTCTGCACCGAGATCAGGGCGGCTCCCGACAGCATGATCCGCACCGCGGTCGGTTCGCGCAGCATGGCCCACCGGGCGCGGAGCTGTGCTCCGAGCGGAACCGGCGGCTGCGCGCCCGCGGCCACGGACGCGCTGGACCGGGCCCCGGACGCACCGGCTTCGGACGCGGACCCGCCGGTCCCGGACGCGGACCCGCCGGTCCCGGACGCCGGCGCAACAGGTGGCCGCCGACAGCAGGCCAGGAAGAGTCCGGCGCCCAGCAGCGCCGACAAGCCGCCCGTCACCAGTGTGGCCCGCCAGCCGAAGTGCGAGGCGACGAGCGGGAGTACGGCGGAGGCGAGCGCCGCCCCCAGCGGCAGCCCGGCCTGCCTGATCCCCATCGCGACGCCGCGCTGCGATGCGCGGAACCAGGAGGCCACCGACATGCTGCCGCCTGGCTGAACGGTGCTGTACCCCGCGCCGACCACCAGCAGGGCGACCAGCAGCGCCCCGTAGCCGGGTGCCAGGCTTCCCGTGCACAGGGCCACCCCGACCAGCGTGGCCCCGGCCCCCACCACCCAGCGCTCGCCGTACCGGTCCAACAGGACGCCGGCCACCAACAGCCCGGCCAGCGGCGCGAACTGGGCCGCCGAGACGAGCAGTCCGAGCTGGGCCGCGCTCAGACCCAACGCGTGCCGCAGGTGGACACCGAGCGCACCGATACCTCCCACGAAGAAGCCCGACGACGCCTGGGTGAAGGTGGCGACGCCCAGCACCACCCAGCGGTAGCGCCACGGATCGCGGGCCTGGACGCCGGTGACTCCGGCGGCATGTTGTGCCATGCCCGGCACCCTGCTGTAATGGCCTTGTGCAGCTCAACCCTTACGGCGAAGAGGCGGTGCACCTGGCCGCGGACCTGGCCAACCAGCGCCCTACCGGTGCGGCGGAGTTGGCGGACCGCTGCCGCGCCGCCGGAATCGTGCTGGAGTGCCCCGTCACGGCCGCAGACCTCGACGGTGCCCATGCCGCCCTCGACGCCTGGGAGAAGGCCGTCGACGCCACCGGGGAGGCCGAGCGCGCCGCACTGGTCAACCGGATGCTGGCCGATGCCGCCGCCTACCCCCGGCTGACCACGCACGACGGCACCGCCTGGCACCTGCACTACCGGGACGCCCGACAGCCCCTCGGCACGGCACTCTTCACCCTGTTCGCGGTCGGGACCGCGCTGCACCTGGCGGGCCGCGGCATGCACCGGCTCCGGCGCTGCCGGGTGACCGAGTGCGAGAGGGCCTTCGCCGACACCTCACGCACCGGACGGCGGCGCTACTGCTCACCACGGTGCGCCAACCGCGATGCGGTACGCCGCCACCGCACCCGTACGGCAGCCACCTGACCCACCTGACCGAGCAGCCGCCGCCCCGCGGGGCTGCCGCGCGACCGCATCCCCCGGCGCCGCCCCGCCCGGCCGTCGGGACAGGCTCGGGACAGGCTCGGGACAGGAGGGGCCGCGCTGCCCCGGTCAGCCGTGCACGCCCCGCAACCCCGGCGACGGGGGCCGCCAGTGGCGGCCGAAGGCGAACCGGGCGGCCTCCACCTCGTGCCGCTGGTCGGCGTGGAGGACGCCGAGGGCGTAGGCGGTGGCCGGAGCGATCCGGGGGGTGGCGGCTGCCGCCGCGGCCTCGGCGGCAGCCGCGGCCGCCTGCCGGTGCCGCTCCAGCGCGTCCCCCGCGGGACGCAGCCACGGCTGCGGCGCGGCGCTGCCGCCCAGCACCTCCACGGCGTACCGGTGCCGCCGCAGCAGCACCCGCACCTGGTCCCAGGCGGCGTCCTGGCGGGCCTCCCCGGCCAGCGAACGGGACAGCCCGTCCGCGTTGTACGGCGCCCCCGCGTGGGACAGCGGCAGCACCGCGGCGGCCTCCGCGAGGTGCCGGCCCGCCTGCTCGGCCAGCGGCCCCAGGACGGCCCCGGCCGGACGCCCCGCCTGCTGCGCACCGGCGCGCAGGGGTGCCTCCGACGCCAGCAGGGCCACCGCGTCCGCCACCGCGTGGAACCGGGCCGAGCCCAGCGCGTGGAGCGCCTCCGAGTGGGCGCGGGTACGGGCGAGGGTGAGGCGGCGGTCCAGCAGCGCGGCCGCGCGGGCCGCTCCCACCGGGAGGTCGCCCCTCTCCCGGGCCGCCCCGTCACCGGCCAGCCGGTGCAGCGCGGCCAGCAGCTTCTCCAGCTTCGCGGCGTACACGTGTTCGCGCCCCAGGGTGCCGGCCAGCCAGCTCAGCTCGGTACGCAGCTCGTCGGCCCAGACCGGCTCGACCAGCGGACGGTAGGTGAACAGCACACCGCCCAGGCGGCGGGCTGCCGCCCGTACGGTGTCCACGGCCGACCGCCCGGTGTCCACAGGCACCCGCCCCGCGGCTGCGCCGGGACCGCTTGGGGTGCCCGTGCCCCGCGGGTGACCGCCCAGTCCCCGCAGTCCGCGCAGGAACTCCGTGGCCCGCCCGTGCAGATAGCCGCCGAGCACCTCGGCGACGCTGCCGGTGGCCGGGTCCGCTCCGCGTGGCACCTCACATCCGGGGCCTCCGGGCTCGACGACCGCGTCCCGGCGCTGTCCGACCATCACGTCCCCTTCTCGCCCTTCGCCCCGTCCCCGCAGCGCACGACGCCCCGCGCCCGCCACCGCGCCCCGACCTGCGCGCGGCCCCGTACGCGACCGCGCCACCCCGACCGCCCCGGCACCTGCGGCCGTACGCCGGGCGCACCCCGCCCCGCGGTCACGTCGCCGCCGTCGGGCCGCGTCTGCGGCGGCGCGCCTCGATCAGCACTTCCTGCACGTTCGGCAGCGGCGCTCCGGCCCCGTCCCGGGCGTGCCGCGTCCACTCCCCGTCCGGGCCCAGCCACCAGGAGGCCGACGAGTCCGCCGTACCCGTCTCCAGCAGACGGTTGAGGGCGGCACGGTGCGCGGGATCGGTGACCCGCACCAGCGCCTCGACCCGCCGGTCCAGATTGCGGTGCATCATGTCGGCGCTGCCCAGCCACACCTCGCTCTCCCCTCCACCCCCGAAGCAGAAGACACGGGAGTGCTCCAGGAACCGGCCCAGCACACTGCGCACCCGGATGTTCTCGCTCAGCCCCGGCACACCGGGCCGCAGCGCACAGATGCCGCGCACCCACACGTCCACCGGGACACCCGCCGCCGACGCCCGGTACAGCGCGTCGCACACCGCCTCGTCCACGATCGAGTTGACCTTGATCCGCACGTACGCCTCACGGCCCGCCCGGTGGTGGGTGACCTCCCGCTGGATCCGCGACACCAGCCCGTCCCGCACCGAGTGCGGGGCGACCAGCAGCCGCCGGTAGGTCTCCCGCCGCGAGTAACCCGACAGCCGGTTGAACAGGTCCGACAGGTCGGCACCCACCTGCTGGTCGGCCGT
The DNA here is from genome assembly GCF_000424785.1 of Streptomyces sp. CNT360. NCBI lineage: Bacteria > Bacillati > Actinomycetota > Actinomycetes > Kitasatosporales > Streptomycetaceae > Streptomyces > Streptomyces sp. CNT360. The sequence goes on along the minus strand of NZ_AUKO01000028.1, from coordinate 68,237 downwards.
CAGCAGCCCCAGGTCCTCGTACAGCCGCGCCGTCTTGGGGTGGTAGTTGCCCGTCCCCACGTGTGCGTACCGGCGCAGCGTCTCGCCCTCCTGCCGCACCACCAGCGACAGCTTGCAGTGCGTCTTGAGCCCCACCAGCCCGTGCACCACATGGCAGCCGGACTCCTCCAGCTTCCGCGCCCACTTGATGTTGGCCTGCTCGTCGAAGCGGGCCTTGATCTCCACCAGGACGAGCACCTGCTTGCCGGACTCCGCCGCGTCGATCAGCGCGTCCACGATCGGCGAGTCGCCCGAGGTGCGGTACAGCGTCTGCTTGATGGCCAGCACGTCCGGGTCGGCCGCCGCCTGCTCCAGGAACGCCTGCACCGAGGTGGAGAACGAGTCGTACGGATGGTGCAGCAGCACGTCCCGCTCGCGCAGCGCCGCGAAGATGTCCGGCGCCGACGCCGACTCGACCTCCGCCAGGTGGCGGTGCGTCCCCGCGACGAACTTCGGGTACTTCAGCTCCGGCCGCTCCAGCGCCGAGGCGATCCCCGACAGCCCCGTCAGATCCAGCGGGCCCGGCAGCGGATGGACCTCCGCCTCCGAGACCTTCAACTCCCGCACCAGCAGGTCCAGCACGTACGGGTCGATGGACGCCTCGACCTCCAGCCGCACCGGCGGGCCGAAACGGCGCCGCATCAGTTCCTTCTCCAGCGCCTGAAGGAGGTTCTCCGCGTCGTCCTCCTCGACCTCCAGATCCTCGTTCCGGGTCACCCGGAACATGTGGTGCCCCAGCACCTCCATCCCCGGGAACAGCTCCTCCAGATGCGCCGCGATCACGTCCTCCAACGGCACGTACCGGTACGGGGACGCCTCCAGGAAGCGCGGCAGCAGCGGCGGCACCTTCACCCGGGCGAAGTGGGTGTGCCCGCTCACCGGGTTGCGGACCACCACCGCCAGGTTGAGGGACAGCCCCGAGATGTACGGGAACGGGTGGGCCGGGTCCACCGCCAGCGGGGTCAGCACCGGGTAGATCCGCTGCCGGAACAGGCTGAACAGCCGCGCCTGCTCCTTCTCCGTCAACTCCGGCCACCGCAGCAGGAACAGGCCCTCCAGCGCGAGGGCCGGAGCGATGTCCTGCTGATAGCAGGCAGCGTGCCGGGCCATCAGCTCCCGGGAGCGGCGCCAGATGCCCTCCAGCACCTCGCGCGGCTGGAGACCGGAGGCGCTCCGCGTGGCCACCCCCGTCGCGATCCGCCGCTTGAGCCCGGCGACCCGCACCATGAAGAACTCGTCCAGATTGCCGGCGAAGATCGCCAGGAAGTTCGCACGTTCGAGCAGCGGGGTGCGGGGGTCCTCCGCGAGTTCGAGCACGCGCTCGTTGAAGGCCAGCCAGCTTTGTTCGCGGTCCAGGAAGCGGTCGCAGGGCAGGTCGGGGGCTGTCTCGGCGGGGTGGTCGCGGTCCGCCTCGTACAGGTCGACGTCCGAGTCGAGGTCGGGGTCCAGGCCCAGGTCTGAACGGTGCGGTTGCTGGGTCATACCGTCATTGTCGATGCTCTCTGTGAGGGAGGGGGCGGCCATTGCGCGAGCTTCGCAAGAGAGTCTGAACCAATGGTTACGCCCTCATGGACCCGCGGGGTCCCGCCGGCAACCCCCCGATGCCTTGGGCTCCGCCCCGGTGATCCCCCTCTCCCATGGCTGGGGCCCCAGCCCCTGTGACCTCTCATTCCTGGGGCTTCGCCCCAGACCCCTTTGTCCTCGCCGGACGGGCGTTGGGGCGGCTCCTCCCCCAGACTCCGTCCGGGGGACCCCCACCCCTGGGAGCTCCCTTCCGCAAGAGCTTCAGCCCGTTTACTTCGTGGGAACGCCCTGGGGGTTGGGCACCCCGGACCGTCCGGTGGCTTTCGCGCGGGTCAGGACGTCAGTTGTGCCGAAAGCCTCATCGCTGTCCGTGAACTTTTCGAGGTCCGTCGCATCGGACTGAGAGCAAGGTCCGGACCAGGTGTATTGACCCGCAGCGTTGTTGACGCGGCTGATGGGTGGCTGGCCGCCGAGCGCGGTGTGGCACCGGTGGTAGTTGTAGGTGTGGAGGAAGTCTGCCAGGGCTTCGGTGCGTTCCGCGTTGCTGGAGTACCGGCGCACGTACGCCCATTCGTCGAGCAGGGTCCGATTCAGGCGCTCCACCTTGCCGTTCGTCTGCGGGCGATAGGGCCGAGTGCGCTTATGGGTGATGCCGGAGGCACTCAGTGTCTGGGCAAAGAGACGAGACCGGTAGCAGGATCCGTCGTCCGTGAGGACGCGTTCGACCGTGATGCCGTGGCCGGCGAAGAAGGTGTTGGCCCGCTGCCGAAAGGAGGCGGCGGTCTCCTTGCGCTCGTCGGTCAGGACCTCGCTGTAGGCGAGTCGGGAGTGGTCGTCGACTGCGGTGTGAACGAAGCTGTAGCCGATCACTGGGCTACCGCCCCTGCGCTCAGTGGTCGTGGACTGGCGATTGGCGGTGGCCTTCTGGCGGGGCATGATGCGGTGTCCGCCGCCATGGGGAGTCTTGCCGAGCTTCTTGATGTCGACATGATCAGTTCACCGGACGTGATCGCTCGTAGCGGCGGATGACCTGGCCGGTGGGTCGGTCCAGCCGGCGCAGGCGGTTCAGGCCGTGGCGGGTGAGGACGCGATGGACTGTCGAGGGCGGTATGCCGAGAACCGGGCCGATCCGTGCGGGGCCGAGCTTGCGTTCGCGCCGAAGTGCGCAGATCGCGGCCTCGGTACCGGGTGCGGTTCGGTGCGGGGTGGTCCGGGGCCGACTTGGGCGGTCGTACAGGCCGGCGTCGCCTTCGGTTCGCCAGCGACGTACCCACTTGTGGGCGGTGGTTCGGGAGATGCCCATCTCGTCGGCTACGTGGGCGACGGGCCTTCCGGCCTGGACGCGGTCGACAAGGAGTCGTCTGCCATGGATCGTCAGCCGCGCGTTGGGGTGGGGCACAGGGACCTCGTAGATGTGGTGAGCAAGGGCCGAGGCCCCGGCCCGTCCGGACTCGGGGCAGTGCGGATGTCAGTCGACGAACTCGGCTCCGGCAGCGGCGGCGAGATCGGGGCCGAGGGCAGCGGCCGGGGTGTGGGCGCCGGGGCGTCCCTTGCCCGCGGCGAGCTGGAGTGCGGTCTGCGCGGCGGCGGCGCAGGTGAAGTCCATGGCGTCGTCGGCCCGCAGCCAGCCCTCGCGGACGGTGCCGTCGGGCCAGGTGACGACGGCGTGGCCCCAGGTGTGAGGGCGCGGACGCGGGGCGGCCTTGGCCTTGATCCCGGCCATCCGGCCGATCGCGAAGGTCCGCACGGCGCGGATCCGTAGGAGCGCGGACAGCAGCGGCAGTACCGCCCGGACGGCGCGCGCGGCGGGAAGGAGACCGGAGGTCGCCGACACCGACGGGGCGCCACTCACCCGCTGGGCGGCGATGAGCTCACCGGAGGGGACGCAGACCGCGGACACGCGCTCCCCGTCGGGCAGGGTGACGTACTGAACCTCCCCGCCAAGGCGGGTCTTGACCAGCTCGCCGTCTTCGTAGCGGCGGCCGCCCATCGCAAGGCCGTCCACGATGCTGGTGGCGAGGGCGGTGCCCATCGCTCCTTCCTCGACGGCGGCCGAGGCGAAGGCGTCCACCCTGACCTGGCTCGGTACGGGACGGTTTTCGCAGAGGCGGGCCACGACCGCTTCGGTGCCGAGAACGCCGTATCCCGCGCCGGTCACCAGGGTGCTGCCCGCGGCGGCGGCCTCGTCGTGCAGCTCGAGCAGGCGGTGGAAGGCGGTCAGGTCGTTGGCCTGGTCAAGGTAGTGGCCGCCCGGCAGGCAGGCGTGGGCTGTCCGGACGGCAGTCTCGGCGTAGTCGCCGATGGTGTTCACGACCACGGTGGGCCGCTGCCGGGTGATCTCGGCCGCGATCGCGTCCGCACCTGACGCGACGACGATCTTCGAGTCGGCGCCGAGCCCCAGGCCGGCGGCGGCCTTGCGCAGCCTGTCGGCGTCGCGTCCAACCAGCACCGGGACGGTCCCGGCCGCCGCGATCCGCGCGGCCACGGCCCGGCCGATCCGGCCGGTGGCTCCCAGAATCCAGATCTCGCTCTGCGTCATCGCCGTCCCGCTTCCATGATGTCTCACTGTGACATCATTACCTTAGCATCGATGACACAATGGGACATCGCGACGCGTAGGATGAGGTCATGGCGCGTTGGGACCCTGGAGCACCGGAACGCCTGCGGCAGGCGGCGCTGGACCTGTTCGGCGAGCACGGCTACGACGCCGTGACAGTGACGCAGATCGCGGAGCGGGCGGGGCTGACCCGGCGGACCTTCCACCGGTACTTCCCGGACAAGCGGGAGATCCTCTTCGCTGGCTCCGAGCGGCTTCCCCCCGCCGTGTCCCAGGCCGTCCAGGCCGCGGACCCCGGGCTCGCACCACTGCCAGCGGCGCTGTCGGCCCTGCGCGAGGTCGGCACGACGGTCAGTGACATGGTCACCGACTCCGGGCGCCGCCGAGCCGTCATCGAGTCCAGCCCGGAGCTGCTGGAGCGCGAGCGCAGCAAGTCGGCGGACGTCACCGCCGCTATCCGGGACGCCCTCGAACGGCGCGGGACCGGGCCCACTGAGGCGCACCTGGCCGCGCGGGTGGCCTCGATCATCTCCGAGGAGGCGTTCGCCCGCTGGACCGGCGGCGATGGTGCCTTCCCCGCGTGCTTCGACGCCGCCGAGGCCGCGCTTCACGCGATGCTGGCCAGGGACGCGTGAACCGAGGGGGTCAGCGCCACCCCACGTCCGCAGAGTCCTCGCAGGCTATCGCCGACGCTGCGAGGACGGGCATTGGCTCCGGTGAGACCGCGCTGCCCGAAGGGGACAGGATCACCTGGCCCTGTTGACAACGCTTGTGGTCAATACAACTAGGTGCTGGATCTGCGTGCATCCGGTACGGGACAGCGGCCCTCGCGCAAGCGTGCGGGCTGGGCCTTCTCGCCTTCTCCGGGATCGCCGCCGGAGCGGTCCAGGCCGCACCAGCGGTGCACCAGGGCGAGGACATCGTCTTCCCCGGCACCACCATCGAGGACTGCCAGCGCCACGGCGACGAACTCCAGTCACAGGGCGGGATCGCGGACTACGCCTGCATGGTCAATGACGACAACACGGTCCCGGTCACCCCTTACTACAAAGACTGAGTCCCGCCCCCTGGTGCCCCGCGCCCCCGACGCGGAGCACCGCCCCCTGGCGACCAATCCTGAAGGACGCGCCCCGATAGCCGCGCGAAAGCCGCCGGACGCACCAAGGTGCCCTTCCACCAGGGCGTTTCCACGAAGTAAACGAGCTGTGGCTCTTGCGGAAGGGGGCTCCTAGGGGTGGGGGTCCCCCCGGACGAAGTCTGGGGGAGAAGCCCCCGTAGCGGGGGGCAGTTGGGGTGGGGGTCCCCCCGGACGGAGTCTGGGGGAGGAGCCGCCCCAACGCCCGTCCGGCGAGGACAAGGGGGTTCGGGGGCGGAGCCCCCGACAAATGAGAGGTCACAGGGGCTGAGGCCCCAGCCATGGGAGAGGGGTCACATCTCGGTGCGGTACATCAGGTCGGTCTCATGGGTACTGAAACCCAGTTTCTCGTAAACCCTCACGGCGGCGCCGTTATCGGCGTCGACGTACAGCATGGCGGTCGGCAACCCCCTCTCAAGGGCGAGGTACCGCAACCCCACCGCGGTGAGGACCTTCCCCAGGCCACCCCCCTGCTCCCTGGGCGCAACCCCCAACACGTACACCTCACCGAGCCCCTCCCCCGCATGGACCTTGGTCCAGTGGAACCCGACGAGCCTCCCCTCCCGCTCGGCGAGGAAGAAGCCCGCGGGATCGAACCACTCCTCCGCCTTGCGGTCGTCCAGATCCCGCTGGGTGAGCCCACCCTGCTCGGGATGGTGGGCAAAGGCCGCGGCGTTCAACGCCAGCCACGCCGCATCGTCCTCACCGGGCCGGAAGGTCCGGACGGTCACCCCGGCGGGCACCTCCGGGGCCGGCTGCTCCCACCCGGCCAACGGCCTCCGCATCTGCCGCAGCTCGCGGAAGAGGCTGAGCCCGAGGCTCTGCGCCAGGTGCCGCGCCGCCGGGTGCCCGCCGTGTGCCCACACCCGCAGCCGCCGCCCGGACAGCTCCAGGAGGGCGTGTCCGAGCCGCCTGCCGTGGCCGTTGCCGCGGCGCGAGGGGGCGACGACGAGCTCGGCCGCGGGCGCCTCCACTGGGTCGGTGTCCTCCAGTTGCGCGTATCCGGCCAGGGCGCCGTCACCGTCACGCAGCAGCAGGTGGCGCACCCCTTCGCGGGGGCCGCCGCGCAGGTGGAGGCGGCCCTGTTCGGAGACGGCGGGCTGCCCGTCCTGCCGGGCCGCTTCGTCGATCAGTGCGCGGACCTCGGGTACGACGCCCGCGGGTACCTCGTCCACAACATCCAGGTCGCTCATGGTCCCGACCTTACGGCTGTCCGGCCGGGGGCGGCGTGGGGGCGCCCGGCAGTTGAAGCACCGCTTCGGTCCCGGCGCCGCCGTCCAGGGGGCGGCGCAGCCACACCTGGCCGCCGCACTGCCGCACGGTCCGCGCCACGATGGACAGGCCCAGTCCCGAGCCGGGCAGGCTCCGGGCGGAGCGGGAGCGCCAGAAGCGGTCGAAGACGTGCGGGAGTTCCTCGGCGGGCACGCCGGGCCCCTCGTCCCGCACGGTCAGCACACCGTCGCGCAGCGCGGTGTGCACGGTGCCGCCCTCGGGGCTGAACTTGACGGCGTTGTCCAGCAGGTTGACGACGGACCGCTCCAGCGCGGCGGACTCACCCAGCACGTACCAGGGGGTCAGCTCGCTGGTGAGGGTCAGCCGCGGGCCGCGCGGCCGTACCCGCTCGACGGCGTGCTCGACGATCTCGTGCAGGCCGACGACGCCGCCCCGTGCCGCGTCGACGGGCTGACCGTCCTCGAAGGTGCCCGCGGAGACGCCGGGGCCCCCGTGGGGGCGGGAGAGCTCCTGGAGGTCGCCGATGAGGTCGCCGAGCTCGGCCATCTGCGCCTGGACGGAGGACAGCAGTTCCCTGCGGTCCTTCTCGGGCAGCGCCCGGCCGGTCTCCTCGCTGCGGACGAGCAGGTCGATGTTGGTGCGCAGCGAGGTGAGGGGGGTGCGCAGCTCGTGTCCGGCGTCGGCGATGAGCTGCTGCTGGAGTTCGCGGGAGCTGGCCAGCGCCTCGGTCATGGCGTTGAAGGAGCGGGAGAGCCGGGCGATCTCGTCGTCGCCCTCGGCGGGGATGCGGACGGCCAGATCCTCGGTGCGGGCGATGTGTTCGACGGCTTCGGTGAGCCGGTCGACGGGCCGCAGCCCGGCGCGGGCGAGCGCCACACCGGCGCCGGCCGCACCCAGCACACCGGCGCCGCCGACGAGGGTGAGGATGAGCGCGAGCTGGCGCAGCGACTCGTCGATCTCCGTCATGGGCCGGGCGAGCGAGACGGCCAGGCCGGTGCCGGGCACCTGTGTGGTGCGTACCCGGTACTCGGCGCCGTTGGCGGCGCGCGCGGTGTGCAGGGAGTGGCCGCGGTGGCGCTCGGCGACGTGGATGTCGGCGGTGGTCACATCCAGTTTGCGGCCGACGATGACGCAGCTGCCGCCGGAGGTGTCCACGACCTGCACGGTGGCCCCGAACGGGTTGGGGGCCGGCTGGTCGGGCGGGGTGCACTGGCCGGAGCGGACCCGGTCGACGACGGCGCTGGGCGCGACGGAGTTGTCGCGCAGCGAGTCGTCGAGGGAGCTGAGCAGTTGGGCCCGGACGAGGAACCAGCAGGCGGTCGCGCAGGCCGCGACGGCCAGGGCGACGGTGGCCGCGGCCAGCAGCGCGAGGCGGCCGCGCAGCGGCATGGAGACGGCCCGCGCGCCCTGGCGCCGCAGCCGGTACCACAGGGTGCGGGCAGTCGTCGTGCGGGCCGGGCCGTCCAGGGTCACGCGTCGTCCCGCAGCACGTACCCCACCCCGCGCACCGTGTGCACCAGGCGGGGCTCGCCGCCCGCCTCGGTCTTGCGCCGCAGGTACATCACGTACACGTCGAGCGAGTTGGAGGACGGTTCGAAGTCGAAGCCCCAGACGGCCTTGAGGATCTGCTCACGGGTGAGGACCTGGCGCGGGTGGGCGAGGAACATCTCCAGCAGCGTGTACTCGGTGCGGGTCAGCTCGACCGGCCGCCCGCCCCGGGTCACCTCGCGGGTGAGCAGGTCCATGCGCAGGTCCGCGAAGGAGAGCGTGTCGGGTTCCTCGGCCGCCTCCGCCTGCGCCTGCCGGCGCGCGTAGGAGCTGCGCCGCAGCAGGGCGCGGACGCGGGCCAGGAGTTCGTCCAGCTCGAACGGTTTGACCAGGTAGTCGTCGGCCCCCGCGTCCAGCCCGGTGACGCGGTCGCCGACGGTGTCACGGGCGGTCAGCATGAGGATCGGTACGCGGTGCCCCGCGCCGCGCAGCCGGCGGGCCGCCGTCAGCCCGTCCATGCGGGGCATCAGGATGTCGAGCACGACGAGGTCGGGTGCGCACTCGTCGGTCTTCTCCAGCGCTTCGGCGCCGTCGGCGGCCAGCACCGTCCCGTACCCCTCGAAGCTGAGGCTGCGCCGCAGCGCGTCCCGCACGGCCGGCTCGTCGTCGACGACGAGGATCGTCGGCTCCTCGGGCGGCGGTGCGGAGGGGGAGGCGGCAGGCTCGGGGGAGGACGGTGCCGCGGTGGAGGCCGCGGTGGAGGAAGGCTCGGAGGGCATGCCTCCCAGCTTGGCACCGTCCGCACCGCCCGGTGCGCCACCGCGTGCCGGCGCGGGGTCGCCGCCCCCGCGGGCCAGCGCGCGACCGTCCCGGTCCCGCCGCAGGCGCTCGCCCCGGCCCCGCGGGGGATCCGCGGTGGCGGGCGGCGGCGCGGACGGCGTGCGCCCCGCGAAGGGAAGCCTCACGCGCCGCCGCCGTCCCGCAGGGTGCCCAGGTCGTGCTTCACGTCGTCGACGGGGATGGCGAAGCCGAGCCCGACGCTGCCCGCGTCCGACTGGGAGGTCTGGCCCTGCCCGGAACCCGAGGAGAGGATCGCCGAGTTTATGCCGACGACCTGTCCGGCCATGTTGAACAGCGGTCCCCCCGAGTTGCCCGGGTTGAGGGAGGCGTCGGTCTGGAGGGCCTTGTAGGTGGTCGTGTCGCCCTGCACCCCGCCGTTGTACTGGCCGCCGTCGTACTCGAACGGCCACTCGTCGCCGAGCCCGCCGCCCTGGCCCTGCCCCTGTCCTTGCCCCTGACCGGGGTCGGTCCCCTGGCCGCCGTCCCCCTTGGGGACCTTCACCTTGCGCTCCTTGGCGGAGACGATGCCGCTGGTCACCGTGTTCGACAGGCCCTGGGGCGAGCCGATCGCGACGACCTGGTCGCCGACACCGACCGCGCCGGAGTCGCCGAGCGAGGCCGGGTGGAGGTCGTCCTGCCCCTCCACCTTGATCAGCGCCAGGTCCTTGTCGGCGTCGGTACCCACGACGTCGGCCCGCGCCGTGCTGCCGTCGCTGAGGGAGACCTTCACCGTGTCGGCACCGGAGACGACGTGGTTGTTGGTGACGATCTCGCCGCCCTTGGTGATGATCACGCCGGACCCGGTGGACTGGCCCGAGCCGGAGTCCGCCTTGATCTCGACCACGCTGTCCTTGACGCTCTTCACCACGTCGGAGACCGTCCCCTCGGCCGCCGCGGTGTCGCCGTCGGCGGTGGGTGCCGACGCGCTCGTGCCGCCGGCGCCGCCCAGCAGCTCCTCCATCCCGAAGGCGGTGCCGCCACCGATCACGGCGGCCCCCACGGCGACCGCCGTCAGCAGCGCGGCCGGCCGCCGCATCCGCCGCCGCGGCTTCCCGTCTCCGACCACGGCCCCGTCCTCCGGTGCCGGACCCGGCTCTGCGGAGAAAGCCGCGTACGGCGGCGCGGCGGGCGGCGCACCGGGCGGCGGGGGCACGGCACCGGCCGGGTAGGCGGAACCGCCCGTGGAGGCGGAATCGGCCGGGTACCCGGAACCGGTCGGGTGGACGGAGCCGCCCGGGTACGTGGGGCCCTGCGCGGGTACGGCGCCGAACGTGGCTGTATCTCCGCCGCTCACGCCGTTGGCGCTGTTCCCGCCGTCGGCACGGTTCACGCCGTATCCGCCGTTCCCGCCGTACTCGCCGTTCCCTTCGAATCCGCCGTTCCCGTCCCACGGGTCCGGGTGCCGCGGGTCGGTGACCGGCTGCCCGGCGGTCTGCGAGGGGTCCGTGCGCTGCTGCGCTCGCCTGTCGAAGTTCTCCATGTCACCGAGCGTGGCTCCGCAACATGAGAGCAGGCTGAGGAGGCGCTGAGAAACCCCCAAGTGTTGCGCCGCGGCCCGGCCGGTCAGGCCGGCCGGCACCCGCAGGAGCGGCGGATCACCAGGCCGGACGGGAACTGGCGCACCCGCCCCTTGCCGCCGGGGACGCCCGCGGTGCGGGTGCCCGGAATGCGTACCGAGTCGTCCAGCACCAGGTCCACGGCGGCCGTCGCCATCGCCGTCCGGTCCGAACCGACCGTGGTCAGCGGCGGGTCGGTCAGGCCCGCCTCCTTCACGTCGTCGAACCCGACGACGGCCAGTTCGCCGGGGACGTCGATGTCCAGCTCGCGCGCCGCGCGCAGTACGCCGATGGCCTGGTCGTCGGTGGCGCAGAACAGCGCGGTGGGGCGGTCCGGACCGCGCAGCAGGTCGAGCGCGCGCCGGTAGGTGTCGTAGCGGTTGTACGGCGACTGGAAGAGGCGGCCCCGCACGGACCTGCCCGCCTCCCGCATGGCGCGCTCCCAGCCGACGATGTGGTCGGTGACCGGATCGCCGTGCTCCGGGGTCTCCTCGACGCCGCCGAGGCAGGCGACGTACTCGTGGCCGTGCTCCAGCAGGTGGCGGGTGGCCAGTTGGGCGCCGCCCACGTCGTCGAGGACGACGGCGACGTCGTCGATGGCCTCGGGCCTCCGGTGCATCAGCACGACGCGGGCGTCCCAGGCGTCTATCTCCGCCGCCGCGTGCTCGCTGGGCCCCGCGCTGATGAGGATGAGGCCGGAGACCCGCATGCCCAGGAAGGCCCGCAGGTAGTGGACCTCGCGCTCGTCCAGGTAGTCCGAGTTGCCGACCAGCACCATCTTTCCGCGCTCGGCGGCGGCCCGCTCGACGGCGTGGGACATCTCCGCGAAGAACGGCTGGCGGGCGTCCGGGACGACCAGCCCTATGAGATCCGTACGGCGCGAGGCCATCGCCTGCGCCACCCGGTCGGGGCGGTACCCGAGCTCCTTGATCGCGGCGAGCACCCGCTCCCTGGTGGCCGGGGCGACCGGCCGGGGACCGTTGTTGATCACATAGCTGACGACGGCCGTCGAGGTTCCCGCCACTCTTGCCACGTCGTCCCGCGTCACCTTGGCCACCCGGCAGAGTCTACGCGGGTCCACCTCCGTCGCGACGGCCCTTTCCCCGGCCGCCTCACCCGGCTCCGGTGGCCGGGTGAGGCGGCCGGGGGAAGGCCCTCGGACGAGTCCTGGAGCGGTCCGGGTCGGGCCCGGTGCGCCGGGGCTCAGCCCTCGTGGTGGCGGGAGGAGGAGGCGGCCTCGCGTGCGACGCGCTCCGCCTCGTCCGCGACCGACCCGGCCGGCTTGTCCGCCTTCTCCGCGGTCTTCTCCGGGGAGACGAACCGGTAGCCCACGTTGCGGACCGTCCCGATGAGCGACTCGTGCTCGGGGCCCAGCTTGGCCCGCAGCCGCCGCACGTGGACGTCGACGGTGCGGGTGCCACCGAAGTAGTCGTAGCCCCACACCTCCTGCAGCAGCTGGGCGCGGGTGAAGACCCGCCCCGGGTGCTGGGCGAGGAACTTCAGCAGCTCGAACTCCTTGAAGGTCAGGTCCAGGACCCGGCCCTTCAGCTTGGCGCTGTAGGTGGCCTCGTCCACCGACAGGTCACCGTTGCGGATCTCCGTGGGCTTGTCGTCGGCGGTGAGCTGCTGCCGGCCGGTGGCCAGCCGCAGCCGGGCCTCCACCTCGGCGGGCCCTGCCGTGTCCAGCAGCACGTCGTCGACACCCCACTCGGCCGTGACGGCGGCCAGCCCGCCCTCCGTCACGATCAGCAGCAGCGGACAGCCGGGCCCGGTGGAGCGCAGCAGCTGGCACAGGGACCGCACCTGCGGCAGGTCACGGCGGCCGTCGACGAGGATCGCGTCGGCGGACGGCGCGTCCACCAGCGCGGGTCCCTCGGCGGGCGCGACCCGCACGTTGTGCAGGAGCAGCCCCAGCGCGGGCAGCACCTCGGAGGACGGCTGGAGAGCGTTGGTGAGCAGCAGCAGCGAGCTCATGCGTGAACGCCCTCCTCCGGCGAGCCGGCCCGGTGGGGGGAGGTCAGCGGGGGAGAGAAGAGGTGTGGTGGGTTCCAGCGCGGATGGTGTGCTTTCGAACGGCCTCGGTTCCGGTCCCGGTTCTGCACGGTTCGCTTGCCCATGACGTCGAGTTCCCTCCTGGCGCCCGGCGTGGCGGACGCCACCCGGGCTGCTGTGCCCGGGGGAATGTGGCGGCACTGCTTCGTACGGCACTGCCCGAGGGCTGGGCCGCGGCCTGTCCACGGCCCGGCCCCCAGAAAGCACAAAAGGACCCGGGGGCGACGCTGCCCGAGTCCTGCTTGCCCAGCAGAATACCCGCATGAAGGACGGAGCGGCATGTGACATCTCTCGCCCTCCCCGGCAAAACATCACGGAGTGTGTTCAGGTGGGCCCCACACGTACGGAGCTGCGGACCGCGGACGGCGTCCGCGTCGAGGCCGCGTACCTGCCCTGGCAAGGGCGCCGCCCCGCGGCAGGACAGGCGGCTCTCGGCGCCCCGGAGCACGGCGACGGACCCGGCGGCGCGGGCGACCCCGGCGTGATCGTGCTCGCGCACGGCTTCAGCGGTTCCCTCGACCGGCCCGCCCTGCGCCGCGCCGCTGCCGCGTTCGCCCGGCACGCGGCCGTGGTCGCCTTCTCCTTCCGCGGGCACGGCCGCTCCGGCGGCCGTTCGACGGTCGGCGACCGCGAGGTCCTGGACCTGGCGGCGGCCGTGGCGTGGGCCCGCGCGTGCGGGCACCGCCGGGTGGCGACGGTCGGCTTCTCGATGGGCGGCTCGGTCGTCCTGCGGCACGCCGCGCTCTACCGGCCCGGCGCCCCTTCCGGTTACACACCGTCAACCCCCGATCCCGTGATGCACAGGGGGCGCACGGTCGCGCGCACGCAGGACCGGACCCGCGCCCACGACACGGCCCGCACGGACGACGGGCCGCGCGCGCATGACGGAGGCGGGGACGCGGGCGCCGACGCCCACACCGACGCCGTGGTCGCCGTCAGCGCGCCCGCCCGCTGGTACTACCGCGGCACCGCCCCCATGCGGCGGCTCCACTGGGCGATCCAGCACCCGCTCGGCCGCCTCGTCTCCCGCTACGGGCTCCGCACCCGCGTCCACCACCGCGACTGGGACCGCGTACCGCTCTCCCCCGTCGCCGCGGCACCGCTGATCGCGCCGGTGCCCCTCCTGGTGGTCCACGGCGAGCAGGACCCGTACTTCCCCCTCGACCACCCGCTCTCCCTCGCCGAGGCCGCCGGCCCCGCGGCATGCGAACTGTGGCTGGAAGCCGGCTTCGGACACGCCGAGAACTCCGCCGAGCCCGCACTGCTGCACCGCATCGGCGACTGGACGGCCACCCGGATACACGCCACCGCCGCGAGGCCGCATCATGGGAGCCGCGACAGGGCGGCCGGAGCACCCGGCAGCGAGGGCACGGACGGCTGAGAGGGACCCACCATGGCCAGCGGCACGATCCGCTACTGGGCGGCGGCGAAGGCCGCGGCAGGAACGGCTGAGGAGCCGTACGACGCCGGCACGCTCGCCGACGCGCTCCGGCGGGCCCGCGAAGCGCACGCGGAGCAGCCCGAGTTCGCGCGGGTCCTGCTGCGCTGCTCCTTCCTGGTCGACGGCGACCCGGTGGGCACCCGCGCCCACGACGCGGTCGGCCTGCGCGAGGGCGGCACGGTCGAGGTGCTCCCCCCGTTCGCGGGCGGCGCCCGATGACCGAGGACCGCACCCCCCACGGGGATCCCTACGCGTCCCGCGCCGAGTCCGCGGGGCGGCCCCTGCCGCCGTCGCAGCCGCAGCCGCAGCCCTCGGACGAGGAGTACGCGGCGTACCGGACGTGGGCGGGCCAGTCGTTCGAGCCGACCTACGAGGTGACCCGGATCACCGACCCCCTCCCGGACGGGACGGCACCGCCCGGTCCGGCGCCCCGCGGTGCGGACGCCACCTTCGAGCTGCCCCGCATCACCGACGACGGTCCTCTCCCGCCGGAGGCGCCCGGCTCCGGCACCCACCGGCAGGCGCACCCCGCGGCCGACGCCCCCGCCGGTCCCCTCCCGTACACGCACCCCGCCCCGCAGGCGGCGGACGACGCGGCGCACCGCCCGCTTCCCGACCCGTACCCGGACGGGTCCCCCCGCGCCGCCCGGCCCACGCCGCCCGGCACCCCCGGCGCCCTCCCGCCGGAGCACCGCACGGCCTCTTGGCCCCTGCCGGAGCCCGAGCCGCACGCCCAGCCGCTGCCCGAGCCGGGACAGCCGATGCCCACCCCCTACGGACAGCCGATGCCCGAGCCCCACGGACAGCCGATGCCGCACGGACCGTACGGCGGACAGCCGCAGCCACCCGCCGAGCCGGGCCCTCACGGCGGACAGCCGCAGCCGTGGACGGACCCGTACGCGGGCCCCGGTCCGTACGGCGGGCAGGCGCCGTCGCAGCCGTATCCCGCGCCCGGGCCCTCCAGCGCGGAGCAGCAACCGCACGGCGGGCCGTCGCAGCCGATGCCGTCCCCGCAGCCGTGGCCGGGCCGGCCGCATCAGCAGCCCGCACAGGCTCAGCCGTACGCACAGCCCGCGCCCGCCGCACAGTTCCCGGCCGCGCAGCCCTCCGCCGCCCCGCCGCCTCACGCGCAGCGGCAACCGCAGCCGCTCCCGCAGGGTGAGCCGCACGGCGCCGCGTTGCCGCATCCCGCCGGGCACCCGGGCGGAGCACAGGCCGGGGAGGGCACCGCCGGGGGACCGCACGCACCGGGCGCGGGTGCCTCGGCCTCCGGTTCCCGCAGCGGCGTGCGCCCCCGTACCGGATCGCCGATCATCGCGCCGGGCCTGCCCTCGGCGGGGGCCACCACGCTGCTGGCGGCGCTGTTGGCGGTGACCGCGCCGCTGGGGCACTGGGCGCTGTCGGGGGCCGTGGTGCTGCTCCAGGCGGTGACCGCGGCGGGCTGGTACCGCCTCAACGGCATGTGGCCCGCACGGCAGGGCATCGCGCTGGCGTTCGTGGCCGGGCTGACGGCCGACGCCGGCCTGCTGCTGACGGACGGGTCCGGCGGCCGGGCGGACGCGCCGACGGTGCTCCTCGGGGCCGCCGGGGTGTGGTGCGTCCTCTCCCTCGTGCTGCAGTTGCGCAACAACTCCAGTCCGGACGAACGCCTGTACGCGGTCACCATGGGCTTCGCCGCGACCGGCCTGACGGTGCTGGCCGCGGGAGTGATCCCCACCGCGCCGGAGGCGGTCACGGTGGGCGCGGCCGCCGTCGCGGGCGCCGCACTGGTGCGGGCCCTCCCGCTGCCCGCCGCGCTCTCCCTCCTCCTCGCGTCGGCCGCCGCGGCGGGCGTCGGCGCGGCGACCGCCAGGCTGAACGGCGTGGACCTGGTCACGGCGGCGCTGCTCGGGCTGGCTGCCGGGGTGTGCGCGCTGGTGGGCCTGCGGGTGGCGAGCTACGACTGGCCGTCCCGGTTCGTCCACATGACGGCGGGCGTCGCGCTGCCGCTCACCCTGGCCACCCCCGCGCTGTACGTACTGGGCCGCACCCTGCTGTGAGCCCGCGGCCGGGGCACCTCGACGGGCGCCCCGGCCCGATGGCGGCCTCCGCCCGGAAGGCCCGCGGCAAGTTACGCTCGCGCTAGCCAGCCGACTCATGGGGGATACGGACACAATGCGCGCACTACGCATAGGGCTTGTGATCCTGGTGGTTCTCGCCGGGCTCTTCGTGGCGGCCGACCGGATCGCCGTCAACCTCGCCGAGGACGAGGTGGCCAAGAAGCTCAAGAGCGAGCTGGGCTCCGCCTCCTCGGAGGATCCGGACGTCTCCATCGAGGGCTTCCCCTTCCTGACGCAGGTCGCCGGCAAGAAGCTGGACAAGGTGACCGCCTCCCTGAAGGGCGTCACCGCGAAGGCGGGCGGCCGGGAAGTGCGGCTGAGCAGGATCGACCTGGCGGCCGGTGACGTGAAGGTGGGGGACGACTACAACTCCGCCGTCGCCGAGCACGCCACCGGGACCGTCCACCTGTCCTACGCGGACCTGTCGAACGCGGCGGACGACGGGGTGCGGGTCGGCTACGGCGGTAAGAACACCGCGGGCAAGGACCAGGTCAAGGTCACCGCGAGCGTGACCATCCCGCTGGTGGGCAAGGCCATCGAGCGCAGCGTCTACAGCACGGTCAGCGTGTCCGGCAGCGACACGGTGCGGCTGCACGCGGACAAGGTGCCCGGGTCCAAGATCCCCGGCGTCGAGGACGCCATCCGCAAGAAGATCGACTTCGACCGCACGATCGACAAGCTGCCCGAGGGGCTGAAGCTGGAGAAGGTCGAGGCGGACAAGGACGGCGTCGACGTCGCCATGGAGGGCACCGGCGTCCACCTGGCCGGCTGACCCTCTCCCTTTTCCCGTTCCCCATCCCCCCCGCCCCCCCTTCCCGCCGACGCCCGCTCCGGGCCCCACCGGACAGCCGGACAGCCGGACGAGAATCGTGGTCCCGGCATGCGAGACGGCGGACCCGCGCAGAGGTTCGGCCCGGCTTCCTGCCGCGATGGGCGCCACCTGGGCGTACCGATCCATCCCACATCCTGGTCAAAGCCGTCTCAGATCGCGGATCGGCGGTGACACGGCCCCGCCGTCGTCCTTACGATCGGGCACATGAAGCGACAGGCGGACCTCACGAAGCGCCGGGCAGTGGACCTGTGCCGCATCGCCGCCATGCTCTGTCGCGGCTCCCGCTGACGCCGCGCGTGCAGCGCCCCCGGCGCTCCCGGCGCCCCGCGCACTCCGTGCCCCCGCACGCCCCCCGAGCAGCCCACCGTCCGGTATGCCGCACCACGCACGCGTACCCCGCGCCCGACTGCCGGGCGGACCGCGCTCCACGCCCGCGCCGGCCCGTACGCCCTACTCGCCCTCCCGCCGCATCACCCATCCCACGAGGAGAGACAGCATGAGCCGCAGCGACGTTCTGGTCGACGCCGACTGGGTCGAGGCCCACATCGACGACCCCAAGGTGGTCATCGTCGAGGTGGACGAGGACACCTCGGCCTACGACAAGAACCACATCAAGAACGCCATCCGCATCGACTGGAAGCAGGACCTCCAGGACCCGGTGCGGCGCGACTTCGTCGACCAGGAGGGCTTCGAGAAGCTCCTGTCCGCCAAGGGCATCGCGAACGACGACACCGTCGTCCTCTACGGCGGCAACAACAACTGGTTCGCCGCCTACGCCTACTGGTACTTCAAGCTCTACGGCCACAGCGACGTCAAGCTCCTCGACGGCGGCCGCAAGAAGTGGGAGCTGGACTCCCGCGACCTGGTCGTCGAGACCCCCGAGCGCCCGGCCACCCAGTACAAGGCCAAGCCGCAGGACACCTCCATCCGCGCCTTCCGCGACGAGGTCGTCGACGCGATCGACACCAAGAACCTGGTCGACGTGCGCTCCCCCGACGAGTTCAGCGGCAAGCTGCTGGCCCCCGCGCACCTGCCGCAGGAGCAGTCCCAGCGGCCCGGCCACGTGCCCAGCGCCCGCAACATCCCCTGGTCCAAGTCGGCCAACGACGACGGCACCTTCAAGTCCGACGACGAGCTCACGGAGCTCTACCAGGACGAGGGCGTCGACCTGGGCAAGGACACCATCGCCTACTGCCGCATCGGTGAGCGCTCCGCCCACACCTGGTTCGTGCTCCACGAGCTGCTGGGCCAGGAGAACGTCAAGAACTACGACGGCTCCTGGACCGAGTACGGGTCCCTCATCGGCGTCCCCGTCGAGCTCGGCTCGAACTGACCCCCGCCCCACGATCCACTGCAGGGAGAACCCCCATGTGCGGAGCACAGGCAGGCGGCCCGGACACCGCCACCCTCAAGCCCGGCGAGACCACGATCCAGGGCAGCGTCACCCGTGACGGCGAGCCCGTGACCGGGTACGTACGGCTGCTGGACGCCACCGGCGAGTTCACCGCGGAGGTCCCCACCTCCGCCACCGGCCAGTTCCGCTTCTACGCCGCGGAGGGCACCTGGACGGTCCGCGCCCTGGTGCCCGGCGGCACGGCGGACCGCACGGTCGTGGCCCAGGACGGCGGCCTGGCCGAGGTCGCCATCGCGGTCTGAGGCACCGGCACCACCGGCCCCTGCCCCTTTCCGGTCGCCGGCCGGGAGGGGGCAGGGGCCTCTCCTATGCTGGGCGGATGACAACCCGCAGCAAGCTCGTCATCAAGGTCACCGCGGGCGCCGACGCCCCCGAGAGGTGCTCGCAGGCGTTCACGGTGGCCTCCGTGGCGGCGGCCAGCGGCACCGAGGTCAGCCTGTGGCTGACGGGCGAGTCCGCCTGGTTCGCCCTGCCGGGGCGGGCCGCGGAGTTCACGCTGCCGCACGCGGCCCCGCTGCCCGACCTGATGGACGCCGTGCTGGCGGCCGGCGGCCGGATCACGCTGTGCACGCAGTGCGCGGCGCGCAGGGACATCGCGGAGAAGGACGTCGTCGAGGGCGTCCGGATCGCGGGTGCCCAGGTGTTCGTCAGCGAGATCATGCCGGAGGGCGTGCAGGCCCTCGTCTACTGACGTTCCCCCGGGCCCGCCGCGCCCCCGCCCCTGTCCCGCTGCACGGGCGCCCCCCTCCGCGGGCCGGCTGCGGCGACGGCGACTAGACTCGGCCGGGTCACAGCACCTCGTGCAAGAAACACCGTGCAAGGAGAGCCGCCCCGTGCTTGAGGCATTCTTCACCGCCCTGATGGTCCTGGTCTGCGTCGGCACCGTGGCCTTCGCCGGGCTGACCTTCAAGAAGCTGTACCAGGGCCAGCGCTGAGCGCGGCCGCTGCTGTCCCGGACCTTCGAGACGACTGAGCCCACCATGATCGAGATTCCGTCCGACCTCCACCCGGACCTCGTCCCCCTCGCCTTCCTGCTCGGCAACTGGACCGGCGCCGGAGTGGCGGAGTTCGAGGGCCAGGACAAGTGCAACTTCGGCCAGGAGGTGACCTTCACCCACGACGGCCGGGACTTCCTGGAGTACCTCTCGCACTCCTGGGAACTGGACGCGGAGGGCAGGAAGGTGCGCCCCCTGGAGACCGAGACGGGGTACTGGCGGATCGACGCCGACCGCAAGGTCGAGGTCGTCATGGTCCGCGACCAGGGCATCGCGGAGGTCTGGTACGGCGAGCTGGCGGACCAGAAGCCGCAGATCGACCTGGCGACCGACGCCGTGGCACGGACCGGGGCGGCGGGCGCGTACAGCGGCGGCAAGCGCCTGTACGGCTATGTCAACGGGGACCTGATGTGGGTGGGCGAGAAGGCCACGCCCGAGGTGCCGTTGCGTCCTTACATGTCGGCGCACCTGAAGAAGGTCGTCGACCCCAAGGAGTGGGCGAAGGACGTCGTGGACCTGCCGGACGACGGTATCGCCTTCTTCCGCTGAGAGGGGCGCCGGCGTCGTCACAGACCGACGCCGAGCGTTTCAGCAGTGTCACGATTGTGCAGCCTGCGCAAGAAGTGCTTCCCCCCGTGCGGCTCCTGTCCTTCTTCCCCCGACTGAGCACTCACTGAAAGTGCAGGTCAGCAGCGCTACACGTACGCTACCGGTCGGTCTTTTCACGGTCCGTACGCGCAGTTGATGCGCACATCTGAGTGATAAGAATGGCGTCAATCCATTCACCGGCACGGGCCTCGGCGGCCCGGTGACGCGCTCCCCACACGCTCCCGCCGCCGCGCCCTGCTGCCTCAACGGGGAAAAGGCTCTTTCTGTGAATCGTTCCCGTATCACCACCGCTGCCGCCACCGTCGCCCTCCTCGGCGGCCTGGCCGCCACCCAGGTGGCCACCGCGGCCGGTGCCTTCGCCTACGACAGCGGCGCAGACCTGAACGTCGGTCTCACCTCGGGCATCCTCTACGACAAGAACTCCGGCCGGGTCCTCGGCGACGGCATCGGCGGCAACTTCGGCAGCCACGGCCCGGAGGCCACCACGGCCACCGTCACCGTGACCGCCGTCAAGGGCGTCACCTTCACGGCCAAGCCGAAGGTCGACAAGGGCGCCGTGAAGTCCTGGAGCGCCAAGAAGGTCGTCATCGTGGCCGACCTGGCCGCCAGCGGCGACTCGCTGGAGAACATGGACCTGCCGGCCGCCCTCTCGGGCAAGAAGCAGACGCTGCGCGCCGAGATCAAGGGCGACAAGGCGGACCCGGACACCAGCAACAACAGCATCACCCAGAGCTACAGCGTGGACGCCACCAGGCCGAAGCCGAGCGAGAAGCCCACCGGGAAGCCGACGGACGAGCCGACCGGGAAGCCGACGGGCAAGCCCACAGAGAAGCCCACCGGCGAGCCGACCCAGAAGCCGACCCAGCCCACCCAGAAGCCGTCGGAGAAGCCCGGCGACGACTCCTCCGACGACGCCAACACCCCGGCACCCGCCGGTGGTTCCGACAAGGGCAACGGCTCCGGCGACCTCGCCGAGACCGGCGGCGGCTCCCACACCCCGATGCTCATCGGCGGTGCCGGCGCCCTCGTCGTCATCGGCGGCGCGGCCGTCTACCTGGCCAAGCGGAAGAGGACCGCCGGCCAGAACTGACCCCGCCCCCCTTCCGGCAGGCGGGTCCGGGTGCCACGGGGGCACCCGGACCCGCACCGCTTCTACACTGGACCTCGTGGCTACCACCGACTGGCAGAGCGATCTTCGGGCGCGCGGATACCGGCTCACTCCGCAGCGTCAGCTCGTGCTGGAGGCCGTGGACAAGCTGGAGCACTCCACACCGGACGACATCCTCACCGAGGTCCGCCGCACCGCCGGCAGCGTCAACATCTCGACGGTCTACCGGACGCTGGAGCTCCTGGAGGAACTGGGCCTGGTCTCCCACGCCCACCTCGGACACGGCGCTCCCACCTACCATCTGGCCGACCGCCATCACCACATGCACCTGGTGTGCCGGGACTGCACCGAGGTGATCGAGGCCGACCTGTCCGAGGCCGAGCCGTTCGCCGCCACGCTGCGGGAGCGCTTCGGGTTCGAGACGGACATGAAGCACTTCGCAATCTTCGGGCGGTGCGCCACCTGTCAGGCGAAGGCCGAGGAGAGCGGCGACGGCCCGTCGTAGGCTGGGCGTATGTCCTCCAGCAGTCCCGCCCCCGCCCCCAGCCCGCTGCTCACCCTGCCGGGCGCCGTCGCCGCCGAAGCGCCCGACGAGGGTGTCGCCGCCCACTACGGCGACCTGTTCAAGGAGCAGCGCGCGCTGGCCGACGGGGCCGGTTTCGTGGACCTCTCGCACCGCGGTGTGGTCACCGTCTCCGGCACGGACCGCCTCTCGTGGCTGCACCTGCTGCTGACCCAGCACGTCGAGCAGCTCCCCGCCGGGCAGGCCACCGAGGCGCTGATCCTCTCCGCCAACGGGCACGTCGAACAGGCCCTCTCGCTCGTCGACGACGGCACGGCGGTGTGGCTGCACACCGAACCGGGCAAGCAGGGCGAGCTGATCGCCTACCTGGAGAGCATGCGCTTCTTCTACCGGGTGGACATCGCCGACCGCACCGGCGACGTGGCCGTCGTCCACCTGCCGGCCGGCTCCATCGCCGAGGTGCCCGCGAGCGTGCACGCCGTGCGGGAGACCGCGCACGGGCGGGACCTGTTCCTGCCGCGGGACGAGCTGTCCGCGTTCGCCGACGCCCACGCACCGGCGGTGGGCGTGCTCGCCTACGAGGCGCTGCGGGTCGAGGAGCACCGGCCGCGGCTGGGCCGCGAGACCGACCACCGCACGATCCCCCACGAGGTCGGCTGGATCGGCACCGCCGTCCATCTGGACAAGGGCTGCTACCGGGGGCAGGAGACCGTCGCGCGCGTCCACAACCTGGGGAAGCCGCCGCGGCGGCTGGTCTTCCTGCACCTGGACGGGAGCGAGGTGCGGCTGCCGGTGCACGGCGACGCGGTGCGGCTGGCCGCGGGCGGCCTGGAGGGGCGGCAGATCGGTTTCGTCACCACCTCCGCCCGCCACCACGAGCTGGGGCCGATCGCCCTGGCCCTGGTGAAGCGGAACGTCGCCCCCGACGCGGAGCTGATCGTCGGCCCGGAAGCCACCGCCGCCGCGCAGGAGATCGTCGTCGCCCCCTGAAGTGCCCGGTGGGCCCTCACACCTCCAGCAGCACCGTGAACGGGCCGTCGTTGGTGAGGGAGACCTTCATGTCGGCGCCGAACTCCCCGGTGGCCACCTCCGCCCCCGACGCCCGCAGTTGAGCCACGACTTCGTCGACCAGCGGCTCGGCCACGTCCCCGGGCGCGGCACCGTTCCACGTGGGGCGGCGGCCCTTGCGCGCGTCACCGTAGAGAGTGAACTGACTGATCACCAGCAGCGGCGCACCGGTGTCCGAACACGACTTCTCGTCCTTCAGGATCCGCACCGACCACAGCTTCCGGGCGAGCCGCGCGGCCTGCTCCTTCGTGTCGTCGTGCGCCACTCCGACCAGCGCGCACAAGCCCTCCCCGACTATCCGACCAACGGTCCGGCCCGCCACGGTGACGCTCGCGCCGTCCACTCTTTGCACCACTGCTCGCATGCCGCCCATCATGCCCGGCCGCTCGCCGTCGGTGCGGCGCGGCCGCCACGAGGGGGACTGAGCGGTGCGAGCGGGGGGCACTCGGTGGCACGATGCGCACACGCGGTGCGTTCAGCAGGTACCGCGGAGCTACCGCGAATGGGATGAGGGGACACAAGCCCATGGGCACAACCGGAGCGGGCCGGGCTGAGACCTCGCGAGAACCCGGGGGCGGAACCCCCGGGGAACTACCGGAGGATCCCCGGCTGCACGCGCTGCCGCTGCACGAGTTGCGCCTGCACGAGCTGCGCGCCCTGCGGCGTTCGGCACAGCAGGACGAGGCGGACCTGAGCTACGTGCGCAGGCTGCTGCAGGGGCGGATCGACATCCTCCGCGCCGAACTGGCCCGGCGCAGCTCGGCCGGCTCCCCGCTGCTCGACCTGCTGCCGCAGATCCTGGCCGACAGCCCCGCGGGTCACCGCTCCGCCCGGCATGTGACTCTCGCCGCACCGCGCGGCGAGGAGTACCGCGCGCTCGCGGAGAAGATGCTGGCCGAGGTGGAGCTGAGCGATCTGAACGCCCGGACGGACACCGAGCTGCACGAGGCGCGGGGACGGCTGGAGGAGTACGAGGAGGAAGTCTCCCGCCGCCGCCAGTCGTTGCAGCACACCGCGGACGACTGCAGCACCGAGATCGCCCGCCGCTACCGGGAGGGCGAGGCACAGGTGGACGACCTGCTGCCGTGATCGCGCCCCGGTGCAGGCGGGGTACGCGGACGGCCGGGGACGGCCCGCCCGTGTCCGGGACGGCGGGGGTGTCCGTTTTGCGGGCCGACAGCTCCGGTTACGGTGAGGGGCACACTTTTTCGACTGCACTGTTCGTCAGTCGTCTGCCAGCCGTTCGTCAGCGCCGTACGCAGGTACGCCAGGTACGCCGAACATCACCGGAAGGTTCCGAGATGCCCGACATACTCCCCGTGCTCGCCGAGGTCGTCAGGTCCGGCTTCACCGAGGGGCGGCACCGGGGCTCGCTGGTGGTGCTGGCGGCGGACGGCAGCGTCACCTGCGCGCTGGGCGACCCGGAAGCACCCGTCTTCCCCCGCTCCTCGAACAAGCCCTTCCAGGCCGCCGCCGTCCTCCGCTCCGGCCTGGAGCTGTCCGGCGAACGGCTCGCCCTGGCCGCGGCCAGCCACTCCGGGGAGGGCTTCCAGCTCGACCTCGTCCGCACGATGCTCGCCGAACACGGCCTGACCGAGTCCCACCTGCGCTGCCCCGCCTCCCTGCCGCTGGACGAGGAGGAGGCCGAGACGTTCCTGGCCGCCGGGCACACCCGCACCCCGCTGGCCATGGACTGCTCGGGCAAGCACACCGCGATGCTCGCCGCCTGCCGGTCCGCCGGCTGGCCCCTGGACAGCTACCTCGACCCCACGCACCCGCTGCAGAAGCTGGTCCGCGAAACCCTGGAGGCGGCCACCGGCGACCCGGTCGCCCACACCGGCGTCGACGGCTGCGGCGCCCCGCTGATGGCCGTCTCCCTCACGGGGCTGGCCCGCGGCTTCCGCTCCGTCGCACTGGCAGACGCCGACACCCCCGAAGGACAGGTCGCCGCAGCGATGCGGGCCCACCCCGAGTACGTCGGCGGCACCCGGCGGCACGACACATGGCTGATGCGGGAGCTGCCCGGGGCCGTCAGCAAGATGGGGGCCGAGGCCGTGCAGGGGTTCGCCCTCCCGGACGGGCAGGCCCTCGCCCTCAAGATCGAGGACGGCGCCGGCCGGGCGCTGGGCCCCGTGGTGGCCCGCGCCCTCTCTTTGCACATGGGTGTCAGCTCCCCCGTGCTGGAACGCATGGCGACGGTTCCGGTGCTGGGCGGCGGCGTGCGGGTCGGCGAGGTCCGCGCGGCGTTCTGAGGCGTGCCGCGCCGTGCTCTGCGGCGCCCGGCTCCCGCCGCGGTCCGAGGCGTGCGGCGCCGTGATCCGGAACCCACGGCGGCTCCGGCACGGGACAGCGTCCGGTCGTCCAAAGCGTCCCGCCGGGGAAACCCGGATGCGGGCGGGCACCCACCGCGCCTAGCGTGATCGCATGGTGAACGGTCCGCAGATCCGCACCCTGTCCCCCGACGACTTCCCCGCGTGGCTGCGCGCCGTCGCCACCGGCTTCTTCCGCGGCCCGGACGTCGGCCCCGAAGAGGTCGCCGTCCGCACGCTGGGCCTGGACAGCCAGGCGGCGCTCGACCGCACCCAGGGCGCCTTCGACGGCGGACGCTGCGTGGGCACGTACCGCACCATGCCGCAGGAGCTGACCGTGCCGGGCGGCGCCGTGCTGCCCGCCTGCGCCGTCACCTCGGTCACCGTCTCGCCGACCCACCGCAGGCGCGGCCTGCTGATGGCGATGTCGGCCGCCGCGCTGGACGCCGCCAAGGAACGCGGAGAGGCGTGCGCGACCCTGATCGCCGCCGAGTACCCGATCTACGGGAGGTACGGCTTCGGTCCGGCGGCCTGGGGCGCCGAATGGGACGTCCACGTGGCCCGCGCCGGCCTCGATCGGCGGTACGCCGGCCCCGCCGACCTGGGGGACGGCGGGCGGGTGGACCTGGTGGACGCCGCCGCGTTCCGCGCGGTGATGCCCGACGTCCACGACCGCTTCCGCACCAGCGTCCACCGGCAGGGGGCCATCGACCGGAACGGCAAGTGGTGGCGGGTGGCCACCGGCGACCTGCGCTTCCCCGGTGACGGCTTCGTCCCGCCCTTCCACGCCGTCTACCGGGACGCCGAGGGGCGGCCGCAGGGCGGGGTGAGCTACACCTGCGACAACGCCTGGCAGGCCAAGCAGCCCGAGGTGTCCGTCGCCGTCAAGGACCTGTGCGCCACCTCGGCGACGGCCGAGACGGCGCTGTGGCGGTACGTCCTGGCCATGGACTGGGTGCAGCGGGTACGGACCGGGCTGCGTGCCCCCGACGACGTGCTGCCCCTCCTGCTGCCGGACCCGCGGGCGGCCCGCGTCGTCAGCCACACCGACTGGCTGTGGCTGCGCCCCCTGGACGTGCCGCGCATGCTGGCCGCCCGCAGCTACCCGTACGCCGCAACGCTGGTGCTCGACGTCCACGACAAGGACGGATACGCGGGCGGCACGTTCCGACTGGAGACCGCGGCGGCCGGGGCGGCGGGGACGGCGGGTAAGGGGACGGCACAGTGCACCGCCACCGGCGACGACCCCGACCTGTCCCTGGACGTCACGGAGCTCGCCGCCCTCTACCTGGGCGACGAGTCCGCCGTACGGCTGGCCGCGCTGGGCCGGGTGACCGGGCACCGCGAGGGGGCCGTCGAACAGGCGGACGCCCTCTTCCGTACCGCGCGGCGCCCGTGGTGCCCGGACATGTTCTGACCGGGCACCACGCGCCGGCCGCCCCGCCTCGCGGAGCCGTCGTCAAGCCGCCTTCCCCGTGGCGTGGGTGAGTGGGAGGGGAAGGCGGCATGACAGCGGCCGCCGCACGGTCAGGGGTGCAGCAGCAGGGTGGCGAGCACCAGTGCACCGGCCGTGCTGCACCCGGTGTGCCGGGCCTTGAGACCGATGCTCAGCAGCAGGAACCCGACGAGGCCGAGGACCCCGAAGCGCACCTGGACGAGCTGTTCGAAGAAGACGACGGCAGCGGCGACAGCGAGCGCGAGGAGCGGCATGGCGATCCCTCCTTCTCGGACACGGGGGCTCCGCCTCGGACGAGAACGTCCTTCCAGGACGAGGGGTTCTCCGACGCGGGGAGGAGCGAGCTGTCTCGGGCACGGGACGAGCGGCAGGTGCACGTTCAGGTGCCTGCGGGGTGCGTGCGCCCATGCATCGTCGGACGGGCGGATCGACCGGGGCCGGCGGGCCGAAGGAAAGCAGCGGCGATGGCGTCTGCCATGTCAGCGAGTTGGCGAGTTGGCGACCAACTCACCGAATACATGCCCAGTTGTCCGCCATCTGAAAACCAACAGCGACAACTGACGCCTTTCTCCTCCGAGTTGTATGGTCGTGGGCGTGACCAGGAAGTCCGCCTCCACCAGCGTCCGCCGCCCACGCGACGTGGTCGCCGACGCCCTCCGCGCACGCATCCGCAACGGCGACTACACACCCGGCAACCGACTCCCCACCCAACGCGCCCTCGAAGACGAGTTCTCCGTCGGCCGCAGCGCCGTCCGCGAAGCCCTCGCCGTCCTCACCCGCGAGGGCCTGCTGGAGAACGTCGGCCGCGGCTCCTCACCGACCGTCGCCGAACCCGACCGCCACACCGAGGCCCCCCGCAGCGCCGGAGTGGAACTCACCGACCGGCTGCACGAGGCGTTCGGCGCCGACCACGTCACCCTCGACGCGTTCTCCCTCACCACCGAAACGCTCAACAACGCCCTGGCCTGGCCCGTACGCCAGGTCATGGACGGCCGGCTGACCCCCCGCACCGTCACCGCCCGGGTCCTCGTCCCCAGCCTGGACGCCCGCCTCGCCCTCCCCCGGCTGATCGACGACCCCGACGATCCCAAGCCCCGCCGCCGGCTGCACCAGATGCAGACCAGCTACGTGCACGCCGTCGACAACTCCCTCACCTCGCTCGCCCGGTTCGGCGTCGAGGTCTCCCTCGCGGTCCGCGCCGTGCCGCTCACCCCCACCCACAAGCTCTACCTGCTCAACCGCCAGGAGGCCCTGATCGGCTACTACCAGGTCGTCCGCAACGAAGAAGCCGCCTACCAGGGCGAACAGCTCTCCCTGTACGACGTGCTCGGCCTCACCGCCAAGCTCTTCCGCTCCACCAGCGGACCCGACGCCCGCGACGAACAAGAGGTCGCCTTCGTCGCCGAGTCCCGCCAGTTCTTCGACTCGCTGTGGAACACCATCGCGACCGACTTCGAGTGAGCTCCGGGCAGACCCGCAGGGTGCGATCGGGTGACCCGCACAGTCACCGGGCGAGCGGACGGGGACAGTTGGATACAGTGCCGCCACTCGTGCGGATCCCTCCCCGAAGGCCCACCCCATGACCTCCCTCGCCCTCCGGCACGCAGCGGCCATCGGCTCGGTCGACGGCCCCCTCACCGGGCACCACCGCGAGTGGTACGTGGTCCGCCCCGAACAGCCGCTGCCCGGACTCGGACGCCTCAAGCTCGGCGCACCCCGCCCCGGAGTGCTGTGGCAGGACCGCCGCTACTTCACCTCCGAGGACGACGTCCTCCTCGACCTCGCACGGCTCGGCGTCCCCCGCATCCCGCCCGTACTCCGGCTCGACACTCCGCACGGCCTCGTCCTGCACGGCTTCGTCGAAGGCACCCCGCTGGCCGCGCTCTCCCCAGCAGGACGCCCGGTCCCCGCCGCCCACCTCCGGCAGATCATGGCCCGGTTCGCCTCCCTCAGCCGCATCCGCCCCCACCACCTGCGGGCCCGCCGCTCCCCCCGGCACCCCACCGCCCCCGCGCCCCGCCACGACCGCGACAGCGCAGGCTTCCTGCGGGGCATGCTCGCCTTCACCCAGGAACAGGCCCACCACGCCCGACGCCCGCGCTTCGGGGCACTCTTCGAGAGGCTCGGGCTGCCCGTCGACGCCCTGGGCCCCCGCTCCCGGCCCGCACGGGAGGCGGCACGGCTGACCGACCGCCCCTTCTGCCTCCTCCACGGCGACCTGCACCGCGCCAACCTCGTCGTCGGCACCGACGGCCGACTGTGGACCATCGACTGGGAACTCGCCGCTCTCGGCGACCCCCTCTACGACCTGGCCACCCACCTGCACCTCATGGACTACCCCGCACCGCAGCACGACACGGTCGTCGCCGACTGGTGCCGCACCGTCACGCCGCTGCTGCCGGGCGCCGACGCGGGGCTGGCCGAGGACCTGCCACGCCACCTCGCCTACAAGCGCGCCCAGTCCGTCTTCACCGACGCCGTACGGCAGGCCGTGACGGTCGGCGAGGCAGCCGGAACGCCGCAGTACGCCGACCGCCTGAGCCACGCCGCCGAGCTCCTGACCGCCGTGCTGACCCGCGCCGCCGACGCCCTCGACCTGACCGGCGTGCCCAGCGCCGGTGCCGTCGAAGCGGCGTACGACGACTTCTGCACCTCCACCCGCCACATCCGCACCCCGCCGACCGGTGCCCGATGACGCCCACGCCTGGAACAATCGCACCCCCACCCACGGGGTCCACAGGGGCCCGGCATCCCCCGCTCCCCGCGGGATCCCGGCGCCCGTGGCTCACGGGTCCACGGCGAGCGGCGAGGACGGTCGGCAATGCGTGAACTCACCTCGGCACAGTGCGTGATATTCGACTTCGACGGCCCCCTGTGCCGCCTCTTCGCGCGGCGCACCGCCCCCGCCGTCGCCGCCCGCCTGCGCGAGACCCACACACCGCCCTCCCCGCCCGGCACCTGGCCCGACACCACCGACCCGCTCCGGCTGCTCACCGCGGCGTTCCAGCTCTCCGAACCGACGCCCCTCGCGGTGACACCGGGACCGACACCCGCGACGCAGAAGCCGACACCCGTGGGGCAGGGGCCGACGTCCGTGGCGCCAGACCGCCTGGCGCAGGAGCCGACGCCCGTCGGACAGGGGCCGACGTCCGTGGCGCAGGGCCCCTCGGCGCAGGAGCCCGCGCCCGTGGGGCGGAAGACGGCGTCCATGGGGGCGGGCGGGAGCGCCTCGGAGATGGAACGGGCCCTGGCGCGGGAGGAGAGCGCCGCCGCGGAGAGTGCCTTCCCCACCGCATACGCGGACGCCCTCGTGCGGACCCTCCATGCGACCGGCCGCACCCTGGCCGTCGCCACCGACAACTCCGCCGCCGCCGCGGAGCGGTACCTCGCCGGGCGCGGGCTGCTCGACCTGTTCGCGGGCCGGGTCTGCGGGCGGGTGGGCGACGCGGGCGCACCGCGGCTGAAACCCGACCCGGACTGCGTCCTGCGGGCCCTGCACGCCGCGGGGGCCGCCCCCGCGGACACCGTGATGATCGGCGACTCCCCCAGCGACCTGCGCGCCGCACAGGCGGCCGGTGTCGCCTTCATCGGTTACGCCCGCAACGAGCGCAAGGAGGCGGAGCTGCGCGGCGTCGGAGCCGAAACGGTCGTCGACTCGCTGCGGGACGCCCTGCTCAGCATCGACCCGCTGGCCCACGTGTGAAGGCCCGCCGCCATCCGTACGCTGGCACCATGACCGACGCACCCACCCCCGCCAGCGACGAGCCCGCGCACGACCCCGAGATCCTGGAGCTCGCCCAGAAGGTGTTCGACCTGGCCCGGCACGGCGACACCGACACCGTCGCCGCCTACGTCAACGCGGGCGTCCCGGCGAACCTGACCAACGACAAGGGCGACTCCCTCCTCATGCTCGCCGCCTACCACGGCCACCCGGAGACGGTCCGCGCCCTCATCTCCCACGGCGCCGACCCCGACCGCGCCAACGACCGGGGCCAGACCCCCCTCGCCGGCGCCGTCTTCAAGGGCGACACCGAGGTCGTCCGCGTGCTCTTCGAGGCCGGTGCCGATCCCCGCGCCGGGGCGCCCTCCGCCGTCGACACGGCCCGTATGTTCGAAAAGCGGGAACTGCTCGCCCTCTTCGACGCCGACTGACCCCGCGCGGGCGCTCCCACGCGGGACCGCCCGCCCTGTCCGGGGGCGGGTCAGACCATGTTTCGGCCGCTCCCTACGCCTCTTTAAGCGCACTGCTCAACGCCGCTTCGAGGAGACCGGCCTCCCGGTAGTGGTGTCCCCGCATGCCCAGGGCGACGGCTGCCGCGACGTTCTCCTCCCCGTCGTCCACGAACAGACAGCGCTCCGGCGCCACCCCTGCCCGCTCCGCCGCCCTCCGGTAGATGGCGGGGTCCGGCTTGGCCACCCCCTCCCGGGAGCTGTTGACCACATGGTGCGCCAACCCGTCGAGCCCCAGCAGCGCGAGCTCCTCCTCCAGTTCCGCCGTCGCGTTGCTCACCAGCACCAGCGGCACGCGGGCGCGGACCCTCCGCAACACGGCCACCACCGCCTCGTCCGCCCGGAACGGCGCCTGCGCCAACGCCGAGGCCAGCTCCCGCGCCGTCCCCCCGGCGACCCCCCGAGAACCGAGCGCCTCCGCGACCGACACCGTCCACTCCGCCTTGGTGGTCTCCCCCAGCAGCAGCGGCCGTCCCCGCTCCGGCGCGAACGCCAGCCGCGCCGTCGTCCCGGCCTCCAGCCCGGCGAGCTGTTCGAGACGGGCCAGCCGCCCCGTGTCGTAGAACCGGATCACGTTGTCCACATCGCACAGCACCGCATCGAACGAGGGAACGGACGAGGACCCGGGCGCGGGCGATGGTGTGGGCAGCGGCGTCGTCATGCGCGCTTCCTAGCACGCGGACCGGATCTCCGAGAAGAGCTCCGCCACGACGATCGGCCGCATCCGGGGTCGCTTCCCGACCCGACAGCCGTTGCCGACCACCACCGGCCCGTCGCGCTGACGCCCACTTACCGCACTGCTGTCCGCTCTTGAAGCCGGTACGTGCTTGGGGAGCCGGTACCTGCCCTTCGGGCCGATGCCCGCTTGCGGGACCGACGCCCGCCCGTCGAGCCGAAGCAGCCCGCCGGACCGACGCCCGCCCTCAAAGCCAGTACCCGCCCGCCGCGCTCACACCCACCCACCGAGCCGGTACCTGCCCCTCGGACCGATGCCCACTTGCGGGACCGACGCCTGCCTTCGGAGCCGGTGCGTGCTCCCGGAGGCGACACCTGCTCTTGGTGCCGACGCCTGCCACTGGAGTCGGCGCCCACGTGTTGGGCCGACACCCATTTCCGGGGTTCCACCGGCTTGCCGGGTGCCAGCGACTTGCCCGGTTCCAGGAGGGTTGCGAGCTGTCATCGGCTGGCGAACCGTCCGCTGGTGAGGGCCGCCCGTCGGTGAGGGCCCTCACTCGGGTTTGCGGGCCTCGATGAGGAAGCGGGACGAGTGCGCCACGAAGGGGCCCTCGGCACGCATCCGGTCGTGCAGCTCGCGCAGCTTCTCCCCGTACCGCTCCACCGTGAACCCGGGCACCATCCAGACGACCTTCCGCAGGAAGTAGACGACCGCCCCGATGTCGAAGAACTCCATCCGCAGCCGCTCCGACCGCAGGTCGACCACTTCCAGACCGGCTTCCTCGGCTTCGGCCCGCTCGTCCTCGGGGCGCCGCCGACGGCGGGCCTCCGGCTGCGGTCCGAGGAAGTGCTCCACCAGCTCGAACACCGAAGCGGGCCCCACATGCTGGGCCAGGTACGCACCGCCGGGCTCCAGCACCCGGGCGATCTCCGACCACCAGGCCCGCACCGGGTGCCGACTGGTCACCAGGTCGAACCCACCGTCGGCGAACGGCAGCGGCGGCTCGTCGTCGTCCGCGACGACGACCACCCCGCGCGGCTGCAACAGCGCGGTCGCCTTGGCGACATTGGGCGGCCACGACTCGGTGGCGGCCATTGTGGGCGGCAGCTTCTCCGCCTCCGCAAGGACCTCTCCACCGCCGGTCTGCAGATCCAGCGCGGCGGAGGCGGTGGCCAGCCGCGCACTCATCAGACGCTGGTACCCCCAGGAGGGGCGCTCCTCGGTGGCACGACCGTCCAGCCAGGAGAAGTCCCAGCCCTCCACGGAAGCGGAAGCAGCCTCCTCCAGCAGAGCGTCGAAAGAGCGAGCCGGTTCCGCGTCTGAAGGTGCCATGACCGCATCTTCCCCGGCCGACCCGCCGCCGCCAACCGTGTTTCCGACGGCGGGCCGCCGCGCCGGTGACCGGCGGACACCGGCCGGCTCACCCGTAGCGGGCCGTCC
Organism: Streptomyces sp. CNT360; assembly: GCF_000424785.1. Lineage (NCBI taxonomy): Bacteria > Bacillati > Actinomycetota > Actinomycetes > Kitasatosporales > Streptomycetaceae > Streptomyces > Streptomyces sp. CNT360. The sequence goes on along the minus strand of NZ_AUKO01000028.1, from coordinate 35,613 downwards.
GTACCGGGCCGTCCGTTGCCGGGGCATCCTTCATCGGGGCACCCCTCACCGGGCAGCCTTCCGTCACCGGAGCCCTCCGTCACCGGACGGCCGGGTGGTGGTCAGGCCAGGGCTGTGGAGACCCGCACCACCTCCCCGGCTTCCAGCGCGACGTAGAGGTTGCCGTCGGGCCCGACCGTGAGGCCGTGGGGTTCCGCTTCGGGGGCCGCCAGGGGGTGTTCGGTGAGGTGCCCGTCCGGGGTGCGTACCGCGATGCTGCCGGTCCCCCACTCGGTGACCCAGCAGGTGCCGTCCGGGGTGACCGCCACCGCGTGTGGGCGCGCGGCACGGTGGGGAAGCGGATACTCCTCCACACGGCCGTCCATGGTGATCCGGCCGAGCTGTCCGGCACCGATCTCCACGAACCACAGCTCTCCGGCTCCGCCCCTGTCGGGGCCACCGGCGATCCCCACCGGTGCGGCACCCCGGGTGGGGAGGGTGTGCACCGTCACCTGGCCGTCGAGGTCGATCCGGCCGATCGCGTCCGCCTGGTTCAACGTGAACCACAGGGCGTCGTCGGGGCCGGCCACCAGCGCCGAGGGGAAGCACCCGTCCAACGGCAGCGGGAACTCGGTGACCTCACCCTCCGTGGTGATCCGGCCGATCCGATGGACGTTGATCTCCGTGAACCAGAGCGCACCGTCCGGACCCGCCGCGATGCCGTACGGGCCGCTCTCGGGCGTCGGCAGGGCGAAGGAGCCGGCCTGTCCGTCCACCGTGATCCGACCGATGCGGTGGTCGCGGTAGCGGCTGAACCACAGGGCGCCGTCCGGGCCGGGGGTGATGACCGTCGGGCCGCAGCCGGGCACGTCCAGCGGGTGGGTCACCGTACTGCCGTCCGCCGCGACACGGGCGATCGCGCTCGCGTGGACGAGGGTCACCCACAGGGCGCCGTCCGGCCCGGTGACGACGTCGTAGGGGCCCGTTCCGACAGCGAACGTGGCCGCCGTGCTCATCGCCGGTCCCGCGGAGGACGCCGCGGCGGGTGGGGAGGAGGGGGTGGACGAGGTAGGGAGAGATGACGCGGGGAGGGACGACGCGGGGCCGGGTGGCTCGGGGGCGGACGGGGTGGGGGTCATGGGTTGCTCCTGTCGTCGGCCGCCCCCGCGGGCAGCGGGGTCGGTCGGTGCCGTGCGTGCCCATCCGGGGCGGGTTTTTCGAGGGCGAGGTGCGCGCCGCGCCAGCGCTGGCGGAGCCTGCGGTCGTGGCTCACGACGACCAGGGCGCCGTCATAGACGTCCAGGGCCTCCTCCAACTCCTCCGCCAGGGCGGGCGAAAGGTGGTTGGTGGGCTCGTCCAGCAGCAGGATGTCGACCGGCCGGGTCACCAGTCGGGCCAGCTCCAGCCGCTGTCGTTGGCCCGTCGAGAGCCGGGCCACCGGCACCTGCGGTTGCTCAGGGGCGAACAGACCCAGGGCCCGCAGCCGTTCCGCGTGCTCCTCCAGCGGGCCGGGCCGTCCCCGGGCGTAGGCCTGGAGAAGCGTCATCCCGGGGTCGGCCGTGCACTCCGGCTCCTGGGCGAGGTGACCGATCCGGCCCCGGCGCGAGATCCGGCCCGTGTCGGGCTCCGCCTCCCCCGCCAGCACGCTCAAAAGGGTGCTCTTCCCGGCGCCGTTCGGCCCCGTCACCAGCAGGCGTTCGCCTGCGGCGACCGTCAGTCCCGTGCGGGCCAGTCTGCCGCGGACCTCCACGCCCTCCGCGTCGAGCACCGTGCCCCGCAGGCCCGATCCGCGCGGCACGGCGGTGAAGCGCAGCGGTGCGGGCGGGGGCGGAACGGGATCGGCCAGCAGCCGGCGCAGCCGTTCCTCGGCGTTCCGCACCCGCCCGGCGAGGGACTGCTGGACACGGCCGCCCGCACGGTCGTACGCCATCTTGTTGCCGTCCTTCATCCCCCTGCCGGGGGCGACCCGGCGGGCCGTGGTGGCGGCGGTCTGCCGGAGCTGCTCGGTCTCCGCCCGCCATCGCTCGTGTTTCTCGGCCCAGCGGCGTCGGGCGGCGGCCTTCTCCCTCAGGTAGCCCGCGTAGCCGTTGCCGTAGCGCACGACCTCCCGCCGGTCGGCGTCCACCTCCAGCAGCGTGCTGCTGACACGCTCCAGGAACGTGCGGTCGTGGGAGACGGCCACCGTGGTGCCGCGACGTGCGCGCAAGTGGTTCTCCAACCAGCCCAGCGCGGCCTCGTCGAGGTGATTCGTCGGCTCGTCCAGCAGCAGCACTTCAGGGCTCGCCGCCAGGAGCGCGGCCAGCCGCAGCCGTACCCGCTCGCCACCCGACAGGCCTCCCACCGTGCGTGCCCGGTCCACCAGGCCCAGGCCCAGCCCGTGCAGCGCCCGTTCGACGCGGGCCTCGGCCTCGTATCCGCCGCGCAGCTCGTAGGCGGTCAGCAGTTCCCCGTACTCCCGTTGCACCTCCGCAGGGGAGGACGGCAGCGTCGCGGTGCCGTCGGCCGACATGGCCGCCTCCAGCACGCGCAGCCGCTGTTCCATCCTGCGCAGCTCGCTCATCGCGCCGTCGATGACCTGCTGGACGGTGAGCGTGGCCGGCAGTTGCTCTTCCTGCGGGAGATGGCCGACGCCGCCCTCGGCGTGCACCGTGATCTCCCCGTGGTCGGGTTTCTCCTCCCCCGCGAACAGACGCAGCAGCGTCGTCTTTCCGGAGCCGTTCTCGCCGACGACCCCGGCGCGGTCACCCGCCGAGAGCGCGCAGCTCACTCCGTCCAGGACCGTCCGGCCCTCGTACGACTTCGTGACGGCGGAGGCCGTGATCTGAGTAGGCATGGGTGTTCTTCTCCACAGCGATCGAGAGGGAAATCGAGGGGGAAGCAGCCGAAGCAGGCCGCAGGACCGGGGAAGAAACGCTCCGGATGAGCATCAGCAACTCCTCATTCCACGTTCGCCGCGCCGGTGGCGGACCCCGCCTCACACACGACCGAGACTTTTACCGCGACGCTTGTCGCGTTAAGATGGTGACACGGTCGCGGCCCGGCCGCAAGAGCGAGCGGAGACGGAGGCCCCGGCGCGGGGCGCGGGAGCCTGACGAGGTGAGGGTGAAGGGAGAGGGCATGGCGGCGACGGAGCGCGAGCAGGAGATGGCCGACGAGGAGAGGGAGGCCAGGGCGGGTGAGGGGCAGGGGGGCGGCGGTGCCGGCACGGCACCGGCCCCCGGGGCCCGGCGACCGGGGGGCCGGACCGCGCGCGTCCGCGAACAGGTCCTGGGGGCCGTCGGCCCGCTGCTGGTCGAGCACGGATACGACGGGCTCACCGTCGACGCCGTCGCCGCCCGTTCCGGGGTGCACCGTGCGACGGTCTACCGCCGCTGGCGCGATGTCGGCGGGCTGCTCGCCGACGTACTGGAAGCGGCCGGTGCCGACAACTGGGCACCGCCGGACACCGGTTCACTGGAAGGTGATCTCCGCGCGCTGAACGAGGAGGTGCACGCCGCGCTGACCGAGGAAGCCTCCTTGGCCGTGGCCCTGATCGCCGCCTCCTTCCGGTCCGAGGGCGCCGCCGAGGCGCTCCGCCGGTTCTGGGAGGACCGCTACGAGCGGTGCGCCGGCGTGGTCGGGCGCGCCGTCGCCCGGGACGAACTCGAACCCCCCGTCGACGCCCGAAGACTGCTGGTGGCTGCCACCGCGCCCCTCTATCACCACACGGTGCTGCTCCACACCGCACCGGACCCCGCGCTCCCCGCGGACGCCGCGCACACCGCGGTGCTCGCGGCGCGGGCGGGGGCTTTCGCGGGCGGCGGGAGCCATGCCGGGCCTCCGTCCGACACAGCGGGCCCGGCGACGTGACGCGCACCGGGCCCCCACGCGGGGACGGAGCCCACCGGTCCGCCGTCGACGCGGCGATCCTGGCCGTGGCCGGTGACGGACGCGGCACCGTCGAAGGCGAGGAACGCGGCAGCGGCCGCGATGTCGTCGGTCGCGACACCCGAGCGGCTCATCTGGCTTCGGGCCACCGGGAGCGGAACCCGGGCCGCCACCACGGTGCCGTGCCCCGCCGGGTGGGCCGACCGACGGCCGTACGGGCTGACCGGGCGCTTCGGCGCTCCCGCGCCGCGCGGGCCCTCCGGTACTCCTCCGCCTCCCCGATCAGCTGCTCCAGTCGGGACCTGTGCAGTTGGCAGCGGCGAAGGGCGTCAGCGAGCATCATCCGGCATCACCACGTCCGCCACCACGCAGCTCACGTTGTCCGGGCCGCCGGCCTCGTTGGCGAGACCGACCAGAGCGCGGACCGCGCGCTCCGGATCGGGTTCCGAGCCGAGTACCCGACGCACCTCCGCCGTCGCGACCACGGCGGACAGGCCGTCCGAACACAGCAGGTACCGGTCGCCGAGGCGCGCGTCGTGGAGGCGCATCTCGGCGGCTGCGGTGCCCCGCGCGCCGCGGACGCCCACGCCGTCCCGCACCGTGGCGTCCCGCGCCGTGGCGGTGGCCGCCGACGAGGCCGGGCCGCCGGTCAACGCCCGTGCGAGCAGGGAACGCTGTGGGTGCGAGGCGGCCTCCTCGGGGCTGAGGCGGCCCTCGTCGATCATGGCCTGCACCACCGAGTGGTCATGCGTGATCTGGAAGAGCCCGCCGTCGCGCAGCAGATACGCGCGGGAGTCGCCCAGGTGCACGAGAGCGAGGCGGGAGCCCGTCCACAGCAGGGCCGTGAGGGTCGTACCGATGTCCCGCCCTGTCTCCGCGGCCGCCAGGGGGTCCGGGGAGTCCGCAGAGTTCACGGAGGGTACCGCCACCCCGCGCACGGCCCGCTCGGCCTCCGCGACGGCGTCCTCCAGGGCGTTGAGCAGGTCCCCGGCGGGACCGGCGACCACCTCGGCCTCCAGCCGTTTGAAGACGTCGACGGCGGCGGCGCTCGCGGGGCCTCCCCCGCTGCCGAAACCGTCGGCCACGGCCAGCAGCCGTGAACCGGCGTACGCGGTGTCCTGGTTGCTCTCCCGGACACGTCCGCGGTCGGACAGAGCCGCGTAACGGATCACCGGCAGCGGGCCGCCGTCCCCCCGAGCACCGTGCCCTGTCGACGTCCCGTGTCCCGTCGGCATCTCCTTCCCCGGTGCCTGCCCCGTCGGCGTCCCGTGCGCCGCTGCGGCCCCACCGGCCGTCCCGGGGGCGCCGTCGCCGTAACGGTCATCGTCGCCCTTGTCGACACCGTCATTGCCGTGCACTCCGCTCACGAGAAGATCCCTCCCTGACAGGTGGTCGACGAGGAAGGTGGCCAGGTCGCGACCGGCGGCGGTCTCGGCCTCGACCGCCGCCCAGAAGGCCCGCACCTCCTGGGCGGCCCCCGCGGCCCCGGGCGCCTCCGCCAGCTCGCACACGCGCCGGATACGCGCCAGGGGCATGCCCAGGCGGCGCAGCCAGGCCACGAGGCGCGCCCGCTCCAGTTGGGCGGGGGCGTAGCGGCGGTACCCGCTGACCGGATCCACCCGCGCGGGGGTCAGCAGACCGAGCTCGTCGTACAGCCGCAGGGCTTTCGGCGACAGCCGTGCCGCCCTGGCGAACGCCCCGATGCTCAGCAGTCCCATGCCCGCCCTCCCTCGTCGAACCGGGTGCCTTGCCCGGCCCCGCCGATGCTGTGGCCTCCCCCCAGGGGAGGGTCAACACAGCGGTGACCCCGCTCGTGCGCCTAGCCTCGGTGACATGCGTGAACGGGAGCCCGGGCCGGTGACGAGGCACCATGTCGGCGTGGTCGCCTCCTTCGACTTCCGCCGCGAGGACGAACTGCGGCGATGGTTTCCGCCGACCGTGGACTGCACGGTGACGTTCACGCGGAGGGTCCCGTTCCGGGACAACCTCGAACTGGCCTCCGGCCTCGGCAGGCCCGAGCTGCTGGCGGAGCCGGTGCGGAAGCTCGCCGCGTACGGCGCGGAGGCCGTGGCGTACCTGTGCACCGCGTGCAGCTTCGTCGACGGCGTGGCCGGTGAACGACTGCTGCGCCGGACGATGGCGGAGCACGGGGCGCCGCGCGCGCTGACGACCAGCGGTGCGGTCACCGCAGCGCTCCGCGCCGTCGGCGCCCGCACTCTCGCCGTCGTCCACCCCTACCAGGAACCGGTCGACCGCCGTCTCGCCGCCTACCTGGAGGCCTCCGGCTTCGACGTCGTGGCCCTGACCTCTCTGCACCTGGATTCGGTCGAGGCCGTCGACACCGTGACCGGCCGGCAGGTGCTCGACGCCGTCACCGAAGGGGACCACCCCGAGGCCGACGCCGTGTTCGTGAGCTGCACCGCCCTCCCCACCTACGACGCCGTCCCGCTCCTCGAAGCCCGCCTGAGCAAACCCGTCGTCTCCGCGAACCAGGCCACTGCCTGGGCCCTGCTACGCAGCGTGGGCGCACCCCCGCACGGCCCCGGCCAACGGCTCCTCCCCGAGCCCCTCCCCGACACCGGCCCCCACTGACCTCCCCGCCTCACCCGCCCGACGCCCTCCCTCCCGGGCGCCGGGCCGGGCCACCGGTCCGGTACGCGGGCACGTCGACGGACGCCTGGTCGGGACACCGCTGACCGCCTTGACCCCCGTTCGGCGAGGCGCGGATGGGCACCCCCTCGCCCGGGAACAGGGCCTTGGAGGGCGGATTCCCCGTGAGGCGGGATCTTCACGGGGCGGGCTTCTCGTAGACCGATACGTGTCTGCGGCTGGCGGCGGTGAACGGGCTGTGGTCCCAGTCGGTGCAGCGCTCGCGGAGGCGCAGCCCGGCGAGCCGGGCCATCAGGTCCAGTTCGCTGGGCCAGCAGTAGCGGAGCCGTAGCGGCCGCAGGGTGGTGCCGTGCTCGTCGAAGGTCACACGCTGGTAGGTGACCGCCTGCTCGACCGGGTCGTGGAGCAGGAACTCCATGTCGACGGCAGTGTCGGAGAGGGCGCGGGTGGCGAGGCGTTGGTGGCGGTCGAACTCGGTCAGGTCCTGGACGAAGCACTCGACCACGAACACTCCGCCCGGTTCGAGGACCTTCGCGACGTTGCGGAAGCAGTCGACCTGGCGGCTCTGGTCCGGGAGGTTGAAGAGGGTGTTGAAGACCAGGTAGGCGAGTGGGAAGGTGCCGTCCACGGCCACGTCGGCCATGTCGCCGATCGTCACGGGGATGTCCCGTCCACCGGGCTTGGCACGCATCTGTTCGACCATGGCGGGTGAGCCGTCGATGCCGTGGACGGAGATGCCGCGCGCGGCCAGAGGGACGGCCACCCGGCCGGTGCCGATCGCGAGTTCGAGGGCACGCCCGCCCGCCGGTACGAGGTCGGCCAGGAAGTCGACGGTCGGGGTGGGTTCGTAGACGTCCTGTTCGTCGTACTCGTGGGCGTAACGGTCGAAGAAGGCAGGGTCGTTGAGTCCGGTCACAGCGGAGGAGCCCACCACCGCACGGCGCGACGCGCCAGCGAATAACCGCGCTGACGGGGTGCCGACGGGCCGGGGCGCAGCCCCCTCGGCCCCCTCACGAGCCGTCGGCGGAGCGGCGGGTCCGCCACGCCTGCCTGAGCACTTCGAGCTCACTGCGGGGAAAGTCTGCACCCCACTTGTTGCGGTATCCGCTCTCGCCATGGACCGTCGCGACCTCGTCGAAGCAGCGCACCACCGCGCGGGCGAGATCGTCCACCCTCAGCACCCCGGACCAGAGTTCGGTTCCGGCGTCGTCGTGGTCGCTGCCGTGCCGCAGTTCGAGCAGTCGGAGCCGGACCTCGTCCCGCTCCTGGCGGAAGATCCAGCGGAACGCGGTCGGTTCCGCCTCGAACTGCGCGCGTGTCTCCGGTTCGCCGGCCACGATCCGGGCCACCGCGGTCAGCAGATCCTCGGGAGCACTGCTGAGGTACGAAGCAGTGAGCTCGGCCTTCGCTGCGGGCGATGCGATTACGCAGTCGGCCCAGCCGTGTCCGACCGGCGTCCAGGTGATCCGGAAGTCAGCGGCCACGGCGCTCACCGAGGCGAGTGAGACGGTGCTGAACTGCGCGGAGGTGCCGGACGTCAGCCACAAGGGCCGACACCCGCTCCCCGCCTTCCGGCCATGCGGTCACCGAAGCACTGTATCTGCCGCGGCCTTCGGCGCCAGGGGCGTCGAGCCCCGCCGGGACCGGCCCGCCACCTGCCTGACCCGTCTCACCGAGCACTACGGTCGGCCACTGTGGATGCCACATTGGGCCACGTCATGTGCTGCAACAAGAAGGAGTGGGTCTGGTGAGTTCGATGGCGCAACCGGACGGAGCCGCAGGCGAGTGGCCGGAGCGCGTCGCCGCCGTACGACGTGGACTTGCCGCGCACGGACCACCGCGGCGTCCCGACGGCGCTCCGGACTTCGCCACCGTCAGGCTGCCTGAGCACGACTGCGACCAGGTGCGTGACCTCCTGGTGGAGGAGCAAGCGGGCACGGTCGTGGAGGTCGGGCTCGGCTATGCCGGCTCGGCGCTGGCCATCGGCGAGGCGCTGCTGCGCGCTGGTTCGCGGACCCCACGGCATGTGGTGATCGACCCGTTCCAGTACACGGCGTACGACGGTGTGGGGTGGGAGCTGCTGCGCGACGCCGACCTGGACGACGTCGCGGAGCTGGTGACCGAACCATCGCAGCAGTTCCTCGCCAGACTGGCCGGAGCGGGCTTCACCGCGGATGCGGCGTTCGTCGACGGCAGCCACCACTTCCACGACGTGTTCGTCGACCTCCACTTCCTGAGCGGGATCGTCCGCCCCGGCGGCATCGTGCTGCTCGACGATGTCTGGTGGCCGTCGGTCGCCGCCGCCGCGGCGTACTTCGAGACCAATCTGGGGTGGCGCCCGGTGCCGGACGCGCTGGCCGACGGGACGACCGACCCGGCCGGCGGCCGGCCGCGAACCCGGGCCTACCGACTGCCCGCTCCGCACCCGAAGCCCGACTTCAGGGAGTTCCAGCCGTTCTGCTGAACGGAATGCCGGCCCGGACACACCGGCCCCCCCAGGTGCAGCCACCCGGGTAGTCCGCGCGGTCGGGAGCCCTCCGCGCGACACTTGCAAGCAGGGTGCTTGCAAAAGTTAGCGCGTTGGGTGCACTCTGGGGGACATGGCCTCGCTCAACGTCGGGAACCTCGGCGAGTTCCTGCGGGAACAGCGCCGGACCGCGAAGCTGTCGCTGCGGCAGCTCGCGGAGGCCGCCGGTGTCTCGAACCCGTACCTGAGCCAGATCGAGCGCGGCCTGCGCAAGCCGAGCGCGGAGATCCTGCAGCAGTTGGCCAAGGCGCTGCGGATCTCGGCGGAGACGCTGTACGTGCAGGCCGGGATTCTCGACGAGCGGGACCGGGAGGACCTGTTGCAGGTGCCGGCCGCCATCCTGGCGGACTCCTCGATCAACGAGCAGCAGAAGCAGGCGCTGCTCCAGATCTACGAGTCGTTCCGCAAGGAGAACGCGGCCCACCGGGCAACGGCGCGCGAGGCGGCGGAAGCACCACAGGCACAGCCGCCGCCCGACGGGCCGGCGGAGCAGTAGAGGCCCCTGCGGCAGCGGTGCCGCCGCCGGGCGCACCGGGCCGCCGCCCCGCACGCCACCACAAACGAACCGGATCCAGCGAGCTCAGCCACGAAAGGCGTACCCTCATGCCCCTCGCGAACGACCTGCGCAAGACCCTTACCGACCCCACGCCGCTCTACTTCGCCGCGGGCGTCGTCGACAAGCTCCGCGAAGAGGCGCCCCAGGCCCTCGCGGCGGTCCGGGAGACGGACCCCAAGGAGGTGCAGGCGAAGCTCACGCAGCAGGCCAAGGAGACGCAGGCCAAGGTCAGCGAGACCCTCTCCGGCATCGACACGGACATCAAGAAGCTCCGCGAACAGGCGCAGCACCTCGCCCTCCAGGGGGTCGGCGTCGCCGCGGAGTACGCGGTCAAGGCCCGCGAGACCTACGACGACCTGGCGGTGCGCGGCCGGGAGGCCGTCAAGAACTGGCGCGGCGACGGCGAGCACGAGGCCCCCGAGGTGACCGTGGAGCGCGGCCCGGCCCAGCCGGTGAAGATCGCCGAGCCTCCGGTGGAGGAGGCGCCCCTCGACAGCTCCTCGCGGGACACCGCCGGTGAGGCCCAGGCGGCCGGAACCGGTAACGGCACCGCCAAGAGCGGCGCCGCGAAGAACGGCGCTGCGGCCAACGGCACTGCGAAGAGCACCACCGCCAAGGGCGGCACTGCCAAGAGCACGGCTGCCAAGAACGGCACGGCCCGCAAGGCGCCGGCGGCGCGGAAGCCGGCGACGCCGCCGAAGAGCGAGTCCTGAGGCCGCGTGCGTTCGGAACGGGGACGGGCCGGGCACCATTCTCGTGCCCGGCCCGTTCTGCTTGTGCTGGGGTACGGTGGCGGCAAGAGCCCCCGTGCACGAGAACCGCACGTCAGAGACCGACCGGGAGAGTGAGCACGATGATGTTCGAGCGCTTTCAGCTCACCGTGATGTCGCTGATCAGCCTCGTGCTGCTCGCCCTCGCGGTCTTCACGTTCGTGGACGCCGCGCTACGGCGGGAGGACGCCTACCGCGCGGCCGACAAACAGAAGAAGCCGTTCTGGCTGATCGTCCTGGGGCTCACGGCCGCGGTGAACATCTTCCCGATGCCGTTCTTCATGCTGCAGATCATCGGCCTGATCGCCACGATCGTGTATCTCGTGGATGTCCGCCCCGCCCTCAAGCAGGTCACGGGCAACAGCCGGGGCGGCGGGCGCGGCTGGGGCCGCCGCAGAGGCAGCAGCAGCGACGGACCGTACGGCCCGTTCAACGGTCGGTGATCCTCTCGGCGCTCGTGCCTCCTCCCACTCCTCCCACCCTGTCGTTGCCGGGGCCACTTCCCCCGTCCTCGCCGGGGGGCGGGTGGGTCACCGCTCGCGGTCCAGGAGGAGCACCGCCACGTCGTCGGTCAGTTCGCCGCCGTTGAGCCGCCGCACGTCGCTCATCGTGGCGTCCAGCAGTCGCTCGCCGCGGGCTCCTTCCGTCAGCCGCCGGGTGACGATGTCGAGCATGCCCTGCTGTCCGAGCCGCTCCCTGCTGTCCCTGCGCCCCTCGTCGACGTGGCCCTCGATCAGCCCGTCCGTGTACATCATCAGGCTCCAGGAGCGGCCGAGGGTGACCTGGCGGCGCGGCCATCGCGCGTACGGCAGCAGGCCGAGCGCCGGCCCGCTCTCGTCGTAGGGAAGCAGTCGGGGTGCTGCGCCGGAGCTGCCCGCGAACAGCGGGGAGGGGTGCCCGGCCAGGCACACGCCGGCGCTGCGGCCGTCCGCGGCGATGTCGACGGTGCACAGCGTCGCGAAGATCTCCTCGCTGGCCCGCTCGTTCTCCAGCACCTTCTGCAGGGTGCCCAGCAGCGCGTCGCCGCAGAGTCCGGCGAAGGTGAGGGCGCGCCAGGCGATGCGCAGCTCGACGCCGAGCGCCGCCTCGTCGGGGCCGTGACCGCACACGTCACCGATCATGGCGTGCACCACACCGTCCGGGGTGCGGACGGTGTCGTAGAAGTCGCCGCCGAGCAGGGCGCGGGAGCGGCCCGGGCGGTAGCGGGCGGCGAACCGCAGCTCGCTGCCTTCCAGCAGCGGCCGGGGCAGCAGTCCGCGTTCCAGCCGGGCGTTCTCCTGGGTCCGTAGCCGCGTCTCGGTCAACTGGCGTTGCGCCAGGTCGGCCCGTTTCCGGGCGACTGCGTAGCGGATGGCCCGGACCAGCAGCCTGCCGTCCAGTTCGTCGCGGAAGAGATAGTCCTGGGCACCGACCCGTACGGCGTCCGCGGCCCGTTCGGCGTCGCTGCCGTCGGTGAGTGCCAGCACCGCCTGGCGCGGGGCCATGCGCAGGACGCGCCGCAGGATCTGCAGCTCGTCGGCCGCACCAGGCATCGCGGCCTCACCGGGGACGACGGCATCACCGGGGACGGAGGTTCCACCGGAGACGGAGGTTCCACCGGAGACGGAGGTTCCACCGGAGACGGAGGTTCCACCGGAGACGGAGGTTCCACCGGAGACGGAGGTTCCACCGGAGACGGAGGTTTCACCGGGCATCGGAACCCGGTCCGGGATCGCCCCGCCATCGGCCGTAGCACCGGCCCCGCCCACAGCGGTCACAGCGGTCTCATCGGTCTCATCGGTCACGCCGGTCATACCGTCGTCGGCACCGGCGGCGGCGCCCCGCGTGGTGCGGGGGGCCGCCGGGCCGGGGCGCTCGTCCTCGTAGGGGAGGGCGAGGTCGAGCAGGATGCAGTGGACGTCGTCCGTGAGGAGTCGCGCGGCCTCGGTGAGGTTGCGGGCCGTGCGGACCCGTACGGGCTTGCCGTAGGCGTCGAGCATGCGCGGCACGCTGGCCGTCCCCGTGGGGTCGTCCTCGATGACCAGCAGGGTCAGGCTGCCGCCGGTTCCCGGTGCGGCCTGCCGGGCCGGCACCTCGGCGGACCGTGCCGCCGCCCCGGCCGCGGGCGCGCTTGCGGGCATGCTGAAACCTCTCCCTCCCCCGAGGGCGTGGTGCGCACGCCGTGCGGCGGCCACCATGACTCGGCCCGGAACGGCGCGCGGTGGTCGGGCGCTCGTCATCCCGGGCTCCGAGGAGGGACCTTAGCGTTCATGACGGCGCGGACGGAATGCCCGTCCTTCATCCGCCACGGTCATATGCCCGCGCCACGGCGGGAGTTCGTCGCAGGTCAGCGACCGTTCCACCGACTCGCTCATGACCAAGCTCACGCGAGGCATGTTCGGATGAATGGCACAAATGCCCCCATCGTGCCGCACTCAGGCCGCCCCGTCCCACCTGTCGGACCAGGCTCATCCGCGGGTGCCGCCCCGTCACCCTCGTACGGCCCGCCTCACTTGTCGGGGCGGACGACGCCCAGGATCGGCATGCTGCCCGCGCCCTCCACGGTGATCTGCCGCCCCGTACGCGGCGCGTGCAGCAGCGCACCGTCACCGGCGTAGATCCCGACGTGGCTGGCGTCCTTCTTGTAGATGATCAGGTCGCCGGGGCGCATCGTGGCGACCGGCACGTGCGGGAGCCGTTTCCACTGCTCCTGGGAGGTGCGCGGGATACGGACGCCCGCGGCCTCCCAGGCGCGCATCGTCAGCCCGGAGCAGTCGAAGGTGTCCGGGCCCTCGGCGCCCCAGACGTAGTCCTTCCCGAGCTGTGCGGTGGCCCACTTGAGGGCCCGGCGGCCGGCCGGGGACGCCTTGTCGTGGGTGCCCTTCAGCGCCCCGCTCTTCAGCCACTTCGCCTGCGCCGCCTCGGCTGCCTCGTCCTGGAGCTTGCGCAGCCGCTCCCGCTCGTCCTTCTGCAGGCCCGCCTCGATCTTCTTGGCCTTCTGCAACCGGCCGGTGATCTTCTTCTTGGCCGCGGCCTTCTTCTTGCGGGTCTTCTCCAGCTTCGTCCACGCCTGGGAGGCGTCCTTCGCGTCGCCGCTGAGCCGTGCGCGGGTCCGGGTGAGCGTGCCGATGAACGAGCGGGTGGCCTGCTGGCCCTTGTGTGCGAGGGAGAGGCCGCGCAGGAAGCCCGCGGGGTCGTCGTCGAGCAGGAGCTGCGCGGCCGGGGGTGCGCCGCCGTTGCGGTACTGGGAGCGGGCCATGGCGCCGGCGGTGTCGTTGAGCTTGTCGAGTTCGCCCTGGGTGGTGTCGATGCGGCGGGCGAGTGCGACGAGGTGTTTCTGCTGCTTCGTGGTGGCGGCCTCGGCGGCGTTGTACGCGTCCGTCGCCGACTCGGCCTTGTCGTGCAGGCGCTCGATGTCCTTGCGGATCTGCTCCAGGCTCGGTTCTCCGGTGCGCTGTCCTGTCGCGCCGGCGGCGGGCCGGTCGGGGTCGGCGTGGGCGGTGCCGAGTGCGGGCCCCGCGAGCAGTGCCATGGTGCAGGCGACGACGAGCGGGCCGTGCCGCCCGTGCGCGGGGAAGGTCGAGCTGATCAGCGGCCGTCTCACCCGGGCCACCCCATTTCCGTATGGTCAACTCAGGCCGGTGGAGCGGATAGTGCCATGCCGTTCCGAAAGACAACAGAGGGACGTACTGACGAGTATCGACGTGAGCGTTCGCCGGGAGGTGGTGACGGGTGCCGCTGTGTCCCACCCCCGCCTCCGCCCGCGACCGCGACCGCACTTGCGCCTGCGCCCGCGTACCGGGAAGGCCGTGGCCGGCGCTCCGGGCACGCTCCGTGGCCGGGCGGTCCGGCTGTGCGGGGCGTACCGGGCTGACCGCCGAGGTTCACTCCGCGTTCACCCGACCCCGTCGGCCGCTTCACCTGATCTGTCTAATTTCGGCCTTACGAAGAGCGCGGCACCCCCGGTCACCGGGACCGCGCCCCATAGCCAGAGAGCCCGACGGCCGGCCGGCCGTCGCTCCCGGGCCCAGGAAGGAACTGAACGAAAGTGAAGCTTCAGCGCACGAGCCGGCTCCGCACCGCAACTGTCGGCGCTCTCACGGTGTGCGGCGCCCTGGTCCTGAGCGCCTGCGGCTCGGACGACAACTCGGGCGGCTCCGGTGGCGAGACCAGCAAGGCCGCGAGCAACATCAAGTGCGACGGCGAGGGGAGACTGCTCGCCTCGGGCTCCAGCGCCCAGAAGAACGCGATGGACGTGTGGACGCAGACCTACCAGTCCGCGTGCGAGGGCACCCAGCTCAACTACAAGCCGACCGGTTCGGGCGCGGGCATCCAGGAGTTCCTCCAGGGCAAGACGGCCTTCGCGGGGTCGGACTCGGCGCTCGCGCCGGGCGAGGTCGCCAAGTCCAAGAAGGTCTGCAAGGGCGGCCAGGCGGTCGACCTGCCGATGGTGGGCGGCCCGGTCGCCGTCACCTACAACCTCAGCGGCGTCGACGACCTGGTGCTGGACGCGGACACACTGGCCAAGATCTTCGACTCGAAGATCACCAAGTGGAACGACCCGGCCATCAAGAAGCTCAACCCGGACGCGAAGCTGCCCGGCACCAGGATCCAGGCGTTCCACCGCTCCGACGAGTCGGGCACCACCGACAACTTCACCAAGTACCTGAAGACCGCTGCGCCCTCCTCCTGGAAGCACGCGCCCGCCAAGGCGTGGGCCGGCAAGGGCGGCCAGGGCGCCGACGGTTCGTCCGGCATCGCCACCAACGTCAAGCAGAACGACGGCGCCATCGGGTACGCGGAGCTCTCCTACGCGAGCGGCAACGACCTGAACACCGTCAAGCTGGACACCGGCGCGAAGAATCCGGTCGAGGCGACCACGGACAACGCCTCCAAGGCGATCGCCGAGGCCAAGGTCGTCGGCCAGGGCCAGGACCTCTCGCTGGACCTGAACTACCGGACGAAGGCCGCGAACGCCTACCCGATCGTGCTGGTGACGTACGAGATCGCCTGCAGCAAGGGCAACAAGCAGGAGAGCCTGGGCGCGACGAAGTCCTTCCTGAAGTACACCGCGAGCGAGGACGGCCAGAAGGCCCTCGCGGACAAGGGCTACGCCCCCATCCCGGAGGAGATCATCACCAAGGTCCGCTCCACGGTCGACAGCCTGAAGTAAGCACTCGACAGCCCGACGTCAGCGACCTGGCGTCGGCGAAACGGAGGCAGCGGCGGCCGGCACCGCGCGGTCGGCCGCCTCCTCCACACATGCAAACCGTGCCCCAAATGTCAGTGAAAGCTCGCAATTGTCGAGGCGGGTGTCACGACAGTCGCCGACCGCACGGAACGCCGAACGATCCGGTGCACCGCCGAAGGGCCGCTCCGCGACGCCATGCCGCGCGCAACAGCCCGCACCAGCCAGACCGGAGAAACCATGGCTACCGAGACCCCGCCCGCCTCAGCGGGCCCCGCGGCCCCCGTGCAGGCGACCGCGCCCAAGAGCCCCACCCGCAAGGGTGACCGAATATTCCTCGGCCTCTCCCGGGGCTCCGGCATCGCGCTTCTGGTGATCATGGCCGCGATCGCCGTCTTCCTCACCTGGCGGGCGACGCTCGCCATCAGCGCCGACGAAGCCGACTTCCTCACCGCCTTCGAGTGGGACGCCAACGCGGACCCGCCCCGCTTCGGGATCGCCGTCCTCGCGTTCGGCACCGTCGTCAGCTCGCTCGTCGCGATGGTGGTGGCCGTACCCGTCGCCGTGGGCATCGCGCTGTTCATCTCGCACTACGCGCCGCGCAGACTGGCGACCCCGCTCGGGTACGTCATCGACCTGCTGGCAGCCGTGCCCTCGATCGTCTACGGCCTGTGGGGCGCGCTCTTCCTCGTCCCGCACCTGACCGGCCTGTACGAATGGCTGGACGACTACCTCGGCTGGACCGGCGTCTTCTCCTACGAGGGCGGGGCCGCCCGCTCCCTGTTCACCGCCGGGATCCTGCTCGCGATCATGATTCTGCCGATCGTCAGCAACGTCTCCCGCGAAGTTTTCCGGCAGGCGCCGAAGATGCACGAGGAGGCGGCCCTCGCACTGGGCGCGACCCGGTGGGAGGTCATCCGCATCTCGGTGCTGCCCTTCGGCCGCTCCGGCGTGATCAGCGCCGCCATGCTGGGCCTGGGCCGCGCGCTGGGCGAGACGATGGCCGTCGCGACGGTCCTCTCCCCCAGCTTCCTCCTCCACGCCAGCCTGCTGGAGCCCGGCGGCGGCACCTTCGCGCAGAACATCGCCGCCGGCTTCAAGGAGGCCGGAGCCACCGGGCGGGACGCGCTGATCGCCTCCGGCCTGGTCCTGTTCGTCATCACCCTGCTGGTCAACGGCGCGGCCCGCCTCATCATCGCGCGCCGCAAGGAGTACTCGGGAGCGCAAGCATGAGCCGGACCGCCGTGGCCGACGCCGCCTCCCCCGACCTCGCCGCCACCGGCCCCACCCTGCACCGGCCCCGGCTGCCGCGCTGGGCCCCGCTCGGGCTGGCCGCGCTCGCCGCCGCACTCGGCGCCGGCACCGGCCTGGTGGCCGGGCTGGACAGCCGCGTCCAGTGGGGGCTGATCGCCGCCGCGCTCTACGTCGTGCTCACCGCCGTCCTGGCCTCGGCCGTGGAAGGCGCGCGGCAGGCCAAGGACCGGCTGGCGACCAGCTTCATCTGGGTCTGCTTCCTGCTGGCCGTCGTTCCACTGGCCTCCCTCGTCCTGGAGACGGTCACCCGCGGCAGCAGGGCGCTCGACGGGCACTTCCTGACCCACTCCATGAACGGCGTCATCACCATGGACGAGGGCGGCGGGATCTACCACGCGCTGATCGGCACCCTGGAACAGGTCGGCCTGGCCACCGTGATCGCCGCGCCGCTCGGGCTGCTGACCGCGGTCTACCTCGTCGAGTACGGCAGGGGCCGGCTCGCGAAGGCCGTCACCTTCTTCGTGGACGTCATGACCGGCATTCCCTCCATCGTCGCCGGGCTGTTCGTCCTCTCGTTCTGGATCATCATCCTCGACTTCGGCTACTCCGGCTTCGCGGGCGCGATGGCGCTGGCGATCCTGATGATGCCGATCGTCGTGCGCTCGACGGAGGAGATGCTCAAGCTCGTACCGGACGAACTGCGCGAGGCGTCGCTGGCACTGGGCGTACCGAAGTGGAGGACGATCCTCAAGGTCGTCCTGCCGACCGCGGTCGGCGGCATCACCACCGGCGTCATGCTGGCCGTCGCCCGCGTCGCCGGCGAGTCCGCGCCCGTCCTGCTGCTGGTCTTCGGCTCCGCGCAGATCAACGCCAACCCCTTCGACGGCGCCCAGTCCTCGCTCCCGTACTACGTCTACGAGCAGTGGGCCAACGGCAACGAGCCCTCCTACGACCGCGCCTGGGCGGCCGCCCTGGTGCTCATCGCCTTCGTCATGATCCTCAACCTGGTCGCCCGCGGCATCGCCCGCTGGAAGGCCCCCCAGCACTGAGGCAGCTTACGAACCCCCAAGGAAGTGACCCCATGGCCAAGCGCATCGACGTCAGTGGCCTCAGCGCCTACTACGGCTCCTTCCGCGCCATCGACGACATCTCCATGACCGTCGAGCCGCGCTCGGTGACCGCCTTCATCGGACCGTCCGGCTGCGGAAAGTCCACGTTCCTGCGCACCCTCAACCGGATGCACGAGGTGACGCCGGGCGGCCGCGTCGAGGGCAAGGTGATGCTCGACGACGAGGACCTGTACGGCACCGGCGTCGACCCCGTCTCCGTACGCCGCACCATCGGCATGGTCTTCCAGCGGCCCAACCCGTTCCCGACGATGTCCATCTACGACAACGTCGCGGCCGGTCTGCGGCTCAACGGCGACCACCGCAGGAGCGAACTCGACGACGTCGTCGAGAAGTCCCTCCGGGGCGCCAACCTGTGGAACGAGGTCAAGGACCGGCTCAACCGGCCCGGATCCGGCCTCTCCGGCGGGCAGCAGCAGCGGCTGTGCATCGCGCGGGCCATCGCCGTCGAACCGCAGGTGCTGCTGATGGACGAGCCCTGCTCGGCGCTCGACCCGATCTCCACCCTCGCCATCGAGGACCTCGTCGGGGAGCTCAAGTCGCGCTTCACCATCGTGATCGTCACGCACAACATGCAGCAGGCGGCACGGGTCTCGGACCGCACCGCCTTCTTCAACCTCGCCCAGGTCGGCGCGCCCGGCAAACTGGTGGAGATCGACGAGACGGAGCGGATCTTCTCCAACCCGTCCGTGCAGGCGACGGAGGACTACATCTCCGGCCGGTTCGGGTAAGCC
This sequence comes from Streptomyces sp. CNT360, assembly GCF_000424785.1. NCBI lineage: Bacteria > Bacillati > Actinomycetota > Actinomycetes > Kitasatosporales > Streptomycetaceae > Streptomyces > Streptomyces sp. CNT360. The sequence goes on along the minus strand of NZ_AUKO01000028.1, from coordinate 17,022 downwards.
CCGGCCCGCCCCCTCCACCCACAGACCGCCCGCGGTGCTGCATGGCGGTGCCACCGCGGGCCTCCTCCTGCCGGCGGCAGTCACGGGCCCGCCCCCTTCCGACGGGGGCGGGCCCGGCACTCAGCCGAAGACGAGCCGGACCGCCCAGAAGATGACCGCCGCGACGACCGCGGCGGCGGGCATGGTGATGAACCAGCCCATGATGATGTTCTTCGCGACACCCCAGCGCACCGCGCTGACCCGCTTCGTCGCGCCGACACCCATGATCGCCGAAGTGATCACGTGGGTGGTCGAGATGGGCGCGTGGAACATGAACGAGGCGCTGTACATGACGGACGCGGCGGTGGTCTCCGCGGCGAAACCCTGCGGCGGGTCCAGCTCGATGATGCGCCGCCCCAGGGTCCGCATGATGCGCCAGCCACCCGCGTAGGTGCCCAGCGACAGCATCGCGGCCGAGGCGAACTTGACCCAGATCGGGATCTCGTTGTGCTGCTGGACATCGGCGATGGACAGCGCCATGACCACCACACCCATGGTCTTCTGCGCGTCCTGCAGGCCGTGCCCCAGCGCCATGCCCGCCGCCGAGACGGTCTGCGCTATCCGGAAGCCCCGCTTGGCACGGTGCGGGTTGGACTTGCGGAACAGCCACAGGATGACGCACATCACCAGGTAGCCGAGAACGAGTCCGACCAGGGGCGAGAGGAACATCGGGACGACGACCTTCTCGACCACGCCCGACCAGACCACCGCGATGCCGCCGGCCAGCGCCGCGCCGACCAGACCGCCGAACAGCGCGTGGCTGGAGGACGACGGCAGCCCGAAGTACCAGGTGACGAGGTTCCAGACGATCGCACCGACGAGCGCGGCGAACAGGATGCCCATACCGCGGTCGCCCTGCGGTGTCTCGATCAGCCCCTCACTGACCGTCTTGGCCACACCGCTGCCGAGAAAGGCACCCGCGAGGTTCATCACGGCAGCCATGGCCAGCGCCGCCCGCGGGGTCAGCGCCCGGGTGGAGACCGACGTCGCGATGGCGTTCGCGGAGTCGTGGAAGCCGTTCGTATACGTGAAGAAGAGCGCGACACCGACGGTCACGATCAGCGCGAAGGTGTCCACGGAGCGTCAGGACTCCTTGACCGCGATGGTCTCGACGGTGTTGGCGACGTGCTCGAAGGCGTCCGCGGCCTCCTCCAGCACGTCCACGACCTGCTTGAGCTTCATGACCTCGATGGCGTCGTACTTGCCGTTGAACAGGTGCGCGAGCAGCTTGCGGTGGATCTGGTCGGCCTGGTTCTCCAGCCGGTTGACCTCGATCCAGTACTCGGTGAGGTTGTCCATCGTCCGCAGGTTCGGCATCGCCTCGGCGGTCAGCTCCGCCGCCCGCGACAGGACCTCGATCTGCTGCTCGACACCCTTGGGGAGCTCCTCGATCTGGTAGAGGACGACGAGGTCGACGGCCTCCTCCATGAAGTCCATGATGTCGTCGAGGGAGGACGCCAGGTTGTAGATGTCCTCACGGTCGAACGGGGTGATGAAGGAGGAGTTGAGCTGGTGGAAGATCGCGTGCGTCGCGTCGTCCCCGGCGTGCTCCGCTGCGCGCATCCGTTCGCCGAGTTCGGTTCGCGCGGAGGAATCCGCCCCGAGCAGTTCCATGAGGAGTTTCGAGCCGGTCACGATGTTGTCCGCGGAGGCCGCGAACATGTCGTAGAAGCTCGTCTCCCTGGGGGTCAGACGAAAGCGCACTGGGGGTCCTCGGGGTGCATCGATGACGGTCTCGTTGATGCTAGGCGCATCATCCGGCCACAGCGAACCGGCGTCCCCAGTGTCACCCATGGAGGCCCGCGCGCTGAAGCGGGCTCCGAGAAGTCCGGTATCCTATACCCACGAGGGGTATATGGGGCCCCGGTGCTCCGGCCCCGTCCGCCTCTCGTCACCACCTGGAGGACCCCAATGACGCCGCCACAGGGCACGCCTCAGACGCCGGACACCGTGGCCGAAGCCACCTCCGAGTGCTGCTCGGCACACGCGGCCACCGGAGAGCACGGCTACACCAAGAACAAGGACGCTCACGTCAAGCGACTGCGCCGCATCGAGGGGCAGATCCGCGGGCTCCAGCGGATGGTCGACGAGGACGTCTACTGCATCGACATACTCACGCAGGTCTCCGCCTCCACCAAGGCACTGCAGTCCTTCGCCCTCCAACTCCTGGAGGAGCACCTGCGCCACTGCGTCGCACACGCCGCGCAGGACGGCGGCGCCGAGATGGACGCCAAGGTGGAGGAAGCCACCGCCGCCATCGCCCGCCTCCTGCGCACCTGACCCGGCGCGGAGGAGGGGCCGACCCGTCCGTCGGCCCGGTGCGGCTAGCGGGTCGGTCCGGTGACATCGTCCAGTTCGACAGCGGCGTGCCGCAGCACCTCGTCGATACGGGCCGCGCTCAGCGGCCCCTTGGCGGCGGACGCGGCGATCATCAGCTCGCCGCACAGCTCGATCTCCGCGAGGGCCGCGTGATCCTGGTGATCCGGCGTCAGCGAACCCCGTCGGCGACGGCCACCACGGCCGTCGCCCCTGTCGTCGCGCTTCGGTACAGGCACCCGTATCACCTCCCGTGCTCCGCGTATCCGCTGGGCGAGGAGTGCCACGGCCGGCCCCGCGCCCAGCTTCCCAGCGTAGGGAGTACCGCACCCTCCGCGCATGGCCCTTCCGAACCATTTACCGGATCAACGCCCGGTCACGGAGCGGCGATCTCGCCCGCCCAGATGTCCCCGGACGCAGGCATGGTGATACGGACAGGCGTCCCGAAACCGGACAGCCACGTCGTGGACGAGACGGTCAGGTCCAGGCCCGGGTCCGGAGCCGGGTGAGGTGGCGGGGACGCGGGAGACGCCGAGGTCGCGGAGGGGGCGGGGGTCTCCTCGGCGGCGCCCGGAGCACCCGCCGTTCCCGAAGTCCCCTCAGCCCCCGCAGTACCCGCGGTTCCCGAGGGCCCGGCGGCTCCCGCGCCGGCCGTCGCGTCCGTGGTGAAGGCGAACCGGTGCTGCACCTTGCGCAGCCGCCCCTGCGCGTCGAGGTAGGCGTCGAAGGGCACCGTACGGCCGGAGAACCCTTTCTCCGCCACGCGCAGCCGGTGCCGGGCCCGCGGTGGCGCCGCCTGTGCCGCGCGCTCGATGTCGACCACCCCGCTGTAGTGCCACACCCGTACGCCCTCCAGCTCGGTGACCCCCTCGTAGCCGACCCGCCGGGCACCCCGCAGCAGCTGTGCGGAGGTGACCGGATCCGTCACCCCGCCCGTCACCAGGTTGCCGTCCGGCAGCCCGGCGAGCGCCACCCGGACCCACTTGTCGCCGGGCACGCCCGCGCGGTTGCGCATGAACAGCGCGTCAGGGGTGATCAGCTCGGTGACGGGCCTGCGCTCCCCCGGCCGCGCCCCGTCCGCGCCGGGCGGCAGGGTGATACGGAGCCTGCCCAGGGCGCGCGACAGATCGAAGGTGCCCCGCCCGTCGATGGTGACGCGGGTGCCGCCGCTGGCCATCTCCATGGCGGTGCGCACCCGCGCGGAACCGGCGCGGGCCAGGGTGTCGGCGGCCTTCACGACCGCGGCCCGTCCCGGGCTGGAGGGACGGGCCGCGGTGGGGACCCCGGCGGTGGCGGAGGCGCCGTCCCCGGAGCAGCCGGCCAGCGCCACGGTGGCCAGTACCGCCCCCACCGCGACTGCCGGGAGGGGCGACCGTACCGTCGCGCCTTGTGCCCGGAACCACGGCGCCCGCACCGGCCGCACGGAACGCGCCGTCCTCACCGGCCGTGCCACCCGCACCGACCGCGACGAGGGCAGCAGCCGCGCCGACCGCAGCAGCCGCATCGACCGCGCCGGTCGCGCCGGCCGCATCGATCGCGCCGCTCGCTGCGACCGGGCCGGCCGCACCGGCCACGTCGGTCGGCCCCACCGCCGCGGCCGGGCCGGCCGCACCGGCCGCGCCAGCCTCGGCAGCCGCATCGACCGCTTCGTGTTGCCCCATGGCCGTCGCCTCAGCCACCCGGGCCGCCCCACTGCCATCCCGCCGACCTCTCGTTCCGGGTCGCTGCCGTACCGGTCGCGGGCCGGTCCGGATCCGTCGGTTCACCGAGGCAACGAGAGGCTGTCAGGGCCCGTCACGGCCCGCGTACGGTGGTCACGTGCGAGAGCGAGCCCCCGAACACCAGCCGGACCCTCGCCCCGCGGACGCCCCCGCCTCCGGGGTGCGGCCCGCCGCCGGGCGGGCACACACCGCGTCGCTGAGCGAACGGGGCGCCTTCTGCTCCGCGTCCTGCACCTGCGGCTGGCGCGGCCCCGCACGCCGCGCCCGCGACCGCGCCCGCGCGGACGCTCTCGCCCACGAGGCCGGGTGACCGGCACCGGCACCGCCGCCCCCGACGCACGCCCTCGCGACGCAGTCCGCCTCCCTCCGGCACGAGTTCCGGCCTCTCCGGTACGAGTTCCGGAACGCTCCGGTACGACAGCGCCCCCGCCGTACGGAACGGCGGGGGCGCAGGCGCGTGAGGGGGCAGGCCGTGCCGGAGGGAGGCGGCGTGGTCTCAGGCCGCCAGATCCCGGTCCGAGGTGCGGCGCGCAGCGGTGCCCTCCCGGTGACCGGCGGGGCGGCCGTCGCCGCCCGCCTCCGGGCCGTTTCCGCCATCCCGGCCCGCCGGGGTGGCGCCCGCCCACAGCAGCGTCTCGATGCGGGCGTTGCCGGCCACCAAGCCGACCAGCGGGGTGAGCGCCCACATGGCGACGGGGGCGAGCAGCAGCGCGACGGCGGTGCCCAGCGCGAGGCCGCCGACGACGTCGGTCGGGTAGTGGACGCCCATGTAGACGCGGCAGAAGCCCTCCAGCACGGCGAGGGCGATGGCGACGAGGCCCGGCTTGCGCTGGACCATGAAGATGCCGACGGCGATGGCCATGGTGAGGGTGGCGTGGTCGCTCACGAAGGAGAAGTCCGTCTTGCCCTGGACCAGGACGTCCACCCCCTTGTGTTCCAGGAAGGGGCGGGGCCGCTCGACGAAGCCGCGGATGGGGATGTTGACGGCGAGGGCGACGAGGGCCGCCAGCGGCGCCCAGACGAGCCCGGCGAAACCTGCCAGGGCCTCCTCCCGGCTCTCGCGCTTGCGGGTGACGCCCCACCAGGCCCACAGGGCCAGCGCGACGAGCCCCACGGCGATGCCGTACTCCCCGACGTACTCCATGGTCCGGTCGGCCCAGGTGGGTGCGTCTTTGGCCAGGCCGTTGATGTCGTAGAGAAGTTCGACATCGGGGTTGTCCCAGAGTGCCATCGCGGTGCGGCCCCTCACTTCGGCTGTGTGCTCATGGCTGGATCTGCGCTGACGACCCCCCGTGGTCGCGGTGCGGAAGTCCCGTTCCGCGGAGAAAAACGCACTGCGGCAGGCGAACCGTTCCGTGATTACCGAACGATCACCAGGACGTTACCCAAGGGTGACCCATCGACGCAGCTCAGGGCCTATGCCTCACGGATTGTTGACGCAATCCCTGCGCTGCGCACACAACCGCGCGCCGGCTCCGTCCCCACTGGCGGAGGGGGTCCGAGGAGGCTCACTTGGCGCTCGGGCGGGTCGCCCCGAAGTAGTCCGGGCTGTCGATCGGGTCGTACCGGATGGTCGCTCCCGTGTAGGGGGCGTTGATCATTTTGCCACCCCCGACGTAGATGCCCACATGGTGGATGGAGCGCGAGCTGGTCAGATCGTTGGCGAAGAACACCAGGTCCCCGGGGAGCAGCTCGCTGCGCTTGGGATGCGGCCCGGCGTCGTACTGGTCGTTGGCCACCCGGGGCAGCTCGACGCCGACCTTCTTGTACGCCGCCTTCGTCAGGCCCGAGCAGTCGAACCGGCCGCCCTGCTCCGGGGTGCCGTTGCCGCCCCACAGATACGGGGTGCCCAGCTTGCTCTGCGCGAAGGCGATGGCGCCGGCGCCCGCCTTGGTCGGGTTGAGCGGCCCGGTGGGCGCGGCGAAGCTGTCCTCCATCCTGCGGATGGTCGAGACGTAGTTCTTCGTCTCGCTGTACGGCGGCACCCCGCCGTACTTGATCACCGCGTACGGGCCCGCGTTGTACGCGGCCAGCATGTTGTCCGTGGCATCACCGGAGACGTGTTTCACGTTGCCGGCCAGCGAGCAGTCGTACTTGGCCGCCGAGGGGATGGCGTCCTCGGGGTCCCACACGCTCGTCTTGCCGTCCTTGTTGGCGTCGAACCCGTGGACCGCCCAGGTGCCGGGGATGAACTGGGCTATCCCCTGCGCCTGCGCTCCGCTCTGCGCGTCCGCCCGGAAGCCGCTCTCCTGTTTGAGCTGGGCCGCCAGCACCGCCGGGTTGAGGGCGTCGCACAGCTTGCCCCACTTCTGCACGAGCCCCGCGTAGGCGGCGGGCACGGAGCCCTTGGCGAGCCCGACCGCACCACCGGCACGCCCGAACAAGCTGGCCGAAGCCACGTAGGTGCCCAGCACGAGCAGCGCCACGAACAGGGAGAAGACCCCCAGCCCGCCGCCCACCACCAGCCACACCTTCTTCCGGCTCACCCCGCCAACCCTCCCCCACAGGACACCAGTTCACTTCCCGACGACGCCCCTCATCATTCCAGCCCACGCGCCCCAGCGGAACGGCGGACAAAAAGCACGGGTGTGAACACGTCGCACGGTCACCCCCGGAACGCTCCCCCGGTGCCTCACCGGGCTCCATCTGTGCTCCACCCGTGCTCCGTGGGGCTCCCGTCGACAGGTCAACGGCGCACGGATGCGTACGGTTCCGGCAAGCCACCCACGAGCAGGGGCACTTAGGGCAAGCGCGGCACCCCCTCATGTCACCGGGGCGTGGCACAATCCGTCAGAGACCAACCCTGAAACGAGGCGGTGAGTTCACCATGTTCCTGGCGGCTGACAAAGGCGATATCACCACCATCATCGGCGGAATCGCTCCCGACTGGGGGCCGTTCGGCTCGCTCGGGCACGAGGCACGCGTGATGATCGAGGTCATCATGGCCGTGGCCATCCTCCTGTGCCTGGGCATCGCCATCTGGGGCGCTGCCAAGCAGCGCATCGGCGCGACCGCCCTGCGCGACACCTTCAGCGCCGAACAGGGGAAGGGCCTGATCGTCGCCGGACTGACCGGCGTGTTCATCATCGGCTCCCTCGGCACCCTCTTCACCATCGTCTACGGCATGGCCGTCTAGCAGGCGCACCCCTCCTCCGCCGGCAGGCGCCCGCCCACCCTCGCCCTTCCCGGGAGCCCCATGGACATCGTCAACCCTGCCCTCGACGACTACCTGCTGGCACACTGCACGCCCGCCGACGACGTCCTGCGCGACCTCGTCGAGGAGACCCACGCCCTGGTGCCCGGCACCTCGATGCAGATCACGCACGACGAGGGCGAGTTCCTCACGCTGCTCGTCCGACTGGCGGCAGCCGCACGCGGCGCCGGCCAGGGCACCGTGACCGCCGTCGAGGTCGGCGTGTTCACCGGCTACTCCTCGATCTGCATCGCACGCGGCCTCCCCCCGGAAGGCCGGCTCCTCGCCTGCGACGTCTCCGAGGAGTGGACGGCTGTCGCCCGCCGCTACTGGCAGCGCGCCGGCCTCACCGACCGGATCGACCTCCGCCTCGCCCCGGCCGCCGAGACGCTGCGCGCCCTGCCCCGGGACGAGTTCGTCGACTTCGCCTTCATCGACGCCGACAAGACGGGCTACCCGGCCTACTACGACGAGCTGGTGCCCCGGCTGCGCCCCGGCGGACTCCTCGTCCTGGACAACGTACTGCGGGCGGGCCGCGTGGTGGACCCGGCCGCACAGGAGGAGGCGGACATCGCCGTCCGCCACACGAACGACATGGTCACCGCCGACGACCGTATGCAGTCCGTCATGCTGCCCCTGCGGGACGGGGTGACGCTGGCGCGCAAGCGCCCGTAGCCGCAAGCAGGCACGGCCGCCACACCGCTCCACGGCCCCGTCTCTCTCCCCCCCGGGACTGCCCCCCGGACCATCGATCGTGGGGGAGTGCCGCCCTCTCTGTACCTACTAGTATGTACACTGCTGTGTCATGTATGCGAAGCAGTACGAGATCACCCTCCCCGCCGACTACGACATGCACGTCATCCGCGACCGCGTCGCCCGCGGCGGCCACCTCCTGGACGAACGAGCCGGACTGGGCCTGAAGGCCTACTCATCCGCGAACGCGGCCTCGACGGCTCCCCCGTCAACCAGTACGCGCCGTTCTACCTGTGGCACGACACCGCCGCCATGAGCCACTTCCTGTTCGGCGACGGCGGATTCCACCGCATCGTCCGCGACTTCGGCCGCCCCACCGTGCGCCACTGGACGGGCATCGCCTGCGTCGCCGGCCCCGCCCGGCACACCTCCCCCCGCACAGCCACCCGCCGCCTCACCCCGCTCCCCACGGCAACCGACACGGAGAACCCCACCACTTCGGGCTCCCCCGCCCCGGGCTCCCCCTCCCAGGGCGCCACCACGGAGGGCCTCACCGGCGAGACCGTCACCGGAGAGGGCCTGGCCGCGCTCGTCACCCGCGCCGTCGAGGACCTGCACACCCTCGCCGGTCACCCCGGCCTCCACACGGCAGCCCTCGCCCTCGACCCGCACCACTGGCAACTGCTCCGCTTCGCGCTGTGGCAGGACACGGACGCGGCCACGGCGGCGGGGACCGTGGCGGGGTCGGAAATCGCGGACTCCGCCACCGAACGCTACGAGGTCCTCCACCTGTCCGCGCCCGGCCTGGCCCAACTCCCGCACGGCCGCGCCTGGTAGCCCGGCCCTCAGCCGGGCCCCGCCCCGAACGGGTCCGACTCCGACAGCAACTTGTCGAGCCGGGCCTTGTCCACCTTGTTCGTCACCTCCGCCGCCTCCTGCCGGTCCCGTACGCACTTGGCCAGCGTGAACGTGGACGTCACCAGGAAGACCAGCCCCAACCCGAGGAACCCCCGCTCCCACTGCCCCACCGGCATCCGCACGATGCCCACGAGCAGCGCCAGCACAGCCACCCCGAAAGCAATCGCCGATTGCACGAAGAACGCGGTCGTCGTCGGCCTCTGAACCGAAGCAGTCGTCTCACTCATGCCCTGAGCGTCCCAACACGCGGGCCCGCCCGCATGGGTACGGCTACTCACCGCGTACTCATCCCGGCCCCAGGGCATCGTGCCCGCACGAGGGTGCTCGGGGGGCGCACCTGGCGCACCCGCCGAACACCCCGGCCCCGCCCGGCCACCCCGCTCACCACCCGGCGTTCACTCCCTTCACACCGCCCACCCCACCGGCGCACGCGTAGACAGCCCCCGAACGGCAATAACGCACACAGCAGGCACCCGCCCACTGTTCGAGATGCTGCCGAACACCTCCCCTGCACTCGGCACATGCGCGGTGTGACCCCGCTACCGTCATCTGAGGAGACAATGCAGTGACGGCAGTTGAGCGACAGAGGTCGAGGGGGCCAGCCCGGCATGAACATCGGCGGCGGCGACGAGTACGACGGGCGTACTCGCACGAGCGACAACGCGCCCGGCGCACTGGAAGGCGGCCGTACGGCGACGCGTACGCGCCTACCGGGCAGTGAGACGGGCGGCAGCGGCGGGCGCCCACCCACCCGCCCCGGCCGCAACCTCATCACCGTCGTCGCGGTGATCGTCCTGCTCATCGCCGCCATCGCCTTCGCCAACCGCGGCGGGGAGGGCGGCGACAACGCGGGCGACTCCACCGACGACTCCCCCCGGACCGGCTCCGGCCCCCACCCCACCGCCCCCACCGGTGAAAAACCCGTGAAGAATCCCACCGCCGGCATCCCCTCCGACTTCCCCCACACCGAGCAAGGCGCCCAAAGCGCGGCAGCGAACTACGTGGTTGCTTTGAACGGGCCGGACATGTACACCGCAGCCACCCGGAAGAAGGTCATCAAGTCCGTCTACGCCCCGGATGTTGCCGCTGAACGCCAAGCCGATGTCGAGAAGGCCTACGGGAACCCCGAATTCCTCGCGAAGGTCGGCTTGGACGAAGACGGCAAACCTCCCAAGGGTTCGACGTTCGTGGCCCGGGCGATGCCCGTCGGCGCAAAGGCGGTCGATTACGCACACGACAAGGCCAGAGTCTCTGTCTGGTACTCAGCCCTGTTCGGTCTGGCCGGCGAGGAGTCCAAGCATCCTGTGGCCGAGAGCTGGTACACCAATAGCTTCGATCTGACCTGGACGAACGGCGACTGGAAGATCAGGAACGTCAAGCAGAAGGACGGCCCCACGCCTGTCGGCAGGGATCAGGCTGCCTCCCCTGCCGACGAAATGGCCGATGCAGTGGATGGGTTCGGAGGGTTCACCTATGCCCGCTAGTCGACGTCGTACTTTCGCCCTCGCGACTGTCCTGGTCGGCGTCCAGGCAACAGGCGTGCTGTCTGCGACGCAGGCCGTAGCGGAGCCGGGCGAGCCCTGCTACGGCCCAGCCAACAACTACTGCGAGCAGGGCGGTGACGGTGGAGGCGGCGGCTCCCCAGGCACCGCCACCGACCCCACCGACCCCCTCTCCTCCCTCGCCAAAGGCTGTGCCGAAGCCGCAAGCTGGATGGTGAACAAGCTGGCGAAGCTCGTGGACTCCACCACGAAGGTGGACTTCACGAACACGGACTTCCTGCGCCAGTACGCCGTGGTCTTCGCGGCGTCGACGATCCTGACGCTGACCCTGTGGCTGCTGGCGGTGGCCAAGCGGGCCGTGCGCGGGGTGCCGTTCACGGAGGCGATCACGGAGGCGGTCGGCTTCCTGTGGCTGACGGTCCTGGCCTCGGCCTTCACCCCGTTGATCCTGTACACGGTGGTCTCGGCGACGGACTCGGTCACGGACATCGTCGCGGCGGGTACGGACAAGGAGACGGACAAGTTCTTCGGCACGTTCGCCACGGCCCTCAAGAAGGGCAACGACATCGGCGGCGGCCCGATCATGCTGATCGTGGTCTCCCTGGTGTCCGTCCTGGCGGCAGGGGTGCTGTACCTGGAGCTGGTGGTACGCGCCGCCCTGCTGTACGTGGGCGCCCTGCTGGGCACGGCCGTCTACGCGGGCCTGGTCGACAAGAACATGTGGGGCCACGTCCGCCGCTGGGCAGGCATCATGATCGCCGTGATCCTCGTGAAACCCGTCATCGTGATCGTGCTCGGCCTGGCGGGCGCCCTCGCGGGCGGTGACGGGCCCGATTCGGTCTCGGCGGTGGTCTCGGGCCTGGCGATCATCCTGCTGGCGATCTTCGCGAGCGCCATGATCTACCGGTTCGTGCCGGGCTTCGGTGACGACATCGCCAGCCACCGCCAGGCGGTGCGCGCCTCCTCGCGCGGCGCGGCTGCCGCGGTGTCGTCGCCGGCGGCGCTGGTGCGTCAGGGCATCACGACGCACGGCGGCCGCGGCGGCGGCCAAGGCGCAGCCGCCGCCAACGCCTCGGGCTCCGGACCGGGCGGCGGCCCGGCTTCCGGCCCCGCCGTCTCCGGCGGTGTGGCCGCCCACAGCTCCCGCGGCGGGGGCGGCGGGACCGAGGAGGCCTCCGCCCCGCCCCGCCAGGCGGCACCGCCGTCCGCGGCCCCGGTGCCGTCGTCCACGGGCGGCACCCCGCACTCGTCCCGCCCGCCCCGCCGGGGCGCACCCGGCCCGGCGGGCTCCGCGGGCCGTTCGCAGCCGAACCGTCCTCGTCCTTCGGGAGGTGACCGCGGATGACCTCGCCGTCGCACACGGCGGGTGCGGGTCTGTCGACCCAGCGCCGCACGTACATGATCGGCCGGGCCCGGCCGAACGCGATCGTCGGCAAGAACCGCGACACCGGCGAGATCGCGCTGATCGTGGTCGGCGCGTTCTTCGGCATGATGAGCGGCCTGCTGATTCCGGTCCTCTCCCTCCGTATCCCGGCCCTGGTGGGTTTCCCGGCGATCGCGCTGGCCGCGGTCTACGTTCCGTACAAGGGCCGCACGTTCTACAGGTGGTTCGAGATCAACCGTTCCTACAAGCGGCTGTTGCGCCGCGGTACGGCTTACCGTTCGGATGCGGCCGAGGCGGGTACGGCTCTCGACGGCCGCGAGGTGGAGATCGGCCCGCCGCCCGGTGTGGGCCGTATCGCGTGGCTGTCGGCGCCGTTCGGGCCGGACGAGATCGCTGTGCTGCTGCACGCGGACCGCCGCACAGTCACCGCGGCCATAGAGATCGAGGGCCCGGGTGTGGGGCTGCGCGACAGCGAGGACCAGGAGGCGCTGGTCGACCGCTTCGGCACCCTCCTCAAGCACGTGGCGAACGGCGACGGTTACGTCACGCGGCTGCAGATGCTGGCCCGTACGCTGCCCGCGGACCCCGACGCGCACGCCAAGGACGTCGCCCAGCGCGGCGACGGACGTGCCGCACCGTGGCTGCGCTCGTCGTACGACCAGTTGCAGTCGATGGTCTCCACCTCCAGCGAGCAGCACCGGGCCTACCTGGTGGCGTGCATGCACTACGGGCGGGAGCTGGCCACCGAGGGGGCCACCATCGCCAAGGCGGCCCGGCACACGGCGGGGCGCAAACTCTCGCGCGACGAGGGGCTGGCCATCGTGATGGCCCGCGAGTTGACGGACATCTGCGCCCGGCTGGCCGAGGCCGACATCCGGGTGCGGCAGCCACTGGGCCAGGCCCGGCTGGCCTCGCTCGTGCATTCGATGTACGACCCGGACCACCCCATCGACCACATCCAGGCGATGTCCAAGCGCAACGCCTGGCCCGCCGAGCTCGACGCCGTCGAGCCGACCTACCTGAAGGCCAAGACCCGCGAGTCGACGACCCGCGCCCCCTGGTGCCACGCCACCGCCTGGGTCAAGGAGTGGCCGATGACACCGGTGGGCGTGAACTTCCTGGCGCCGCTGCTCGTTCACACCCCGGACGTGATCCGCACCGTGGCCGTGGTGATGGACCTGGAACCGACCGAGCTGGCCATCGAACGCATGCTGACGGAGAAGACGAACGACGAGGCGGAGGCGAGCCGTTCGGCCAAGATGAACCGCACCGTCGACCCGCGGGACGTGGCCGCGCACGGCCGCGTGGACCAGCGCGGCGACGACCTGGCCTCGGGTGCGGCCGGCGTCAACCTCGTCGGCTACATCACGGTCTCCTCCCGCTCCCCCGAAGGGCTCGCCCGCGACAAGCGCACCATCCGGGCCTCCGCGGGCAAGAGCTACCTGAAACTGGAGTGGTGCGACCGCGAACACCACCGCGCCTTCGTCAACACCCTCCCGTTCGCCACCGGAATACGGCGCTGAGGCGCGGAAGGAGCCCCGCATGAGACCTGTCTGCCTCGGCACCGTACCGCCGCCCCACCCTCGCCGCACCGCCGCTCCAGGCCGGAGGTAGCCAGCATGGCCGCGCTCGATCCCCTGTCCGCGATCACCGAAGCGTTCACCAGCTTCCTGTTCGGCAAGACGGAGACGACCCGCCTGCCCGTCCGTACGTCCACGGGGCAGGCGCAGGCCGTCTACCTGCCGACCGCCGCGCCCGGCCTCGGCGACTCCGGCGTCATCATCGGCCGCGAGGTCTACAGCGGAAAGGGCTACATCTACGACCCCTTCCAGCTGTACGGCCAGCAGCTCCCCGCCCCGCACTGGCTGGTTCTGGGCGAGTCGGGCAACGGCAAGTCGGCGCTGGAGAAGACGTACGTGCTGCGGCAGTTGCGCTTCCGCGACCGGCAGGTCGTGGTGCTGGACGCGCAGGGCGAGGACGGCGTCGGCGAGTGGAACCTGATCGCGGAGGAGATGGGCATCACCCCGATCCGCCTCGACCCCACCGCCGCGCTCGACCAGGGCATCCGCCTCAACCCGCTGGATCCGGCCATCACCTCCACCGGCCAGTTGGCGCTGCTGCGCACCATCATCGAGGTCGCGCTGGGCCACGGACTGGACGAGCGCTCCGGCTTCGCCCTGAAGGTCGCCCACGCCTACGTCAACGCCACGACGAAGGACCGGCAGCCCCTCCTCACGGACATCGTCGAACAGCTGCGCCACCCCAAGCCGGAGTCGGCCGAGGCGATGAACGTCGCCCTCGACGACGTCCGCGACTGGGGCCTGGACGTCGCCCTCGTCCTCGACCGGCTGGTCGACGGCGACCTGCGCGGCATGTTCGACGGCCCCACCACGGTCGGCATCGACCTGGACGCGCCCCTGATCGTCTTCGACCTCTCCCACATCGACCGCAACTCCATCGCCATGCCGATCCTCATGGCCATCGTCGGTGTCTGGCTGGAACACACCTGGATCCGCCCCGACCGGCGCAAGCGGATCTTCCTGGTCGAAGAGGCCTGGCACATCATCAACAGCCCCTTCGTCGCGCAATTGTTCCAGCGGCTGCTCAAGTTCGGCCGCCGTCTGGGCCTCTCGTTCGTCGCCGTCGTCCACCACCTCTCCGACGTCGTCGACGGCGCCGCCGCCCGCGAGGCCGCCGCCATCCTCAAAATGGCCTCCACCCGCACCATCTACGCCCAGAAAGCCGACGAGGCCCGCGCCACCGGAAAGGTCCTCGGCCTGCCCCGCTGGGCGGTCGAGATCATCCCCACCCTCTCGCCCGGCATCGCCGTATGGGACGTCAACGGCAACGTCCAGGTCGTCAAACACCTGGTCACCGAGTCCGAACGCCCCCTCGTCTTCACCGACCGGGCGATGACGGAGAGCTCCACGGACCCGGGCTTCGCCTTCGAGACGGCTCTGGAGGCGGACCTGGACACGGAGAGCGAGGCCCGCGCGCTGGCGATGGAGCGCTCCTCGTCCGGCGGCCCCTCCTCGGGATCCACCGTGGCATGACCCGCCGTACCCCGGCGTCGGGGAGCGCGCCGCAACCGACCCGCCTCGCTTGAATACCGGTGCCGATGCGATACGACCCAGACGACGACCGTGAGCACCCGCCCCACCACGGCGGGCGCGCCCCGTACCGGCCACGCCGCACGACCGGCGGCGCGGGCGGCGGCATCCCCGACGGGCTGCTGGTCGGCGCACTGGCCCTCCTCCTCGGCCTCGCCGTCTTCGTATGGACGGCGACCGGACTGGCCGGCCTCTTCTCCCACGGCGCCTGGCCGGACGATGTCACCTTCGGCAGAACGCCGCTCGCCATCCGCGAACTGATCGCCCGCCCCCACGACGTCGCCGGAGCCTGGCCCGCCACCCCGCACGGACAACTCTCCGGCTACGGCCTCTTCTGGGGAATCTTCGTCGGCCAGCTCATGGTGCTGCTCGTCCTCACGGTGTTCGTGATGGGCACGATCGCCCGCGCCCGCGCCGTCCGCCAGGCCGGAAGGCGCACCCGGCACCGCCCGGCGGAAGCCACGGACACCACCGCCGCCACGGAGACCGCCACGGCAGTGGAAAGCCCTTCCGCAGCGAAGAGCCCGACCCGGGGCGCTGCCTCCGACCCCGCTCGAACAACACCACAGCCGCCGCTCGACGTCGGGCCCGCGGTGCCGAACACCACCGTCGGGGCCACGAGCACCGCGGGCGAGGCGCCCTTTCCCGGCTACGCGGGCGCTCCGGACGGTACGCCCTCACCCGGCAGCGCCGGGGTTGCGAACGGTACGCGCCACCTGGGCCCGGACGGAGCCACCGACGGCGGCGCAGCAGTGAACGGCACAACAGCCGTCCCCGGACCCCCCAACGGCACCGGCCAACGGGGCGGCGGCGCAGGCACCGACGACGCGGCGTCCCGACTCTCCGGTCTCCCCGGCCTTGCCCCTGTTCCCGGACAGCACCGTGCGGGCGACAGCCACGAGGACGCCGTGGCCCAGGCCATGGAGGCCCCCGGCGCCGCCCTCGTCACCTGCGCCACACCTGAGCTGTGGACCGCCACGAAAACGGCACGCGCCAAACTGGGCCCCGTCCACCTCTTCGACCCGACGCACGCCTGTGACACCCCCGACCGCCTCCGCTGGTCACCCCACCACGGCTGCACGGACCGTGCGACGGCCGCCTCCCGCGCGACAGCTCTCCTGGCGCCCCTGCGCTCGCCGCGTCCCATCGATGCGACGACACACACCACGGCTGAGACGATGCTCCGCTGCTGGCTGCACGCGGCGGCGTTGGACAAGCGCCCGTTCCGCGAGGTGCACCGCTGGTCCCTGGCGACGGGGCAGACCGGGGACGCGGTCCGCATCCTGCGCACCCATCCCCAGGCCATGGCAGGCGCCGCGGGTGAGCTGGAGGCCGCCCTGACAGGCCACCCGCAGCTGCGCGCCGACGCCCTGGCCCTGATCCGCAGGGCTCTCGCGCCCCTCGGACAGCTCCACGTCCGCAACGCCTGCACCGCAGAACGAGCCGATCGGCTCGCGGTGGAATCGTTCGTCGCCGAAACGGGCACGCTGTATGTAGTGGGCGCGGATCCGGAGCTGCTGCCGATCCTCAACGCACTCACCGAGAGCGTGGTCGAGCACGGCCGCCGCATGGCCGCACGGTCATCTGACGGCCGGCTCGACCCACCACTGACGGCGGTGCTGCGGCTGAACGTCCCCGACGGACGAGGCCGCCTCGACGGCTCGGCCACCCTGGGCGGCCCGAACACCGATCGCTGACCCGAGAGACCGTCCCCGAAAGCCTCCGAGCCCGGGTCGCCGCACATACCGAAACCGCGTACCGGCAGAGAGCCACGGTACGCGGGCAAAAGAAAAGCCCCGTTGGCTGGGCCAACGGGGCTTTCCCTACACAAAGTTCGGCGGCGTCCTACTCTCCCACACGCTCCCGCATGCAGTACCATCGGCGCTGAAAGGCTTAGCTTCCGGGTTCGGAATGTAACCGGGCGTTTCCCTCACGCTATGACCACCGAAACACACAACACACACCAACACACACCCACGAAAGGGTTGTGTCGGGGTTGTTGTCTCAGAACCCACACAGTGGACGCGAGCCTCTATGGACAAGCCCTCGGCCTATTAGTACCGGTCACCTCCACCCATTACTGGGCTTCCAGATCCGGCCTATCAACCCCGTCATCTCCAGGGAGCCTTAACCCCTCACAGGGGGA